>NZ_JBMEZS010000015.1:0-83634 GCF_048822555.1 Klebsiella sp. C283
CGAGGTGACAAGGGGAAATGCAAAAAAACTTTTCGTTCGCTCGCTTTTCCATCAAGACGCTGTTTAAACGCCCTGTTTGCGGATCATTTGCGCGATTTCTCGGGCAAATCGGGAGACCTGTTGCCAGTCGGTATAGACCACTTCTTTACGGGTATCCGTTTCGCCCCCGGTCATTTTCATAATCAGGCGGATCATAAACCGATCGTACCAGCGGTAACGCGGGTAACGTAGCGCCCCGGCAAACACCGCGCAGCTCTGCGGCTGCCACGGCGAGTTGAGCAGAAACTTGCGCGTATAGCTGTTGGTCTGCGGCGTGCGCTTCTCGGGTTTGCGCGCAACCAGGTTCACCGAAAAGAATGCCCCCGGCAGCGCCTGCAATGCTGCAAGGTGCTTTTTCACAAAGCGGTCCACCGCCGGATGAAAGTGTCCGTAGCGAATCGACGCGCCAATCACCACGCGATCATAATGATGCCATTCCACGTCATCGGTACGGTTCAGATTCAGGGTGTCCGCATCGATACCCAGCTCTTTAAGCTCAGAGGCGAGAAACGAAGCGATTTCACGTGTCTGCCCGTCGCGGGTGGAAAAGAGAATTAAAGTTTTCACGAGCACTCCTGTTATTCGCGCCAGAAAGTGGGAGTAAAGAGCACCAGTAAGGTGAACACTTCCAGACGACCAAACAGCATATTAGCAATCAGGATCCATTTCGCGACCGGGTTCATGGTGGCAAAGTTGTCCGCGACGACGCCGAGCCCAGGCCCGAGGTTGTTCAATGTCGCCACCACGGAGGCGAAAGCGGAGAAGTCATCCACCCCGGTGGCGATAATAGCCAGCATACTAATGATAAAAACCAGCGCATAGGCGGAGAAGAATCCCCATACCGCTTCCAGAATACGTTCCGGCAGCGCGCGGTTACCTAATTTAATGCTATACACCGCATTCGGGTGAACCAGACGCTTAAGCTCACGGTTGCCCTGCTTGAACAGCAACAGGATACGGATAACCTTTAAGCCACCGCCCGTGGAGCCTGCGCAGCCGCCGATAAATGCGGAGCACAGCAGAAGCACCGGCAGGAACAGCGGCCAGCGCGCAATGCTATCGGTGGTGAATCCCGCGGTGGTCGCCATCGACACCACCTGGAAAAACGCCTGATTCAGCGTCGTCAGCACCGAGCCGTACACGTTATGAAGCCATAGCACCAGCGTACAGACGATGACCAGCGTCAACTGGACGCCAATGAACATTCGAAACTCAGGGTCGCGCCAGTACACCTTCAGGCTGCGTCCGCTCAACAACGAAAAATGCAGACCGTAGTTACAGCCGGAGATCAGCAGGAAGATGGCAATGATGGAGTTGATCATCGGGCTGTTGAAATAGCCGACGCTGGCATCGTGAGTCGAGAAACCGCCGATGGCGATGGTGGCGAAGCTGTGCCCTATCGCATCGAAGGCCGGCATACCGGCAAACCAGAGCGCCAATGCGCAGGCGACCGTCAGTAACACATAGATGAGCCACAATGTCTTTGCCGTCTCGGCGATGCGCGGGCGCATCTTGTTATCTTTCAGCGGGCCGGGCATTTCCGCACGGTAGAGCTGCATCCCCCCGACGCCGAGGATAGGCAGAATCGCCACCGCCAACACAATGATCCCCATGCCGCCGAACCACTGCAGCATCTGCCGGTAAAAGAGGATAGCGTGCGGGAGCGAGTCCAGCCCCACCAGGGTGGTCGCCCCGGTCGTCGTCAGGCCGGAAAATGACTCGAAGAAGGCATCCGTCACCGTCAGGTTCGGCTGTTCGGCGAAAATAAAGGGCAAGGCCCCTACGCTACCCAGCACGGTCCAGAACAGCACCACGATCAGAAATCCTTCACGGGATTTCAGTTCGCCCTTTTGCTTACGGTTCGGCCACCACAGCATGGAGCCGATCGCCAGAGCGACAAAAAAAGTTTGAGTGAAGGCCCGTCCCGCGCCATCGCGATATATCAGGGCCACTAATCCCGGGACGATCATCGTCCCCGAAAACAAGATGACCAGTAGTCCAACGATTCGGGTTATGGCGCGAAAATGCATCTCTGGCGCTTCCTTTGATAGGCAAAAAAACAGAGGGGATTATTCGTTAATCTTCAGCAATTGCAATGAACCGCGACTAAAATCAGCCAGTTTTGCTGAAAAAGCCGCCACTTCAGCCTGGGGAAGCGCCACGCGCAGCCGAACCGACGCCAGATATTCGCTTTCAACGACGTTGCCGGAAAATTGGGCGAGCAGCGCTTCGACGCCGGCCAGTTGCCCATATTCACATTGCAAAGTATATGCCGTTAACGGCGTCTTGCGCAGTGTCGTCAACTGCGCCAGCGCCTGATGAACACCGCCGCCATAGGCTTTCACCAGGCCGCCGGTGCCCAGCAGGATACCACCGTAGTAACGCACGACGACAGCGGTTATCTCGCCGACGCCGCTTCCCATCAGCTGCGCCAGCATCGGTTTACCCGCCGTTCCCGCCGGTTCGCCATCATCAGAAAACCCAAGCTGTTGCGAATCATCAGGCGGTCCGGCGACCCACGCCACGCAGTGGTGACGGGCATCAGGGTGATCCGCTCTGACGGACTCGACAAAGGCTTTCGCCGCCGCCACGCCGTCGGTATGCGCCAACAGCGTGATAAAACGGCTCTTTTTGATCTCCTCAACGACGGAAACGGGCGCCGCCGGGATTAACCAGCTCTCCATTAGGCCAGCTTCAGATCGCGCGTCATGTTTTCGATACTGTTTTCGTGAACCACCACGTTATCTTCGATACGGATCCCGCCGAATGGCTTCATGGCGTCAATTTTTTGCCAGTTGAAGTGTTTGCTGAACGGGCCTTCACGCCACGGCGCCAGTAACGACTCGATAAAGTAGATGCCGGGTTCAATGGTCAACACCATACGCGGCTCGATAATACGGGTGCAGCGCAGATACGGGTATTTCGCTGGCGCCGCCAGATGCGTACCGGCGTCGTCTTGCATAAAGCCAGCAACATCATGCACCTGCAGACCCAGCGGATGACCAATCCCGTGCGGCATAAATGGCCCGGTCAGATCGTTTTCCACCATCGCCTCTTCGCTCATGTCAGTGACTAACTGGTGTTTACGCAGCAGTTTCGCAATACGCTGGTGGAACTGGATATGGTAATCGACGTAGCGAGTCCCGGCTTTCATGGTGCTAATCAGCGCCAGCTGCTCGTCGTTAACGTCTTTAATCAAATGGGCGAAATCGTTATCGCCGTGTGCCGCCCAGGTCCGCGTCAGATCCGCAGCATAGCCGTTATATTCCGCACCGGCGTCGAGCAGGAAGCTGCGCATTTCCGCCGGAGCTCGGTGGTCCAGTTTGGTGTAGTGCAGGACAGAAGCATGCTCGTTCAGCGCCACGATGTTGCTGTAAGGCACGTCGGTATCGCGGTGACCGGTTGCGGTAAGATAGGCCTGATTGATATCGAATTCGCTCATCCCGGACTGGAAAGCTTCATAGGCCGCACGATGACCATTCACCGCCGACTTCTGCGCTTCACGCATACAGGCCAGCTCGTAATCGGTTTTGTAAGCCCGGTAGTAATGCAGATAATCGATAACCCCTTTCGGGTTGATCTTATCCGCGGCGATTCCCAGACCCAGCGCGCGCTCCGGCACCGGCCCGATATAACCAATATTTCCGCGAGCGGCAGGCAGTTGGCTGCCGATGCCATCGGCCTTCGGCAGCGCGACCACATCGACCTCTTCGGTCCAGAACGAGGTCGGCAGCGGCTCAACGTTATGCCAGTAATCAACCGGCAGATAGAACCACAGCTTCGGTTTATTCACACCGTCCACCAGCAACCAGCAGTTAGGCACCTGAGTCACCGGCACCCAGGCTTTGAACTGCGGATTGACCTTGAACGGGTACGGATGGTCATCAAGGAAGACGTTAACCAGCTCGCCGGAGTGAATCAGCAGAGCATCCATCTGAAAACGGGACAGGACGTCGCGGGTACGTTCTTGTAGGGTAACAATATGATTTTTATAGAGCGCGGCCAGGGATTCCATCTTTTGTCCTTTGCTTTTATGGGATCGTGATACTCCGCATCTTAGCACATCGACCTGCGTGCGGGTGATTTCCACCGGATGTGATCCGACCAGCAATTATTTAAAGAGTAATTTGCAATTCTTTAACATAAATTCCACACTCCGTTTCATCTGGTATGACCAGATCATATTGCTGGATTCAGGAGACTGACATGCTCTACAAAGGCGACACCCTGTACCTCGACTGGCTGGAAGATGGCATCGCCGAACTGGTGTTCGATGCCCCAGGTTCGGTCAACAAGCTTGATACCGCAACCGTAGCCAGCCTCGGTCATGCGCTGGACGTACTGGAAAAACAAAACGATCTTAAAGGCCTGATGCTGCGCTCTGAAAAAGCGGCGTTTATCGTCGGCGCGGATATTACGGAATTCCTCTCACTGTTCCTGGTCCCTGAGGAGCAGTTAAGCCAATGGCTGCATTTTGCTAACAGCGTCTTCAACCGTCTGGAAGATCTTCCGGTCCCCACCGTCTCCGCCGTCAACGGTTACGCGCTGGGCGGTGGTTGTGAATGCGTCCTGGCGACCGATTACCGCCTGGCGACGCCGGATCTGCGCATTGGTCTGCCGGAAACCAAACTCGGCATTATGCCAGGCTTCGGCGGCTCAGTCCGTTTGCCGCGCCTGCTCGGCGCCGACAGCGCGCTGGAGATCATTGCTGCCGGGAAAGATGTCGGTGCCGAGCAAGCGCTGAAAATCGGCCTGGTGGATGGCGTAGTTGCTGCCGACAAACTGCGCGACGGCGCGCTGGCGATCCTGCGCCAGGCGATTCAGGGCGACCTGGACTGGAAAGCGAAACGTCAACCGAAGCTGGAGCCGCTGAAGCTCAGCAAAATTGAAGCGACGATGAGTTTCACCATCGCCAAAGCCATGGTCGCGCAAACCGCCGGGAAGCATTATCCGGCGCCGATCACCGCGGTGAAAACCATTGAAGCCGCCGCGCGTCTTGGTCGTGAAGAGGCCCTGGTGCTGGAAAATAAAAGCTTTGTCCCGCTGGCTCATACCAATGAGGCCCGCGCGCTGGTCGGTATCTTCCTCAACGACCAGTACGTCAAAGCGAAAGCGAAAAAACTGACCAAAGATGTCGAAACGCCGAAGCAGGCCGCCGTCCTGGGCGCGGGCATTATGGGCGGCGGCATCGCTTATCAGTCGGCGTGGAAAGGCGTGCCGGTCATCATGAAGGATATCAACGATAAATCGCTGACGCTCGGCATGACCGAAGCGGCGAAGCTACTGAATAAACAGCTGGAACGCGGCAAAATCGACGGTCTGAAGCTGGCCGGAGTAATAAGCACCATTCAGCCGACGCTGGAGTATAGCGGTTTTGATCGCGTGGACGTGGTCGTTGAAGCGGTGGTGGAAAACCCGAAAGTGAAGAAAGCGGTGCTGGCGGAAACGGAAGATAAAATCCGCCCGGATAGCGTGCTGGCGTCCAACACCTCAACGATCCCCATCAGCGAGCTGGCCAGCGTTCTGCAGCGCCCGGAAAACTTCTGCGGCATGCACTTCTTTAACCCGGTGCATCGCATGCCGCTGGTAGAAGTGATCCGCGGCGAAAAAACCTCGGATAAGACCATTGCCAAAGTCGTCGCCTGGGCCAGCAAAATGGGCAAGACGCCAATCGTGGTCAATGATTGTCCCGGTTTCTTCGTCAACCGCGTGCTGTTCCCCTACTTCGCCGGCTTCAGCCAGCTGCTGCGCGACGGGGCGGATTTCCGCAAAGTCGACAAAGTGATGGAGAAACAGTTTGGCTGGCCGATGGGCCCGGCCTATCTGCTGGACGTGGTCGGCATCGACACCGCGCACCATGCTCAGGCGGTCATGGCGGCGGGATTCCCGCAGCGGATGCAGAAAGATTATCGCGACGCCATCGACGCCCTGTTTGACGCCAACCGTTTCGGCCAGAAGAACGGCCTCGGCTTCTGGCGCTATAAAGACGACAGCAAAGGTAAGCCGAAGAAAGAAGAAGATGCCGCCGTCGACAGCCTGCTGGCCGACGTCAGCCAGCCGAAGCGCGATTTCAGCGATGAAGAGATTATCGCCCGCATGATGATCCCGATGGTTAACGAAGTCGTCCGCTGCCTGGAAGAAGGCATTATCGCCAGCCCGGCGGAAGCGGATATGGCGCTGGTATACGGCCTCGGCTTCCCTCCGTTCCACGGCGGCGCCTTCCGCTGGCTGGATACCATCGGCAGCGCGAAGTATCTCGATATGGCGCAGCAGTACCAGCACCTTGGGCCGCTGTATGAAGTCCCTGCCGGTCTGCGTGACAAAGCGCGCCATAACGAAGCGTATTATCCCCAGGTAGAGCCAGCCCGTCCGGTTGGCGCTCTGAAAACGGCTTAAGGAGTCACAATGGAACAGGTTGTCATTGTCGATGCTATTCGCACCCCGATGGGCCGTTCAAAGGGCGGCGCATTTCGCCACGTGCGCGCGGAAGACCTCTCCGCGCACCTGATGCGTAGCCTGCTGTCGCGCAACCCGTCGCTTGAGGCAAGCGCGATAGACGATATCTACTGGGGCTGCGTACAGCAAACCCTCGAGCAGGGTTTTAACATCGCCCGTAACGCGGCGCTGCTGGCGGAGATCCCGCATTCGGTACCGGCAAACACGGTTAACCGTCTGTGCGGTTCTTCCATGCAGGCGCTGCACGATGCCGCACGCATGATCATGACCGGCGATGCCAGCGTTTGCCTGATTGGCGGCGTGGAGCACATGGGCCATGTGCCGATGAGCCACGGCGTCGATTTCCACCCGGGCCTGAGTCGCAACGTGGCGAAGGCGGCAGGGATGATGGGGCTGACCGCTGAAATGCTGGCGCGTCTGCACGGCATTAGCCGGGAAATGCAGGATCAGTTCGCCGCGCGCTCCCACGCCCGCGCCTGGGCTGCGACCCAGTCCGGCGCATTCAAAGCCGAGATTATCCCCACCGGCGGCCACGATGCCGATGGCGTACTGAAGTCCTTTAACTATGACGAAGTGATCCGCCCGGAAACCACCGTCGAGACGCTGTCTACCCTGAGGCCGGCGTTTGACCCGGTGACCGGTACGGTAACGGCGGGTACCTCTTCCGCCCTTTCCGATGGCGCGGCGGCGATGCTGCTGATGAGCGAAAGTCGCGCCCGCGAACTGGGGCTGAAGCCACGCGCCCGCGTCCGTTCGATGGCGGTGGTCGGCTGCGACCCGTCCATTATGGGCTATGGCCCGGTTCCCGCCTCGAAGCTGGCGCTGAAAAAAGCGGGCTTATCCACCAGCGATATCGACGTCTTTGAAATGAATGAGGCCTTTGCCGCGCAGATCCTGCCGTGCATTAAAGATCTGGGCCTGATGGAGCAGATCGATGAGAAGATCAACCTTAACGGCGGGGCGATCGCGCTCGGTCATCCGCTCGGTTGTTCCGGGGCGCGTATTAGCACTACGTTGATCAATCAGATGGAGCGTAAAGATGCCCAGTTCGGCCTCGCCACCATGTGCATTGGCCTGGGACAAGGGATCGCCACCGTGTTTGAGCGGGTGTAAATTTACAAAAGGGTATCTCACAGCCAATGGCGTCAGAACAAGGCGGCAAGCGAGCGAACCCCGATGAGCTTACTGAAGTAAGTGATTCGGGTGAGCGAGCGCAGCCGACGCAGTTATGACGTCATTGGCGAAGAGAGACAGTTTAGTTGCCGTTCTTCCCGCCTGTCAGGGGCGGGTTTTTTATTTGCAGATATCAGATAAAGGCAAACGCGTCGCCAAACAGGCGATCTTCGCGCGCGCCGCGTTCGTTGCAGAACAGGTCGCGAGCAATCTTGGCCATCTCAAAACGCCCGGCAATATAGATATCGTGATCGGCCAGGGTACCGTAATCCTGCAGCACCGCGGTCAGCACGGTGCCGGAACGCCCACGCCAGCCCTCTTCCGGCTGCTCAACCACCGGCTCAATGCGCAGATTCGGATGTTTGACGCTCAAGGCTTCCAGCTCAGCCAGATCGTACAGATGTTTGGTCTCGCGGCCGCCCCAGTAAATCGCGATATCGCGCTGAGGATTGCGTGACAGCGCGGTCAGCAGAATAGAACGCACATAAGAGAAGCCGGTGCCGCCGGCAATCAAAATCAGCGGGCGGTCTTCATCTTCACGCAGCCAGGCTTCGCCATGCGGGATATCAACCTCAATTTCGCGCTCTTTCAGGATGCGATCCATGACCGCCATCGCGTACAGATTGAGCTCCGAGGCGCCGATATGCAGTTCGATAAATTCCTGTTCCGCCGGCGTGGAGGCCATGGAGAATGGGCGTTTGTCGCGCTCATCCATTACCACCATCAGATACTGGCCAGCGCGGAAAGAGAATGCCGCTTCCGGTACTAATCGAACACGATACACGGTATCGGTAATCGCCTCCACCGAGGTCACTTTACAGCTTAAGGTTGTCATGCGTCCCCTCTGTCGGGTATATAGAGCAAAACAGCGGCGTTAGCCCCGCTTACTGTTGTTTAAAGATGGCCAGATCATCCCAGATGGCGTCAATGCGCGCCGTGACGGCAGGATCTTTTTTGATTGGGCGACCCCATTCACGCTGGGTTTCGCCAGGCCATTTATTGGTGGCATCCAGCCCCATTTTTGAACCCAGGCCGGAAACCGGCGAGGCAAAATCCAGATAATCAATTGGCGTATTCTCTACCAGTACCGTATCACGAGCCGGGTCCATACGGGTAGTGATCGCCCAAATCACATCGTTCCAGTCGCGGGCGTTGACATCGTCATCGCAGACAATCACGAATTTGGTGTACATAAACTGGCGCAGGAACGACCAGACGCCCATCATCACGCGCTTGGCATGGCCTGCATACTGTTTTTTCATCGTCACCACCGCCAGGCGGTAGGAGCACCCTTCCGGCGGCAGATAGAAATCGACGATTTCCGGAAACTGTTTTTGCAGGATCGGGACGAAGACTTCATTCAGCGCCACGCCCAGCACCGCAGGCTCATCCGGCGGACGGCCGGTATAGGTCGAATGATAAATCGCGTCTTCACGTTGGGTAATATGGGTGACCGTAAACACCGGAAACTGGTCTACTTCATTGTAGTAGCCGGTATGGTCGCCATACGGACCTTCCGGCGCCATCTCCCCGGCCTCGATATAACCTTCCAGCACAATCTCTGCGCTGGCAGGCACTTCAAGATCGTTCGAGACGCATTTCACCACTTCGGTTTTGGTACCGCGCAGCAGCCCGGCAAAGGCATATTCCGACAACGTATCCGGCACCGGGGTCACCGCGCCAAGAATGGTCGCTGGGTCGGCGCCGAGCGCCACAGAAACCGGGAAGCGTTCGCCCGGACGCGCCGCGCTCCACTCCTGGAAATCCAGTGCGCCGCCGCGATGAGACAGCCAGCGCATAATCAGTTTGTTTTTGCCAATCAGCTGCTGGCGATAAATCCCCAGGTTCTGCCGCTCTTTGTGCGGCCCGCGGGTCACCGTCAGCCCCCAGGTGATCAGCGGCGCGGCATCGTCCGGCCAGCAGGTCATAATCGGGATTTTCCTCAGGTCGACGTCATCGCCCTGGATGATTTTTTGCTGGCAGGGGGCGCCGCGCAGACGTTTGGTCGGCATATTCAGCACTTGCTTAAACTGCGGCAGCTTATCAAACAGATCGCGGAAACCTTTGGGCGGCTCAGGCTCTTTCAGAAAGGCTAACAGCTTACCCACCTCGCGCAGCGAACTGACGTCCTCCTGACCCATTCCCAGCGCCACGCGCCGCGGCGTGCCGAACAGGTTGCACAGCACCGGCATGGTATAGCCTTTCGGATTCTCAAACAGCAACGCCGGACCGCCAGCGCGCAGGGTGCGGTCGGCAATTTCGGTGATTTCCAGGTGGGGATCGACCGGCAGAGTGATACGTTTTAGTTCGCCCTGTTGTTCCAGGAGTGTCAGAAAGTCGCGAAGATCGTGATATTTCATGAAAGTGTTATTGACCTCTCTACAGGCGGCTAATTATACGGTGTTCAACGGCGAGATGCTGTAATTTTGTTAAATTAGCGTGAAAGAACGCTGAAATTTGGATTTCAATTATAATGGCTTTCGCGATTACACCAGCCATTTGTTATGCTTGCCGTTATTAGAAGTGGAATGAGTCATTATGCAAGCCTGGTACTTACTGTATTGCAAACGTGGGCAGCTACAACGAGCCCAGGAACATCTGGAACGTCAGTCAGTTAACTGCCTGATGCCGACGATTGCGCTGGAAAAAATCATTCGCGGTAAACGCACCATGGTCAGCGAACCGCTGTTCCCGAACTACCTGTTTATTGAGTTCGATCCAGAGGTGATTCATACCACCACCATCAGCGCCACCCGCGGGGTTAACAACTTCGTGCGCTTTGGCGCCCTACCCGCTATCGTCCCCTCGGCGGTCATCCATCAGCTCTCTATCTATAAACCGGAAGGCATCACCGACCCGGAAACGCCGCATGAGGGCGATAGCGTACTGATCACCGACGGCGCGTTCGAAGGCTTACAGGCTATATTTACCGAGCCGGACGGTGAAGCACGCTCTATGTTGCTGTTAAACCTGCTGAATAAGCAAGTCCTGCAGAGCGTTAAAAACACCGATTTCCAGAAAATCTAAGCGCCGATAACGTCTACGCCAAACAGCGCCCTAACGTTTGCGTCCGTTTGCGCCTCAAGCCACTGCGCCTCCTCGCCGCGCCAGGCCGCGACGCTGGCCAGGATATGCGGCAAATACGCGGGCTCGTTACGACGCGAGGCGGGTTTCGGCTTGAGGTCGCGCGGCAGCAGATAGGGCGCATCGGTCTCCAGCAGCAGACGTTCCGCCGGGATCGCCGGCAGTAGCTCTCGCAGCTCGAGCCCGCGCCGCTCATCGCACACCCAACCGGTAATGCCGATAAACAGCCCCAGATCCAGACATTCCTGCACCTCGCTGCGGCTGCCGGTAAAGCAGTGCAGCACCGCGCCCGGGATCTTCCCAAGCCAGGGTTTAAGTAGCGTCAGAAACCGGTCGTGGGCGTCGCGGCAGTGTAAAAACACCGGCATCGACAGCTCGGCGGCCAGCGCCAGTTGGGCGCTGAATGCCGCCTCCTGCTCCTGCGGCGTGGAGAAATTACGATTAAAATCCAGACCACATTCCCCTATCGCCACCACCTGCGGCTCGCGGGCAAGGACATAAATCGCCTCGGCGACCGCTGGCGTCCAGCTGCTGCCGTCATGGGGATGAACCCCCGCCGTGGACCAGCAGCCGGCGTAATGGCTCGCCATTCTCTGCGCCTGCTGGCTCTCCGGCAAATTTGTGCCGGTCAGCAGCATGCCGTGGACCCCCGCCGACCGGGCGCGCGCCACCACCTCATCATGGTCGCGAGCAAACTGTGAACTGGTCAGATTAACGCCGATATCAAACATGATCGCTCCATATAACAACCGCCCTGACGGGCGGTTGGCGGTATTACTCTTCTCTGTGCTCAGCGGCTTCAGCTTCGGCCGCGGCATCGTCATCGCGCGTCAGGCGCTTCCCGGTGTAGAAGCGGGCGAAGAACACCCCGACTTCAAACAGACAGTACATCGGAATGGCCAGCAGCGTCTGCGAGAACACGTCCGGCGGCGTCAGCAGCATGCCCACCACGAAGGCGCCCACCAGCACATACGGCCGTTTTTTGCGCAGCTCTTCCGGCGTAGTGACGCCCATCCAGCAGAGCAGCACAATGGCGACCGGCACCTCAAAAGAGACCCCGAACGCCATAAACAGCGCCATCACGAAGTCGAGATAGCTGCGGATATCGGTCGAGACCAGCACCCCCTCCGGGGCAGCATGGGTCAGAAAGCCGAACGCCAGCGGAAACACGACAAAATACGCGAAAGCCATGCCGATATAGAACAGCAGCGTGCTGGAGACCAGCAAGGGCACCACCAGCCGGCGCTCGTGCTTATACAGCGCCGGCGCGACGAAGGCCCATACCTGATACAGAATAATCGGCACCGACAGGATCACCGACACCATAAAGGTCAGCTTTATCGGCGTAAAGAAAGGTGAAGCGACATCGGTGGCGATCATCGTCGCGCCTACCGGCATCTTGCTGATAAGCGGGGCCGAGACCAGCTGATAGATATCATTGGCGAAATAGACCAGCGCCAGGAAGATCACCAGGATAGCAATGATGCTGTTGAGCAGACGCTTGCGCAGCTCAATCAGATGCGAAATTAGCGGTTGTGTATCGTCTACGCCCATGTTTACGGTTTATCACTCGATGCGGGGGAAGAATGGGGGGCAGCCGCCGTAGCGGATGTTTTCTCTGCCGGTGAAGCGGGTTGCTCGTCGGCCACGGGCTCCGGCGCATGAACCGGAGCGCTGGCCTGATGTTCGGCCGTCGCCGGCGTGACGTCCTGCCGCTGCGCTTCGCTGCCTTTCACCACCGGATTATGGATGGTATTCGCTTCGTCGCTGGCCTTTTCCGGATCGTGGGCGCTATAGGAGCGCTTCATCGATTCCGCGGCCTCGCGCAGCTCGTCCATAGAGGCTTTCAGCTCCGGCGTCAGGTTATTCAGGCTGGCCTTTTCCACCTTCTTGAGGCTCTCCTGGAACTCCTGCAGTTTTAGCTCCTGAGCCAGCTCATTCTGCACCGTGGTCGCCAGCGACCGTAGCGTACGGATCCAGCCAACCACCGTTTTAACCGCGACGGGAAGCCGCTGTGGCCCCAGAACAATGAGGCCAATTACAAACACCAGCAGTAGTTCACTAAAACCAATATCGAACACGAGTTACACCTGCTCTTTGTCGTGGCGTTTTGTCTCGTCTTTTTTTGCATCATCCTGTTTGTCGGCGATAGTTTTCGCCGTGAAATCTGCGTCTGGCGCCGACTTTTCGGGTTTATCATCATCACTCATGGCTTTTTTAAAGCCTTTGATGGATGCCCCTAAGTCTGACCCCAGTGAGCTCAGCTTCTTCGTCCCGAATAGCAGAACTACGATGACGACAACAATTAATAACTGCCAAATACTGATACCACCCATACACGTTCCCCTATGACAGATGATGAATTATGTGGACGCATTATACACGCCATCCTGCCAGCCGCCTCGCCGTCAGGCCACCGGCATGATTTTGCGCAAATAAGCCTGCGTCATGAAGTGGCGAACCGATCAGCGGGTTTTTCGCCAGCCAATCAGCCAGGTCACGACACCGCCGGCCATCAGCCAGCCGGGCATCATTCCCCACTCAGGGCGATGGATAAAGAGCAGCGTACCACTGAGCAATAAAACCGCGCCTATACCAAACAGATAACGGGATTGGCCCTGGCGCACATGACGCACATGCATATCCCGCACGATAGTATCGACGCTGGTCTGCAGCTGTTTGCTCTGCTGCAGGCTCTGATACACCAGCTCAGGTATTTCAGGCATTCTTTCGATCCAGAACGGCGCTTTGTCTTTAAACGCGCGCACCAGCGCCGGAATACCGACCTGATCTTTGATCCACGACTCAAGGAAAGGCTTCGCCGTTTTCCACAAGTCTAACTGAGGATAGAGCTGCCGGCCTACCCCTTCTACGTAAAGTAATGTCTTCTGTAGCAAAACAAGCTGCGGCTGGACTTCCATATTGAAGCGCCGCGCGGTGTTGAACAGATTAAGCAGCACGTGGCCGAAGGAGATCTCCGCCAGCGGCTTCTCAAAGATGGGCTCGCAGACCGTGCGGATCGCGAACTCAAACTCTTCGACATTAGTGTCCGGCGGAACCCAACCGGAGTCGACGTGCAGCTCGGCAACCTTACGATAATCGCGGTTGAAAAAGGCGATAAAGTTTTCCGCCAGATAGCGCTTATCTTCTTTGTTCAGCGAGCCGACAATGCCGCAATCGATGCCGATATACTGCGGATCTTCCGGGTGCTCGTAGCTGACGAATATGTTGCCAGGGTGCATATCAGCATGGAAAAAACTGTCGCGAAACACCTGGGTGAAGAAGACCTGCACGCCCCGCTCCGCCAGCAGCTGCAGGTTGGTTCCCTGAGCCTCCAGCGCCTCGACGTCGGACACCGGAATGCCGTAGATGCGCTCCATCACCATCATGCTTTCGCTGCAGTAGTCGGGGTACACTTCCGGCACATACAGCATCGGGCTGTCTTCGAAATTACGCCGCAGCTGAATGGCGTTAGCGGATTCCCGCAGCAGGTTCAGCTCGTCCAGCAGCGTTTTTTCATACTCACGAACCACCTCCTGCGGGCGCAGACGGCGGCCATCAGGCAGCAGACGCGGCACCCAGCGCGCCAGGCGGTAGATGAGCTTCATGTCCGCTTTAATGATCGGCAAAATATCCGGACGGATAACCTTGATCACCACCTCTTTGCCGTTCTCTTTCAGACGCGCGGTATGCACCTGGGCGATAGACGCCGAGGCTAACGGCTCAACGGAGAAATCATCAAACCAGGCCTCCACCGGTAGGCCACCCATCGCTTTCTCTATCTGCTGCTGCGCGAGCTTCCCGTCAAAGGGCGCCACGCGGTCCTGCAACAGCGCCAGCTGATCGGCAATATGCGGCGGAAAGAGATCCCGCCGCGTGGAAAGCATCTGGCCGAATTTAATCCACACCGGCCCCAGCTCCTGAAGCGCCAGCCGCAGACGGGCGCCAAGGGGTTGATCCTGATGGCGGTTTGGTATCCAGAACAGCATCCGCCGCCAGATACGCAGCGGCAGCGTGATCCGCATTTTGGGGATGAGCTCATCGAGCCCGTAGCTCAAAAAAGTGTGGACGATGAAATACAGGCGCCGTAATTCTCCTGGCGTCATTTGCCCTCCAGCGTTTCCAGCCGTTTTTCCAGTGCGGCCAGCGCGCGTTCAATAGCCGTCGTCTCTTCAGCAAACCAGGCCAGCTCCAGCGGCCCCGGCGCCAGGCGCCACTCTTCAGTGATCGCTTCCGCGACATAGCGCTGCTGGCGCTGCGCCCCTTTCAGTAAAAACTGAGCGCCGCCGCGGAGAACTTTACCGACGCCTTCGGCCACGATGTCGCCGGTGTAAGGCGCCAGCAGTTCAGCGGGATCGAACTCTGCCAGATCGCACAGGGTGACCATGTTCTGCACCACCTGCAGATCGCCCTGCACTTCCAGCTCGCCGCTGCGGATAAGCGCCGTGAGCTGCTGACGGTTGCGCAGTTTTGGCAGTACGCTGAGCCGGGTAATCACGGTGCAGTCGGCCTCTCCCTCCCAGGCGCTCAGGACATCAACCTGGCGTTCGCTGAACACCAGCACCACGGGCGTGGAGAGGTCCTGCAGCTGTACCCGCAATACCTTGCCCAGCAGGCGCTGGCGGGCCGGTTTTAGCGCTTTGTCGCGCCAGAGGAAAGTATTCAGCGCCGTTTCAATGCCAGCGGTCACCAGGGGTGTGAAAGGCATAGCGTCCCTCCTGTCAGAACTTGTAACCGCGATGCAAAGCAACGATACCTGCCGTCAGGTTGTAGTAGTCCACGCTTTCGAAGCCTGCATCCTGCATCATCCCTTTCAGGGATTCCTGGTCCGGATGCATACGGATCGACTCCGCCAGGTAGCGATAGCTGTCGCCGTCTTTTGCCACCAGCTCGCCCACCTTCGGCAGGATATGGAAGGAGTAAGCGTCGTAGGCTTTGCTCAGCGGTTCAATAATGGGTTTAGAAAACTCCAACACCAGCAGACGTCCGCCCGGCTTCAGCACGCGGTACATCGAACGCAGCGCTTTCTCTTTGTCGGTCACGTTACGCAGACCGAAAGAGATGGTGATGCAGTCAAAGGTATTATCAGCAAACGGCAGGGCTTCCGCGTTGGCCTGAACATACTCAACGTTACCCACGATGCCGATATTGCGCAGCTTTTCGCGGCCCATTTTGAGCATTGAATCATTGATATCAGCAAGCATAACGCGGCCGGTTTCCCCTACCAGACGGGAAAACTTAGCCGTCAAATCACCGGTACCCCCCGCCAGATCCAGCACGGTCTGCCCGCGACGTACACCGCTGCAGTCGATGGTGAAACGCTTCCACAAACGATGGATACCAAACGACATTAAGTCATTCATCACATCATACTTTGCGGCGACAGAATGGAATACATGCGCCACCATGTCCGCTTTCTGCTCTTTAGCGACCGTTTGAAAGCCAAAGTGCGTCGTTTCTTGTGAATCCTCAACCATCTTTATGCCTGCTTGCTTTTCAAGAAAATGTTCACTGAGTGTATCAGACTCAGCGCATTTCCCATACGTTTCAGCGTGGCGGAGCCGCCTCCCGGCTGCGCACCGCCTCGGCAGAGTCGGGCGAAAATGCGTCATTTTCCGGCAGGTTATCCTCCTCTTCGAGACGATATTGATCGTCCTGAGCAGTGGCTTGTTCGACTAAATCAGGATTAATCCCGCGCTTGACCTCCACGCCCAACCCGCGAAAAGCTTCCGCCTGAGCCAGCAGATTACCGCGCCCGGAAGCGAGCTTTTTCATCGCCTGGCGATAGTTCTCTTGCGCTTTATCCAGACTCTGGCCGATAGTGGACATATCGTCCACAAACAGGCGCATTTTGTCGTAAAGGCGCCCCGCCCGCTCGGCGATCTTCTGCGCGTTGCGGCTCTGGTGCTCATAACGCCACAGATTGGCGATGGTGCGCAGGGCCACCAGCAGCGTCGTCGGGCTGACCAGCATAATATTATTTTGCAACGCCTCGCTAATGAGCTCGGGCTGACGATCAATGGCCAGCAGGAATGCCGGCTCGACGGGAATAAACATCAGCACATAGTCGAGGGAGCGCAGGCCCGGCAGTTGCTGATAATCCTTGCGTCCCAGCAGGCGAATATGATTACGCACCGAGGCAAGGTGCTCCTGCAGCGCGACTTCGCGGGTGTAGTCATCCTCGGCGTTGAAATAGCGCTCATAGGCGACAAGGGTCATTTTGGCGTCGATAACCACGTCTTTACCCTGCGGCAGGCGCACGATGACGTCCGGCTGCATCCGCGAGCGGTTGTCGGTCTCGATGCTGACCTGGGTCTGGTACTCATAGCCTTCCCGCAGGCCGGAGGCTTCCAGCACGCGGGTGAGAACCACTTCCCCCCAGTTGCCCTGAGTTTTGTTATCGCCCTTCAGCGCTTTGGTCAGGTTCAGCGCCTCCTGCGCCATCTGCGCGTTCAGCTGCTGCAGGTTGCGGATCTCATGCGCCAGGGTGTGCCTTTCCCGCGCCTCCTGGCCGAAGCTCTCCTGCACCTGGCGGCGGAACCCGTCCAGCTGTTCGCGCAGCGGGGTCAGCAGGCCATGCAGGCTCTGGCGATTTTGCTCATCGACGCGTCGGTTGCTGTGTTCGAAAATGCGGTTGGCGAGGTTTTCAAACTGCTCGCTCAGGCGCTGCTCGCTGTTCACCATCTGGCGGATCTTATCTTCCGCATGCAGCTGGGTGGATTCGAGCCGGGTGGTAACCTCCCGCAGATCGGCCTCCAGCGAGGTATTGATATCCCGCAGGCTGCGCAGCTCGTTGTTCAGCAGCTCGCACTCTTCATGCCAGTGGGCTTCCTGTACCAGCTGCTGACGGGCGGCGCTCAGCTCAATATCCAGCTCTCGCCGCTCCTCGATAAGATCGGCCCGAATTTGATCGGCGCGCGCTTTGGTCGCCAGCCAGCCGACGATTAATCCAGCAGCCAGTGCGATAACCGCGCTGATAATAATGGAGAGATCCACGACGCCCCCTGCGATAACCTGATGACACAAAATAGAATTGTGCTGTACAAACGTCCAGTTTAAAAGGAATTTCCTGCGAGAGGCGACGCAAAAAAAGGCCGGAGGATCCGGCCTGACAGGGAAAGCGTTGAATTACAGCAGACGGCGCGCCGCTTCCACGACGATTTTCACCGCGTGGCTTTCGGTTTGCTTCATGGTTTCGGCGTTAGGGATCTCTTGCTGGGTACGGTTAACGATAACCCCGGCCACCATCCCGGCGCGCAGGCCCTGGCTGGCGCACATGGTCAGCAGCGTAGCGGATTCCATTTCATAGTTCATCACGCCCATCGCCTGCCACTCTTCCATGGAGCCTTTGAAGCGGCTCACTACGCGGCCGGAGAAGGTGTCGTAACGCTCCTGTCCCGGGTAGAAGGTATCCGAGGAAGCGGTCACGCCGATATGGGTGGTGGCGCCAATGGATTTCGCTGCTTCCACCAGCGCGGTGGTGCAGGCGAAATCTGCGACGGCCGGGAATTCCATCGGCGCGAAGTGCAGGCTGGCGCCGTCCAGACGAACGGAAGCGGTAGTCACCAGCACATCGCCAACGTTGATGTGCGGCTGAATGGCGCCGGTGGTGCCAATGCGCAGGAAGGTACGCACGCCAAGCTGCGCCAGCTCTTCCACAGCGATAGACGTAGACGGGCCGCCGATGCCGGTGGAGCAGACGATCACCGGTTTGCCGTCCAGTTCCGCGCGCCAGGAGGTAAATTCGCGGTGAGATGCCAGCTTAACCGGCTTATCCATCAGCGCGGCGATCTTTTCCACACGCTCCGGATCGCCAGGGACGATAGCCAGCGTAGCCCCTTGTAAATCGTTCTTGGTGAGGCCGAGATGAAAAACATCAGACTTGGACATAAAAAACTCCTCTGTGGGTCGAATTATCAGCAGAAGCAAAACGGTACTGTACAGAAGCCCCTGGCAACATTTTGTGATGTTAGTCACCAAGAACAATAATGATTGCAGTTGTTTTTCAGTAAATAGTGATAAACATCACATTAACAAGTTATATTCATCGTCACTGAACAAAAGATAGCCGCTTTCAGGCACTGTGCTTTATTACCGCCCGAACTAAAGGTAAAGGGTCTATAGTTACTGATGCGCTAATAAATAAGGGTACGGAGAATACCATGACCACCACCAAGCAACCTGGATTCGCACCTGCAGCCTCGCCGCATGCCGCAACCGCCGTTCATACGCCGGAAGAGCATATTGTCGCCGGAGAGACCTCTATTCCCTCTCAGGGGGAAAACATGCCGGCTTACCATGCCCGCCCGAAAAACGCTGATGGCCCATTGCCGATCGTCATCGTGGTGCAGGAAATCTTCGGCGTGCATGAGCATATTCGCGATCTTTGTCGTCGCCTGGCGCAGGAAGGCTATCTGGCTATCGCGCCTGAATTGTACTTCCGTCAGGGCGATCCGAATGAGTATCACGATATCCCGACCCTGTTTAAAGAGCTGGTTACGAAGGTGCCGGACGCGCAGGTGCTGGCGGATCTCGACCACGTCGCCAGCTGGGCGGCGCGCCATGGCGGCGATGCCCATCGTCTGCTGATCACCGGCTTCTGCTGGGGCGGACGTATCACCTGGCTATATGCTGCCCATAACCCGCAGTTGAAGGCGGCGGTAGCCTGGTACGGCAAACTGGTAGGAGAAAAATCGCTGAATTCGCCAAAACACCCGGTGGATATCGCCGTCGATCTCAACGCCCCGGTACTCGGCCTGTACGGCGCTAAAGACGCCAGCATTCCCCAGGACACCGTCGAAACCATGCGCCAGGCGCTGCGGGCGGCCAACGCCACGGCGGAAATCGTGGTCTATCCTGAAGCCGATCACGCCTTTAACGCCGACTATCGCGCCAGCTATCACGAAGAGTCAGCCAAAGACGGCTGGCAGCGGATGCTCGACTGGTTTGCTCAATATGGCGGTAAAAAAGGGTAATCGTCCGAAGCAGGAAAAAAAGGAGGCAAATGCCTCCTTTTTGATTTTTCGGGTGACGATCAGGCAGATTGACGCAGGTTACGCGCCGCTTGCACCATATTCGCCAGCGCGGCGCGAGTCTCCGGCCAGCCCCGGGTTTTCAGGCCGCAGTCCGGGTTGACCCACAGCCGCTCCGCCGGGATACGCTGCGCGGCTTTTTCCAGCAGCGCTTCGATCCACTCCACGCTCGGTACGTTTGGCGAGTGAATATCATATACCCCCGGCCCGATTTCATTGGGATACTCGAACACTTCGAACGACTCCAGCAGTTCCATGTCTGAACGCGAGGTTTCAATGGTGATCACGTCGGCGTCCAGCGCGGCGATGGAGTCCATGATGTCGTTGAACTCGCAATAGCACATGTGGGTATGGATCTGAGTGTCGTCTTTGGCCACCGCGGCGTTAAGGCGGAAGGCTTCCACACCCCACTGTAGATAGGCATCCCAATCGCTGCGCTTCAGCGGTAACCCTTCGCGCAAAGCAGGCTCATCAATCTGGATGATGCCGATACCGGCCGCTTCCAGATCCGCCACTTCATCACGCAGGGCCAGCGCAATCTGTTTCGCGATGGTTTCACGGCTGACGTCTTCCCGCGGGAAGGACCAGCACAGAATCGTCACCGGTCCAGTGAGCATCCCTTTCACCGGCTTGTCGGTCAGCGACTGCGCGTACTTCGCCCATTCGACGGTGATCGCCTGTGGACGGCTGACGTCGCCGATCACCACCGGCGGCTTCACGCAGCGGGAGCCATAACTCTGCACCCAGCCGTTTTGCGTGAAGATGAAACCGTCCAGATGCTCACCGAAGTATTCCACCATATCGTTCCGCTCGGCTTCCCCGTGCACCAGTACGTCTAATCCTAACCGCTCCTGCTCGACGATCGCCTGCTTAATATGTTCCGCAATGCCGGTACGATAATGACTGGCGTCCAGATTGCCCTTTTTGAAGTCCAGGCGCAGGCCGCGGATCTCGGTCGTCTGCGGGAATGACCCGATAGTGGTGGTCGGCCACGCCGGCAGGTTAAAGCGTTGACGCTGCGCCTGAGCGCGAACCTCATAGGGGCTGGCGCGCTGGCTGTCCTGAGCGGTGATCGCCGCCAGCCGTTTTTCCACCGCCGGGTTGTGTACGCGCGTCGAATGGCGACGGGCATGGACTGGCGCGCTCCACTCGGTAATCGCCGCGGTATCGCCGCTGTTCAGCGCATCGCGCAGCAGCGCCAGCTCACCGCATTTTTGCAGCGCGAAGGCAAACCAGCTCTTCACTTCCGCATCAAGGCGCGTCTCCACGCTCAGGTCGATCGGGCTGTGCAACAGAGAGCAGGATGTCGCGACCCACAGCTCGCGCTTACCGACGAGGTTTTTAATTTGCGCATATTTTTCGGCGAGATCGGCGCGCCAGACGTTACGCCCGTTGATCAGGCCGGCGGACAGCAGCCAGTCGGCAGGCAGACAATTATGCAGTTCGGCGACATCATCTTTACCGTGGACCAGATCGACGTGCAGCCCCTGGACCGGCAGCGCAGCAATGGTCGCGAGATTGTCGCTAACGCCTTCAAAATAGGTGGTCAGCAGCAGTTTGACCTGGCCCTGCAGGGCGTCATAAGCCGGTTTAAAGGCCTCCAGCCACGCTGGCGGCAGCTCCAGCACCAGTGCCGGTTCATCAATCTGCACCCACTCAATGCCGCGCTTCGCCAGTTCGGCCAGCACCTGCTGATAAACCGGCAGGATGTCATTCAGCAGGCTCAAACGGTCAAACGGTTCGCCTTTCACTTTGCCCAGCCACAGATAGGTCACCGGCCCCAGCAGCACGGGCTTGATCTTGTGGCCCAGCGCCAGCGCTTCGTCCACTTCATCCAGCAGTTGGGTCCAGGTCAGTTTGAACTGCTGGCCCTTCACGAACTCTGGCACCATGTAGTGATAGTTGGTGTTGAACCACTTGGTCATTTCCGCAGCGGCCGCTGGCTCGCCGGTGGGAGCGCGGCCGCGGCCAATGCGGAACAGGGTATCGATATCGACAGAGCCGTCTTTGTTCTGATGACGAGCCGGCACGTTGCCAAGCAGCAGGCTGGTGGTCAGAACATGGTCGTACCAGGCGAAATCGCCCACCGGCAGCAGGTCAATACCGGCCTGCTTCTGCTGCTCCCAATGACGGGCGCGCAGTTCCCGGCCTACCGCCAGCAGCTCCTCGCGAGTGGCATTGCCCGCCCAGTAGCTCTCTTGCGCTTTTTTCAGCTCGCGGCGCAGGCCAACGCGAGGGAAACCGAGGGTGTGGTTAATAATTGTCATTTTTTGAGCCTCATAATTGCAATCCGAAAGATTTCGGATTTAGGGAAGGCGGCAAACTTGCTCATCCCCAGGAGCTTACTGAAGTCAGTGACTGGGGTGAGGAAGTGCAGCCAACGCACCATAAATTCGAAAGATAAAGGATTTAGCCATCCAGATGTTTACACATCCATAATTGGCAGTTACTGTATATTCCTCAAGCGCAAATTGCTCATGGCGAAGTGAAGGACTTTCATGATCGAAATTAAACATCTGAAAACGCTGCAAGCGTTGCGGAACAGCGGTTCACTGGCGGGCGCAGCGGCTGCCCTGCATCAGACCCAGTCCGCCTTGTCTCACCAGTTCAGCGATCTGGAACAGCGCCTCGGCTTTCGTCTCTTTGTGCGTAAGAGCCAGCCGCTGCGTTTTACTCCTCAAGGGGAGATCCTCTTACAGCTGGCCAACCAGGTGCTGCCGCAGATCGCTCGCGCCCTGCAGGACTGTAACGAACCACAACAGACCCGGCTGCGGCTGGCTATCGAATGCCACAGCTGTATTCAGTGGCTCACGCCGGCGCTGGAGAATTTCCGCGCCCGCTGGCCGCACGTGGAAGTCGACTTCCATTCCGGCGTCACCTTCGACCCGCAGCCCGCGCTGCAGCAGGGCGAACTGGATCTGGTCATGACCTCAGATATCCTGCCGCGCAGCGGTCTGCACTACTCGCCAATGTTTGATTATGAGGTGCGCCTGGTGCTGGCGCCTGAGCACCCGTTAGCCATGAAGACGCTGATTACGCCGGAGGATCTGGCCACGGAAACGCTGCTGATTTATCCCGTGCAGCGCGGACGCCTCGACATCTGGCGTCATTTCCTGCAGCCGGCCGGCATCAGTCCCCAGCTGAAAAGCGTCGATAACACGCTGTTGCTGATCCAGATGGTGGCGGCCCGGATGGGTATCGCCGCGCTGCCGCACTGGGTGGTGGAAAGTTTTGAACGCCAGGGTCTGGTGGTGACCAAAACCCTGGGCGAGGGATTATGGAGCCGGCTGTACGCGGCCGTTCGCGATGGCGAACAGCGTCAACCGGTCACCGAAGCGTTTATTCGCTCTGCGCGGAACCACGCGTGCGATCATCTGCCGTTTGTCCGGAGTGCGGAGCGACCCAGCGTCGATGGACCCACAGCGAGGCCAGGATCACCAACGCTCCGCTAATAAAGCTCGGCCAGTGCGGCTGCTCCTGCCAGATGGCAAGGTTAACCAACAGCCCGGCGGGGACATGGACGTTATTCATGATCCCCAGCGTGCCGGCATCCACCTGAGTGGCGCCATAGTTCCACATAAAGTAGCCCAGCCCGGAAGCCACGACGCCAAGCCACACCAGCACGCTCCACTGCAGACTGGTGGTCGGCAGCTTCTGTGGGTTGCCCAGCATAAACCATGCCGCCACCGCCACGATAAAGGCCCCGACATAGAACCAGGCAAAGGCATTGTGCTGCGGCATCGGTCGCACCTCCATCAGGCGCTTGTAACCCACCATCCCGATGGCGAAGCAGAGGTTTGACAACTGCACCAGTAACAGCCCGGTCCAGAAATGATCGCTGACTTTGTCGTAACGGATAATCGCCGCCCCCAGCACCGCCAGCGCGGCGCTCAGCAGATAGCCCCAGCGTAGTTTACGTCCGCTGAGCAAATCGTAGATCAGCGTGATATACAACGGGGTAAACACGGTAAACAGCAGGAATTCCGAGACCGTCAGATAGAGATAGGCGCGAAAGGCCAGCAGGTACATGATGCCAAGCTGCATCGCGCCCACCAGCATATAGAGTACGATCGTGCGCGGAGACTGGCCGCGCGTCCGCAGGAAAGGCAGGAACACCAGCGCCGCCAGGCCCACGCGCATCAGCACCGAAAAATAGCTGTCGACGCTACCGGCCAGGTACTCGCCAATCAGGCTGAAAGAAAAGGCCCACAGGATAGTGGTGATAATTAACAGCGCCACAATGGTCGTCTCGTTGGATAAAGAACAGGCATTGTAGCGAAGAGTCAGGTTGACGACTGGACAGTTATTCGCCAGTCGTCAATCTTTTTCAGTCGAGGTACAGCTTACGCAGATAGTGCGGGACCGCATCGTCGGCGTTGCTGCCGATCACTTCCAGCTCCGGATGCAGATCCTTCAGCCGCTGGTGGGCGTTGGCCATAATGCAGCCTTTACCGGCCATCGACAGCATCTCGGCGTCGTTCATGCCGTCGCCGAAAGCGATGCAATCGGACAGACTGTAGCCGAGCATTTTCGCCACCGCCTCCAGCGCATGCCCCTTCGATACCCCGCCCGCCATCACCTCCAGGCAGGTTAAGGTGGAGAAGCTGACGTTCACGCGATCGCCCCAGCGGGCGTTCATCGCCTGCTCAAGCGGCAGTAGATGTTCGTGATCCTCACAGGTAAAGAACACCTTGCTGATCCCCTGCGGATCCAGTTCGCCCGGCTCATACAGCTTGTAGTTAAACACCGCCTCTTTGAAAAAGCGCATCTCTTCCGGGCGATGGCGGTTCATATACCACTCATCTTCCCGATAGACGTTAGTGACGATTTTCGGGTCGTTGCGCACGATTTCAAACAGGTCGGCGGCAATATCGCGGTCGAGGTTATGGGCGAAAATTTGCTGGCCATCGCTATCGTGAACGCGGGCGCCGTTAGAGGTGATCATGTACGACCGGATGCCGAGATTATCGCGGATCTGTCCGACGTCGATGTAGTGTCGGCCGGTGGCGAAGACGAAA
The DNA here is from genome assembly GCF_048822555.1 of Klebsiella sp. C283. Lineage (NCBI taxonomy): Bacteria > Pseudomonadati > Pseudomonadota > Gammaproteobacteria > Enterobacterales > Enterobacteriaceae > Klebsiella > Klebsiella sp. C283. Next base: position 24,803 of record NZ_JBMEZS010000015.1, read on the forward strand.
TTGATCCCACGGGCGGTAAGCAGCTTCAGCGTCTCTTTGGCATACGGGGTCAGGAAATGATCGGGGGAAAGCAGCGTGCCGTCTAAATCAGACGCAACAACCTGGTACATAAAAAAGTTAACCTCTAAGCAGGGCGACGAGCGTTATCGTCGGATTAAGTATGTCGATTGAAAAACTCGACGATGGCATTGAGCGCGACTGAGCGCATAGCGTCCTTTTCAAAAAGGATCTCATGGTATGCCCCTTCAATGACGAGCGGCTTTCCGCCCTCACAGGGATGGCCGGCGGCGGCCCGTAATTCACAATAGCGGTCGTGCATCAGATTATCGACCACCCGCTCCTCTTCCGCCTGCAGCAGCAGCGTCGGGGCCGTATCTTTCTCCACATTCGCCAGCACTTCGTCACCGGCCAGCATGCCTTCGCGCACCCAGTGCCAGGTCGGGCCGCCGACCTGCAGTCGCGGCTCGTCGGCATAGAAGCGCAGGTTACGACGATAGCGTTGTCGACTGTGCGTCAGCACGTTAACGGCAAAAGGCAGCGCCCGCCAGCGTCCGGTGCCGATGGCATACTCTTCGCGAATGCGCTGATGGCCCTCAGCCCAGTCGAGAATATGCCGCACCATCCAGTCCGGCAGCCGAATGATAATCCCGAACATCGGCGCGCAGAGCGCAATGGCATCGCAATGCGCCTGGTAGCGTTGCAGAAAAAGCGTGGCAATCGCCCCGCCCATAGAGTGAGCGAGGATAAACCGTTTTCGCCAGTGGCCCGGGACCACCTGCTGCTGCCAGAGCGCAGCCAGGTCATCAACATAATCGCTGAAGTTAACCACGTGCCCGCGGTGGGTATCAGAGAGCAGACGACCCGAGCGTCCCTGGCCGCGATGATCAATGATCATTACGTCAAAGCCGCTGTGAAAGAGATCGTAGGCCACTTCAGCATACTTCACGTAGCTTTCAATGCGCCCGGGGCAAATCAGCACCAGCCGATCGTTATTTTGCGCGCAAAAGCGAACAAAGCGTACCGGTACATCATCGACGCCTTTAAATTCAGCCTCTTCGCGCTGTCGCCAGAAATCCGTCAGCGGCCCCATGCTAAAGGCCGCAAACGCGTTTTCTCGTGTTTCCCAGTCCTTTTTCTGCCCAAACATCGGGTTTACACCCCTGTTAACCGCTGAAAATCGTTTTTTTGCCGTGTATCACACAATGCTGACACAATAGCGTATTGTGGCATAAAAACAGACAATCAGGGAGTTTCTCATGACCATTGAGTGGTGGTTCGCCTACCTGCTGACATCAATCATTCTCAGCCTGTCCCCGGGTTCCGGAGCGATTAATACCATGACCACCTCCATTAACCACGGTTACCGCGGCGCGGCGGCGTCGATTGCCGGTTTGCAGACCGGGCTGGCCATTCATATCGTGCTGGTCGGCGTCGGCCTCGGCACTCTCTTCTCCCGCTCGGTGCTGGCCTTTGAGGTGCTGAAATGGGCCGGCGCAGCCTACCTGATCTGGCTGGGTATCCAGCAATGGCGCGCGGCAGGGGCCATCGACCTGAATACGCTGGCGAAGGCGCAGACCCGCGGCAAACTGTTCCAGCGGGCGGTGTTCGTGAATCTCACCAATCCTAAAAGCATCGTTTTTCTGGCCGCCCTGTTTCCACAGTTTATCCTGCCCCACCAGCCCCAGGTGATGCAGTATCTCGTTCTGGGCGTCACCACCATCGTCGTCGATATCATTGTGATGATTGGCTATGCAACCCTCGCACAGCGCATTTCAGCATGGATTAAGGGGCCAAAGCAGATGAAGGCGCTGAACAAAGTCTTTGGTTCACTGTTTATGCTGGTTGGGGCGCTGCTCGCCTCCGCCCGTCACGCCTGAATGATGGAATCTCGCTCGCAAAGAGAGGTTCGCCTGGCGGGCGAAGCCATCTCTCTGCGCGAGCCGGCGCGCAAAGCGGGAAATTAATCTTTTTGCCCGCTGTCGACGCTGAGCCCGCCGTGCCAGGATGCCGTCAGAGACGTGATTCACGGATGAACGGCGATGGCAGAAACGGCGACCCCACATGATGCGGTATTTAAAACTTTTCTGTCGCGGGCAGAGACAGCGCGCGATTTTATCGAGATCCACCTGCCACCGTCGTTAACAGCGATCTGCAAACTGGATACCCTGCGTCTGGAATCCGGCAGCTTTCTTGAAGACGATCTCAGGCCCTACTACAGCGATATTCTCTATTCGCTGGAAACCACCCGCGGTAAAGGGTATGTCCATGTTCTGATCGAGCACCAGAGCGCCCCCGATAAACTGATGGCCTTTCGCTTAATGCGCTATGCCGTCGCCGCCATGCAGCGCCATCTGGAGAGCGGCCATAAAACGCTGCCTCTGGTTATTCCGGTCCTCTTCTATCAGGGACGACGCAGCCCCTATCCCTGGTCTATGAGCTGGCTGGATAATTTCGCCGATCCCGAGACCGCCCGCCAGCTCTATAGCGGGGCGTTTCCGCTGGTCGATATCACGGTGATCCCCGACGACGACATTATGCAGCACGGCGGCCCTGACGCTGGTGCAAAAACACATCCGCCAGCGCGATATGGCGCAATTGCTGGATAAGTTGACCCAACTCTTAATGCTGGAGCAGATGAGCGGACAACAAATCACCGTATTGGTAAACTATATGGCTCAGGCAGGGGATGCCGAGGATACTCGGGCACTCTTATACGGGCTGGCACAGCGCGTGCCGCAGCATGGAGGATTACTGATGACGCTGGCGGAAACATGGCTCGCAGAAGGTATGGAAAAAGGCATCAGGGAAGGCGTACAGCAAGGCATAAAGGAAGGTATAAAGGAAGGCAAACATCAGGCCTTGCTGCAGGTTGCCGAAGCGATGCGCAAACGCGGAATTGATGACGATGCGATTATGGAAATGACCGGTCTGTCTGAAGACGAGCTACAACGGCTTCGCCATTGACACTTTCTCCACCCGGATAAAGCCGGGTGGAGCATCGCGCCAGGTTAACGCGAGATTATCAGGTGGATGCCGAAGCCCGCAAACAGCGTGCCGGCGATACCGTCGATCCACTTCGCCATCCGCTGATAGCCGCGGCGCATCCCCGGCAGGGCGAACAGGCTGGCAACCACCAAAAACCAGGCCAGCGTCTCCATGATAATCAGCAGAAAAATGCCCCAGCGCGCGCCGGCGCCAACGCTGTCACCGACGAACAGCGAGAACACCGAGCCGAAGTAGATAATCGCTTTCGGGTTCGCCAGATTGGTCAGCAATCCCTTCAGGAAGCTGCGTCCGCTGCGGGCCAGTTCAACCTGCGGTTCTGCCGGGGACACCGCCTCTTTTTTCAACGCGCCGCGCAACATCTGATAGCCCATCCAGCACAGGTACAAGCCACCGCCGATCATAATGATGTTGTGCAGCCATGCCATTCTGGCGAGGATCAGGTTCAGGCCGAGCAGCGCAACCCCCGCCCAGATCATCACGCCGCAGGTGATCCCCAGTACGCCCATCACCGCCTCTCTGCGCGAGCGGCTGATGGCCGTTTGTGAGACAAAGAAAAAATCCGGCCCCGGGCTCATTAGCGCAATGATATGCACCAGCGCCACGGTGAGGAAAAGCATCAGCATAGTTAACTCGCAGGAAAATAATGAAGAGGATAACTATTCTGGCACTTTTATAGCCAGCTGACTACTCATCGTCGCCATCGACATGCGACCGGATCAGCGCCATAAACGGCTTGCCGAAACGCTCGAGTTTACGTGTTCCTACGCCGTTGACGCTGAGCATTTCGCCAGCGGTTAGCGGCGACTGCTCCGCCATCTCAATCAGCGTCGCGTCGTTGAAGACCACGTACGGGGGAATGTTTTCTTCATCGGCAATCGCTTTACGTAACTTGCGCAGCTTGGCAAACAGCTTACGATCGTAATTACCGCCGAAGGATTTCTGCATCGCCTTCGGCTTCAGCGCCACGATACGCGGTACGGCAAGCTGCAGCGGAACGTCGCCGCGCAGCACCGGGCGTGCGGCTTCGGTCAGCTGCAGCGCGGAGTGCTGGGCGATATTCTGCGTCACCAGCCCAAGGTGAATCAGTTGGCGGATCACGCTCACCCAGTGCTCGTGACTCTGTTCCCGGCCGATGCCGTATACCGGGAGCTTATCGTGGCCCATCTCGCGGATGCGCTGATTGTTGGCGCCACGCAGGACTTCCACCACGTAACCCATCCCGAAGCGCTGGTTAACCCGATAAATAGTGGAGAGCGCCTTGCGGGCGTCCATTAAGCCATCATACTGCTTCGGCGGATCAAGACAGATATCGCAGTTACCGCACGGCTCCTGGCGTCCTTCGCCAAAGTAGTTCAGCAGCACCAGACGACGACAGGTCTGGGCTTCAGCAAACGCCCCCATCGCGTTCAGCTTATGCCGTTCGATATCCTGCAGCGGTCCGGCGGGCTTCTCTTCCAGACAGCGGCGCAGCCACGCCATGTCCGCCGGATCGTAAAACAGCATCGCTTCCGCCGGCAGGCCGTCACGCCCGGCGCGGCCGGTCTCCTGATAGTAGGATTCAATATTGCGCGGGATATCAAAATGCACCACAAAGCGGACGTTCGGCTTGTTGATGCCCATCCCAAAGGCCACTGTCGCCACCACAATCTGCAGATCGTCGCGCTGGAATTTCTCCTGCACGTCGGCGCGCACGTCGTTTTCCAGGCCGGCATGGTAAGCCGCCGCGCTGATGCCGCGGCTCTGCAGACGCGCGGCGGTATCTTCCACTTTCGAACGGCTGTTGCAGTAGATAATGCCCGATTTGCCTCGCTGATCCTGGACGTAGCGCATCAGCTGGTCGAGCGGCTTGAATTTCTCCATCAGCATATAGCGGATGTTCGGCCGGTCGAAGCTGCTGACCTGAATCAGCGGATCGTTAAGTCCCAGCAGACGGACGATATCGCGGCGGGTGGTGTCATCGGCGGTGGCGGTCAACGCCATAAACGGGATCTGCGGCATCCGCTGACGCAGCTGGCCCAGCGCGGCATATTCCGGGCGGAAGTCATGGCCCCACTGAGAGATGCAGTGCGCTTCGTCCACCGCCAGCATCGCCAGATTCCAGTTCGCCAGATGCTCAAGGAAGTTGTCGAGCATCAACCGTTCCGGGGCGATATACAGCAGACGAACCTGCCCGCTGCGGCAGCCGGCCATCACGTCCTGCTGCTGTTCGCGGCTTTGCGTCGAGTTCAGACAGGCCGCCGCCACGCCATTGGCCAGCAGCTGATCGACCTGATCTTTCATCAGCGAGATCAGCGGCGAGACCACGACCGTCAGGCCGCCCATGACCAGCGCCGGTACCTGATAACACAGCGACTTGCCGCCACCGGTCGGCATAACCACCAGGCAGTCACGGCCCTCGAGCGCCGTCTCGATAATCGTCTCCTGGCCAGGACGGAACTGCTGGTAGCCGAAGGTCTCTTGTAAAACCTGCTTAGCCAGCGATTCCTGATTTAATACTTCCGCCTGTGCCACGTTGACCCCATTTGCCTGAAAAGAAAACAGGCGCTATTTTCAGCGCCTGCGAGCCAGAGTGCAACGATTAAAACAGATCGTTAAGCATTAGCCCGACGCCGACGCGCGTTTGATTAAAGTTGTAGTCGATAAGCGATTCGCCGTAGCCGCTGTAGATCTGGGTGTAAGCGCGAACATGTTTGGTGATGGGATAGCTCACCCCAAGTTCCGCCCCGCCGTACCCAGTATTCCAGTTGTATTGCCCCTGCGCGCTGAGGATCGCCTCGCCCAGCTGGTAACCCACCTTCAGGCGGTAATAGCCCATATATTTGGTGATGTCCGGGTTATCATCGGTGCTGCCCACCACATACCAGGGTTTCACTTCCACCAGCCAGTTGCCATTTTGCGCCATCAGGCGGGCATAAAGCCGGTTCCAGCTGCGTGAGGTGGGATCGGAACGGCCATTCGAGTCGTGGTTATATCCCATTTCGATATCGCGCAACGTCCAGCCGGCAAACTGATAGTCGGTCGCAAAGCCAAGAAACAGCTGGGGTTCGTAGTTGGTTTCGCGAAACGGCGCCGACTCTTTGCTGTTGGAGAGCTGCCACCAGGATTTCTGGGTATAGGACGCGCCGAGCAGCGAATTATCCCCCAGGATGCCGCGCCACAGCGGGAAGGCGAGGCTCAGCTGAAACTTCACTTCATCTTTACGGGCATTTTCGGCCCAGTCATAGCTGCGAATCGCCTCTTTATTGAGATCGCTGGTCCACGTGTAGAGCAGATAGTTGCTTTCATAAGGGTAGAGCAGAAAAGGATTATCATGATCCTGTAGCAGGTTGGCGATAATACTGCCGCGCACTGCTGGTTTGTCGTGTACCGACGCATCCTGCGCCATAACACCAGCCGGTAGCGCGCACAGCGCCGCCAGGCAGGCCAAAGAGATACGCATGCTGGTCTCCTGATAAATAGTTTTTATTTTTGTTTAACCTGAAGACATTCTACCTGTTTATTAATCCCCTGCCCCCTAATCCACTCCGAAAGTGGAAATCAATATTTTAGAAGCATAAAATCAACATTTTATTAACGAATGGAACCGGTGTTATGTCTGAACTTACTGCCGAAGCAGCTCTGAAACTGGTGGGGGAGATTTTCGTCTATCACATGCCGTTTAACCGCGCCCTCGGCCTCGAACTGGAGCGCTATGAAAAAGCGTTTGCCCAGCTCAGCTTTAATAATCAGCCGATGATGGTCGGCAACTGGGCGCAAAGCATTCTGCATGGCGGAGTGATCGCCTCCGCGCTGGACGTCGCCGCAGGGCTGGTCTGCGTTGGCAGCACCCTTACCCGCCATGACACTATCAACGAAGAAGAGCTGCGCCAGCGGCTTTCCCGCATGGGAACCATCGACCTGCGCGTGGACTACCTGCGTCCGGGCCGCGGCGAACGTTTTACCGCGACCAGCACCCTGCTGCGCGCCGGCAATAAAGTGGCGGTAGCCCGTGTGGAACTGCATAACGAAGCGCAGATATATATTGCCAGCGCAACAGCGACCTATATGGTGGGTTGATTGGCCAAAATCGAGTAACATCACTCTCTTTGGCAATGGATTTTACCGATGGATGCGAAACAGACGCGGTTGGGGATTATTCTGGCCCTCGCCGCCTACTTTATCTGGGGTATCGCGCCGGCGTACTTCAAACTTATCTACTATGTTCCCGCCGATGAAATTCTGACCCATCGCGTGATCTGGTCTTTCTTCTTCATGGTGGCGCTCATCAGCGTCAGCCGCCAGTGGCCGCAGGTGAAAAAGCTGCTGAAGACGCCGCGCAAGATCTTCCTGCTGGCGCTCTCTGCGGTGCTGGTCGGCGGCAACTGGCTGCTGTTCATCTGGGCGGTGAATAACCACCATATGCTGGAAGCCAGTCTCGGCTACTTTATCAACCCGCTGGTGAACATTCTGTTAGGGATGATTTTCCTTGGCGAACGTTTCCGTCGCCTGCAGTGGCTGGCGATGATCCTCGCCTTTTGCGGCGTACTGGTGCAGCTCTGGACCTTTGGTTCGCTGCCGATTATCGGCCTTGGGCTGGCCTTCAGCTTTGCCTTTTATGGTCTGGTGCGCAAGAAAATCGCTGTCGATACGCAGACCGGCATGCTGGTGGAAACGCTGTGGCTGTTGCCGGTGGCGGCGATTTGGCTGTTCGGCATCACCGACAGCCCCACCAGCCATATGGGGCAGAACCCCTGGTCGCTCAATCTGCTGCTGATGGCGGCAGGCGTGGTGACCACCATCCCTCTGCTGTGCTTCACCGGGGCGGCAACGCGTCTGCGGCTCTCCACGCTGGGCTTTTTCCAGTACATCGGCCCAACGCTGATGTTCCTGCTGGCGGTGACGTTCTACGGCGAAGTGCCGGGCAAGGATAAAATGGTCACCTTTGGCTTTATCTGGGTGGCGCTGGCGATATTCGTGATGGATGCAGTGTATACGCAAAGACGGGGGCGTCGGAGCCAGTAGATTGCCGGATAGCGTCTATGCCCTATCCGGCTTACAAAAGTCCAGCACCCAGGCCGGATAAGCGAAGCGCATCCGGCACAACAACTACAGCCAGTTTTTACGCTTGAAGTAGAGATACGGCGCCAGGCCGGCCAGCATCATAAAGACGATCGCCCCCGGGTAGCCGAAGCTCCAGTGCAGCTCCGGCATAAATTCAAAGTTCATTCCGTAGCTGGAGGCCACCAGAGTTGGCGGCAGGAACACCACCGACACCACCGAGAAGATCTTAATGATGCGGTTCTGTTCGATATTGATAAAGCCCATCGCCGCCTGCATCAGGAAGTTCACCTTCTGGAACAGCGATTCGTTGTGCGGCAGCAGGGATTCGATATCGCGCAGGATCTCCCGCGCCTGCTCCAGCTGGCCCGCCGGCAGGCGCGCCTTACGCACGAGGAAGTTCAGCGCGCGCTGGGTATCCATCAAACAGAGGCGGACCTTCCAGCCGATATCTTCCAGTTCCGCCAGCGTCGACAGCGCTTCGTCGTACTCATCTCCCTGGTGGCCTTCCATAATCACGCGGCTCAGCTTTTCCAGGTCGCTGTAGATGTTTTCTATCTCATCCGCCAGCTGTTCGATTTTGGTCTCGAACAGATCTAACAACAGCTCGTAAGCGTTGCCGTCCACCAGCGTCTGGTTACGCACGCGCATGCGGTAGAGGCGAAAAGCCGGCAGTTCACGCTCGCGCAGCGTAAACAGGCGCCCTTCGCGGATAGTAAACGCCACGGTAGAGTTACCCGCGTGATCGTCGGCATCTTCGAAAAAGAAGAAGGAGTGGATATGTAACCCGTCTTCATCTTCAAAGAAACGTGCGGAGGCTTCGATATCTTCCAGTTCCGGGCGCGTCGCCAGGTTCTGACCCAGTTCCGTCTGCACGCGGCTTCGCTCATCATCGTCAGGCTCGACCAGATCGACCCACACCGAGCTGGCGAGGTGCTTGATCTCATCGGCTTCCAGGCGCGTTAAACGATTGTTTTCCAGTTGAAATGCGCTCAGCATGACCGGGACTCCCAATGCAAAAAAATTATCGGACAGTTCGGTGGGCACACAGAAACAAATTGGGTTTCAGACCATTAAGCCTGACTCAGCGCGACGGGAATGGGGCAGGTCGCTGACAACCGCTAAGGCTATCAGCATAAGAGGATAGCCTTAGGAGTTGTTCCTGAATGACAGGAAGTTGAGCCAGCATCTACTGGGTGTGTCCAAGGCGAATGTCCTCTTAGCGTAATCGTGCGCGCATGTTACGCCAGCGCAAAATCGGCGTCAACACGCAACGGAACGCGAAAGCGCAAATCAGGCGCCTTAACGTATAAAGGTAGCAGAATATTACAAAATAATGATATTTTTCTTAAAGTTACACTTCCTCGAGCCGGGCGTAAGCCGCTACCAGCCATTTGATCCCCTGACCCTGAAAAGCCACCTGCAGCCGGCTGTGCTCGCCGCTGCCTTCGAGGTTGACGATGGTGCCTTCGCCGAACTTCGGATGTCGTACGCGCTGGCCTAATTTGTAGCCGGTATCGCTCTCGGCAATCGGCGCGCCCAATCGCTGATGGTTTACCGGGCGGCTTACCGTGGCCCGCAGACGCACCTCTTCTACGCACTCCTGCGGCAGTTCTCCAATAAAGCGCGACGGGCGATGGTAAACCTCTTTGCCGTACAGACGGCGGGTTTCCGCGTAGGTCAGCGTCAGCTTCTGCATGGCGCGCGTCACGCCAACGTAGGCCAGACGACGCTCTTCTTCCAGGCGGCCGCCTTCATCAAGGGCCATCTGGCTCGGGAACATCCCCTCTTCGACGCCGACGATGAACACCTGCGGGAACTCCAGCCCTTTCGCCGAGTGCAGGGTCATCAGCTGAACCGCGTCCTGCCAGGTGTCCGCCTGCCCTTCGCCCGCTTCCAGCGCGGCGTGGGAGAGGAACGCCTGCAGCGGCATCAGATCTTCATCTTCTTCGTTGTAGCTGAACTGGCGCGTCGCCGTCACCAGCTCCTCTAAGTTTTCAATACGGGTCTGGCCCTTCTCGCCTTTCTCCTGCTCGTACATCGCGCGCAGCCCGGAGTCTTTAATCACCCGATCGGTCTGGACGTGCAGCGGCATATCGGTGGTCTCCTGCGCCAGCGCGTCAATCAGCTCCATAAAGCGCTGCAAGGCGCTGGCGGCGCGACCGGCCAGCGCTTTATCTTTCAGCAGCTCGCGGCTGGCCTGCCACAGCGTCAGCTGACGATCGCGCGACGTCTGGCGCACCACGTCCAGCGTGCGGTCGCCGATGCCGCGGGTCGGCGTATTGACTACGCGCTCAAACGCCGCATCGTCGTTACGGTTGGCGATCAGACGCAGGTACGAGAGCGCATCTTTGATTTCCTGGCGCTCGAAGAAGCGCATGCCGCCATAGATGCGGTACGGCATGCTGGCCTGCAGAAGCGCCTCTTCCAGCACGCGCGACTGGGCGTTGCTGCGATAGAGGATGGCGCACTGCTCCAGCGCCCCGCCGTTCTCCTGCCAGGTTTTTATCCGGTTCACCACGAAGCGTGCTTCGTCGAGATCGTTGAAAGCGCAGTACAGCGAGATCGGCTCGCCGTCGGCGCCGTCGGTCCAAAGCTTCTTGCCCAGGCGACCGTTGTTGTTTTCAATCAGGGCGTTGGCGGCGCTGAGGATGTTGCTGGTCGAGCGATAGTTCTGCTCAAGGCGGATGGTTTCCGCACCGGGAAAATCGTTAAGGAAGCGCTGAATATTCTCGACCTGCGCGCCGCGCCAGCCGTAAATCGACTGATCGTCATCGCCGACGATCATCACCTTGCCGGTATCGCCCGCCAGCAGGCGGATCCAGGCGTATTGAATGTTGTTGGTATCCTGGAATTCGTCGACGAGGATGTTGGTGAAACGCTCGCGGTAGTGCTGGAGGATGTGCGGCTTATTCAGCCACAGCTCGTGGGCGCGCAGCAGCAGTTCGGCGAAGTCCACCAGCCCGGCGCGATCGCAGGCTTCCTGATAGGCCTGATAGACCTTCTGCCAGGTCTGCTCGACCGGATTGCCGTAGCTCTGAATATGATGCGGACGCAGCCCTTCATCTTTCTGGCTGTTGATGTACCACATCGCCTGACGCGGCGGCCACTGCTTCTCATCGAGGTTCATCGCCTTAATCAGACGCTTCAGCAGGCGCAACTGGTCTTCGCTATCGAGGATTTGGAAATCCTGCGGCAGGTTGGCGTCCAGATGGTGCGCGCGCAGCAGGCGGTGGGCCAGGCCGTGGAAGGTGCCCACCCACATGCCGCCCTGGGTGGTGCCCATCAGCTGACCGATACGATGGCGCATCTCTGCCGCCGCTTTGTTGGTAAAGGTCACCGCCATAATAGAATACGGCGAGCAGTTCTCCACGCTCAGCAGCCAGGCGATACGGTGCACCAGAACGCGCGTCTTACCACTGCCCGCCCCTGCCAGCACCAGCATGTTGGTGCGCGAGGCCGCTACGGCTTCACGCTGTTTGTCATTGAGGCTGTCGAGCAGGTAAGAAACGTCCATTGGCACCGCCGGAAGAGAAGGGGTTCCACGAACCCCTGTTAATATATACAGAGTGACTGGTGATTATATCAGCGAGGTCAGAGATGCCAACCGTGAAATTTCAATATGCGGCAGCAGGCGGCTGTCCGCGGTGTGCATCAGGTCCGCGCCTTGCGGTTTGATCCAGCATGCCTGCATGCCACAGCGCAGCGATCCGGCGACGTCAGTGGTCAGGTCATCGCCGACGTGCAGAATATGCCCGAGCGGTAAGTTCAGGCGCTCCGCCGCCAGATGGTACATGTCGGCAAACGGCTTGGAGCGGCCATCCGGCCCGGCGCGCAGCACAAAGCGGAAATAGTCGCTCAGGCCGAACAGCTCTGGTCGGGCGTTGCCGTTGGTAATCGCCACCAGCGGCCACTTCTCCGCCAGCTTCGCCAGCGTATCGTGGGTCTCCTGCGGGACATCGACGCGGCTGCGCCAGTGGGCGAAGTGTTCCATCGCCGCATCGGCCCCCGCTTTCGCCGCGTCGGCGGAGAGGCCGGCGTTACGCATGCCTAACTCCAGGGCACGGTGGCGCCAGACGGTCACGTCGTGATAGATCTCAGGCTCGGATACCAGCAGCGTCTGGCGCAGCTGATTAAGCTCATGGGCGTCGAACTGGCTGAGCGACGGATGGTAGCTGCGCACAAAAGCCAGCGACTCGTGCATCGTCCGGTCAATTACCGGGCGGTTATCATAAAGGGTATCGTCCAGGTCAAACGTCAGCGCGGAAATCTGGCCCAGAGGTCGGTAAAAACGCATTATTTCCCCCGTTTTGCGCGCGGATGCGCGGCATCGTACACCGAGGCAAGGTGTTGAAAGTCGAGATGGGTATAAATTTGGGTGGTGGAGAGGTTAGCATGCCCCAACAGCTCCTGCACACCGCGCAGATCGCCGCTGGACTCCAGCATATGAGTGGCAAAGGAGTGGCGAAGCTTGTGCGGATGCACATGGCTGTTCAGCCCCTGCTTAATGCCCCACTCGGCGAACCGCTTCTGTACGTTGCGCGCCGAAATGCGCTTGCCCAGTTTCGACAAAAACAGCGCGTCGTCGTCGGTACCGAACAGGCCGCGTAAATCCAGCCAGTGCTCAATCCACATCACGGCGTTGCGACCGATCGGCAAACGGCGCTCTTTGCTGCCTTTGCCCATCACCCAGACCTCGCCGCTTTCGAGATCGAGATGTTTGATATCAAGGTTGACCAGCTCGGATAAACGCAGCCCCGCGCCGTACATCACCTCCAGCATCGCCCGGTCGCGCACCGCCAGCGGATCGTTGAGATCGATATCCAGCAGCCGATTGACGTCATCGACATCGATATTTTTCGGCAGGTGACGGGGAATTTTCGGCGCGGCGATCCCTTTCGCCGGGTTGGCGCTGAGCTCGCCCTGGCCGACCAGCCAGTCGAAGAAACTGCGCAGCGCCGACAGGCGAAGCGCCAGGCTCGCCGGGCCTAACCCCGCGCGGCGACTGCGCACCGCAAAGCTTCGCACCTGAGCGGCATCGCACTGCGACCAGCTTTTCAGACCCGCCTCATCCGCCAGGGCGATCAGCGCGTCCAGCTGTCGCTGGTAATTCAGTAACGTGATCGGGCTGAGCTGGCGTTCAACGCCCAGGTGGCGCAGAAAGCGGGAGACGGCGGAGAAGAGAGGAGAATCGGTCATGCGCGTTCAATCCAGCGCTCCAGCAGGCCGGGCAGCATCTGGGCAATCTCCTGCAGCAGCTGCGTCCCCTGTCCTGGCTGATAATGCTGCGCATCGCGGCTGCTAAAGAGCATCACGCCGGGGGCATTATCGCCGCCCAGCAGCGACATCGCCACTGACCCAATGGCTTTCGCCTCCGGCAGCACCACCAGCAGCTCCGGACCGTTGAGCGGCCCAAGGTAGTGGCGCGCCTGGCCCAGACGTTGAATACGGATCGGCTCAAACGCCTGCCGGCTTAACGCCAGATGGGTAAACTTCGAAGGCGCGCCGAGGCGCCAGCTGTCAGGGAACAGGCGCACCGTGGCGCCCGCCAGCCCCAGCTCGCGCGCCCAGCGGTGAAGGCGGTTGAGCATATCGTCGAAGCTCTCCGCCGCCGCCAGCCGCGTTTGCAGCTGCAGCAGGCGCTGGAACAGGCTTTCATTGGCGACCGCCTGCTCCATCAGCAGCGACATATTCTCTTCCAGCACATGAATATGGTTACGCGCCCGCATCATATGCCACTCCACCAGCGAAATCGTACCGCGTACCGGATGCGGGACGCGGAGGTGTTCGACCTGGGCGGCATTACGAATAAAAAATTCAGGATGTTGCAACAGATAGTCCACCACGGCGCGATCGTTCAATGCGCTGGCGACCTCCTGTTGTTCTTCCCCGATTGGTTTCATAAATGAATAAATCCATCATAGACATGGGCCGCCGGGCCGGTCATAAACAGCGGCTGGCCCGGGCCTTTCCAGGCGATATCAAGACGACCGCCGGGTAATTCCACACGTACCGTTTCAGCGAGCAGCCCCTGCTGGATCCCCACCGCCACCGCGGCGCAAGCGCCGCTGCCGCAGGCCTGAGTTTCACCGGCGCCGCGTTCGTAGACGCGCAGACGGATATGGGACCGGCCGACCACCTGCATAAAGCCGATATTGGCGCGTTCCGGGAAACGCTCATGGCTTTCCATTACCGGGCCGAGGGTTTCCACCGCCGCCGTATCCACATCATCCACCTGGATAACGCAGTGCGGGTTCCCCATGGATACCACGCCGCACAATACTGTCTGCTCGGCGGCACGCATGATATAGGTCTTTTCCGCTTTGTTGGCGCGGAACGGCACCTGGGAGGGCTCGAAGTTGGGCTCGCCCATGTTCACCCGCACCAGATCGTCTTCCGTTACGCTTAATACCATACGGCCGTTGGCCGTACTCACGCGGATGTCACGTTTATTGGTCAGGCCTTTCAGCCGGACGAAGCGTGCGAAACAGCGCGCGCCGTTGCCGCACTGCGACACTTCGCTGCCGTCGGCATTAAAGATCCGGTAATGGAAATCCAGATCCGGATCGTAGGGCGGCTCCACCACTAACAGCTGATCGAACCCGACGCCAAGGTGGCGATCCGCCAGGCGGCGAATCAGCTCCGGCGAGAAAAAAACATTCTGCGTTACCGCGTCAACGACCATAAAATCGTTGCCAAGGCCATGCATTTTAGAGAACTGCATCATCTACTCCAGTTGCGCGGAACAGAACGTTATCGTTAGTAATTGACCTGGCTCGGACCACCGGTATCGCCACGATCGTTACGATCCGGCGTTGAGCTCTGAATGCCCGGGTTAACCGGTTTTGTCGGCGGCGGCGCAGTTTTGTCAGCCGGCGGGAAATAGAGAGGCCCTTTCAGACCGCAGCCGGTCAGGCTGAAGATCGCAAACAAAACGGCAAGCGTAGGAAAAACGTTTTTCATTGATAGTTGCCCGTGATTCATTCTTTCTGCTTTCTATCATCGCAGGAGAAGGCGTAAAAGCAAGCCTTTAGCATCTGACTGCGCGCGCTTTTGTTTCGCGCTATACTGCCGCCAATCTCAAAAATGCGGGACAGAATCATGAATGACAGTGAATTTCATCGCCTTGCCGACAGCCTGTGGATGACCATCGAAGAACGCCTGGACGACTGGGACGGCGATAGCGACATCGACTGCGAAATCAACGGCGGTGTGCTGACCATCAGCTTTGAAAACGGCAGCAAAATCATTATTAACCGTCAGGAGCCGCTGCACCAGGTATGGCTGGCCGCCAAACAGGGCGGCTACCATTTCGATCTCAAAGGTGACGAGTGGATCTGCGATCGCAGCGGCGAGACCTTCTGGGATCTGCTGGAGCAGGCGGCAAGTCAGCAGGCCGGTGAGACGGTGAGATTCCGTTAATGACGTGTTTCCCGGATGGCGGCGCATCGCGCCTTATCCGGGTTACCCGACGGCTCAGGTAGTCCCCAGGCCCGTACCACCGGGCGACGAACGCATGCACGGAGCCGCGACGCCTGACCCGGCCTGGGAAAGGTCGCCCCGATAAGCGTTACGAGTAGCGCTGCTGCAGCACCGGCGAGGCGGTAACGTCCTGGCTGGTGGGTATCGCGGCGGCAATCGCCTGAGTGCGGAAAGGGATCACCTGGGTGCGCCCATCCACCTCGACAATCTGATAGAACTGCGGCAGGTTGAAGTTGATAAAGCTGGAGCCGTAGGTAAAACGATCGTGCGATGACGAATAGAAGCGGCTGACGTCGCGCACCAGCTCCTCTTTGCTGCCCTCGCAGTGGTGATACACCTCAGCGCGGTTGCTCTCATCGAGAATATAGATGTTAAAGCCGCTGTCGTTGTTATCCGCGTCTTCAAAGAAGAACTGAATAATCCCTTCGCTGGCGAAGCCGTCCACAACCGCCGGCAGCTTAACGTGATTGGTTTCCACCTGCACCGACAGGCCGTGAAGCTTGTTGTGCGAGATAGCGCCGTAGAATTCAATGGCGTTTTCCAGCTTCTGCACCGAAACATTGAGACGCTCGAAGAACAGCCCCCAGGTCTGGCCGGAGACGCGCAGCGCTTTAAAGCGCCCGGTATCCTGCCGGGTACTGGAGAGACGCAGTTCGATGCACTCGGAGATCATCTGCTGTACGCGGGTACGGATCAGGCCGCGCAAGTGCTGGCTATAGCAGAACACCTCCACGCTGTCCGGCGGCGCGGCGTCCTGATGCATTTTACCGAGGATCGTTTTCAGCGCTTCGATCATCGCCTGCTCGCCGTTGAAATGCAGGGTACGCACTTCGTTCCACGAGTTGCGATACAGCAGGTCGACGCTGCCGATCAGGCATTTTTGCTCTTCGCCGAAGCTGAAAACATCAAGCTTACGGAAATCAAAGTGCACCACCTGATTGCGGAAGGCCGCCGTCGGGTCATATTCGAGGTTGACGATAATCGCCAGGTGGCGAATTTCGCATGGGCTGTATAGCGCTTTTGGCGTCGGCGCCGGCAGGCGCAGCGGGAAGTGGTGCGACACGTCGGCCACCATCTCCTGCAGCTTCGCCAGATCGACGATGCCGTTGCCCTTAATAAACAGGCGGGTGCGTGAGGTCAGCAGGCCGTTAAACCAGGCCCAGGCCACCAGCTTATTAAGATAACGGTTATATTCCAGCGGCTGATGGCTGATGATCGATTCCATATCCGGCGCGCGGTTGTACAGATACCAACCGGTACGGTTGGCGCGACCCGGCGGCACGTGGATAAAGGTCAGATTCGGTTCCGACAGGTCCGGCGATATTTGCGGGTTCACCAGCGTCACTTTGCCCGGCAGCGCTTCAAAAGCCGCATACAGCTTACGCGTCAGCACGCCAATATCCTGCGGACTGGCGGAGACGCTGAGGTTATTGCGCCGCGCGAAGCGGATCAGATTACGATAGCTCTGCATCATCGCATCGAGCAGTTCGTTGTGCGCCTTGCGCACTTCATCAATTTTCCAGTTCGCGCGGTTGTCGAGCATCATCAGACGCTTTTCATCCCAGCCCCACGCGTTGACCAGCTGGCTGACGACTTCGCGACGCCAGCCGACGCAGGCGCGTTCGCGGCTGAGTTTTTCACACACTTTCAGATAGAAGCAGCGGCGCACCAGGTCGAGACGGGTTTCATCTTCGATGGCCTGCAGGTAGGTGGTGACGCGCTCCAGCATCATGCAGTACGGGTCGAGGCCGAAGGAGACGATCTCGCCATCGTGCAGGCGCTGTTTGATATCTTTCGCCAGCAGGCGGTTATTGGGGTATTCCCAGGAATAGGCTTCCAGCAGCAGCGTTTTCAGCACCGCTTTATAGGGGGAGTCGATACTCTTATACAGCTGCCACAGGCTGGCGCCGAAGTACTCTTCCGCCGACAGCGAGCTGAGGCCGCCGAGATCGAGCCACTCGTTTGGCGTCAGCACGCCCTGGGCATACAGCCCCATGACGTAATCGTCGTAATGCTCTTCTTCATCGCACGGCACCATATTCCACAGAATACGCTTGCCGGCGAGACGGACCGCGGTGCGGTAGAACTCATCGAGCAGTAAAATATGCTGGGTCGAACCGCAGTCTTCGCCGCCGAGGCTGCCGCTTTCGTTATGGCGGAAGCGGTTTTCGTCGATCAGGAAGAAGCTGACTTCCACACCGAGCGAGGCCGCCCAGCTCTCAAGCAGGCTGCATTTTCGCTGCAGCAGCTGGCGCTCTTCGCTATCCAGCCAGGCCTGGTGACATACCCAGATGTCCAGATCGGAAGAACAGCTCTGGCCGACGGAGGAGGTACTGCCCATCGAGTAGACGCCGGTGATCGGCAGCTCGCCTTTCGGCGGCTCCTGGGTCTGCATGCCGCGATGCAGTTCCAGTTCTTCAAGATAGTGGCGTTGGGTTTCATCAGGCGTGTAGAGGCAAATGCCACGGGGAACGTTACCGTCAAGGTAACCCGGCATCAGCGGGTGATGATAATGTAATAACGTTGGCAGTAGACTGTAAACCTGCTGGAAAGCGGGTCCCATGGCAGCAAGCGCGCGATCCACGCGCAGTTGGTTGATGGCATCCAGTCTCTGTTTCAGTGTCTCAATATAGAGGTACAAGACATATCGCCTGATGTTCAAAAACCCGAGGTACAATAGTACGGAGGATTTCAGTATTTCAACAAAAACCGTCACCATTCGTCGTCGGTGTGGTTGTGAAGAGCAGCGGACAGACAAATGGTTTAAAACGTGATCAATTTAACACCTTGCTCATTGACCGTAAAGAAAGATGCGCTACATACAAGTGTAGCACCGTTTATTACCTGTAAATTCCTCACTACGCCTCCGGCAACCGCCCACGCGCATGAAAGGTTAAAAAAGAGTGGGCCGGAGCTATCTCCCACATAAACCGTGAAAACTAACATCCGTAAGACAACAATGTTAGGATGGTTAGTGGTCGACAATGACGGTAACAAGCATGTTAGACAAAGTTTTGAAAATTGCCACACGGCAAAGCCCGCTTGCGCTATGGCAGGCGCAATATGTTAAAGCGCGCCTGGAACAAGCGCATCCCGGACTGAAGGTCGAGCTGGTGCCGATGGTCACTCGCGGGGATGTCATCCTTGATACTCCCCTGGCAAAGGTGGGTGGCAAGGGCTTATTTGTGAAAGAGTTAGAGCTTGCCATGCTCGAAGGGCGCGCCGATATCGCCGTTCATTCGATGAAAGATGTGCCGGTGGAATTCCCGGAGGGGCTGGGGCTGGTGACTATCTGCGAGCGCGACGATCCGCGCGACGCGTTTGTCTCCAATCGCTATGCCTCGATTGATGAACTCCCGGCCGGCAGCATCGTTGGCACGTCAAGTTTACGCCGTCAGTGCCAGCTGGCCGCCACCCGTCCGGATCTGGTGATCCGCTCTCTGCGCGGTAACGTCGGTACCCGACTGAGTAAGCTGGATAACGGCGAGTATGACGCCATCATCCTCGCCGCCGCCGGCCTGAAGCGCCTGCAGCTCGAGGCGCGAATTCGCCAGCCGCTGTCGCCTGAGCAATCTCTGCCGGCGGTCGGCCAGGGCGCGGTGGGCATCGAATGCCGTCTCGACGATGCATGGACCCAGGGGCTGTTAGCGCCTCTCAACCATACGGAAACGGCAGTGCGCGTGCGCGCCGAGCGGGCGATGAACACGCGTCTCGAAGGCGGCTGTCAGGTGCCGATTGGTAGCTATGCGGAACTGAAAGACGGTGAACTGTGGCTGCGGGCGCTGGTTGGCGCCCCGGATGGTTCGCAGATGGTACGCGGCGAACGGCGCGGGCCAGCAGAGCAGGCCGAAGCGCTTGGCATCTCGCTGGCGGAAGAGCTCCTGGATAACGGCGCCCGCGACATTCTCGCGGCAGTTTATGATGGAGAAGCCCCACGATGAGCATCCTGGTCACTCGTCCACTACCGCAAGGAGAAGCGCTGGTCAGCCGTCTGCGGGCCATGGGACGCGTGGCCTGGAGCTTTCCGCTGATAGAATTTACGCCCGGTCGGGAGCTTCCCGCGCTGGGCGACGCGCTTGCCCGCCTGGGGCCTGACGATCTGCTGTTCGCGCTGTCCCAGCATGCGGTGGAGTTCGCCCATTCCCGTCTAAAGCAACAGGGCATGCCCTGGCCCACTTCCCCGCGTTATTTTGCCATTGGCCGCACGACGGCGCTGGCCCTGCATACGGTCAGCGGGCAGCACATCCATTACCCGTTAGATCGGGAAATTAGCGAAGTCTTGCTACAATTACCTGAATTACAAAACATTGCCGGGAAGAATGCGCTGATCTTACGCGGCAATGGTGGGCGGGAACTCTTAGGCGCGACGCTGACCGAGCGCGGCGCCAGGGTCACATTTTGTGAATGTTATCAACGTAGTGCAAAGCATTACGATGGCGCAGAAGAAGCGATGCGCTGGCAATCTCGCGGGGT
Organism: Klebsiella sp. C283; assembly: GCF_048822555.1. Taxonomy (NCBI): domain Bacteria; kingdom Pseudomonadati; phylum Pseudomonadota; class Gammaproteobacteria; order Enterobacterales; family Enterobacteriaceae; genus Klebsiella; species Klebsiella sp. C283. The sequence continues at coordinate 44,801 of NZ_JBMEZS010000015.1, forward strand.
CACCACGCTGGTGGTCACCAGCGGCGAGATGCTGCAGCAGCTATGGTCGTTAATACCGCAATGGTATCGCGAACGGTGGCTCCTGCACTGCCGCGTTGTCGTTGTCAGCGAACGTCTGGCCCTTCAGGCCCGGGAGCTGGGCTGGCAGGAGATTCAGGTTGCCGATAGCGCCGACAACGATGCGCTGCTACGCGCATTACAATAACTCTCAACATTGGAAGCCATAATGACGGAACAACAAAATCAATCCGCCGTGGTTGAAGAGACCAGGGAGGCCGTGGAGACCACACCACAGCCAGAGAACACTGATAAGAAGAAGGCTGGCAACAAAACCAGCCTGGCGCTCAGCGCGATCGCTATCGCCATTGCGATAGCCGCCGGTATCGGCCTGTATGGCCTGAACAAACAGCAGGCCTCGCGTCAAAACGAAACCACCTCTGAATTATCAAGCCAGGTCGCGGCGCTGCAAAAAGCGCAGGAGAGCCAAAAAAGCGAACTGGAAGGCATTATCAAACAGCAGGCCGAGCAGCTAAACGAAGCCAAACATCAGCAGGAGACGCTGGCCAAACAGCTGGACGAAGTCCAGCAAAAAGTGGCGATCATTTCCGGTAGCGACGCCAAAACCTGGCTGCTGGCCCAGGCCGACTTCCTCGTCAAGCTGGCGGGACGTAAGCTGTGGAGCGATCAGGATGTCACCACCGCCGCCGCGCTGCTGAAAAGCGCCGACGCCAGCCTCGCCGACATGAATGACCCAAGCCTGATCGGCGCCCGCCGGGCGATCACCGACGATATCGCCACCCTCTCCGCGGTGAACCAGGTCGACTACGACGGCATGATCCTCAAGGTTAATCAGCTGGCGAACCAAATCGATAACCTGCGGCTGGCGGATAATAACGATGACGATTCGCCGATGGATTCTGATAGCGATGAGCTCTCCAGCTCCATCAGCGAATGGCGCGTCAATCTGCAGAAAAGCTGGCAGAATTTTATGGACAGTTTTATCACCGTGCGCCGCCGCGATGAAACGGCGGTCCCGCTGCTGGCGCCGAATCAGGATATCTATCTGCGGGAAAATATTCGCTCTCGCCTGCTGGTCGCCGCGCAGGCAGTGCCGCGCCATCAGGAAGAGACCTGGAAACAGTCGCTGGATAACGTCTCGACCTGGGTACGCGCCTATTACGATACCGATGACGCCACCACTAAAGCCTTCCTTGAAGAGGTGGATAAGCTCAGTCAGCAAAGCATTACTATGACGGTGCCGGAAACGCTGCAGAGCCAGGCGTTGCTGGAAAAACTGATGCAGACCCGGGTGCGTAATCTGATGGCGCAGCCTGCCGTTTCCGCAGGCGGCGCGCCCTCGCCTGCACCTGCAGCACCGGCCGCCCCCGCTGCGCCGCAAGGAGAGTAACGCATGCTGAAAATTCTTTTACTCTTCGCACTGTTGATCGCCGGGATCGTGCTTGGCCCGATGATCGCCGGGCATCAGGGCTACGTCCTGATCCAGACCGATAATTACAATATCGAGACCAGCGTGACCGGGCTGGTGATCATCCTGATCCTCGCCATGGTGGTGCTGTTCGCCATTGAATGGCTGCTGCGCCGCATTTTCCGCACCGGGGCGCATACGCGCGGCTGGTTTGTCGGCCGTAAACGCCGTCGCGCGCGTAAGCAAACCGAGCAGGCGCTGCTTAAGCTGGCCGAAGGTGATTACCAGCAGGTTGAGAAGCTGATGGCGAAAAACGCCGATCACGCCGAACAGCCGGTGGTGAACTATCTGCTGGCGGCGGAAGCGGCCCAGCAGCGCGGCGATGAAGCGCGGGCTAACCAGCATCTGGAGCGCGCCACCGACCTGGCGGGCGATGACCTGATCCCGGTGGAAATCACCCGCGTTCGCCTGCAGCTGGCGCGCAATGAAAATCACGCCGCGCGCCATGGCATCGATAAGCTACTGGAAATCACCCCGCGTCATCCGGAAGTGCTGCGCCTCGCCGAACAGGCTTATACCCGTACCGGCGCCTGGCAGTCGCTGCTGGATATCATTCCGTCGATGGCGAAAGCTAACGTCGGCGATGAAGAGCACCGCGCCGCGCTGGAACAGCTGGCATGGGTTGGCCTGATGGACAAAGCGCTGGCCGACGGCGGCAGCGAGGGGCTGCGCGAATGGTGGCGCAACCAGAGCCGTAAAACGCGGGCGCTGGTGCCGCTGCAGGTGGCGATGGCCGAGCGCCTCATCGAGAGCGACGATCACGATACCGCGCAGCAAATTATTATTGATGGTCTGAAGAAACAGTATGACGACCGTCTGGTGATGCCGATCCCGCGCCTGAAGACCAATAACCCGGAACAGCTGGAGAAAGTACTGCGCCAGCAGATCAAAGCCGTTGGCGATCGTCCTCTGCTGTGGAGCACCCTGGGCCAGTCGCTGATGCGGCACGGCGAATGGCAGGAGGCCAGCATCGCCTTCCGCGCCGCGCTTAAGCAGCGTCCGGATGCCTTTGATTACGCCTGGCTGGCGGATGCTCTGGATCGCCTCCATCAACCGGAGGAAGCGGCCACTATGCGCCGCGATGGTCTGCTGCTGACGCTGCAGAATAACCCTCAGCAATAACCTCACCTGGCTGTCGCCTCCTGCGGGGCGATAGCCCTTCTCCCCCGCCTTCCCGTTGACGCTCCCCCTGAAAGAAAAAAACGCCTGCGCTGAAATCAGGGCAGGCGTTAAAACAGGTCTGTTTGACAACAAATTGGGTGCTTCACTCAACGTAATGTCCATGGTGTTTGATGAGGCATAAATGCGACATCTGTCAGTGGACGATAAGCACCGTAAGAACGGCTCTGCATCATTCCGGAGTTTATGAGGCACCAAGGCGAACATAAGAGATGGAATGAGCATCTACCCGATTATTATCGCACAGGATCCAGGGAAATTGCATCTACCACAGTGATGAATTGAGAGTTTTCCTGACGCGTATTCTTAAGCAAAGAGAAGATTTTTTATCAGCAAGATCAGGGAAATAAGTCATGGCAGGAAGTCACAGAAAACAAAAAACCCCGCCGAAGCGGGGTTCAAAATTGGTCGGCGAGAGAGGATTCGAACCTCCGACCCACTGGTCCCAAACCAGTTGCGCTACCAAGCTGCGCTACTCGCCGAAATACTGCTTTTTGAATTTTTAGTTCAATTCGTTAAAGTCGTGGTGCGAGGGGGGGGACTTGAACCCCCACGTCCGTAAGAACACTAACACCTGAAGCTAGCGCGTCTACCAATTCCGCCACCTTCGCAAATTCACAACTCTATCAAATAATGGGGTGGCTAATGGGATTCGAACCCACGACAACTGGAATCACAATCCAGGGCTCTACCAACTGAGCTATAGCCACCACTGCAAACCTTTTACGCGGTATTAAAACCACCGCAGCTCCAGCACCGGGTTAATGGTGCGCCCGACAGGATTCGAACCTGAGACCTCTGCCTCCGGAGGGCAGCGCTCTATCCAGCTGAGCTACGGGCGCTTAGCGCCGTTGCGGGGTCGGATAATACGGACTTCCTCCCCCGCTGTCTAGTGCCTTTTAAAAGAAAATTATCGTTTGCTCATGCTTTGTTCGTTTTGGCGCTTATTCAGCCGTATTATTGACTTGCCCCTGCCTTCCGAGGCCAAACACCTTATAAATCAGGGTAACGGCAGCAAGGAAAATAATGCCGACAAAGAGCGACATCCGTGTTTCATCATTCAGTCCCATCCCGACCAGCACGCAGATCAGGAAAGCCATGGTGAAATAGTTGGCCCACGGAAACAGCAGCGAACGGAACGGATGGCTGGCTATCGCTGCCTGATGTACGCGACGGAAACGCAGCTGACTAATCAGGATCACAAACCAGGGCACCATCCCCGGCAGGACGCTGGCGCTATAGACATAGACAAACACCCGCTGCGGATTAGGAATGATGTAATTCAGGCAGGAGCCTACCAGCAGGATCAGAATAGACAGCGCCACGCCGACGGCCGGAACGCCGTTGCGCGATACCTTACCGATCGCCGCCGGCAGCTGACGGTTCTTCGCCAGGGCGTACAGCATACGTCCGCAGCTGTACATCCCGCTGTTGCAGCCGGAAAGCGCCGCCGTCAGCACCACAAAGTTGATAATCCCCGCCGCGGCGGTAATACCGATTTTGGCAAACGTCAGTACGAACGGGCTGCCGTTGGAGCCGATTTGATCCCATGGAAAGATGGTGACGATAACGAAAATCGCGCCGACGTAGAAAATCAGGATCCGCCACAGCACTTTGCCCACCGCGCTGCGCAGTGTGACCTGCGGATTTTTCGCTTCACCAGCGGTAATGCCGATGAGCTCCACGCCCTGATAGGACGCGACCACGATACACAGCGCCGTCAGGAAGCCCTTCCAGCCGCCGGCAAAGAAGCCGCCATGTTCGGTCAGGTTGCCAAAACCGATGGAGTGGCCGCCGTTGCCAAAGCCGAAGAAAATGACGCCCAGGCCCACGACGATCATCACGATAATGGTGGTCACTTTAATCATGGCGAACCAGAACTCGATTTCACCGTACAGCCGGACCGCCGCGAGGTTAGCCAGCGCCACCAGCCCCACGGCAATTAACGCCGGGATCCACTGCGCCATCTCCGGGAACCAGAACTGCACATAGACGCCGATGGCGGTAATCTCAGAGATGCCCACCGCCATCCACATAAACCAGTACGACCAGGCGGTCAGGTAGCCGAAGAAGGGGCTCATATAGCGATGCGCATACACTGCGAAGGAGCCGGTGACGGGCTCAAGGAACAGCATTTCGCCCATTGAGCGCATAATGAAAAAGACGAACAGGCCAGCGATAATGTACGCCAGCAGCACGGAAGGCCCAGCCCACTTCAGGGTACTGGCCGCCCCCATAAACAACCCCACGCCAATCGTCCCCCCAAGGGCGATCAGTTCAATATGCCGGGCCTCCAGTCCACGCTGGAGCTCCGCTTTTTTCTCAGTCATATATCCTCTTGTGTTTGCCGTATTCCGGGTACTCCCGGTTATTGTTATTAACTGAACTCATAGCCTTGCCGACGCGCAGGTCTCCCCCCGCGCGTATGAAGCCTGCGAATGGTTAATGAATTTTATGGAAATGGCAAATAAAGTATCAGGCGAGTAAAGACATTAAACAGAAAATGGACACAAACTCGCCAGAATGCAGAGGAATATTAGAGTTTATTGGTGTAATGCCAACGTAAATATCGTAGCAGCCGGGCCTGCCTTTTAATCCGGCTCGGCTGGGAAACCAGGCGGTAAAACCACTCCAGCCCCAGATCCTGCCAGAACTTCGGCGCCCGATGAACGTGCCCGGTGAAAACATCGTAAGTGCCGCCGACGCCCATATACAGCGCGTGCGGGTACAGGCGCCGACAGTCGCGCATAAAGATCTCCTGACGCGGGGATCCCATGGCGACGGTGACGATTTTCGCCCCGCTGTCGCGAATGCGTTCGAACAATGCCTGCCGTTGCTCAGGCGCAAAATAGCCGTCCTGGCTGCCGACGATATTCACCTGCCAGCGCTGGCGCAGGCTGGACGCCGTCTGCGCCAGGACTTCAGGTTTACCGCCGACCAAAAACACCGGAGTGCCTTCAGCGCCGGCGCGCTGCATTAACGCTTCCCAGAGATCGGCTCCCGCCACGCGGGACACCTGGGCCTGCGGATATTTTTTACGCAGCGAACGTACCACGCTGATGCCATCCGCATATTTAAACTCCGCCGCCTCAATCAGCGCCCGCACCTCGGGGTTATCCTCTACGGCCAGCATTTTCTCGGCATTAATCGCCACCAGCGTCCCCTCCCGGAGAACGCCGTCGGCATATAAATAATCCAGAGCGTGCTGCATATCGCGCCAGCCTATGAGCTGCAGCCCTCTTAACAGGTACAACGGCGCGGAAATGGTCCCAGTCATGTCCATCCTTCTCAGACTTGCGGTTGCGAAAGCGGTTTTACGCGCTTATGAATCAGTCCCACGCTATCCAGGAACCAGTACAGCAGTTTCGCCGCCAGCAAGCAGATACCAAAGATCACGAGGAAAAACACCACGCGGGAGCCGAACGAATCCAGCCCCTCGCGCGCCAGCACTATCATGTTGAAGATAGCGCCGAAACAGAAACTATGCAGGATTGCCGCTTTATAGCGATTGCTCTCCCGGTTGCCGAGCTCATACAGCCAGTCGAACCATTTAATAATCAACCCGACCGCCACAGCGCCCAGCGGCACAAACCAGACGCCGCCCATCACCACCAGCGAGCCAATCAGCGTCGGCGAAATCGCCAGCCCCGAATGGTTGTTTAACACTTCCCAGGTGAAGTAGTTGGCGGTATTGAGCACCATCGTCGGACGACCGTGCCACATCCAGCTGGGGATAAAGACGTAGAAGTCGCGGATCATCGGCGCCAGCCCCTGGAAATCGATCTTGTCATAGTTTTGCAGCAGCAGCGCCAGGTTCTCCCACGGCGAGAAGGTATCGCGTGTGAGATAGAGGAAGGTATAAAACGCTTCGTCGCCGCTGACGTTCATCCCGTAGCGCTTCAGCGCCAGCCAGAACATGCCGACGATGCCCAGCACGCCCGCCGCAGCCAGCATCCACAAGCTGATCCAGCCGCGAATAATGCCGATAAACAGGAAGATGGCGAAGGCGATGATGATATTGGCGCGAGTCCCGCCGACGATAGCGTAGGTCAGCAGACCAAAGGCCACGGTGCTGACGAGGAAGAAAATCCACGCCTTATAATCCTGGCGCAGGAAATAGACCACCAGCATCGCCGGGATAAAGAAGTAGAAGAAGCGCTTCAACGCCACGCCGGAGACTTCAGCAGAGAAAATCTGGCTGTAGGAGTTGAGCTTAAACAGCAGGAAACCATTGTGGGCGAAGAAGATGCCGACGCACAGCAGCGCCAGCCCCATCAGTATGCCCCACGCCAGATGGGTTTCCACCCGGTTCATGGTAAACAGCGGCCGACGCGTAACCTCACGCGATGCCGGACGCAGCCGCGTTTTATAGGTCACGTAGTAGATCGCGTAGAAGCACACCGCGATCAGCAGCGTCTGCAGCAAAATCTCCGGCGGCGCCACGTTGACGTCAAAGCGGAACACCAGAATACTTGTCAGCGGGAAACCGAAGAAAAAGGTCAGCAGAAACAGCAACGAGAAAAAGACGTTGAAGTTAAAGCGTACCCGACGGAACTCAAACCAGGTGGCGGTGGCGATAAACAGCGTCGACAGCAGCCAGACCACCAGCAGCCCGCTAAATTGCATTAACGTCATGCCTGCCCCTCCGCCGCTAACCGTAGCGCCCGCTGCCAGCCCGTCAGATAGTTCGGCCGGAAGAAAGCGATACCCGACTTATCCACGCTCGCCAGCTGGCGCTGCGCTTCGCGCACCACGCTGACGTCCAGCGCATCGCTGGTGAACAGCACCGGCACATGCTGCTCGGTCATATCCTGCCAGAATGGGTTTTCGCGGTTGAGCACGCAGGGAATGCCCGCCTGAATCAACAGGCACAAGGTGCCGATCCCCTGCTGACGCGCAAACAGGAAATAGCCCAGATCGCAGCGGCGCAGCAGCGCCAGATAATCATGAAACTCAAGCTTCTCGCTGAGGATCTGCAGATGCTCGCGACTAAACAGCGCCGCCCCCGCCTCACGAACCTCATTGATATAGGCCTCGTTATTCGCCGGATAGCCCATCGGCACGATGACGTTTACCGTATCGCCAAACTGCTGATGGATAGCCTTCAGCGCGGCAATATGTTCATTGCTGCGATCCCCGGAGTTGCCCACCAGAATGGTCAGCGTGTCGCCGCGCGGCGCGTTTTCGGCCAGGGTATTCAGCGCCGGATCCATACGGGTCGGGAAGTAGAGCAGTTCGCCCGGAACGCGCGGATGGCGGTTAGCGAACCAGCTAAGATCGCCGCGGGTGGCGAAAACGCGCCCTACCCGCCCCTGCGCCAGGCGGCGCAGCGGATAGAACAGGCGGAACTTCAGGCTGGTCGCGTTTTCATACAGATCCGCCCCCCAGATATGCCAGTTAAACTGCGATGGGCGGATACCGCCGCTCAACAGCGCCAGCCACAGGCCGGTATTGAACTGGCCGTGGAAGAAAAAGCGCTGCTGACGGTTGGCTTTGGCTTGCGCAATCACCGCCTGCGCCAGCGACTTCTTCCCCGGATAGCAGGTGATGTCCAGCGCCGGATACCCATCACGCACGCTGGCCTCATCACCGACGACCATAAATCTCCTGGCCTGCGGATCGGCGGCCAGTTCGTCGTTAAAGAACCGCAGTACGGTCTGGTTATGATGCGGGATATCCGATCCCAGTACATGTATCAGTGCTGTCATGCCCGTTTACGCCAGAGTAAAAACACGCCACTACAAAGGGCGAAATAAACAATATAAGTGGCCATATACGCCTGCGCCGCGCCAACCGCGCCGTGCGCCGGTATAAGCCAGTGTGAAAATGCGGTCAGCAGCGTGAACTGGCTGATTTCCGTCAGAATATAAAAACGCAGCGACGCTTTAGCGATCACCAGATAGCCATAGACGTAAGCGCCTACTTTTAAAACGTCGCCCACCAGCTGCCAGGCGAACAGGTCACGCATCGCGGTAAAGCGATCGGAAAACAGCAGCCAGATGGCAAAATCGCGCAGCAGCCAGACCGTCAGGCTCGCCGCCGCCACCGCCGGCAGGACGAATTTCAGCGACTTGACTATCTCGCGGGTGATATCCGTTTTGGCGCTCAGCCGCGACAGCGTCGGCAGGAGATAGACGCTGAACGAGGCGGTAATAAACTGCAGATAGGCATCGGAGATACTGCTCACCCCCTGCCAGATACCGACCGCCTCCCAGCCATAATGCGCCGCCAGCAGATTACGCATCATCACATAAGCCACCGGCAGGGTCACTGAGGTTATCAGCGCCATCAGGGTAAATTTCGATAGCTGTCCCGCCAGACCGTTATCCCAGCGCGGACGCAGGGCGTTCAGCGGAATATTACCCCGCCGCCAGAGCATGATGCCCGCCGGGATCACCACCAGCGCCGGCACTAACGCCAGCCCCAGCAGCGCCCCCTGGTAACCACCGAAGTAGTAACAGGCATAATAGGCCGCCACGCCAATCAGGCTGCCGGCAATCAGCGAGAAGGCGTTTCCCGCCGCATCGCGAAAGCCTTTCATCAGCGCCAGCAGGAAGTTCGCCCAGGCGATCCCCATCTGCACCAGCGCCACCAGCCGTACCAGATTCTGATAATGAGTATGACCGAACAGCCCCTGGCTTATCGGCGCCGCCGCCAGTAAAAACACCAGCGCCAGCAGCGTGGAAAAGCCAAGCACCATCGCCGACGAGGTGCCCACCACCTGCTTCAGGCGCGGGGGATCGTCGTGATGCTGAGCCACCAGCTTCGTGACGCCGTTAAATATCCCGGCCCCGGCCAGCACGCCGAGCACGGTGACCAGTTGCCGGAAGTTACCGGCCTGACCAACGCCCGCAGGCCCAAACGAGACGGCCAGCAGCTTGACGACCAACAGCCCGGCGCCGATTTTGACCAGCGTCGAGGCCGCCGTCCACAATGAGGCTTTTGCTAACGACATATCAGGAGAAGTAGCTCAGCAGCGAGTTAATCACCGTCCGCTGGTTCACCACAGACAGATTGTAAAACAGCGGCAGGCGCACCAGGCGCTCACTCTCCTGGGTGGTATAGCGGTCTTCACCGTGGAATTCGCCGAAGTGTTCGCCTGCCGGACAGCTGTGCAGGGGAATGTAATGGAATACCGCGAGGATCTCCGCCTCTTTCAGCCAGGCGATAAGCCTGCTGCGATCCTCGATATCGCGCAGCTTAATGTAGAACATGTGCGCGTTTTGCCCGCAGTCAGCCGGGACCGTCGGCAGTTCAATACGTCCCGCGCGGGCCAGCGGCAGCAGCGCGTCATAGTAATTCTGCCACAGCGCCAGACGCTGCTGGTTGATGCGCTCCGCCGCTTCCAGCTGCGCCCACAGATAGGCGGCCTGCAGGTCGGACATCAGATAGCTGGAGCCAATGTCCCGCCAGGTATATTTATCCACCAGGCCACGAAAGAACTGGCTGCGGTTGGTGCCTTTTTCGCGAATGATCTCCGCACGTTCCACCAGCGTGCGATCGTTGATAAGCGTCGCCCCGCCCTCACCGCCGGCGGTGTAGTTTTTAGTTTCATGGAAGCTGAAGCAGCCGATATGGCCGATGGTGCCCAGCGCGCGCCCCTTGTAGGTGGACATCACCCCCTGCGCGGCGTCTTCCACCACGAACAGGTTGTACTTGTCGGCGATGGCCATGATGGTATCCATCTCGCAGGCTACGCCGGCATAGTGCACCGGGACGATCGCCCGGGTTTTATCGGTGATAGCGGCTTCGATTAACGTTTCATCGATATTCATCGTATCGCGACGGATATCGACGAAGACGATTTTCGCCCCGCGCAGCACAAAGGCATTGGCGGTGGAGACAAAGGTATAGCTGGGCATAATCACTTCGTCGCCCGGCTGGATATCCAGCAGCAGCGCGGCCATCTCCAGCGAAGCCGTGCAGGAAGGGGTTAGCAGGGCTTTTGCCGTGCCAAAACGCTGCTCCATCCACTGCTGGCAGCGGCGCGTAAAGCCGCCGTCGCCGCACAGCTTGCCGCTGTTCATCGCAGACTGCATGTAATCAAGCTCGGTTCCAACCACCGGCGGCGCGTTAAATGGGATCATGGGGTCACCTGTATAGCCAGTAGGCGGTGCTTTCCACATTAGCACCGCTGAGAATATAACGTTTAAGCGCGGCGGTGTTGCCCATCTGGGTCGCCACCCGCAGTGTAGAAAGTCCGCGCGAAGCGGCCCAGTACCGCGCCGCCTGCATCAGCTGCGCCCCGGCGCCGCGTCCGGCCAGCAGGCCGATACGCGCCTCGGTGGCATTGAGCTGGCGCAGGGAGACAAAGGCGCGAATATCGCCCTCTGGATGGCGGTAAATCAGGCACTGATGATCGAAGGTGCCGCGCACCGCATTTTCAATCCACTGGGCATAGAAACGGCCGCTGGCGTCGGCAGCATACCAGGGCGCGCGAAAGCGGCTCATCGCAAAGGCCTGCGCCGCCTGCTCGCGCAGTGGCGCAATATCCGCCTCCACGGCGACGTCGGCGCCCGCATCCGCAGGGTTGCCCACCGGTAGCGCCAGATCGACCTCGCCTTCCACCAGCTGAAAACCCAGCTGCTGCAGCGCGTCGAGCCGGACGGTGTCGCTGGCGGCTACCTTCGCCTGCACTCGCGACCACCCCGCCAGCGCCTCAGGCGTCAGCCGCGGCGCATGCTCGTCAAAGTGAACGACGGCGCTGTTAACGGCAAAGAAGCGGTTCTCCCACTCCAGGGGATCAATACTGGCGCGGACGGGCACGGAGCAGATCCAGCAGATATTGGCCGTAGCCGGTTTTTTCCAACCGCTTCGCCGCGTGTTTGACGCCGTCGTCGTCCAGCCAGCCGTTGCGCCAGCCGATCTCTTCCAGACAGGCGATTTTGAAGCCCTGACGCTTCTCGACGGTCTGCACGAACATGCTGGCCTCGATCAGGCTATCGTGGGTGCCGGTATCCAGCCACGCAAAGCCGCGTCCAAGCAGTTCGACGGTCAGTGCGCCATCTTCAAGGTACATCTGGTTGATGGAGGTGATTTCCAGTTCGCCGCGCTCGGATGGCTTGACCCGTTTGGCGTACTCCGCCACCTTGCCATCGTAGAAATAGAGACCGGTGACCGCCCAGTTCGACTTCGGCTGCTTCGGCTTCTCTTCCAGCGACAGCGCGCGAAAGTTGTCATCAAACTCCACCACGCCAAAGCGCTCAGGATCCATCACCTGATAGCCAAAAATCGTCGCCCCTTCCGTGCGGGCAGCCACGCTGCGCAGCTTGGGGCTGAAGCTCTGGCCGAAGAAGATGTTGTCGCCTAACACCAGGCACGCCGGTTCGCCGTTAAGAAAGGCTTCGCCGATGATAAACGCCTGGGCTAAACCATCCGGCGTCGGCTGTACGGCATAGTGCAGCGCAATGCCAAACTCTGAGCCATCGCCGAGCAGGCGCTGGAAATCGCGCAGATCGTCCGGCGTGGTGATGATCAGGATCTCACGGATCCCGGCCAGCATTAATACCGACAGCGGGTAGTAGATCATCGGCTTATCGTAGATCGGCAACAGCTGCTTCGACACGCCGCGGGTGATGGGATGCAGTCGCGTTCCGGACCCCCCCGCCAGAATAATACCTTTCATCATTACCCCCAGAGATGATTAGCCTTGCAGTCCAAGACGCTCGCCCTGATAGCTTCCGTCCTGAACCTGGCGCCACCATGTCTCGTTCGCCAGATACCACGCCACGGTCTTACGCATACCGGAAGTGAAGGTCTCAGCCGGCGTCCAGCCCAGCTCACGGGCGATCTTCGAGGCATCAATGGCATAGCGCAGATCGTGGCCCGGGCGATCGGCAACAAAGGCGATCAGGTCGCGATAGTGCGCCACGCCCTGCGGCTTATGCGGCGCCAGCGCTTCGAGCAATTCGCAAATGGTTTCCACCACCTCGATGTTTTTACGCTCGTTATGACCGCCGATATTGTAAGTCTCGCCCGGTTCGCCGCGGGTCGCCACCAGATACAGCGCTCTGGCGTGATCTTCCACGTACAGCCAGTCGCGGATCTGCTGTCCATTGCCATACACCGGCAGCGGCTTACCTGCCAGCGCGTTGAGGATGGTCAGCGGGATCAGCTTCTCGGGGAAGTGATATGGGCCGTAATTATTCGAGCAGTTGGTGATAAGCGTCGGCAGGCCATAGGTCCGCAGCCAGGCACGCACCAGGTGGTCGCTGCTGGCTTTCGAGGCCGAATAGGGGCTGCTTGGCGCATAGGGCGTGGTCTCGGTAAAGAAATCATCGCTGCCGTGCAGATCGCCATACACTTCATCGGTAGAGATGTGATGGAAGCGAAACGCCGATTTTTGCGCCGTAGCCAGCGTATTCCACCAGCTACGGGCCGCCTCCAGCAGCGTATAGGTGCCCACGATATTGGTTTCAATAAATGCCGCCGGGCCGTCAATCGACCGATCGACATGGCTTTCCGCCGCCAGGTGCATCACTGTATCCGGTTGATACTGCACGAAAATACGGTCCAGCTCGCCGCGGTCGCAGATATCCACCTGTTCAAAGGCGAAACGCGCATCCTGCGCCACCGGCGCCAGCGACATTAAATTGCCGGCGTAGGTCAGTTTATCCACCACCACCACGCGATCGGCGGTGTGCTGGATAATCTCCCGCACTACCGCCGAACCAATGAAGCCCGCGCCGCCGGTGACCAGAATGGTTCTCACCGCCACACTCCTTTGGTGTCGATGATATACGCCTGGGTGACGCTGTCGCCGCTAACGGCTTTAAATTCATGGTGATCGACCAGCATCACCAGCACGTCGGCGCTGGCCAGCGCCGCATCGAGGGCCGCCAGCGTACACAGACCGTCGAGTTTCTTCGGCAGCGCGTGAATGTTGGGCTCAACTACCTGCGTCGTGCCGCTGTGCCAGCGGGCAATCTGCGCGGCAATTTCCATTGCCGGGCTTTCGCGCAGGTCGTCAATATTCGGCTTAAAGGCGAGGCCAAAACAGGCAATGGTCAGTTCGCTGGCCCGTTTGTTGGTGGCATTCAGGCAGTCAGCTACCTGCGCCTTCACCTGTTCGATAACCCATTCCGGCTTGTGGTCATTGACCTCACGGGCCGTGCGGATCAGACGCGCCTGCTGCGGGTTTTGCGCCACGATAAACCACGGGTCGACGGCGATACAGTGGCCGCCGACGCCCGGTCCCGGCTGCAGGATATTCACTCGCGGATGGCGGTTCGCCAGGCGGATCAGTTCCCAGACGTTAATGGCCTGATCGGCGCAAATCAGCGACAGCTCGTTGGCAAAAGCGATGTTGACGTCGCGGAAGCTGTTTTCCGTCAGCTTGCACATCTCGGCGGTACGCGAGTTGGTCACCACACATTCGCCTTCGAGGAAGATTTTATACAGCTCGCTGGCGCGAGCGGAGCAGACCGGCGACATGCCGCCGATAACGCGGTCGTTTTTAATCAGCTCGACCATCACCTGGCCGGGCAATACCCGCTCCGGGCAGTAGGCGATATTCACGTCCGCCGCTTCACCCACCTGCTGGGGAAAGCTGAGGTCCGGGCGCATCTCCGCCAGCCACTCAGCCATCTGTTCGGTCGACCCGACCGGCGAGGTGGACTCGAGGATCACCAGCGAGCCTTTCTTTAACGTCGGCGCAATGGATTTAGCCGCCGACTCGACAAACACCATATCCGGCTCGTGGCGATCTTTAAACGGCGTCGGCACGGCAATCAGGTAGGCATCCGCTGCCACCGGGGTGGTGGTGGCGCTTAAATATCCCTGCTCGACCGCGGTCTTCACCACGCTCGCCAGATCCGGCTCCACGATATGAATCTCTCCACGGTTAATGGTCTCCACGGCATGTTGATTGACATCAACGCCGACCACCCGCTTCTGCCGGGAGGCGAACGCGGCAGCGGTTGGCAGCCCGATATAGCCAAGGCCAATCACTGAAATGGTAGAAAAACTCATAGCGTTACCTGATTATTTTTAAGTGCAGACAAAATTCGACGACATGCTTCGCCATCGCCATAAGGATTATGCGCGCGGCTCATCGCCTGGTATGCGGCATCATCCTCCAGCAGTCGCGTGACTTCCGCCACGATGCGCTGGCTGTCGGTGCCCACCAGACAGACGGTACCGGCGGCCACCGCTTCCGGACGTTCGGTCATATCGCGCATGACCAGCACCGGTTTCCCCAGGGAAGGCGCCTCTTCCTGAATACCACCGGAATCGGTCAGGATGAGCCAGGCCCGATCCATCAACCAGACGAACGGTAGGTAGTCCTGCGGTTCAATCAACATCACGTTGTCGATATGGCCGAGAATACGGTTCACCGGTTCGCTGACGTTAGGATTCAGGTGAACCGGATAGACAATCTGCACCTCAGGGTGGGTATGGGCTATCTCCGCCAGCGCCTGGCAGATCTGCTCAAAGCCGAGCCCAAAGCTTTCCCGCCGATGGCCGGTAACCAGAATCATTTTTTTACCGTGGCTAATGAAAGGATAGCGCTGCAGCAGGGTCTCCCGTAGCGCTTCATCGCCCAGAACGCGATCGCGCACCCAGAATAGGGCATCGATGACCGTATTCCCGGTCACCGTGATGCGACTGTCGGCAATGTTTTCCCGCAGCAGATTCTGCCGCGAGGTTTCCGTAGGGGCGAAATGGTACGTCGCCAGATGCCCGGTCAGCGTACGGTTGCCCTCTTCCGGCCACGGCGAACTTAAATCGCCGGTCCGCAGACCCGCCTCTACATGGCCCACCGGTATGCGCTGGTAAAACGCCGCCAGGCTCGCCGCCATCGTGGTGGTGGTATCGCCATGCACCAGCACCACGTCGGGTTTAAACGACTCCAGAACCGGCTTCAGCCCCTCAAGAATACGGCAGGTGATCTCGGTGAGCCCCTGCCCCGGCTTCATGATGTTGAGATCGTAGTCCGGGGTGATGGAGAATAGTTTCAACACCTGATCGAGCATCTCCCGATGCTGCGCGGTCACGCATACTTTCGCCTCAAAATGAGGATCCTTTGCCAGCGCATGGACCAGAGGAGCCATCTTGATGGCTTCCGGCCTCGTGCCAAATACAGTTAGTACTTTCACATCGATTCTCTTCGATTAGGCGATGAAGGTCATTTGCCCTTCACCACAGGCCGCAATCACAGGACACGACGACGCGATAACGCCACGCCTGCGCCGATGAGCGCACCCACAATCCCCCACATCACCATCAGAAATACACGGCGCGGGCTATCGCGTTTTACAGGTTCTTCCGGCGTTCGCAAATACCGGTAAGTCTGAAAACGCGGATCCAACGTTGGACCGACGTTCAACGTGCTCAGCATGGCGCGATTCTGGTCGTAATCGAGGTCATATTCCGGTCCGACGGCCTGCAGGTTTTCCAGTCTGGCCTGCAGCATCGGCCTGCCCAATAAAAATAGCTCTGAATCCGGCAACTGATCGGCAGGAACATCCGTTTCGCTGCGCGAGATATTATGCTGCTGAGCGACCTTCAGCGCTTGCTCCACGCTGTGGGTCCGGCGGTTGAAAATAGCCTCGGCCACCTCTTCCTGGCGCTTCACCTGCGCCTTCATTTGTACCGTCCGCGCCGCCCAGGCGCCTTTGAGCTCGTCGTTAAGATGGCCGGCCGCCCGCTGGCTGGCGAAAGCCACATACTGGCGCAGCAAATTATTGGCATCCTGCCCGGTCTCGGCGGTCAGTTTGACGCTGTCGTTGACGCTCTTGGCCGCATCGCCTGGCATAAACTGGATATTGTTAATTAAATCATCCAGCATCGCCGCATCGGCTCGAGCATTACCCGACTGTCGCTGCTTGTAGTAGTCCGTTTGCAGCCAGAAATCACGCCGGGTATCCCAGGAGGCCAACTGCATGATGAACTCTTTATACGCTTCATCCATGGCGGAAGGCTGATCCACCGAGGCCAGGTCGGCTTTGATATCCAGATTGCGTAAGAACTGCTGCTGGGAATAGTACCCCCCCAACATGTTGACAGTAGGCCGATCGGTGATCGCCGTGGCGCTCCACTCCTGGCGAGCAAAGAAGGTGTACACCAACACGATAGCGGCGAAGAGTACAGCACCGCCGACTATCCAGCCTTTTCCTGCCCATAAAGCGCGAAACAGCCCGCGAATATCCAGCTCGTTCTCAACGTTCACTGATTGTGCTCCCGGTAATGGTTGAGTCATCACATCCCCAGCTTTACTTGGTTAGTTTCGGATTATTGCCGCTGTGTCGCCGAATTCTGCGTCTGATGCGCTTAACCAGACGCGCCACTTTCCAGGCGCGCTTAATACAGTAGCCATAAAGGAAGAAGGCCACCAAAAAGAGAATTAACATCACCCATTCCGGCACAATGCGGGTATATTCCGCCGCGACGCCAACCAGCGCCAGCAGGGCAGCGGCCAGGGTGATCAGGACGAACGCCTGGCGGGAAGTAAACCCGGCGCGCATGATCAAATGATGAATATGCTGCCGGTCCGGTGAGAAAGGACTCATGCCTTTACGCAGGCGGCGATACATAATCGCCACCATATCCATCAACGGGATAGCGATAATCCACAGCGCGGTGACCGGGCTGATGGGATGCGTTTTACCTTGTGTGGTTTCCAGCAGGATCCAGATGATGGTGAAGCCAATCATGGTGCTGCCGGCGTCACCCATAAAAACTTTATAGCGGCGGCCGAGGGCGCCAAGATTAAGAAGAATATAGGGTAGAATGGCGGCGATCATCGCAAAACACCACATCGCCAGGCTGTACTGACCGTCAAACCAGAGGATGATCCCGGTCGCCGCAAAGGAGACGGATGACAGGCCGCCGAGCAGGCCGTCAATCCCATCGACCATATTAAACGCGTTGATGGCGGCCCAGACGGCAAACAGAGTGAGGAAGAAGCCGAAAGGCCCCAGCACCAGCTCCCACGAGCCAAAAATAAAGCCCAGACTACTCAGATGCAGATTCCCTGCCATCATCATAATCACGGCGATCGCGGCCTGAATGACCGCGCGAATTTTCACGCTGATGTCGAAGCGATCGTCCAGCGCGCCAACCAGCACCAATACCCCCGCACAGGCCAGATACAGCGAGGCGTGAGGAATATAATAATCGGCGATGGCGAAGGTGAAACAGATGCCTGCATAAACTGAGATACCACCGACCAACGGAATCAACCCCTGATGCCGTTTGCGATAGTTTGGTTTATCCACTAACCCAATCTTTTTTGCCACTTTCCGCGCGACAAAAATAAAGAGGGTCGTGAATAAGAAAATACTGATTAATTCAGTAATAGCAGTGAGTAAATTCACAACGCATGTGCTCTCAGCATAGTTAATCCGGGAAGTATAGCGATGATGCCCCAACTCCAGAAGGGGAAAAGCAGAACATTACAAATTTATTGTATAGATTTTAGTCTGTTAAAGCTGTCTCCGCCTGCTGTCCGGCGCCATTATACGACAACTTTCGTCCCGCTTTCTCTGTCTCTGGATCATACAAATCCCAAAATGAAAACGCCACGCAAAGGCGTGGCGTTTTTGGCTTTTTTTACCTTACGAGCGCTTCATCATATCGAAGAAGTCATCATTCGTCTTAGTCATTGCCAGTTTATTAATGAGGAATTCCATCGCGTCGATCTCACCCATCGGATGGATAATTTTGCGCAGGATCCACATTTTCTGCAGCTCTTCCTGAGTGGTGAGCAGCTCTTCTTTACGCGTACCGGAACGGTTGTAATCGATAGCCGGGAAGACGCGTTTTTCAGCAATCTTACGAGAGAGGTGCAGCTCCATGTTACCGGTGCCTTTAAACTCTTCGTAGATAACTTCATCCATTTTGGAACCGGTGTCGATCAGCGCCGTGGCGATGATGGTCAGGCTGCCGCCCTCTTCGACGTTACGCGCCGCACCGAAGAAACGCTTCGGACGGTGCAGGGCGTTGGCGTCCACACCACCGGTCAGCACTTTACCGGAAGCCGGGACCACGGTGTTGTAGGCGCGCGCCAGACGGGTAATGGAGTCAAGCAGGATGATAACGTCTTTCTTGTGTTCAACCAGACGTTTCGCTTTCTCGATAACCATCTCAGCAACCTGAACGTGACGGGATGCCGGTTCGTCGAAGGTGGAAGCAACCACTTCACCTTTCACCAGACGCTGCATCTCGGTCACTTCTTCCGGACGTTCGTCGATCAGCAGCACCATCAGCACGCAGTCCGGATGGTTGTAAGCGATGCTCTGCGCGATGTTCTGCAGCAGCATGGTTTTACCGGCTTTCGGCGGCGCGACGATCAGACCACGCTGGCCGCGGCCAATCGGGGAAGCCAGATCCAGTACGCGAGCGGTTAAGTCTTCGGTAGAACCGTTACCACGCTCCATACGCAGACGAGAATTCGCGTGCAGCGGCGTTAAGTTCTCGAACAGGATCTTGTTACGGGCGTTTTCCGGCTTGTCGTAGTTAACTTCGTTAACTTTCAGCAGCGCAAAGTAACGCTCACCCTCTTTCGGAGGACGAATCTTACCGGAAATGGTGTCACCAGTGCGGAGGTTGAAACGGCGGATTTGGCTGGGGGATACGTAGATGTCGTCAGGGCCGGCGAGGTAGGAGCTGTCTGCGGAGCGGAGGAATCCAAATCCATCCTGCAGTATCTCCAGTACGCCGTCGCCAAAGATATCTTCGCCACTCTTCGAATGCTGCTTGAGGATGGCAAAAATAATATCCTGCTTACGCATACGAGCCAGGTTTTCCAGCCCCATATTTTCGCCGAGAGTAATCAGCTCAGAAACCGGCGTATTCTTTAATTCGGTAAGATTCATAGTGGTGTGGGTTCTTAAACTCGGGGTAAATCTCGAACTTAATGTTGTGAATGGTATGGCAGGAACTTCCATGCCTGTTAACGGCCTTCATCTCGTGTCTGTACGTCGCCTGGTCACAGGAAAGAACGCAGAACTGAAACGACTAGACGGAATGAGTGAAAAGCCCGGAATTAATAGCTTCACGCGCGTTTTTTGCGGGATGCTTCGGGTAAAACAAGATTCAAACAAGGTATGTTTAAAACGAAGTCTGTGGATTAACTTAGCACGACTCCAGCCGGGCGTCCAGAGTTCCGCAAAAAATAGGAATCTGGACGCCGGAACAGCAATTCGCTTACGCCAGGTTGGCGTCGAGGAACTCTTTCAGCTGACCCTTGGACAGTGCGCCGACTTTGGTGGCCGCCACTTCGCCGTTTTTGAACAGCAGCAGGGTTGGGATGCCGCGAATGCCGTACTTCGGCGCGGTGCCCGGGTTCTGGTCGATGTTCAGCTTAGCTACGGTCAGTTTGCCCTGATACTCTTCAGCGATCTCATCCAGAATCGGGGCGATCATTTTGCACGGACCACACCACTCTGCCCAGAAATCGACGAGGGTCAGCCCGTCAGCCTTGAGTACGTCCGTGTCAAAACTGTCGTCAGTCAGGTGAATAATTTTATCGCTCATATTTAACTCCACAGGAATAAGCCTGGTGTGTTGGTGTCGTAGCCATCAACGACGCGCTGCGGCTACGTTATGCACGCTATTCTTCAGGATACCTCAATTCTCTGGTCTGCCAACTGGCGCGATCCCTCATGGACCCACCCTTTGACGCCAGGGTCACCTGAACGCGCACTGCATATTGCAGATTTATCGCCCCCGGCTCGCTTAGTGGTCTAAGCTATCCTGGATTCGTTCAGTTACCGTAGACGTACCTTGAATAATTTCGTACACCGCCAACGAAAGGTTGACGTTATTTCACCGGATACGCTTTCTTAATGCAATAGTTAGCTGATATTCTACCACACTATGAGCAAAACACATTTAACAGAACAGAAGTTTTCCGACTTCGCCCTGCACCCGGCAGTCATTGAAGCCCTTGAAAAGAAAGGGTTTCATAATTGCACACCTATTCAGGCCCTCGCCCTTCCGCTGACGCTGGAAGGCCGCGATGTCGCCGGGCAGGCGCAAACCGGTACCGGTAAAACGATGGCGTTCCTGACGTCGACGTTTCATTATCTTCTCTCTCACCCGGCTATCGCCGATCGCCAGGTTAACCAGCCGCGCGCGCTGATTATGGCGCCGACGCGTGAACTGGCGGTACAGATCCACGCGGACGCTGAACCGCTGGCGCAGGCCACCGGTCTGAAGCTGGGTCTGGCTTACGGCGGCGACGGCTACGATAAGCAGCTGAAAGTGCTGGAAAGCGGCGTCGATATTCTGATCGGTACCACCGGTCGTCTTATCGATTACGCGAAGCAAAACCACATTAACCTCGGCGCCATTCAGGTCGTCGTGCTGGACGAAGCCGATCGCATGTACGATCTCGGCTTTATTAAAGATATCCGCTGGCTGTTCCGCCGCATGCCGCCGGCCACTCAGCGTCTGAACATGCTGTTCTCCGCGACGCTTTCTTATCGCGTACGCGAACTGGCGTTCGAACAAATGAACAACGCCGAGTACGTTGAAGTCGAGCCGGAACAGAAAACGGGCCACCGTATTAAAGAAGAGCTCTTCTACCCGTCCAACGAAGAAAAAATGCGCCTGCTGCAGACGCTGCTGGAAGAAGAGTGGCCCGATCGCGCCATCGTCTTCGCCAATACCAAGCATCGTTGTGAAGATATCTGGGGCCATCTCGCCGCCGACGGCCATCGCGTAGGTCTGCTGACCGGCGACGTGGCGCAGAAAAAACGTCTGCGGATTCTCGAAGAATTTACCCGCGGCGACCTTGATATTCTGGTCGCGACTGACGTTGCCGCTCGTGGCTTGCACATTCCGGCCGTGACCCACGTCTTTAACTACGATCTGCCGGACGACTGCGAAGATTACGTTCACCGCATTGGCCGTACCGGTCGCGCTGGCGCCAGCGGTCACTCCATCAGCCTCGCCTGCGAAGAGTATGCGCTGAACCTGCCGGCTATCGAAACCTATATTGGTCACTCAATTCCGGTCAGCAAGTACAACCCGGACGCGCTGATGACCGACCTGCCTAAGCCGCTGCGCCTGACCCGTGCGCGTCCAGGCAACGGCCCGCGCCGCAGCGGTCCACCGCGCAATCGTCGTCGTTCAGGTTAAGAACTCTATGCTATACGCTCAATCATTCAGAATCTGCCAGGGCGCGTTTCCCCGGCAACCCGCTCAGTTACACGGATTGGGCACAAGCGCCCCGTCGACCAGGGAGCCTTCTGAACGATGAAGAGCATGAGCTCCACCTCGCTGTATGCCGCCATTGATTTGGGCTCCAACAGTTTCCATATGTTGGTGGTGCGCGAGGTGGCTGGCAGTATCCAGACGCTGAGCCGCATTAAGCGCAAAGTTCGTCTGGCCGCCGGCCTTAATAGCGACAACACGCTCTCCGCAGAAGCGATGGAGCGCGGCTGGCAGTGCTTACGCCTGTTTGCCGAACGCCTGCAGGATATTCCGCCGGCGCAAATCCGCGTCGTGGCCACCGCCACGCTGCGTCTTGCCGTCAATGCCGGCGAATTTCTGGCGAAAGCGCAGGAGATCCTCGGCAGTCCGGTACAGGTCATTAGCGGTGAAGAAGAAGCGCGCTTGATTTATCAGGGTGTCGCCCACACCACCGGCGGCGCCGATCAGCGTCTGGTGGTCGATATCGGCGGCGCCAGCACCGAACTGGTGACCGGCACCGGCGCGCAAACGACCTCGCTATTTAGCCTGTCGATGGGCTGTGTGACCTGGCTTGAACGCTATTTCGCCGACCGCAGCCTGACGAAAGAGAATTTCGATCTTGCCGAGGCGGCCGCGCGTGAGGTGCTACTGCCCATCGCCGATGTGCTGCGCTATCACGGATGGAAAGTATGCGTTGGCGCCTCCGGCACCGTTCAGGCGCTGCAGGAAATTATGATGGCGCAGGGGATGGATGAGCGGATCACCCTGACCAAACTCCAGCAGCTTAAACAGCGCGCCATCCAGTGCGGACGCCTGGAAGAGCTGGAGATCGAAGGCTTAACCCTTGAGCGAGCGCTGGTGTTTCCGAGCGGGCTGGCGATCCTTATCGCTATCTTCAGCGAACTGAATATTCAGTGTATGACCCTCGCGGGCGGCGCATTACGGGAAGGGCTGGTGTATGGCATGCTGCATCTCTCCGTTGAACAGGACATCCGCAGCCGCACTCTGCGTAATATTCAGCGTCGTTTTATGATCGACACCGAACAGGCCCAGCGCGTCGCTGGTCTTGCCAGCCACCTGCTCAGCCAGCTGGACGGCTGCTGGGAACTGGATCCGCTGAGCCGCGATTTGCTCCTCAGCGCCTGTGCGTTGCATGAGATTGGCCTGAGCGTGGATTTTAAGCGCGCGCCGCAGCACGCGGCCTATCTGGTCAATAATCTCGACCTGCCCGGCTTTACCCCAGCGCAGAAGAAGCTGATTGCGACGCTGCTGCTTAACCAGACTAACGCCATCGACCTCTCATCGCTTCATCAGCAGAACGCCGTCCCGCCGCGGGTTGCCGAACATCTTTGTCGCCTGCTGCGACTGGCGATACTCTTTGCCAGCCGGCGGCGTGACGATTTGCTGCCCGCCATCAATCTGGTGGCCGATGATGAAAAACTGTCCCTGACGCTGCCGGAAAACTGGCTGGATAATCACCCGCTTGGGGCTGAGCTGATCGAACAGGAATGCCAGTGGCAAAGTTATGTGCACTGGATGCTTGAGGTGAAGTAATACGCTGAACATTGCCGGGCGGCGGCTTCGCCTTACCCGGCCTGCTTATCGCTATCCTTTCTCTTTAGCTTTTGCCAGCATGGCGCGAATGTTCGCCACGTTAGCCTGTCCTTTATGCATTCGCTCTTCAGCGGTAATCACTTTGCGCGCCTGCTCCCAAATCAGATCGTCCTGGGGTAGCTCGAGCAGAAAACGGCTCGGTTCCGGGCGCACCACCTCACCATACTGCCGGCGCTCCTTACAGAGCGTAAAGGTCAGCTCTTTCTGCGCACGGGTGATGCCCACGTAGGCTAACCGGCGCTCTTCATCGACGTTATCTTCATCAATGCTGCTCTGGTGCGGGAGCAATCCCTCCTCCATGCCCACCAGGTAAACATACGGGAACTCCAGCCCTTTTGAGGCATGGAGGGTCATCAGCTGCACCTGATCCAGCTCTTCATCCGATTCGCCGCGCTCCATCATGTCGCGCAGCGTAAAGCGGGTGACCACCTGCGTCAGGGTCATCGGCTCATCGATTTCGCTGCCTTCCAGCATCTCGGTCATCCAGGTGAACAGCTGGTTGACGTTTTTCATGCGCATTTCCGCGGCTTTCGGGCTGGGCGAGGTTTCATACAACCAGGATTCGTAGTCAATCCCGCGGATCAAGTCGCGCACGGCGTTGACCGGCTCGCGTTCGGCCAGTTGCTGGATCTCGCGCAGCCAGTGGGTGAAGCGGGTGAGTGATTCATAGCCGCGCCCGGTCAGCGTCTGGCTAAGACCCATATCAAAGCTGGCGGTGAACAATCCTTTGTTGCGGCCCATCGCCCACTCACCGAGCTTTTGCAGCGTCGCGGGGCCGATCTCGCGCTTCGGCGTGTTGACGATACGCAGGAAGGCGCTGTCGTCGTCCGGGTTGGTCAGCACGCGCAGATAGGCCAGCAGATCTTTAATTTCCGGGCGCGAGAAGAACGACGTGCCGCCGGAGATTTTGTACGGGATGCGGTTCTGCATCAGCATCTTTTCAAAGACCCGCGACTGGTGATTGCCGCGATAAAGGATCGCATAGTCTTTGTAATTGGTTTTATTAATAAAGTGGTGGGCGATCAGTTCCCCGGCCACGCGCTCCGCTTCATGATCTTCATTGTTGGCGGAGAGCACTTTCAGCTCAGCGCCGTATCCCAGTTCGGAAAACAGACGCTTTTCAAAAACGTGCGGGTTGTTGGCGATCAGAATGTTAGCGGCTTTCAGAATACGCCCGGAGGAGCGATAGTTCTGCTCAAGCTTGATAACCTGCAGCGCCGGGAAGTCCTGGCTGAGCAGCACCAGGTTCTGTGGCCGCGCGCCGCGCCACGAGTAGATCGACTGGTCATCGTCGCCTACCACGGTAAAACGCGCCCGCTGGCCCACCAGCAGCTTCACCAGCTCATACTGGCTGGTGTTGGTATCCTGATACTCATCTACCAGCAGGTAGCGGATCTTATTCTGCCAGCGTTCGCGCACCTCCTCGTTGCGCTGCAGCAGCAGCGTCGGCAGCAGGATCAGATCGTCAAAATCGAGGACATTGCAGGCCTTCATATGCGCATCGTACAGTCCATAGCAGTGGGCGAATATGCGGTCCCGTTCGCCTTTCGCACCCGCGGCGGCCTGGGCCGGGGTTTTCAGATCGTTTTTCCAGTTGGAGATCGTCGAGATCAACTGCTGGAGCACCACTTTGTCATCTTCGATCAACCCTTCGGTCAGCTCTTTGAGCAACGCCACCTGGTCGGTATCGTCGAATAAGGAGAAGTTAGACTTCATGCCCAGCGCGGCATATTCCCGCTTGATGATATCCAGCCCCAGGGTGTGGAAGGTGGAAATCATCAGCCCGCGCGCCTCTTTGCGCCCCAGCGTTTGCCCAACGCGCTCTTTCATCTCGCGCGCGGCTTTGTTGGTAAAGGTCACGGCCGCGATATGGCGCGCCTGATAGCCGCAGCCGCGGATCAGGTGGGCGATTTTATTGGTGATCACGCGGGTCTTACCGGAGCCGGCGCCCGCCAGCACCAGGCACGGTCCGGTTACAAATTCGACGGCTTGTTGTTGGCCAGGGTTTAAACGCATGGGAGTCTTGCTCAATCTTCGAACGGGGTGGGGATTGTAGCAGAAAGCGGAGCCGAGATTTACCGACTGATGGTAAAGTGAAGAAATCGCGATTAACCCATAGAGCAGAACCATGAAAAAGACCGCAGCAGCCCTGCATATCCTGGTCAAAGAAGAAAAACTGGCCCAGGAGATCCTCGCCAAACTGGAGCGGGGCGTCAGCTTCGATCATCTGGCGAAGCGCTATTCCCAATGCCCGTCGGGGCGCAACGGCGGCGACCTGGGCGAGTTTCAGCAAGGCGCGATGGTCGGCCCATTCGATCAGGCGGTCTTTAGCTGCCCGCTTCTCAAGCCCTACGGTCCGGTAAAAACCAAGTTTGGCTACCATATCATTAAGGTGCTTTATCGCCGCTGACGCGTGGTATATTGCGCCCCGATTTATCTCAACCTATTCAAGGCACGATCATGGCAAAAACAGCAGCAGCACTGCATATTCTTGTTAAAGAAGAGAAACTGGCTCTGGATCTTCTGGAGCAGATTAAAAACGGCGCCGACTTCGGTAAGCTGGCAAAGAAACACTCTATTTGCCCATCAGGCAAACGCGGCGGTGATTTAGGTGAATTCCGCCAGGGCCAGATGGTCCCGGCGTTCGATAAAGTAGTCTTCTCCTGCCCGGTGCTGGAGCCAACCGGACCGCTGCATACCCAGTTCGGCTACCACATCATCAAAGTCCTGTACCGGAAATAATAAAAAAACCCGGGGATCTTAATCTCCGGGTTTTTGCCTGATGGCGCTTCGCTTATCAGGCCTACTAAACAAATTCATTCTTCTATGGATTTCGGCTTGCCGGAAGGCGGCCAGGAAGTACATCCCCAGGAACATAGATTACTATGTGACTGGGGTGTACGTACCGTAGCCAACGCATCGGCCAGTCGAAAGACGGCGAGGAATTAGCCGGCAACCGCAATACGCTTCATATCGGTCATATAGCCACGCAGTTTGTGACCCACTTTCTCGATCTGGTGGCTGCGGATGGCTTCGTTGACATCACGCAGCTGGGCGTTGTCTACCGCGCCTTCGGCAATCGCCGTACCCAGGTCGCCAGTCTGCAGGGTGGTCATGAACTCTTTCAGCAGCGGTACGCAAGCGTAAGAGAACAGGTAGTTACCATATTCAGCGGTATCGGAGATAACCACGTTCATCTCGTACAGACGCTTACGGGCGATGGTGTTGGCGATCAGCGGCAGCTCGTGCAGTGATTCGTAGTAAGCGGACTCTTCGATGATGCCGGAATCGACCATGGTTTCGAACGCCAGCTCAACGCCTGCTTTCACCATCGCGATCATCAGAACGCCTTTATCGAAGTACTCCTGCTCGCCGATTTTACCTTCATACTGCGGCGCGGTTTCGAACGCGGTTTTACCCGTCTCTTCACGCCAGGTCAGCAGTTTCTTATCGTCGTTCGCCCAGTCCGCCATCATACCGGAGGAGAATTCGCCGGAAATGATGTCGTCCATGTGTTTCTGGAACAGCGGCGCCATAATCTCTTTCAGCTGCTCGGAGAGCGCATAAGCGCGCAGTTTCGCCGGGTTAGAGAGGCGATCCATCATCAGGGTGATGCCGCCCTGCTTCAGCGCTTCGGTGATGGTTTCCCAGCCGAACTGAATCAGTTTTTCTGCATACGCCGGGTCGGTACCTTCCGCCACCAGCTTGTCGAAGCACAGCAGAGAACCCGCCTGCAGCATGCCGCAGAGGATGGTCTGCTCGCCCATCAGGTCAGATTTCACTTCTGCCACGAAGGAAGATTCCAGGACACCCGCACGGTGGCCGCCGGTCGCCGCTGCCCATGCTTTCGCAATGGCCATGCCTTCGCCTTTCGGGTCGTTTTCCGGGTGTACCGCGATAAGCGTCGGTACGCCGAAACCGCGTTTGTACTCTTCACGTACTTCGGTACCCGGGCACTTCGGCGCCACCATCACCACGGTGATGTCTTTACGGATCTGCTCGCCCACTTCCACGATGTTGAAGCCGTGGGAGTAGCCCAGCGCCGCGCCGTCTTTCATCAGCGGCTGTACGGAGCGCACAACGTCAGAGTGCTGTTTGTCCGGGGTCAGGTTAACCACCAGGTCCGCCTGTGGGATCAGCTCTTCATAAGTGCCGACTTTAAAACCGTTTTCGGTCGCTTTACGCCAGGAGGCGCGCTTCTCGGCGATCGCTTCTTTGCGCAGCGCATAGGAGATATCCAGGCCGGAGTCACGCATGTTCAGACCCTGGTTCAGACCCTGCGCGCCGCAGCCGACGATGACCACTTTTTTACCCTGAAGGTAGCTTGCGCCATCGGCGAATTCGTCGCGCGCCATAAAGCGGCATTTGCCCAGCTGTGCCAGCTGCTGGCGCAGGTTCAGTGTATTAAAGTAGTTAGCCATGTCTGTAACTCCGTGATGTTGTGTCGTGCTTATTGTTCGGTTCGCTTTTGCGAGAATGAACTTACTATATGACAGGAATTTTATTGCGGAAATTGATATATTCACAACGTCACGTTGCATTTTATGAAATACAAAACCGGGGAGTACGCGCCGTGGATTTACGCGATCTGAAAACCTTTCTGCATCTGGCGGAAAGCCGCCATTTTGGCCGCAGCGCGCGGGCCATGCACGTCAGCCCGTCGACGCTTTCGCGCCAGATCCAGCGCCTGGAAGAGGACCTCGGCCAGCCGCTGTTCGTGCGAGATAATCGCACGGTGACCCTGACCGAAGCCGGGGAAGAGTTACGCACCTTTGCCCAGCAGACTTTACTGCAGTATCAGCAGCTTCGCCACGCCATCGATCAGCAGGGCCCTTCGCTCTCCGGCGAGCTGCACATCTTCTGCTCTGTCACCGCCGCCTATAGCCATCTGCCGCCGATCCTCGACCGCTTTCGCGCCGCGCATCCCTCGGTAGAGATCAAGCTGTCGACCGGCGACGCCGCCGACGCCATGGAAAAGGTGGTCACCGGCGAAGCCGACCTGGCGATTGCCGGTAAGCCGGAGACCCTGCCAGGGTCGGTGGCGTTTTCGATGCTGGAGAACCTCGCCGTGGTGTTAATTGCCCCGGCCCTTCCCTGCCCGGTGCGCAACCAGGTGACCGTCGAGCGTCCGGACTGGTCGACAGTGCCGTTTATCATGGCTGATCAAGGGCCGGTACGTCGGCGTATCGAGCTGTGGTTTCGACGGCATAAAATCAGCAATCCGTCGATCTACGCCACCGTCGGGGGCCACGAAGCGATGGTGTCGATGGTCGCCCTGGGATGCGGCGTGGCGCTGCTGCCGGAGGTGGTGCTGGAGAACAGTCCGGAGCCGGTACGCAACAGGGTGATGATTCTGGAGCGCAGCGATGAGCAAACCCCGTTCGAGCTCGGCGTTTGCGCACAAAAAAAGCGGCTGCATGAGCCGCTTATTGATGCTTTCTGGAAAATCCTGCCGAACCACTAGCCCGCGAGGAAAAAGCGGAATGCCGGGTTATGGGTCTCATCGTGACATTCATAGCCCAGCTCATTGAGACGAGTTTCAAAGTCCGGCTCGTGCTCGCCCAGCTCGAAGGCCGCCAAAACCCGACCATAGTCGGTGCCGTGGCTACGGTAGTGGAACAGCGAAATATTCCAGTGGGTGCCAAGGGTGTGCAGGAACTTCAGCAGCGCCCCCGGGGACTCTGGAAATTCGAAGCTGAACAGCCGCTCCTGCAGCGCTTTGGACGGTCGGCCGCCAACCATATAGCGCACATGGAGCTTGGCCATTTCGTCATCGGAAAGGTCAACGACGCTGTAGCCGCCATCGTTCAGTAACTGGAGGATCTCTTTCCGCTCCTCCAGCCCACGACTCAGACGCACCCCCACAAAGATGCAGGCGTCTTTGGCATCGGCAAAGCGGTAGTTGAACTCGGTCACCGAACGCCCCCCCAGCAGCTGGCAAAACTTCAGAAAGCTGCCTTTCTCTTCCGGGATCGTCACCGCCAGCAGCGCTTCGCGCTGTTCCCCGAGCTCGCAGCGTTCAGACACGTAGCGCAGACCGTGGAAGTTGACGTTGGCCCCGGACAGAATGTGAGCCAGTCGCTCGCCGCGAATATTGTGCTGGGCGACATATTTCTTCATCCCCGCCAGCGCCAGGGCGCCGGAAGGCTCTGCCACCGCCCGCACATCTTCGAACAAATCCTTCATCGCCGCGCAAATAGCGTCGCTGTCGACGGTGATGATGTCGTCCAGATACTCCTGGCACAGACGGAAGGTTTCATCGCCGATGCGTTTGACCGCCACGCCTTCGGCAAACAAGCCGACACGCGGCAGATCCACCGGATGACCGGCATCCAGCGCCGCCTTCAGGCAGGCCGAATCTTCCGCTTCCACCGCTATCACTTTAATCTGCGGCATCAGTTGCTTGATCAACACCGCCACGCCTGCCGCCAGGCCGCCGCCGCCCACCGGGACGAACACGCGGTCGATGTGGGCATCCTGCTGCAGCAGCTCCAGCGCCAGGGTCCCCTGACCGGCGATGACCATCGGGTGATCGAACGGCGGCACCCAGGTAAAGCCCTGCTGCTGCGCCAGCTCAATCGCTCTCGCCTTCGCTTCGTCAAAATTGGCGCCATGCAGCAACACTTCGCCGCCAAAGCCGCGAACGGCATCCACTTTGATGTCGGCGGTCGCTACCGGCATCACGATCAGCGCCTTAACGCCCAGCCGCGATGCGGAGAACGCCACGCCCTGGGCATGATTGCCCGCCGAGGCGGTGATCACCCCGTGGGATTTCTGTTCCGCGGTCAGGCTGGACATCATCGCGTAGGCGCCGCGCAGCTTAAAGCTGTGTACCGGTTGGCGATCTTCGCGCTTCACCAGAATAACGTTATCCAGGCGAGAAGAGAGTTTGTCCATTTTTTGCAGCGGCGTTTTCTGCACCGCTTCATAAACCGGCGCGCGCAGCACTGCTCTCAGGTATTCGGCGCCCTCGGGGGCGCCGGAGAGGGGTTGTGAATCCGCCATGATTAGCCACCCAGTTTCGATTTATCGCGAACCGCGCCTTTGTCAGCGCTGGTCGCCAGGCTGGCGTAGGCGCGAAGGGCAAAGGAGACCTGACGCTGGCGATGCTTCGGCGTCCACGCCTGGTCGCCACGCGCTTCCTGGGCTTCACGACGCGCCGCAATTTCCGCATCGCTCAGCTGCAGCTGGATGCTGCGGTTCGGAATATCAATCGCGATCATGTCGCCATCTTCAATGAGCGCAATGTTGCCGCCGCTCGCCGCTTCCGGTGAGACATGACCGATAGAGAGCCCTGAGGTGCCGCCGGAGAAACGGCCATCGGTGATCAGCGCGCAGGCTTTGCCCAGCCCCATCGACTTCAGGAAGCTGGTGGGGTAAAGCATCTCCTGCATCCCCGGCCCGCCTTTCGGCCCTTCGTAGCGGATCACCACGACGTCGCCTTCAACGACTTTGCCGCCGAGGATGGCCTCAACCGCATCATCCTGGCTCTCATATACTTTCGCCGGACCGGTAAATTTCAGGATGCTGTCGTCCACGCCGGCGGTTTTCACGATACAACCGTTTTCCGCGAAATTGCCGTACAGCACCGCCAGGCCGCCGTCCTTGCTGTAAGCGTGTTCCAGAGAACGGATACAGCCTTCGGCGCGATCGTCATCCAGCGTATCCCAGCGGCAGTCTTGCGAGAACGCCTGGGTGGTACGGATGCCCGCCGGGCCGGCGCGGAACATCTTTTTCACCGCATCGTCCTGAGTCACCATCACATCGTACTGTTCCAGGGTCTGCGGCAGCGTCAGGCCGAGGACGTTTTTAACCTCGCGATTCAGCAGCCCGGCGCGGTCCAGCTCGCCCAGAATGCCCAGCACGCCGCCGGCGCGATGCACATCTTCCATATGGTATTTCTGCGTGCTCGGCGCCACCTTACACAGCTGCGGCACTTTGCGGGAGAGCTTATCGATATCGCTCATGGTGAAATCGATTTCAGCTTCCTGCGCCGCCGCCAGCAGGTGCAGAACGGTGTTGGTGGAACCGCCCATGGCGATATCCAGCGTCATGGCGTTCTCAAAGGCCGCCTTGCTGGCGATATTGCGCGGCAGCGCGGAAGCGTCATCCTGCTCGTAATAGCGTTTGGTCAGCTCAACGATACGTTTCCCGGCGTTAAGGAACAGCTCCTTACGATCGGCGTGGGTCGCCAGCAGAGAGCCGTTACCCGGCTGCGACAGGCCCAGCGCTTCGGTCAGGCAGTTCATGGAGTTGGCGGTAAACATCCCGGAACAGGAGCCGCAGGTCGGACAGGCGGAGCGTTCCACCTGATTACTCTGCTCGTCGGACACTTTCGGATCCGCCCCCTGGATCATCGCATCCACCAGGTCGAGCTTGATGATTTTATCTGACAGCTTGGTTTTCCCGGCTTCCATTGGGCCGCCGGACACAAAGATCACCGGAATGTTCAGGCGCAGGGAAGCCATCAACATCCCCGGGGTGATTTTGTCGCAGTTGGAGATACAGACCATCGCATCCGCACAGTGGGCGTTAACCATGTACTCCACCGAGTCGGCAATCAGCTCGCGGGATGGCAGTGAATAGAGCATACCCCCGTGGCCCATGGCGATCCCATCATCCACTGCGATGGTGTTGAATTCTTTGGCCACGCCACCGGCGGCTTCAATCTGCTCGGCAACCAGTTTGCCGAGATCGCGCAGGTGCACGTGCCCGGGAACAAACTGGGTAAAGGAGTTAACGACGGCGATAATCGGTTTGCCGAAATCGGCATCGGTCATCCCGGTTGCGCGCCACAACGCGCGGGCGCCCGCCATATTGCGGCCATGTGTGGTGGTGGCGGAACGGTACTTAGGCATGCTCTTTTTACTCCCATCTGTGTTTATTAAATGGGACGGTGCGTGCCGTCCCATTTTTAATTACTTACTTACCGGATCCAACCAGCCCCATTTGTCTTCTGTTTCACCGGTGAAGAGGCCAAAGAAGGCTTCCTGAATGCGTTTGGTAACCGGACCGCGACGGCCTGCGCCGACCTGGATGCCATCCACGCTGCGTACCGGGGTGATTTCCGCCGCGGTGCCGGACATGAAGACTTCATCCGCCAGGTACAGGGATTCACGGGACAATACCTGCTCGCGGACTTCAATACCGAGATCTTTCGCCAGCTTGATGATGGCGTCGCGGGTAATGCCCGGCAGCGCGGAAGAGGTAAACGGCGGGGTGAACAGCACGCCGTCCTTCACTTCAAACAGGTTTTCGCCTGCGCCTTCCGAGATATAGCCGTTAACATCGAGGGCGATACCCTCCTGGTAGCCATGGCGACGCGCTTCGCTGCCAACCAGCAGCGAGGAGAGATAGTTGCCGCCGGCTTTCGCCGCCGTCGGGATGGTGTTCGGCGCCGCGCGGTTCCAGGAAGAGACCATTGCATCGATCCCCTGCTCCAGCGCTTCTGCGCCGAGGTAGGCTCCCCACGGGAACGCCGCGATGATCACGTCAGTGTTGTAACCCGGAGGCGGGTTTACCCCCATGCCGACATCGCCAACAAACACCAGCGGGCGGATATAAGCGCTGGTCAGATTATTGGTGCGAATGACTTCGCGGCAGGCTTCCATTAGTTCGTCGACGCTCTGGGAGACCGGGAAACGATAAATTTTGGCTGAATCATGCAGACGCTGCATATGTTCGCGATGACGGAACACCACCGGGCCTTTGTGCGAGTCATAGCAACGGATGCCCTCGAATACCGAGGTGCCATAGTGCAGCGCATGGGACATCACATGAACTTTCGCTTCGCCCCACGGAACCATCTCGCCATTGAACCAGATGTAATCAGCTTTTTTCGTCGTCATTTTTCTTCCTTTGCGCTCAGGCGCGGATTTGTTGTGATGTGGGTTGCTGGATCTCGACGCAGGCAACGTCGACCAGTTTGCTTAATTGACTAAACAGTAATTCGACGGGCCGCGGGCTGGCAACGGTCAATTCGATATTTATGTTCTGTGCGTCCGCCGCGGTTTCCATGTTCATTGCGCAGATTTGGAAACCACGGTGGCGGACAACGCGCAGCACGCGCTCTAAGGTTTCCGGGTTGAAACGTGCCTGTAAAGCGACCTGATGTTGCATCATGATAATTTCTCCAGCATTTCAGAGTTACTGGCGCCGGGCGGCACCAACGGCCAGACATTCTCAAGTTCGTCGATTGAGACATGAAGCAGGTATGGCCCCTGGCTCGAAAGCATGGTGTCGAGTGCCGCTTCAACCTGGTCTTTACGGGTGATGTGTTGGCCAGGAATACCGAAGGCGCTGGCCAGCGTGAGGAAATCAGGGTTATCAGTCAGAGTGGTTTCGCTATAACGTTCCTGGAAAAACAGCTGCTGCCATTGTCGAACCATCCCTAACCGCTGGTTGTCGAGTAATACGATCTTAAGCGGTAACTGCTTGCGTTTAACGGTGCCCAGCTCCTGCACATTCATCATGAAGGAGCCGTCACCGGAGATACAGATCACTGTATCGTTAGGGCGCGCCACCTGGGCGCCAACGGCGGCCGGCAGGCCAAAGCCCATGGTGCCTAAGCCGCTGGAGGTGATGAAGTTTTCCGGGCGGGTATAGGTCATATGCTGAGCCGACCACATCTGATGCTGGCCAACGTCGGTTGTCACCACGCTGTCCGCCGGCTTGCGGTCGGAAAGCTGTTTCAGCAACAGCGGCGCGTAGATTGCCTCACCGGGATGATCGTAACGCCAGGCGTGATCGGCACGCAGCGCGGCACTCCGCTCGCGCCAGCCATCGATAGCTAACGGCTGCTGCAGCGCCGGCAGCAAGCGGTTCAGGTCGCCGGTCAGACCGATGTGCGCCTGGCGCAGCTTGTTCAGCTCCGCCGGATCGATGTCCATATGGATCACTTTGGCATGCGGCGCGAAGGTATTGAGCTTGCCGGTCACGCGATCGTCAAAGCGCGCGCCGACGGCGATCAGCAGATCGCACTCCTGTACCGCCAGGTTGGCCGCCTTGGTGCCGTGCATTCCCAGCATGCCGAGATAATACGGGTAATCGGCGTCCACCACGCCCAGCCCTTTCAGAGTGCAGGTCGCTGGCATCCGGGTTACGGCGAGAAATTCACGCAGCGCCGGTACCGCCTGCGCCATGCCGACCCCGCCGCCAACATACAGCATCGGTTGCTGCGATTGAGCCAGCATCTGCAGAGCCTGAGCCACTTCCGCCTGCGGAAATGCCATCTCATCGGCGACCGTAGAGAAATGGGGATCGAGATCGCCCTGCGCCATCTGAATATCCTTAGGGATATCAACCAGCACCGGGCCTGGACGGCCTGAGTTTGCCACCTGGAAAGCTTCAGCAATGACCCGCGGCAGCTCGTCCAGAGACTGCACGAGGAAACTGTGCTTAGTACAGGCCAGTGACAAACCGAGAACGTCTACTTCCTGA
This sequence comes from Klebsiella sp. C283, assembly GCF_048822555.1. Taxonomy (NCBI): domain Bacteria; kingdom Pseudomonadati; phylum Pseudomonadota; class Gammaproteobacteria; order Enterobacterales; family Enterobacteriaceae; genus Klebsiella; species Klebsiella sp. C283. The sequence goes on from NZ_JBMEZS010000015.1 coordinate 79,659, forward strand.
AACGCATCCGTGCCGATGAAGGGCGCGGCCACCTGGCCGGTGATGGCGACAATGGGGATGGAGTCAAGCAAAGCGTCCGCCAGGCCGGTGATCAGATTGGTCGCGCCCGGGCCGGAGGTCGCGATACACACTCCGGTTTTACCGGTTGCTCGCGCATAACCAATGGCCGCCATGGCTGCCCCTTGCTCATGCCGGCACAGCAGGTGCTCCACGCCGCCGTCATACAGTGCATCGTAAACCGGCATAATTGCGCCACCCGGATAGCCAAAAACGGTGTCGACCCCCTGTGTCCGCAAAGCATGTACCACCCACTGCGCGCCATTCATAGTTAGTTCCCCGTCATAAATCGGGAGAAACAGAATTTTATGCTAAAAGTCATCATCTGCTCCTCGCTTAGGTTATTTCAGTTATAAAAAAACCCCCGGACCTTTCGGTGCGGGGGTCTTAGTTCGTTAAGGCTTGATTCTTAAGCCTTTCCTCGTCCAAGTGCAGCCCCGCACGGTGGGATAATAATCACCACCACGCTAATCACGACCAGGCTAATCACTCGTAGAAGGGCTGTCATTTTCTGTACTTTCTGGCTTCTTGTTCGAAGGAATACCTAAAGAGGTACCACAGACATCACATAAAACACAAGATTTTTTTATATCTCCGTTGCTGAGCAGCCTAACAGTTTCGACAAAAATAATTGTTTTATATGAAAAAAATGAGAAATGAAAAAAATTCAGTTTTCTCTCGCCTGACGCGCGCTTTTGCGCGTGCCTTTCCCACGCCACTCTCTTTTGCGAGCGAAATTCCATTTTCGGCTAAATGTAACGATATAGCGCGAAAAGTATGGATTTATGGTCCTAAATTCTCACTATTACCGCTCCCGTTTTACCACAGGTCAGCCATAATCCTGCCTGGTACAGGAGGTTTTATGTCGCTCGCCATCGTCTATACTCGCGCGGCGCTCGGTATCGAAGCGCCATTGATTACTGTCGAGGTTCATCTCAGCAACGGTCTGCCCGGCCTGACTATGGTCGGACTGCCGGAGACTACCGTGAAAGAGGCCCGTGACCGGGTCCGTAGCGCCCTGATCAACAGCGGCTACGCTTTCCCTGCGAAGAAAATAACCATTAACCTGGCGCCAGCGGATCTACCTAAAGAGGGCGGACGATACGATCTGCCTATCGCTCTCGCGCTTCTCGTCGCCTCAGAGCAGCTCAATACGACGCGACTGAATCACTATGAGTTTGTGGGCGAACTCGCCCTCACAGGTGGGTTACGTGGCGTTCCAGGGGCGATCCCCAGCGCAATGGAGGCCATCAAAGCCGGCCGGCGTATCGTCGTCTCCGCTGATAATGCGGCTGAGGTCGGCCTGATCGGCGGCAGCGATTGCCTGGTCGCCGACCATCTGCAGGAGGTGTGCGCTTTTCTCGCGGGGCAGACATCGCTTTCACCGCCTCTTGCCGAGGCACCTATTGTTGATGAACGCGGCGAAGATTTGCGCGATGTTATCGGCCAGCAGCAGGGAAAACGAGCGCTGGAGATTGTGGCCGCCGGGGGTCACAACCTGCTCCTGATAGGCCCGCCCGGCACCGGGAAAACCATGCTTGCCAGCCGGCTACCCGGTCTCCTGCCGCCATTAAGCAATCAGGAAGCACTGGAGAGCACCGCCATTCAGAGCCTGGTCAATCTGCATACCGCGAAGACCCGGTGGCGTCAGAGGCCGTTTCGCGCGCCTCACCATAGCGCCTCGCTGGCAGCGATGGTGGGCGGCGGCTCAATACCGGTCCCCGGTGAGATTTCCCTGGCCCATAATGGCGTGCTGTTTCTTGATGAACTGCCTGAGTTTGAGCGGCGTGTACTGGATGCGCTGCGCGAACCCATTGAGTCAGGCAAGATCCACATATCACGCTCGCGCGCCAAAATTGACTATCCGGCGCGCTTTCAGCTTATCGCGGCGATGAACCCAAGCCCGACAGGGCATTATCAGGGCAAACATAATCGTACATCGCCTGAGCAGACATTACGTTATCTGGGACGTCTGTCAGGCCCCTTCCTTGACCGCTTCGATCTCTCCTTAGAGATCCCGCTGCCGCCGCCAGGGATACTGAGCCAGGGCACGCAGGGCGAAGAGTCTAGCGCAACGGTCCGGCAGCGGGTGCTGGCGGCGCGCGAACGGCAAATGCTCAGGCAAAATAAGCTCAATGCTCATCTTGAGAATCGTGAAATGAAGAGCTGCTGCCACTTACGGCGGGAGGACGCTGTCTGGCTGGAACAGACGCTAACGCAGTTGGGGCTCTCTATTCGAGCCTGGCAGCGTCTGTTAAAGGTGGCGAGAACCATTGCCGATCTGGCAGAGGCTGAAGAGATTGAACGCCGTCATTTGCAGGAGGCGCTCAGCTATCGGGCGATAGACCGGATGCTAAACCATCTGCAGAAAATGATGGCGTAAAAAAAGGGCTTACGCCCTTTTTTCTTAGTCATCGCTTTCGGTGTAATCGTCAGCGCCTTCCATCTGCGGTTTGCCGCCGGAAAGGGTATGGAAACGCTTCGGCCGCTTGATGCGCGCCATATACTTAATCCATACGCGTTCTGCTTCCGTTACCGGCTCACGCTCACCACGGCACACCGAGACAAACTGTTTTTCATCATCGGTAACAGGTTCGCGTTTACCCAGTTCCAGTTCGTTAAAGGCATAACCATGACGTTCCAGCAGTTGCGCCTCTTTGATGGTGAAATCACCGTGACGGGAGAACCCGCGTGGATAATTTTTATTGTCGAAAAAACGATTAGTCGTCGTAAAGCTTTCCGCCATCCTACACGCTCCTGATTCTTTGGCCGAGCTATTTATGGCGCGGAGTATTAGTTACGCTTGACAGAGCGTCAAACAAAACATTTAAATCATCACGACAAATAATTTTGTGGAGAACGGTGTGGATACGGAATTGCTCAAGACTTTCCTGGAAGTGAGCAGAACTCGTCACTTTGGGCGAGCAGCAGAGGCGCTTTACCTGACGCAGTCAGCGGTCAGCTTTCGTATTCGTCAGCTGGAAAATCAACTTGGTGTGAACCTGTTCACCCGACATCGTAATAACATTCGCCTGACGACGGCCGGAGAAAAGCTCCTGCCTTACGCCGAAACGTTAATGAATACCTGGCAGGCTGCGCGCAAGGAGGTCGCACACTCTTCGCGACATAATGAATTCTCCATCGGAGCCAGCGCCTCGCTGTGGGAATGCATGCTTAACGGCTGGCTCGGCACCCTCTACAGCGCACCTTACAATCTCCAGTTTGAAGCGCGTATCGCACAGCGGCAGTCGCTGGTTAAACAGCTTCATGAACGCCAGTTGGATCTGCTGATCACCACCGAATCGCCGAAGATGGATGAATTAAGCAGCCAGCTGTTGGGTAATTTTACCCTTGCCTTGTATTGCGCATCGCCTGCAAAAAACAGAAATGAATTGAATTACTTGCGCCTTGAATGGGGGCCTGATTTTCAGCAAAACGAAGTGGGTCTGATAGGAAGCGATGATGTTCCGCTGCTCACTACCTCTTCAGCTGAATTGATCTACCAGCAATTATCACGCCTGAACGGCTGCTGTTGGCTACCTGTTCGCTGGGCCAAAGAGAAGCATGGGTTACATACGGTCATGGACAGCGCTACGCTTTCCCGCCCACTCTATGCGATCTGGTTACAAAATAGCGATAAGCAGGCGCAGATCCACGAGATCCTGAAAAGCCCTATCCTGAAATAAGCGGTACTCTCCATGGACGGAGAGAAGCAAGGTATTTTGAACAGGGATATTGCAGATGGAGAGTAGAGATAAAAAAAATCCTTTGCCTGAGCAAAGGATTCTTATAAATGGCAGGGGCGGAGAGACTCGAACTCCCAACACCCGGTTTTGGAGACCGGTGCTCTACCAATTGAACTACGCCCCTAAAGTTTTCTTACCACTAAGCCTGCTATCTGAGCAGGCTTAATGTTAAA
>NZ_JBMEZS010000016.1:0-47970 GCF_048822555.1 Klebsiella sp. C283
GCATATACAGTATAAAGAATCAGTTTTATTCTTCAACACACTGTTTATTATGTTGTAACTACTCCCTACCTTCAGGTTCATGGTTCATTTTGTTAACGGTCTGTTGCTTCACAGCTTTGCTGATAGTCGCCCGGCTACAACCCAGCACTTTTTGAATCTGGCTCCAGGAGCTGCCGCTCGCAATCAGCCTGTTTATGGCGTCATAGCGAGACTGATTAACCTGGCGGCCTTTATACTTCCCTTCCCTTTTCGCCCTGGCGATCCCCTGCTGCTGCCGTTCCCGGCGCTGTTCATAGTCTCGCCTGGCGACGGCGGCCAGCATATCCAGCAACATATCGTTTATGGCCGAAAACATTCGGCTGTCAAAATCATTGTGACCCGATGCGAGCCAGGTTGTCGGAACGTTGACGGCCACAACCCGGATATCTTTCTGCCGGATCATTTTCTTCAGTGTGTTCCAGTCCTCCCCTACCAGGCGTGAAAGCCTGTCCACATCCTCTACCAGCAAGATATCGTTTTGCTGACAATCTTTCAGGAGCCGGAACAACTCAGGGCGTTCAAGCTTAGAACCTGATTCATTTTCAATGTAGTAGTTACAGATGCTCAGGCCGCGCTCGATGGCGAAGGTATTTATCGTGTCCAGGGCGCGTGTTGCATCCTGTTCAGTCGTGGATGCGCGTAAGTAAGCTCTGACAAAGCCTTTCGGTACTGTTTGAGTCATTATAGGGAACCAGTTCATTTTGAGTTAACCAGACACACCCATACAGTACCCATTTCAGTTGGTTCAGGGAAGGCACACTCAAAAAGAACCAGCAAACAGACCCCAGCCCTATAGTGACAACGTCACACTAAAAATTTACAACATAAAGATGATGTAAAGACACACCAAGATTTACACCATAAAGCGCACATAAAGACACAGCAACATTTACCATGTAAAGACACCATAAAGATAAATATATCTTTATTTGTGCTTTACATGGTAAAGCCATTGCATTATAAAGACACTGTAAAGACAAAAGTATCTTTACGAAAAACACACCATGTAAAGACATTCATATCTTTACATGAGCTTTACAACATAAAGAGAGGGATTCTGAAATGGGTAAAATCTTGCTTGTCGTATCAGATAAAGGTGGGGTAGGCAAAAGCACCTACGTGGCTAACACAGGCTCAATGCTGGTCAACAAAGGTAAGTCGGTAATTATCCTGAAGACAGATAAAAACCACGATCTGTTGAGCTGGAACGAAAAGCGGACAGATAACGGCTTACTCACTATCCCGGTTCACGCAGCTTACGGAAACGTCAGCAACGAAATTAAGCGCCTTAGTAAGCTGTGTGAAGTTCTCATTGTCGATTGCCCCGGCCACGACAGCCAGGAGTTCCGTAGCGCCCTGACAGTATCAGATATCGTGGTGACACTGGTTAAGCCGTCCTCTGATTTCGAAAGCGAAACACTGACCAGTGTTACAGAGAAAATCCGCACCGCTCAGAAAGCTAACGCAGCTCTGGAACCGTGGGTGCTGTTCACCAGAATCAACTCAGCGAAACCCCGCCACAGAAAAGCGGCCATTGATCTGGATAAATTACTGCGTTCGGACAACATCTGGATTCAACCTCTGAAAACCCGGATATCCGAGCTGGATGTGTATGAAAGCGCCTGTAATGAAGGGGCAGGGGTACATGACGTTAGCCGGGCATCGAGCCTTTCAACAGCGAAAGCACAGATTGAACTTGTGGCACAGGAAATTGGCATTTTATAGAAATATCAACAATATTCATCGAAATCTTTACATTGTAAATACACCATAAAGATACTATGATATTTACAATTAATGCATACCGTACAAGGGGAAATTTTCATGGCTTTAAAACTAAACCGCCCGAACATCGATGAATCTCAGCAACCAGCAACAAACGCAGAAACCGCGCGTTTTATCTCCGGCGCTACCAGAGCGCCTGTAGCGGGTAAACCAAAGTTGATGAACTTCAGACTGCCAGCGTACTTTGAGGAGATCCTGGAAGCGGAGGCGCAGAGAACAGGCCAGAGCAAGACAACCGTTCTAAAGGCAGCGCTGGCCGCATTCGATAACCTGGACGAGAACCTGAAAAACCACTGGCTGCTTGAATCTGCAAAATTAGGGTAGCGTTATGGCTAAGAAAAAGAGATATGTTGTGATGGTTAGAGATAAACCAAATACAGCGGCAATCAGCGATTATTAGCCTGGTTAGTATGGTTCGCTAACAGGCATAATAAGGCCGTTGCCTATGACTGCGGAGAATGGATTGTCGAACCATCACATTGGTTAAGAATTGGAAATCCAAAATAGAAAGAAACCTAAGGAAAGAAAAATGTTCATATTCAGATATATTAAAACTCTTATTAATATCTACTTGTTATACATCCAACCGATATTGGGGATGTTCCTTATAGGTATAGGCTTATGGGGGTTCTATGCACCTGATGAGGGAACTTGTACTAATCTCAATATTGAGTTATGCGCTGTATCAGCTATTGATGTTCTGAAGCCTGCTATTTTTGTATTTTTAGGCATTATTACCGTTGCCGGATGGTACTTTACCGAACTTCAGCCGAAGCTAAGGGGGGAGGGCAAGTATATGAAGGTAAAAACAGGTGTAAAACCGGAAGATTTCGTTAAGTAAAAACCGAGCCTAAAGACGTTAACCGTGGGGGATTTATGAATAAATCATGGCTTGAACAACAGGTGCAAAATGAAAAATTAAAAAAAGTACAGGAAGAGAAAAAAGATGGCACTATCCAAAAAGGATTGTACAGGGTTCGTATAAAAGACAAATACAGGTGGGATTTGTGGGAAAATGATTTCAGAGTTGTTATTGCTTATTCGAAAGATGATGCAGAGCTAAAATTTACAGAAATGACAGGTTTTAATGAGCATTACTATATAGAAAGCATTGAAAAAATAGTGCTTTCAGATATAGAAAAAATCTTACTGGAAAACTGAAAAGATAGTTATCCAGAGGTTTAGTTAAATAATGGCGTCAGTTTTTCAACCAGTAGCAGATCGCTTAAACCGTCTAAAGAAACAACTTCTATACCAGAATCAACAAGTGAATCAACTCCACATACTTCACCGAAGCCGATAACCATAATCGGCTTTCGGTCTATCAAATCAAAAATCACCAAAGGCAATATTACACTGTTAATCGCTTCAAACTCCTGAAAAAACATTTCAGAGCCGTATTCGCTGGCAGGAAAAAGAATCTCACTTAATCTCAAACCATAAAAAATATGGTAGTGTTCTTTAAGGTTATCCTTTAAAATATTAACAGCCTTAGAATATTTTTCGTTAATAAACTCTTTAACCTGATATTTCATAACTCTCTCCAACAAGAACCGACTGTAGGTCACCGGGCAAACGTTGCGGAATGGCGTCAGAGACGTCATTTTGCGGCGTTTGCCCTATCCTGCATCGCAGTGAAAAGAACTCGCCTCGTGCGCTATGATTAACCGATGATAAAAGGCTGAAAGAAGCACTGCAAGCCGACTGGATAACATTGTTGCTTCACGGCTGATCATCATTGGTTGCCTCAGTGCTAGTGTGCTTTGCATCAGGAACCAGAAGACGATACCACGGCATTTTTTTGTTAAGCAGCTCCATCAGGGGAGTGGCAAACAAACTCAATCCCCACAGCGTTACGATTACTGGAATCGTGAAATTTTGCGGCGTCCAGAACTGGCGCTCAAGGTGGAACCATGTAACAACACAGAGCATTCCACCAATCCAGAAAATAGCTTTACTGAAAGCCCCCAGGACTGCCAGAGAAATAACAGAGACTAAATGCAGTGCGCCAGCCGTAGCAAGACGTAGATAAAACCAGAACCATTTAGCGTGCCGGATAACCGGGTTACCGTTCGTTTCTCGCAATCGTTTTTTACGTTCCCGGATGATTTCTTTTTTCAGCTTACTTCGTTCGGCTCCCTGCGGAAACTCATATATTTTAGCCATGTTTTGCCTCACTTATTCTTTTTTGGTGGAACGACTTTGTCAAACTCCTCTAAAAATGCCATATCATCTTCCGAAAAGGATGAGGATTTTTCATTTATACTAAACTCAAATCTAAGCATGTGAGCCATTCTCCCTTTTTTCCCAACAACAGAGAAAGATAACTGATTTATTTCCGTTTTCTCAATTATCTCATTAATGCTTTTATTGATAACATCACGAACAAAAAATGAGTATTTAGGATACTTATATTTCTTCTCCCCTTCCTCAATAGTATAAAGTCCCATTTCCTCTTTTAAATCATCCACGGATATATCAAAAGATTTTTTTGAACTATTCTGACTGTAATATTTCCTAATGACTTGATAAAGGTTTGTTGAGTTTACACTGTTCAACAACACAACTGATTTCAATACCTGAGTGGTATATCTATTTTCAGAACCAATCAACTTAGAAAAATATCGCTTAGCTGTATTTGTGAATTTTATCCGTACAGTTGCAAGATGATCGTAATAGGCACAGAATTCTGTTAAGTTTAAATCCAAGCGATCAGGTATTTTATTCTTAGATGATAGTATCCCAAGTTCATCAGCCAAATTTTTTAAATCATCTCTGTTTAAAACTAACGTAGTTGAAGAAAGAACTTTAGCTCCCTCTTTCAGAGCTGCATAAGAGGCATATTTATCTAAAGAAGTAGCTTTTGAAAAAAAGTCAGCATCAACCTCCAAAATATCATCATCTAACATTTCCTTTGTATCAATCTGGCAAAGAGCCAGAAAAAGCACTCTTTTTGCTGAAAGGGAAAGGGATGCAAGAGTTACCCCAACTTCATTTCTATGTCTAACTTTCGTTAATCCCGTTACTGTCTTCACGATAAGCCTCATATAACCTTTCCTATGTAGGCAAATCATAACCCCACAAAGGTTGTAATTCAAGACAACAATACAACCTTTAATTAAAAAACCTCTCACCTTTAGATATGAAGATCTGAGGATCTTCATATCTAAAGATAGCAACAACCGCATGTTTCACTTGATGTTCAGTCAAACTGTGGAAACCGTTAAAAATCTTCTCACCTTACGTGAAAAATCCTCTCATCTTTAGTGAAAAATCTAACTACCTTAACTTAAAAATCTTCTCACCTTACGTGAAAAATCCTCTCACCTTACGTGAAAAATCCTCTCACCTTTAGCAATTTTTTTCCATAATTTTCAGGTAATTGAAGCGAGCTAAGTTTTTAAGTTTTTAAGATCAAGAAGAAAATATAAGGCTTTTAATGCACAGCGTCTGTGGATAACTCAGCATAAATCCAGAGGATAGATCCGTCTGGCCTCCCTGAGCACTGCACCACCAAAAATTGAGCAAATATTAACCTTAGCGCGTAAGTGCTCTATTGAAACCCCGTGGAAATTCCGCTTCCTCGCTCACTCGCGGGCTTCGCCCTGTCGTTCGGCTGCGGCGAGCGGTGTAATCTCTCTAAAAGATCCAGACGGGATCCTTTTCCGATCCAATTCTTAAATGCTCTCAAAAGCCCTCAGAGGCGTTTTAACCGCTTTAACCCGGTCATGGTTCAACGGAGCGGGTAAAATGCGCTTAGAACGTCATACAGCTCGTTTTTAACCTGATCCCTAATCAGGGGGTATAACAGAGGCGGCCAAAAAATCCGGCCTTGCTCGTCAGAGTATCTACCGCGCATTATCCCCGAACGGAAACCCGACCATCACAACACTTGCACAGCTTGCAGCAGTAGCCGGGTTACAGTTCACTCTCAGTAAGCCCAACCACTAACCTTTCAGACAAGCCCCTCATACCGGGGGGATTATTTCTTATGCCAGCAAAATTTCACGACCGGCGAGGATGGCCAAGTGTTTTTTGCTGGCAATTTTCGTGCAGCAGCTGGCGCCCGGATTCATTTTTTGCTGTCAGGCATCAATCGGTTTCAGCAACCCGCCCCGTAATTCGCTGCTAACGCATCTCATAACGCGCAGATACAGCGCCCCGCGCCAGTGTTTCACACTGACCCGGCGTACCGTTCGCAAGCTCACGCGCTAACTGCGACAGGCTAAACATCGTCTGATAGTCAGAAATTGGCCTGGCAGGGGTGAGGGGGGTTATCGCTCTCATTCGGGCTTGTTGGTTCGCCAGTCCTGGCGAACGTCTCCGGCGCGATGTTACGACAGCGCATTATGTAACTACAGTTCGCGCCTCTTTCGGAAATCCCTTCATGCGCGGTAAAGCAATATACATCTTTATGTAATCTTTACAATGTAAAGCATTAAAAATGATTCCATAACCATCATTTGATGGTATAATGAATTTGTTGGTTGGGAATGGTTCCCTGCCAGATTCCAGAAGCCCACACGGGCGGGAGCGAAAAATGAATATTCAGGAAGCATTAAACGTTTTTGGTTTATCCGGTGATCTGACTGAAAAGGACATCAAGGCGGCATACAAAAAAGCGGCTTTAAAATATCATCCAGACCGCAATCCATTGGGTGCCGAGCTGATGAAAGCAGTAAATGCTGCGTTTGATTTTCTCATGGCTAACATTGATAAAATCAATCAGTTTCAAAGCACTGATGAAAACGCACGTTACAACTACGGTGAAGATCTGGAAAAAGTTCTGAATACGCTTTCCGGCCTTACAGGGATTGTCTATGAAGTTATTGGTAATTGGGTCTGGATTAGCGGAGAAACTAAAGAACACAAAGACATTTTAAAGGAAATGGGCTGTAAGTGGGCATCTAAGAAAAAACAATGGTTTTACCGTCCTGAAGAACACAAAAGCCGCTGGAACCGTAAAGAACACAGCATTGAAGAAATTCGTGAAATGTATGGTACAGCGGGTAAACGTAAGGCGTCAGGCTGGACACGTGTAGAAGCAAGCGCATAACCGGAATGGGGGCGAAAGCCCCCTAGAACATGGCAAAGATTGATTCGGAGACACGTTGATGAAAAACAAGACCATAACGGAAGCGGAGCTGATAAACATTTTTGAAAGTTACGGAGCCTACATTTGCCCGGATGAGATCGAAGTTACAGCCAAAGAATGCAATGAAAATGGTTCAGTCTTGCACCGTGGCTTAAACGCAGAAGGATGGGCGCATCTTTTTGCGAAGGAAGAAGCATATCAGCAGGAATGCGAAGCCCAGGAAGCTGCAAGTGATGATGGACACTTTGATGAATAGTCTTAAAACTGCCGTAATTCGATTTACGGCTTTTTTATTGAGTTCAAAAGGCTGAATCGATGAAAGAACAGAAAAATTTCTTTGAACGGTATAAACCGGTGTTTGAAATCGTTTGTCGAATCCTGGGGAACGGCTGGCGTGTAAATCTGCTCGATGATTGCCAGTACAGGATTAAGCTAACCTCACCTGATTTTAAAAATTACTCTATACATATTCGAATGGAGAAAGGAAGGTTAGTTATCATTGGAAGCGTAGATAGTCGCAGCTGGAGAAGTCCTTACCATACTTGCACAGTATCGCCAGAGCGTAACCCTGTAGAAATCGCCGCCGATATTGAAAAGAAAATCCTGTCGGATGCTTTAGATAATGTAGATATGGCGCGAGAGTATGAACAACAGTTACAGCAAAAACGCGAGAAAAAACTGATCCTGAAAGGAATGCTATCTCGTTTAGTGCATCTTGAAAGCTGGCATGGGACATTGACCGGGTTTAAAGTTGAGAATGGGTTAGATGGTAACGTATCAGAACGGGGCGACGGATATGAAATGGTAATTCGTGGCCTGAGTGTAGATCAGCTCATAAAGGTAGCGGGGTTTATTAAACAGCTATGAGGCAAAAAATGAATGAAGTCCTGAGCGACAGGAAAAACAAAGGTAATGTAACATACAGGATTGTTGTGTCTGAAGATGCAACACGTTTGTTTATTGAACTTGAAAAACTGATGAAGGTACGCTCTAAAGAAGCGGATAAAAAAACAACTAAAAAGATTGTTTTCCAAAAATCATTTTATTACGAAGAATTCTCGAACGTTAAAGATGAAATTGATGATCCAATTTTATTGAAATTCTATACAGATACTATTGTGAAGGTACAAAATCATGAGTTTTAAGCCAACACCTGAAGAGGTGAAACAAGCACGTATTAAAGCTGGCTTTACGCAGCAGGAAGCCGCTGAACGGTTTGGTTTTACGTTATCAGCCTGGCAAGCCAAAGAAACATCCGGTAAAACGTCTCGTGGTTTAGCCGCTGGTACGTATGAATTACTTTTGCTCCTGGCTGATGAACATCCAGATTACCAGCTCGTTAAGAGAGAAAAAAATCAGGATAAAGTGACTAAATAAATTGCATTACCATCATATGATGGTATAATTTATTTGTAGGTCGGGAATAGTTCCTTACCATGATCCAGTAGCCCAAACGGGCGGGAGACTAAAATGAACACGTATGTTATCACTTTCCAGGCTTTAAACACTAAGAAAGAAAAAATCACCTGCTCTGCTTTTGTCCATTCAGAAACTCTCTTCCTTGCCGTTCATTCTTTCGAAGATAAAAATCGCGGTCGTGGTTATGTTATCACGTCTGTTAGTGAATTGTTGTCCGAGGAACTGACGGCGAAAAATTCCCTCAAGAAAAATATTAACTTTTGGTTTAATGAGTGTGGTTTAAGTAAATCTGAGGTTATAAACGAAGTAATTAACTGGAAGAATTTCGCATATACCCTTAAAGAACTGGAGGAAGCCAAAAATGAAGCGATAAGAGAACTGCGGAGTTAATCAATTAGGGGTGGTATCAGGTTGTGGAGGCAACCTGATACCGTGACACTCAATTCCCTCGCGAGGAATATAAAATGTCGGAACGCATGTTATCAGCAATACAGACTGTTGAAAAGGGTGGGCGTCCGGTTTTTCCCTTGATGCCATTCTCTGCTTTTCCTGAGTACATGGCATTACTCAGAAAAGCCCTGGAAAAGAAAGAAACAAAAGCACTGATAGAAAAACAGGAGGTGCTATGAAAAAACAGGAGTTTTTAGATTTTATCAGTGCAGAACAGAGGCGGGGAGCTGTCCGGTTTTCGCTGGGATTTAACAGCAAAGGGGAAATTGTATTGCACTGGACTAACGAGGCCGGGTTAAGAGTCTGGAGTATACTAAGCGGTAACAGGGGAAAAAGTCCCAGCCGGGCAAACCGGGAAAGAATGAGTAACCTCCGCCGCTGGCTCCATGATGCCCGGCAGGGCATGGAAGGCGACACACCAGAGGCAGAATAAAATTCCCGTTCCTGAATCGCCGAAGCCCTCCCGTTTACGGGAGGTGCTTTTTTTGTATATTCCGTAAAACAGCGCTCGCGCCCCCTGCCAGGCCATTCGCGTAGCGAATTTATTTCCGCCCAAGTTAGCCGCGAATCCGTTGTCTCCGGTCGCAGACGCACCAGATCACAGCCACGATAGCCTTTCATTTTTTGCATTTCGATGGACGCTGAAGCACAATTTATGTGTGGAGGTAGTTCACTGCGATGCAGGATAGGGCAAACGCCGCAAAATGACGTCTCTGACGCCATTCCGCAACGTTTGCCCGGTGACCTACAGTCGGTTCTTGTTGGAGAGTTTTATGAAAAAAGTTCAATTCAGGATTGAAGAAAGCCAACATGATGATCTACTTGATTGTCTTAAAACACTTTATCCAGATGAACCGGGTTTAACCGTGGCAAAAGGAATGAAGCTGCTTGCCAATGCTTTACTGAAAAGCAAGGTTAAAAATGAAGATGTTAATGTGTCAAAAGACAATGATGATTTTATCAAAACCACAATGTATTTGACAGGGAAACAAAGAACTTTAATAGAGAAAGCGGCTCATCGTCATGGCTGGAATTTATCCAGAGAATGTCGTTATCGAATCCAGACGACACTTGAAAATGAACTTGATTTTTTCGATCAGGAACTTCTGGTGATGAATCGTTGCCGTAATGCAATAGATAAAATAGGGCGAAACTTTCATTATATTATCGTTAATGATAATGCCAGAGTACTTGATAAAGATGGGTTCTATCAGGACGCTGAGCGGTTGAGTTCAGAGATAATGAGTCTCAAAAGTGAGTTTGAAAACTACATTATGTTATGCAAAGGGCGAACTGTTTCTAACAAGGTTGAGGTGTAATCATGGGCGTTTATGTTGACAAGGAATTCAGGGTTAAGCGTAAGTCCTCTGAAGCTGGCCGCAAGTCTGCTTTCGCCCATAAAGTTAAAAATGGTGGTAAAAACTATCAACGCAACGTTCAGGAACGTATCAACCGCAAGGGTGCCAGTAAGGAGGTTGTTGTCAAAATCTCAGGAGGTGCGATTACCCGGCAGGGAGTTCGAAACAGTATTGACTATATGAGCCGGGAGTCAGAGCTGCCAGTGATGAGTGAAAGCGGTCAGGTATGGAAAGGTGATGAGATTCAGGAGGCTAAAGAGCACATGATAGATCGTGCTAATGACCCTCAAAATGTTTTCGATGATAAAGGTAAGGAAAATAAAAAAGTAACCCAAAATATTGTGTTTTCACCGCCTGTATCAGCAAAGGTAAAACCTGAAGATCTGCTTGAGTCTGTCAGGAAAACGATGAACAAGAAGTACCCAAATCATCGTTTTGTGCTTGGCTATCATAACGACAAAAAAGAACATCCACACGTGCATGTCGTTTTTCGTATTCGTGATAATGACGGTAAACGAGCTGATATCAGGAAAAAAGATTTACGGGAAATTCGTACAGGTTTTTGTGAAGAGCTGAAGATGAAGGGCTATGACGTTAAAGCCACTCATAAGCAGCAGCATGGACTTAACCAGTCTATTAAAGATGCGCACAAAACAGCGCCAAAACGACAGAAGGGCGTTTATGAGGTTGTTGATGTTGGCTACGACCATTATCAGAACGATAAAACCAAACCAAAGCAGCATTTCATAAAGCTTAAGACACTGAACAAGGGCGTGGAGAAAACATATTGGGGGGCTGATTTTGGTGAGTTAACCACTCGCGAGAACGTTAAGAAAGGTGATCTTGTTAAGCTGAAGAAGTTAGGACAAAAGGAGGTGAAAATCCCTGCACTTGATAAGAACGGTGTACAGCATGGCTGGAAGACTGCACACAGGAATGAGTGGCAGCTAGAGAACCTGGGGGTTAAGGGCATAGACAGAATCTCTTCATCCAGTAAAGAGCTGGTGCTGAACAGCGCGGAGATGATTAAGAAACAGCAACTCCAGATGAGAAATTTCTCGCAAATAAAACAGTCGATGATTCAAAGCGAACAGAAAGTGAAAATCGGAATTCGTTTAGGATAATTCATACTCTCCGGTAACTTATTGATTAAGATCGATTTATTTATCTTGTTAGCAGAGTTTTTGTAAAAAGTAACTAGCGGTAAAAAATTTAGTTAACTTGACTATAAAATAAGCGCATGGTGATCAATCGATCTGCTTTTTTGTTATCAAATAGCATATGTATCTAGATATAAATAAAATACAAGCACAAACAAAATGAAATGTGTCGTAAATGCGATCTAAAGATCTGCTTGTGTGGT
The DNA here is from genome assembly GCF_048822555.1 of Klebsiella sp. C283. Taxonomy (NCBI): domain Bacteria; kingdom Pseudomonadati; phylum Pseudomonadota; class Gammaproteobacteria; order Enterobacterales; family Enterobacteriaceae; genus Klebsiella; species Klebsiella sp. C283. Next base: position 11,510 of record NZ_JBMEZS010000016.1, read on the forward strand.
TGAACGCAGCACATGTAGCTGATAAAGTTTTTATGAGATGTAAATTTGTCCTTTTGTTTTTTTTCTCTGATTCGGGGTCATCCGAGTCGAGAGAGCGCCTGAAAGGAAAAACTATGGAATGGTATGTTTTGCAATTCACCACTACGAGATTTGCAGCAGTTTTTGCTCATCTCGAACGCCTGAACTTCTCTTACTTCTGTCCTATGGAGACTGAAAGGTATCGTCGCCCGGATAAGATAATTTCATATCGAGAAAGACGTTTGCCGCTTTTTCCCGGTTATCTTTTTATCCAGGCAGATTTTGAAGAGGTTCATTCCACTACAATAACTGCTATCCCTTACGTACAACGCTTTATCTCATTTGGCGGTGAGCCTTTACCTGTACCAGAAGATGTGATGGCGGAGCTTTTGTACAGACAATCACATACAACAGCTCAGGCAAATCTTTTAAGGAAATCAATTCCACACGATTTTGCTGAAATTCTACTCATGGATAATCCGCAGCAAAGAAGTATGGCTTTCATCCACTACATCACAGAGAGAAGCTTAACCCACAAAATGAAACGGAAGAAAAATGACTGCTACCCGAAAAAAAACCGCAACGAGACGCAAGCCCCAACGTAATACACTCTACCTGCCCTCAGCTTCTCGTGAGGAACTGGATAAAATTGCTCTGGAGATTGGCTATCGCAGGGGGCGACGTATTTCAAGCTCTGGTGTTGTCCAGTACCTCATAAAAAAATATTCCAGCCAGGCTATTGAGGAGCTGATAAACGAAGACGATGAAGACGATGACGACTTCGATGACTAACCATTCAGTCTAAACTTTCCGCGCTGTTCTGGCCGGGAGAAAATCATGTTATCTACTACTGCTTTTGCGGCGCTTGCTTTGCAATGCGCGGCCAGCGTTCATCCCGATACTGCGCATGAAGTTGCAAGGGTTGAATCTGGTTTTAACCCATATGCTATTGCCGAGATAATACCGAAGGTTGAACGTAAGCCCGGTGACAAAGGCGTAGTGTCCTACTTTCCCAAAACTAAGGAGGCTGCACTCCAGATCGTAAATCAAATTGAATCACGAAATCATCGTTACTCAGTCGGTCTTATGCAAATAACGAGTACGAATTTTGCAAACTTCAATACAACCGCTGAGAAAATGTTTGACCCCTGCGAAAATCTCAAGGTTTCAGAGCAAATTTTGGTGGATTGTTATAAACGTGGTGGCGATATTTTACGTGGCCTGAGTTGCTATTATTCCGGCAATCCAGAAACAGGAACTAAACCTGAATCAGATTTTAATAACACCAGTTATATACAGCGCATAGGGTTTAATCCGCCTGATAACAAAAAAAACTGGGTGGTTCCTTCAGTTAAAGATGCAATCAGAAAGGAGAATGTAACACAGAGTATCAAACCTAAAGAAGTTACCGTATATCCCCAATATGCCATGCGTGGCACTGTTTTAGATGAAAAGGAAACAAACGATGTTAAAACTCAATAAACGTTATTTAACTCTTTCTGTATTTATGGCTGCATTGATGCTTTGTGTAGCAGAACCCGCCTTTGCTGATGATGTATCCACTAAAACAACTGGCTTCTTGCAGAAGATTATCGATTTTCTGACGGATATCCGTAAGCCAGCAATCACCATCATTGCGCTGGTAATTGGTTATATCGCTATCTTCTCACGCCAGCATGCAGCGTGGATTACGCCTTTAATTATCGGGATTATCATCTTTATTGTTGCGCCATATCTGCCTGACTGGTTAGCGTAATATGTAATAAAAGGGGGCGTAAAAATGAGTACCGTTTTTAAAGGGCTGACACGCCCCGCTTTGATTAGGGGGCTGGGCGTTCCGCTCTACCCCTTTCTTGGAATGTGCGTTATCTGCGTTTTGCTTGGTGTCTGGATTCATGAGGCTATGTATGCCCTCATCCTCCCTGGCTGGTATGCCATCAAGCGAGTTACGAAGATAGATGAACGCTTTTTTGACCTGCTTTATCTGCGAATGCAAATCAAAGGTAATCCTCTGGCAAACAAGCGCTTCAATGCCGTCCATTATGCGGGGAGTTCGTACGACGCAGTCGATATATCGAAAGTGGACAATTTTATGAAGCTTAAAGACCAGTCTTCTCTTGAAGAGTTAATCCCGTATTCATCACACATCACTGATAACCTCATTGTTACCAGAAACCATGATCTACTGGCGACCTGGCAGATTGACGGAGCTTATTTTGAATGTGTAGATGAAGCGGATCTAGCCTTGCTTACTGACCAGCTCAATACGCTGATACGTAGTTTTGATGGGAAACCCGTTACCTTTTATACGCATCGTATTCGGGTTAGAAAAGAAGTGCGACCTGTATTTGACAGCAAGATCCCATTCGTCAACAGAGTGATGAACGATTATTACGAATCGCTTTCGGCGGCTGAGTATTTTGAAAACAAATTATACTTAACCGTATGCTATAAACCGTTCAGCGCTGAAGATAAAGTGACGCATTTTCTTTCAAGGAAAAAGGGTAATAAAAATATCTTCGAAGAACCCATTAATGATATGAATGAAATATGTGGCAGATTGAGCACCTATCTCTCCCGGTTTCATTCCCGTCGTCTTGGGTTATATGAAGAAAATAATATAGTTTATTCAGAACAGCTTACGCTGTTCCAGAAACTGCTATCCGGGCGCTGGCAGAAAGTCAGAGTCACCAATAGTCCGTTTTATACATACCTGGGTGGTAAAGACCTGTTCTTTGGTAACGATGCTGGACAAATCACTGCCTCTGACCATGCCCGGTACTTTCGTTGCATCGAGATCAAGGACTACTTTCAGGAAACGGATGCCGGAATTTTTGATGCACTGATGTATCTCCCGGTTGAGTATGTACAGACTTCCTCTTTAACTCCGATAGACAAGCAGTCTGCAATCAAGGCGCTGGATGATCAGATCGACAAACTCGAAATGACCGATGATGCCGCTAAATCCTTGCTCGCTGATTTGAAAGTTGGTCTCGATATGGTCTCCAGCGGCTATATTTCTTTCGGGAAAAGTCACCAGACACTGATTGTTTACGCAGATTCGCCGGAGCGTCTGGTGAAGGACACCAATATTGTAACGACGACCCTGGAGGATTTAGGGCTGATCGTAACCTATTCAACCTTGAGTCTTGGCGCAGCGTATTTTGCTCAGTTACCTGGTAACTACACGTTACGGCCACGCCTGAGTTCTATCAGCAGTCTGAACTTTGCCGAAATGGAAAGCTTCCATAATTTCTTTACGGGCAAGGAGAAAGGAAATACCTGGGGTAACAACCTTATCACCCTGGGCGGCTCAGGAAATGATATTTATAACCTGAACTATCACATGACTACCGAGCATCAAAATTACTTCGGTAAAAACCCCACGCTGGGGCATACCGAAATTCTTGGTACGTCAAACGTGGGTAAAACGGTAGTGATGATGACTAAGGCTTTCGCCGCCCAGCAGTTCGGAACGCCGGAGTCTTTTCCACCTGAGAGGAAATTAAAGAAGTTAACTACAGTATTTTTCGACAAAGATCGGGCAGCGGAACCCGGTATACGTTCAATGGGAGGTGCTTACTTTCGGGTGAAAGAAGGAGAGCCGACTGGCTGGAACCCTGCGGCTTTGCCACCAACCAAACGAAATATTTCCTTTATGAAAGACCTGGTGAGGCTACTTTGTACGCTTAACAGTGAGCCGCTTGATGATTACCAGAACCGCCTGATTTCTGATGCCGTTGAGCGCCTGATGCAGAGGTCAAACCGCTCTTATCCGATCAGTAAGTTGCGACCACTCATTCTGGAGCCTGATGATACTGAAACCCGGCGGCATGGGCTTAAAGCACGCCTGAATGCCTGGGTGCAGGGAGGGGAATTTGGCTGGGTGTTTGATAACCCGGACGATACGTTTGATGTGGACAACCTGGACGTTTTCGGTATAGACGGAACGGAGTTTCTGGATAACAAAGTACTTTCCAGCGCCGCTTCATTCTATCTCATCTACCGTGTCACCATGCTGGCTGATGGCCGCCGACTCCTTATCTACATGGATGAGTTCTGGCAATGGATTAACAACGAAGCGTTCAGAGATTTTGTTTATAACAAACTCAAAACCGCGCGTAAGCTGGATATGGTGCTTGTCGTAGCGACACAATCGCCGGATGAACTAATTAAATCACCTATCGCGGCTGCCGTTCGTGAGCAGTGCGCAACACATATTTATCTGGCGAACCCCAAAGCGAAACGTAGTGAGTACGTAGACGAGTTGGAAGTGAGAGAACTTTATTTTGACAAAATTAAAGCCATTGACCCGTTATCTCGTCAGTTCCTGGTCGTCAAAAACCCACAGAGGAAGGGGGAAAGTGATGATTTTGCGGCTTTCGCAAGACTGGATTTGGGAAAAGCGGCGTATTACCTACCGGTTCTCAGCGCATCGAAACCCCAGCTTGAACTGTTCGATGAAATCTGGAAAGAGGGTATGAAGCCGGAAGAGTGGCTTGATACCTATCTGGAACGTGCAAACCTGATTTAAGGAATCCCTATGAAAAAGCATATCGTTGCGGCACTTATCGCCTCTGTTACGGTTATTTCTGGTGCTCAGGCTGGTGTTCCCGTTGCCATTGATGCAAACCCTGAATGGGCTGTCGAAGCGCAGCGCTGGACAGAACGCCTCAAACAGTGGCAGGACACCGTGAACCACTACCAGAAACAGATTAATGCCTATAAGCAGGAGCTGCTGACCAAAACGGGCATTCGTGATGTTCAGGGACTGGTGCAGTCTGCGCAATCTGTCAGTAAGGAGCTGGAGAATATTTACGACCAGGGGAACTCCTTCATTGATGATTACATTAAGAACCCGGAAGCCACCCTGTCTGAGCAAGCCAGATCACTACTGGCCGATTATAAGGTGACAAACACCTGTAAGGGGCTGGGATATACGGGCGACCTGGTGCGGGGCTGTGAAGCCTCGTTCCTGTCCCAACTGGCGGGGATCGAGTACGGCAATAAGCTGGAAAGTAAACTGCGTGAAGATAATCAGGAAATGGCCGACCTTATCGACCAGGTGAAGAACGCCCAGGACACGAAAGCCACGCAGGACGCGACAAACGCTGTATCTCTGGCAAGCCTGAAATTTAACAAGCTCAAATTTCAGTATGAAATGTATCGCGATAAGCAGCGCGATCTTGCAGAATACAAGGAGAAAATGTTACAGGCTGCTTTCCAGGAGAAACAATTAGGGGCTGTTAATAAAGAAACTCCAGTTGTTGATTATAAGGCAGCATTTGAGCAGCAGAGTTATGAAATGAACTGAGGGGGCATTTTGAAAAAATATGGATTAGTTGCGGCGTTGGGGCTTACATTCTTTCTTACCGGGTGTGAAGAGGTTAAATCTGTAGACTGGTGGCAGTCTCACGTAGACGATGCAACGAAAAAAGTAGCTGAATGCAAAAAGTCTGGGAGTGATAGCGAAAATTGTAAAAACGCTAAGGAAGGTTTGTTTAGGTATAAGCAATTACATCCTAAGCATGTTGACTATAAAGATGCATTCAAAAATGTATTGGGTAAAGATGGAAGTTAAAAGGAGCCACTATGGCAACTTCTAGGTATTTCCAGGCCGCTCATGACGTTATTGTTAAAACTCTTGACCAGTCTTTGACTGGTCAGTTAGATAACTTTTCTTCAATAGCGTCTCAGTTGGGTAAGTATGGTATTTCCATTTATATATTGTGGTATGCTTATACCACAATAGTTGGGAAGCAAAAAACCGCAGTGCAGGATTTTTTATGGAATCTATGTCGATTCTGGTTAATTCTTGTTTTTGTCAAAAATATGGGGGGGTGGTTAGATAGTGCAACTCAGGCCATTGATGGGCTGAAGGAAACATTTGCAGGAGGTGATCCTTGGAAATGGGTTGACGAGCTTTGGGAGAAAGTTCAGCAGGTAGCTGCATATCTTATGTCCAAAGATACTTCGAAGTATGTGAAAACAGATGGGGCAATCGCATCTTTATTAACATATGCTGGAGGGATAATTGCATTATTGCTAACTTCAATAGTTTATCTCGCCGCCGAAGTTACTATTAAGATACTTACTATTACCGCGCCGTTGTTTATTATTTGTCTTTCATTTGGTTTTTTAAGGCAGATGTTTAATAGCTGGCTTCAGTTAATATTTAGCTCATGCTTCATATTCTTGTTTTGTGGACTGGCAATTAAAGCGGGAATGACGTTCCTTAATGGCATTCTGACAATCTCGATAGCTAACGCAGATGAATTAAATCTGATATCAACAGGTGCTCAGGCCGGGGTTGCAGGTGCATTTATGGCCTGGATTATCTGGCAAGCCAAAACCTATGCTTCCCAGCTCGCAGGGGTAGGTGTTGAAGGCGCGATGCAAGGGGCAGCCGCAATGGGGATTGGTGCTGGCGTGTTCGGCGCTTCCCGTATGGGGCGTAATCTGCTTGGTATGGGTAAAAATGCAGGGATTGGCGCATGGAAAGGCGTTCGCCGTCAGGATGGAGGGTTCAACCAGTCTCCTGGTGTATCCGGTAAGTTGGGGAATCTGACCGGGCAGGGCGTTAATATTGGCGCTAAGAGGCTTCGCCAGGCTGCGATAGATGCGGCGAAAAAGAAATATGGAGGTTAACCGATTTATTATTTAAATCTGTCAACTCTGAGTATTCCGCAGTAAATATTCACTCCTCTATTTAGGTTCTCACATTATGAAACTACTTATCACGGCTATCGTGACGCTTTGCCTTGTCGGATGCCAGGCGTCACATAAACAACCTCCGGTATCCGGAAAAAGCGAACCTGTTAATTCAGCAGAGGTAATGCGCAATGGGGTTTAAACTCTCAGGATTAAAACTTCCCGGTTTTAACAAGAAAAAAGAAGTAACAGACTCTTCAACTACTTTTGAAGAGAAAAATGTATTGATGCAGGAGAAAATGAACCGCATTTATAAATTCGGTGGTATTGCAGGAATTGCCGTAGGTGTGTTGTCTCTGCTGGCACTGAATGGAGCGCTACCGTTAAAGAGTACGGTTGTCGAAGCTTATCTTATTAATGGTGTCACTGGCGTTGCTGAAAGACTGACTTCTGTTAAAAAAGAAAACCTCTCTGAAAATGAAGCGCTGGCGAAATACTTCATTACTCAGTATGTGAAGCGTCGTGAAGGGTATAACTATTTCAGTCTCCAGCATGATTATGATTATGTTCTGTTATACAGCGCTGAGAATGTGGCGACGGATTACAACGCTTTAATCAACGGCAACCAGTCACCAAAGGTTATTTATAATAAAGCGGAAAAAACCGCATCTGTTCAGGATAATCCGTCCGTGATTATCAGTCCGTCATCCCGGCGCGATGATAAGGATATGGGAGCATATATCCGGTTTAAATTAACCATTCGAAATGTCGCGACAGGCCAGGATGATTATGAATACTGGAACGTCCGGTTGACCTACCGTATTGAACCACAGGTCGAAATGGCATCGGGTGACCGAAACAATAACCCGCTTAAATTCGTTGTAACGAGCTATGTACGCGATAAAGAAGTGAAAGGGTGAAAACTATGAAAATGAATAAAGGAGCGCTAATTGTGGCGCTTCTGTTGGTGTCGCACGTCTGCCATGCAGCCGTTACGCCAGCAGCCAGCCGTTTTGATCCCCGTAATCAGATTGTCAGTTATAACCCGCAAAACACGACAGTCATAAACAGTGCGGTTGGCTATACAACCACACTGGTATTTGACGAGGATGAAACGGTCATCAGTGCCAGAACCGGCTTTCCCCAGGGCTGGGAAGTGAACAAAGAAGATAACCTGGTGTATCTCGAAGTGAAGCCCGTCAAACAGACCGTACAGAAGAACAGTACCGATGACAATGGCAACCAGTCTTCAGAGGTGGTCAGTGTAGCCCTTGATCCTGAAAACGACCTGGAACGCTGGCGAACAAACCTGTTTGTTCGCACAACAAAACGTAATTACAGCATGGAGCTGAACGCCCGAACGTTCCGGCAGCCGGATAAGATCGCGTTTGTTGTTAATTACCAGTACCCGCAGGAACGCCGGAAGGAGCAAGCCGAAATCGAGAAGAAACGGATTGAGGCTCTTAACAAGCGGCAGGAGGAGCAGGCAATCAACCGTTCTCTTGAAAATGCGAAGTCGCCCAAGAACTGGGATTACTGGAAGCGGGTAGCTGACGGCAGCCAGTCAATCAGCCCGGATTATGCGTATGACGATGGCCGCTATACCTGGTTTGGCTTCAGCCCCCTGAAGAAAATCCCCAGCGTCTTTGTTATGAGCGGCGAACAGGAAACGCTGACTAACCCGGTAGTCAAAAACAGCGGTAGTTTCACCGTTGTTGGTGTTCCTGTAGACCAGCGCTTTGTTTTGCGTATGGGAAATCAGGTTGTTGGGGTTGAAAACCGGGGCTTTGGCAAAGTCCGTCTTCCGGCAGGAGATACCGTTTCCCCGAACGTTGAGAAAGAGGTGATCCAGTGAGCGAACAGGAAAATAAAATCCCGACCGCTGTAGAAATTGAACAGGCACTACGGGAACGGCATCAGAAAGAAATTGAGCAAAACGATAAAACGGATAAGGGAGATGAAGATGACGGTAAATCAGTAAAACGCCTGGGTATCGAGAAGCTTAAAAAATCGCGTAAGGGGCTGGTGATTATTGTGGCCGCTTTCCTTCTGCTGGCCGCCGGGGTGTCTGTCTACTATATCCCGTCGATTATTCGTGCAATGTCCAGCGGTGATGATAAGCCTGCCAGTAATGCGGTATCTACTGGTTCAGTAAAACGCGCGACAGGACTCAGCGATGATGTTGATCCATTCAACACCAGGGAAGAACCGGCTAAGACGGAAGAACGGAAGGAAAGCAGCGGCAAAGCGGAAACGCCACCGGAAAAAGTACAACAAAACTTCAGTCGTGCGCTGGATGTGGCCTATGGGGGGAGCAGCTCTGCTTCCTCAAATTCCGGTGGTAGCTCATCAACGGCCAGCAATACCAGGAACGAGGGGGACGGCAGTGACAAACAGGCAGAGGTTCAGCCTGTTAATGCAGGGCAACCCGCGCAGCTTTCTAAAATTACGCGCGTTCCTTATGACCCTAACCTTTTCATTCCTGAAAATACCGCGATTAAGTGCTCGCTGGACAGACGATTTATTTCTGATCTGGCTGGCAAGCTGGTCTGTACGATTAATGAGGACGTATACAGTGCAAACAGGAATGTAAAGCTAATTGAAAAGGGAACAGCCGCATATCTGATGTATAAAACGGGCACGTTCAATCATGGTCAGGGAGCCGTGTTTATCGCTGCTACGAAGCTTAGAACACGTAAGGAACCTTTCATTGATATTCCGCTGATTGATACACAGGCGGCGGGAGCGCTGGGTGAGGCCGGGGCTTCAGGCTGGATTGACACACATTTTGCAGATCGCTTTATGGGCGCGATGATGGTTGGCATGATCCCCGATGTGGCACAGGCCGCAAGTGGAGCGGCTAAAAGTAATAAAGACAATCAGACCGACTATACAGCTAACAGTCGCCAGGCTTTTGCTGATATAGCACGCGAAGCGTTTGCAAACAGCGTAAATATCCCTCCAACGCTTTATAAAAACCAGGGGGAAATCATTACTCTGATCGTTGGTCAGGATTTGGATTTCTCCAGCATCTACAAATTAAAAATGGTGGGTACCCGGAGGTAATTTGATAACGCTGGATATCAAAGAGTTTTCAATGCTGTTAGGAATAAGGGAAAGCGAAATATACCATCATATTCGTAAGGGCATACCAATAAATGGCGTTCCTTTCCCCAAACCACTGAAACAAATCAAAACGCATCGATTTAATTACGAAGAAGTCATGCGTTTTATTGAAGATCTTAAAGGAAAAGGTGAATTATGAAGGATGCAGAGAACAGACATATTGTTTATGAAATAATAGATGAATACTTCCACCACTGGCTTAATGAAGTCGATGGTTTAACTGAAATCGCGGTAAATCGGCCTGATGAACTGTTTGTTAAAGTGAGTGGGAAATGGCAGCAGCATGAATTAAAAATGGATTTTAAAGATTGTATGTCATTTGCAGGGGCAATTTCTGATTATCATGATGGTGGGTCGGTTACGCCAGAATATCCCTTACGTTCTGTTACGCTCCCCGGAGGGGAGCGTGTACAAATAGTTATTCCCCCGGCAACGGAACGGGAAACGGTGTCTATTACAATCCGTAAGCCGTCCAGTGTGTTTATCGACCATGATACCTTTGTTAAACAAGGGTTTTACTCAAGGCTAAATCAAGGGGGGAAATTCAGGGATAAAGAAGATGAATTATCTTCAATGTTTAAAGATAATTGTTTTGAACAATTTGTCCCTGAATGCCTGGTTAAGGGTAAAACGATGGTATTTTGTGCCGGAACGGGGGCGGGTAAAACCACCTTTGCAAATGCCTGTCTTCAGTACATACCCCATCATTTACGATGTATTTCAATTGAAGATACAGATGAAGCAAAGTTCAGGTTCCACAAAAATCATGTGAAATTGTATTACCCGTCAGAAGGGGAAAGTAGCACTGTCAGTTCCGCTTCTCTTTTACGTTCTGGTTTTCGTATGAACCCGGACAGAATCCTCATGACTGAGGTTCGCGGCGCGGAAGCCTGGGATTTTCTCAAAGGCTCAAGTTCCGGCCATGCAGGGAACCTTACAACCGTCCATGAGAGCACCCCTGAAGATGCTGTGCTTGGACTGGTTCAACGGTGCTATATGAACCCTGAATGTCAGAATTTGCCTTATAACATTATATTGCGGAGGGTGTTAAGCAACGTCGATGTGATTATGAGTATTAAGTACATCGATGAGGAAGATAACCGATTTGCATCGGGTATTTACTATCGTGATATTCATTTTCAGGAATACTTTGAAAAGCTGAAGGAGTGATTATGTCTCTGAAACTACCCGATAAAGGCCAGTGGGCTTTTATCGGTCTGGTTATGTGTCTTGTGACGTATTATACTGGCTCAGTTGCTGTTTACTTCCTGAACGGAAAAACGCCGCTTTATATATGGAAGAATTTTGATTCCATGCTGCTGTGGCGGATAATAACAGAGAGTAATATACGGACAGATATCAGGTTAACCGCAATCCCCTCTCTTTTATCAGGTATGGTTTCGTCTCTCATTGTGCCTGTTTTTATTATCTGGCAACTGAATAAAACGGATGTTGCTCTTTATGGTGACGCGAAGTTTGCCAGTGATAATGATTTAAGAAAATCGAAACTTCTGAAATGGGAGAAAGAAAACGATACTGATATTCTTGTAGGTGCATATAAAGGTAAATACCTGTGGTATACCGCACCAGATTTTGTATCACTTGGCGCAGGAACCCGCGCAGGTAAAGGGGCTGCAATAGGTATTCCAAACCTGCTGGTCAGGAAACATTCCCTGATTGCATTAGATCCAAAACAGGAACTGTGGAAAATCACCAGTAAGGTACGTGAAAAACTGCTGGGTAATAAGGTCTATCTTCTTGACCCTTTCAACAGTAAAACGCATCAGTTTAACCCGCTTTTCTATATTGATTTAAAAGAAGAGAGCGGGGCTAAAGACCTGCTGAAGCTGATTGAGATCCTGTTCCCGTCTTACGGTCTGACCGGAGCGGAAGCACACTTTAATAACCTCGCGGGGCAGTACTGGACGGGGCTGGCAAAATTGCTTCATTTCTTTATTAACTACGACCCCTCCTGGCTTGGTGAGTTCGGGCTTAAACCTGTTTTCTCAATTGGTTCTGTAGTCGATTTGTACAGCAACATCGACCGGGAGCTGATACTCAGTAAGCGAGAAGACCTGGAGGGAACAAAAGGACTTGATGAAAACGCGCTGTATCATCTGCGCGATGCCCTGACCAAAATCAGGGAGTATCACGAAACCGAAGACGAACAACGTTCGAGTATTGATGGTTCGTTTCGTAAGAAAATGAGTCTGTTTTATCTTCCGACTGTTCGCAAATGTACAGACGGCAATGATTTCGACCTTCGCCAGTTGCGCCGGGAAGATATCACTGTTTATGTTGGCGTTAATGCTGAAGATATGTCCCTGGCCTATGACTTCCTCAACCTGTTCTTTAACTTCGTTGTGGAAGTCACGTTACGAGAAAACCCTGACTTTGACCCGACACTGAAACATGACTGTCTGATGTTCCTGGATGAGTTTCCGTCTATTGGTTACATGCCAATCATTAAAAAAGGTTCGGGTTATATTGCCGGGTTTAAACTCAAACTTCTGACGATTTACCAGAATATCAGTCAGCTTAATGAAATCTATGGTGTTGAAGGTGCCAAAACGCTGATGAGTGCGCATCCCTGCCGGATTATCTACGCTGTCAGTGAAGAAGATGACGCTAAAAAGATTTCGGAAAAGCTGGGCTATATCACCACCAAATCGACAGGTTCAAGCAAGACAAGCGGACGCTCAACGTCGAAAAGCAGTTCAGAAAGTGAGGCGCAGCGCGCCCTTGTGCTCCCGCAGGAGCTGGGAACGCTGGATTTTAAAGAAGAATTTATCATTCTTAAAGGTGAAAACCCGGTTAAAGCTGAGAAAGCCCTCTACTTCCTCGACCCGTATTTTATGGACAGGCTGATGATGGTAAGCCCCAAACTTACCGAGTTAACCGCCTCTCTGAATAAGACTAAAAAAGTATTGGGTGTTAAAGGGCTTAAATATCCTTCTAAAGAAAAAATGCTCTCCGTCGGTGAGCTGGAGTCAGAGGTTTTACTATGAAAAAAATGTTAATGGTCAGTGTCCTTTTTCTCTCTGCCTGTTCCTCTCCGCCTGAACCACCACAGGTTGACTGGGAACAGAATCCTGAAACGGTGAATACACAATTAATGGACTGGCAACCGACATACTCAGTTATTAAATCAGACAAGGTTAATTCATCGTGGGTTAAGGTTATCCATAATTTCAGGCCTGAAAACCGCCTTTACGATGATGCTGTTTTTTATTCTGTTGCACATTCTGATTCAGTGATTGTTGAAACCAGTAACGGAACAGACTTTTTCACAGCTAAAAACTGGTTGAGGGCGAACGGTGCAAACGGTGTCATACAGTATCGTTATAAAATGAACTGTTTTTCTTGCCGGACTACCAGTGTTTATTTATCACGATAACGCCGGATTAATAAAATTCTTGTAATTTTATTGAGCCGGGGTTGAACAACCGCAGGGCGTTAGTTGCCCGTTATCCATGAGGTGTATATGAAAAAGACCGTAACCACGGCAGTGCTGCTTTGTGCGTTCGCTGCCGGAACTGCTCATGCTGAGGAAAAGGCCGACCCGAACGATCCATGTGCAATGGTGTTATGCCTTGCCGGAAAACTTGACGGAAGTAGTCCGGCAGAATGTGACCCGATGTATAAAAGTTTTATGTCAATCAGGAAAAAGAATAAACATGGTTTTTTACCCGATCACACGGCAGATGCCAGAAAGAAAAAACTAAATGAATGTCCTGCGGCTGATGCAGGTACAGTAAGTAAAATTATTTCAAGCTTTGGCCGATTGAAAAACTTTTAATTCTGTTTGATTTAATTCTGATGTGAATACGCAAGTTTCAGGTTTGAGACTGGAACTTGCGAACATTTTTTACAGGGGTGGGAGGATGAAAATTATTAACGTACCTGATGCAAGAAGTGTGAGAATTGCCGGAATTGAAATTATCGATAGTGTCAAATCGGTCGCTTCTGTTTTTACTGAAATTTTGTTGTTTATGGTCTGGTTTCCGGCAATTGTCTATGGGCTTTATCGTTTTGTTATCGTTTTGTGGGATGCTTCCTTAAAGCCGCAATCGCTCATTGAGTTTATTAATTTCATGGTTGAGTTATACAGCTATGTACTTCCTTCGTTGGCTGTTATCGCAGTGGCTTTAGTCGTCGTTTTATCCATTTTTAAAAGACTCTCAGCAATATGGGAGGGAAGAAAGCAATGAGACATTTTTTTAATGTTCTTTCCTTTGCTGTTGCCCTGTTGCCAGCTACATTGTGTGCTGCTCAGATTCAGGGGAAAGTTATTCGCGTTCTCGATGGAGATACCATCGAAGTTAAAACACTACCCGCGAAAATTGTTGTGTATGAAGTTCCGATTCGAGTCCGATTGATAAATATCGATGCACCGGAAAAAAAACAACCCTTTGGTCGCTGGTCAACCAATCAACTTAAAGCCCTGCTGGCAGGGCAATCAGTTACCGTCTCTTATACGCAAACAGATCGCTACGGGCGAGTCCTGGGACGAGTGGTGACAGCGAACGGCACTGAGGCTAACCGCCAGCAAGTGCTAAAAGGGGCTGCATGGGTTTATGACAGGTACAACACCGATAACTCATTACCGGCTCTGCAACGGGAAGCTCAGACACAGAAGCGCGGCCTGTGGGCTGACAGTAATCCCGTTCCTCCGTGGGAGTGGCGTCATAAACAAAACTGACGCGCTTCGCTTGTCCAACCCCTCCTCTGCCTGAAGAAAATCTTCAGGCAACGTCACGGTTTTTAATATACATGGTGCGCATATGGGTAAATTAACTCTGGTAGAGCAGGCTTTACGGCTCCATAAAGAATATTACGGTGAAGATAATTTTGGTACTGTCGTAAAGGATTGTGATTACTATCCTAAAGTGGCAGAGATTTTTATAAACAGAAAGAATCGTAAAATTTATTCGAATCTTGATATCGAACCCGTTGCTTCAACCGTCGTTCATACGGGAAGTAGCCCTGTTATGGCTAAAGCCGGGAGGATTAAAAAGCTTATGTTTAAAGATGGTTCGGGAGCATACCGGATTCATCTTGGTCAAAATGAAGTGGTTCATATTATTCGCTTCATTCTTAACTCTAAAGTCAGAATGGAGTACGCAGTTGGCACAACCAAAAGTATGTCGATGCTTCATAATCTTTGCGAAGCTGGACGCGCTAAATTAAACCGCTCTTTACCCCGTAAAGGTATCTGGAAAATCGGGTGTTACGACGGCGTTTATTATCACGGTAAGGCAAGGAAGGAAGAAATAGAAAACGCTTTACGTTTTTCTGTTCATCCAAAGTTTAATGAGCTGGAGAATGACTTTAATCAGTTCTTTTCGGATATTGATTTCTACACCCGTTATGGTCAGTCAGGAATGCGAAAAGTGCTTTTTACTGGTCCTCCGGGCACAGGGAAAACGACTATCGCAAAAGCTTTGGGGGCAAAATATCAGGATAAATATGTATTTGTTTATGCTGATGATTACTTTAAAGATGTTTGCTATGCCGCAGCTCAAAAGAAAATACCCGTTATCATAATAGCTGAAGAGGTTGATGAACTTTATCGGGCTGATGCCGGAACGTTAAGTTTTCTTGATGGGGCTGATACACCGCGAAATCTTGCCGGGACATATGTTATTTTTTCAACGAACTATCCTAACCGGATTGATCCGCGCATCAGAAAACGCCCTGGCAGAATTGACAGAATCATATCTGTAGGTGCTTTTCGGACTAAAGCCGCTGCCGCTTGTGCCAAAATGTACTTACCAGACGATATAAATATTGACCTTAAAGAACTTGGCGCGGTGCTGGACAGAACGACTCCTGCTGAAATAAAGGAGATAATAAATATTGCTATTGGCATGATTCGCGGAACAAAAAACGAATTAACAGTAGATGTAATCAAGAATGCGCGTGCCTTTTTGAAAGGAACCCTTGACCTTAGTGTGCAGGAGGCAGAAGAAGACATAGAGGAAAGGGAAGAAATCTTTAAAAAGAATGGTGCGCAGCCTGACTATTCAAGTTACCTTGAGGATTGATTAATGAGACTTTTTATTGCAGAAAAACCGTCTTTAGCAAAGGCTATTTTTGAAGGACTGGGCGGAAATCCCAATACAGAAAAGAAAAACGGCTATTTTGAACACGGTTCTGATGTCGTTACCTGGTGTTATGGTCATATGCTGGAGCTTTACGACCCACAGGATTATGACGACAAATATTCCAACTGGCGTTATAGTGATTTACCCATTAAAGCGGTTTATCCGCCAAAATATAAAATCAAGCCTGAATCAGAAGCACAGACCCGCATTATTTTGTCTCTTATCGATAAAGCCGACAGCATCGTTCATTCAGGCGACCCCGATGATGAAGGATGTTTGCTGGTTGATGAGATTCTGGGTTATGCCGGAAACAAGAAACCCGTCCAGCGACTGCTTGTTGCCGACCTCAACCTTGCGCCAGTGCAAAAATCACTGTCGAATTTACAACCTAACGATAAATTTCGCGGTATGACGTTAAGCGCCCTGGCGCGTTCCCTGTGCGATCAGGGTTTTGGCTATAACATGACGCGGGGATGTACATTAAAAGGCCGTGAGAAGGGCTATGACGGCGTTCTGAACGTTGGCCGGGTACAAAGTGCCGTTCTTGGTCTGGTGAACATGCGCACGCTGGCGAACCAGAATCACACAGAAAGCTTTTATTACGATGTATTCGCCAGTCTGTCGATGAACGGGCATCAGATTAAGGCGAAATATCAGACAACAGACGACGATCAGATAGACGAGAAAAAACGCCTGATCTCCGAAGCTCAGGCCGCGCATATTGCCGGACGTGTTACGGGTAAGGATGCTATTGTTACTATCGCGACGACAAAGCCGGAAAATAGCAAGCCTCCGCTTCCGCTTAACCTTTCCACGCTTCAGCAGCTCTGCGCAAAGCGATTTGGTTATTCTGCAAAAGATACGCTCGATGTGATGCAGGGGCTGTATGAAACTCACAAGCTTCTGACCTATCCACGTTCTGACAATCGCTATCTTTCAGATGAGCATTATTACCAGGCCGGAGATATTGCCACTGCTATAGCGGCCACCGTACCCGAACTGGCGTCTGCGATCGTAGATATGGATAAAGGCCAGAAACACAAAGCCTTTAATGCCAGTAAGATTGAGGCGCACCACGCCATCATCCCGACGACAAAAAGCGGAGCCGGTATTCAGCTTAATGAAAAAGAGCGGAACGTTTATAACCTGGTGTCCGTCTACTTTATCGGGCTGTTCTACCCGGATGCGATCCGCAACAAGACGAAAATCCACTTTGATATTAAGGGGGATACCTTTACGGCCACACAGAGCGTTCTGGTACAAAAGGGCTGGGAAGCGCTGGGTAAGGATAGTGATGACGAGGACGAAACCGAAGATGCCGGAACGGACGGTTTTGACCTTTCATTGCTGAAATTTAATGACAGCGGCCTGTGTGAATCGGCAGACGTGGACAAGAAAAAGACTACACCACCTCGCTATTTCACAGAGTCAACGTTACTGGCCGCCATGACGAGTGCGGCAAAATTCATTGATGATCCGGCTCTCAGAAAGGCGCTGGAAGCGAAAGACGAGGGCAGCAGTGATCGTGGCAGTATCGGAACGGAAGCCACCCGCGCGGGTATTCTTGAGAAACTGGCGGCAAATACCGGGCTTATCTCCATCGAAAAAGAAAAGGGGTATTCGGAGCTGGTATGGAAAACCACAAAACAAGGCCAGGAGTTTTGCGCTGCACTGCCTCCTGAAATCACTAAACCGGATATCTCCGCTCTGTGGGCTGAAAAGCAGTCTCAGATCAAAGCCGGAGAGCTGACAGTTGAGGAGTTTATTAAGGAAAATGATGAGTACGTCCAGGGGTTAATCGACGAGCTGGACAGGAACGGAATTTCGATTTCTTCAAATGCCACGCCCTGCCCGGTTTGTAACAACGGTTTCCTGCGTAAGCGTAAGGGGCAAAATGGCTTTTTCTGGGGATGCTCCTGCTACCCTGAATGCAAGACAACATTCCCGGACAAAGACGGCAAACCGGATATGGAAGCAAAATCCAGATCAGAAGGTTCCATGTCCCGGCTCGAAGCCCCCTGCCCTTCATGCAGTAAAGAAATTATTATCCGGCCTAAAGGCTTTTTCTGTTCCGGGTGCGAGTTTAAAATCTGGTCTGAAGTGTCAGGAAAAAAACTGACACAAAATCAGGTTGAGACATTAATCAAAAAAGGTAAAACCGGAGAGATTAAAGGCTTTACCAGTAATAAAACCGGGAAAAAGTTTGACGCTGCAATTGTTTTGCAGGATAAAACTACGGGTAAACTTGGGTTTCAGTTCAGTAAAAAATAAGGATTAACTCGATGAGTGAAAATGAAACGTTTGACGCAACAAAAAAGCTACTCCTGAATATTCGCTCTGTTCGTGTTTTTGCGCGAGAAACCAGCTTTGAACAACTGCTGGAAATGCAGGAAAAGCTTAACGCCGTGATCGAAGAACGTCGTGAAGAAGCAGAGCGTGAGGCAGCAGAACGCGCAGAGCGCGAAAGAAAGCGCCAGGAACTGCTCCAGTTGATTGCCGGAGAAGGTTTTTCACCGGAAGAACTGCTTGGCCTGTCCGAAGATGCGCAAAAAACACGCAAAAAGACGTTGCCAAAAGCGCCGCCTAAATATCAGTTTGATGAAAACGGCGAAACGAAATACTGGTCTGGTCGTGGCCGGACACCAAAACCAATCGACGAAGCGTTAAAAGCTGGCCGTTCTCTTGATGAGTTTCTCA
Source organism: Klebsiella sp. C283 (assembly GCF_048822555.1). Taxonomy (NCBI): domain Bacteria; kingdom Pseudomonadati; phylum Pseudomonadota; class Gammaproteobacteria; order Enterobacterales; family Enterobacteriaceae; genus Klebsiella; species Klebsiella sp. C283. The sequence continues at coordinate 30,109 of NZ_JBMEZS010000016.1, forward strand.
TCAAAAAAGATGCTTCCAGCACTGCTGGTGACGAACAGTAATCTAACAAGCCTCTGACACTGCGTCAGAGGCTTTTTTTTAGCAAAAAGGGCGCGGGGGGTTATGGTGAAGAAATCTTTGGATATCTTCGCGGGGATAAGGGAAGTAGTCTCTGATATCTTTGGTTTCTAACTTACCAGTGCAGTGATACGTCTGAAAATAGATCCACTCTGCTATTGTTTTGTAGATGTGATTTCCCATGTTCGCGCTTTGAGAACCATACTGCATGACTTGTGCATCCAGGTCATTACACATCTCCGGCGGAGTGAGTACATGATATGTCCTGCATAACAGCGGGCGGTAATTGTAGATTGAGCATGTTCCCTTCTCAGACAAAAACGGACATTTTGACTCATGCCCGGTCGTAAGCGGGTTGTCTCTGGCAGTAAGTTTACTTGCTTGTGCAATATGTGTTGCCTCAAGCGCGGTTAAATGAACATCCATTTTACAGCACGAAGAGCACCCCTTTTGACAGGAGGTAAACGTGCTCACAAATTCTTTGTTAAAACGATCCAAAAAGGCGTACATCTGTTTTAACTTGAGGTAAATATTACCGGATTGAGTATTGAGTTTATTTATGAGTGCCTTTAACTCATCGAAATACTTATCAGGTACGGGTTTCAGATTGGTATAGCCGGGTAATGTTTCGCCTGGCTCCAGGTGGATCACTGAGTTAGGTTTGATATCCATTGCTTTTGCTTCCTATATTCTTCTCGCGCTGGTTGTTCATTTGACACTAAAACAAGCGTCATACAATGGCAAGGTGTCAAGCCCAGCAGTAAATCACGCTTGCCAGCAAACCAGTTTCCTGCAGCCGGTTTGGCCGTTGATTTTTGCCAGCAATATTACCCGCTCGATGCCCGCCCTGGGCGTGAAATTGCCAGCAAAAAAGATTGCCGCTATCAAAGGTGTGGTTTATATTATCTGTATCGTACGATACAGATAATGGAGAAGCTTAATAGATGACTGAAAAAATCACTGACGAGGAACTGGCAGATTTGTTGGAGGCGCTCAAAAGAGCACATGGTATGGGCGTTTGTTCAAAGGCGGTTAAGCTGGCACAGCGTTGCGCTGATGTGTTCCCTGCTATTGTTGCAGAGTTACAGGAATATCGGAACGCCGCTAAGCGAACTTCAGCATGACAAGAGCCACGGAACGCGCTTACAGCGAGCTACAACAGGCGTTTGATTTCTATAACCAGCGCCTTTTTGACGGCGAACTCCCTGACTGTCTGATTACGTTCCAGCGCGGCAAGAACACAATGGGCTATTTCAGTTACAGGCGCTTTGTTGCTGCTGACGGCAGCGGCAGGATGATTGATGAAATCGCCCTCAATCCTGAATACTTCCCGGTGTACCCGCTTATTGAAGTCATGCAAACGCTGGTTCATGAGCAGTGCCATATGTGGCAGTACCACTACGGCAACCCGTCGCGTAAGACGTACCACAATGCGCAGTGGGCGGCAAAAATGGAAAGTATCGGACTTATGCCCTCCTCCACCGGGAGACCTGGTGGTGCGAAAGTCGGCCAGAAGATTAATGACTATCCGATCCCTGGTGGCCGCTTCCAGCGCGTCACACTGGAACTGTTCCAGGGGCAATTTGCTTTGAGCTGGTTTGATCGCTTCCCTGTCCAGGTCGAACAACAAAAAGATATGACCGCCGTAATAGAGCAATGGCGCGAAACGCTTGCTCTGGCGCATCAAAATGCTGAGGCCGGGATTGATATAGAAGCGGTGCTTTCTATGGCTCTGCTGCCGTCAGTGTCACCGCAGAACGGGAGCCATTCAGATGATATGGCCGGGAGCAATGACAATGATTTGTCAGTTGCAGCATTTGAGGACAAGCCAAAACGAAATAAAGTTAAATATCAGTGTCGCGGGTGTGGCGCTGCCGTGTGGGGCAAAGCCGGACTGAATATTGAATGCGGCGATTGCGAGCTGGCTTTCATCGAAAATTAATTGCCAGCAAATTTTCCCGGTCACATCTGTTGGCCAGTGTTTTTTGCCAGCAAAGTTTCTTCCCGGGTTCGCGCCGGCAGCGCAAAAATGACAGCAAAAGAGGGGTATCATGGGGCATTACACAATCAGAACGAATGACGACGAAGATCAGGCCATTAAAAAGGCGCAGGAAGCGACCGGACAGGCATCAGCCAGCAAAACCTTTATGACGGCTATCCTTGAGCTTCAGCGTAACAGAGACGAGATGGCGCAGCTACGGCGTGAACTGGCGCAGGAAAAAGCGCGGAGTCAGGAGCTGGTATCATCGGTAAAACAATTCCGTTCCAGCCTGAACAATCTGTTTGATCTGGCTGACAACCCTTAAATAACAAGGAGCGAAACGTGCATACCACAAATGCGATTATCCTGTGCCTGGTGTCATATCCCTGCATCGTTGCATGGGTTATCTATAAAAACAGATTTGTCGATTACTTGTTTTTAACTCTGCTTGCTTGTTTGGGGAGCATTTTTTCAGTCGTATTGTATAAACAGCCCGACTACTCATTGACCATATATCAGGCCGTTGCTGTCGGCTATGCTGCCGTGATCATGCCAACGGTGTTAGTTTTGAGTGTCGTTAATATCTTCATGGGAAAAGCAGAGAGAACGTGCAAATGAATACACTGGCTGCACTGGAAAATACGTTTCGTGATATGAGAAAGCATGGCTGCCAAACAGTCATGGTCACGCAGTCTTTAGCTGATTTTGGCCGCTACAGCTATAAACCGCGCCCTGCATTTCAGGACTGGATCGAACGGCTGAAGACTGGCGAACGTCTGCCGCGAGGCCGTTACTTTGTTGGCAAGAAGCCTGGTGGCCGCCTGGTGCTCATTGATGAATTGGGGGGAACATGGACAGAAAAAGTAACAGTGATTCATACCAACGCTGGATGATAGAGAAGGCTGACAAAAGGGAAAGGACGCAAATCAGTATGTCGTTCGTAAAGATGAAGGACGTACTTTTTAACGTGCTGGCTATCGGTACTGTTTTAGCAGCCCTGGTGGTGATCTTTTATGAAGTGCAAAGCAGCTTATAAATTGATGGCCGTTGACAATGAATGTCATACTACCTGACCGGGCAATGCCGGAAGATTTCTTTCACGGGTGATGGTTTGTGATCCCGGCATTGTTCCGGCGCTCTCTCGTAAATTCTCGCGCCCAATCCCCCTCGCAAAACCTCAGAATTCACGTAACGCACCGCGATTTCGGCAACCATCAACCCTAACGTCCTTATGTTGTTGGGTTTGCCGCAGAACAATTTATTCATTTAAAATAGATTTAAACGAAGCGGGAAACCGCAGACGTAAAAAAACCGACTGGTGAGGTCGGCTTTTTTACGGTTCCGGTGCGAGCTGGTAACTCAGCCCGGAAGGGAAACTCTCTACAACTGACAATAGTATGATAATCCGTGAAGCCTGATTATGCAATATGACGGGCAGTGACTGTGCGTTAACGGTTTGCCTGAACGTTAGATAAACGTATAATCAGAGGGTTAGCTCTGTGGTGAGTCTCTCCCTGCATTCCGCTAAATGCGGCATGAACAGGTTCAAAGTCCTGACAGGTAATACAGGTGGTGCTGGTTATCTGTGCTCTGGCAGGAGTGAGACTCTCTACAACTGACAAGACGAAGAGAAGCCGTGGTGACAGGCAGTGTAAGAGCAAGCCACGGTGTCTTTACTCCATTTATGGAGAAAACGGATGATTAACCTGTTAATCATCGTTCTGAGGGCGGTAGCGGCGCTTGCAAACGCGCTGATTGCCATTCTGGAACTGATCCGCCAGTTCATCGACTAATGAACACGGAAACGTAATTAAGGCCGGAGGAACACCACCTCCGGCCTTTAATAAAAATATAGTTTAGTTACAACATTCACTAGTCTGTACTAACCACCACACACCTGACCTTCTGCGCACAAGTTACCTTTAATCACTCCTAAACAGGCATTTCATGAAACTCCCCTGTTCTTGCATCGGTAACAGGGGTCTGACGCTCAGTGGAACGAAAACTCACGTTAAGCAACGTTTTCTGCCTCTGACGCCTCTTTTAATGGTCTCAGATGTCCTTTGGTCACCAGTTCTGCCAGCGTGAAGGAATAATGGCCGAGCATATTGATATGTCCGTGGCAAAGCGGGGAGAGGCGTGCGATATCTTCATCATTCAGTGTTTCACCCTGCGCCCGGAGATGATCCAGGGCTGCCTGCATATAAATAGTGTTCCATAACACGACGGCGTTAGTGACCAGCCCCAGTGTGCCCAGTTGATCTTCCTGACCGTCGGTATATCGTTTTCTTATCTCACCTTTTTGACCGTGACAGATGGCTCTGGCAACGGCATGGCGACTTTCTCCCCGATTAAGCTGGGTCAGAATGCGCCGGCGGTAATCTTCATCATCAATATAATTAAGCAGATACAGCGTTTTGTTGATGCGCCCCACTTCAATGATTGCCTGAGTCAGTCCGGAAGGACGTTCACTTTTCAGCAATGAACGGACCAGCACTGAAACCTGTACTTTGCCCAGCTTCAGGGAGCCAGCGGTCCGGATCATTTCGTCCCACTGAGGGGTTCTAGGGATTTTCCGTCCAAAAACGACAAAGTGCTCTGGAGGCCCCGCCGTCTGTGGCCTCCAGAGGGGTATTACTTTTTTCGAGATCCCTATTTGGGCTCTGTTTGAGTAAGATTTAGTCTTTTTGGGCTAAATCCATGGCATTCGAAGAACGTGTCCAAATCTTGTCCGAGGCAGAACAAGATGAGTTATATGGACCCCCCGCTTTCACCTCCGCCGACCAACGCTTCTTTTTCTCGCTGAACGATAAGGAACTGGCGATCGCTAAAAGCCTCCGTCATCGGGGCCAGCGTTACATGCTGGTGGTACTGCTGGGCTATTTCAAAGCCAAGCCGGTGGTGCTGAATCCCGGCTTTCATCAGATCAAGCAGGACCTCAAATACGTTTATCAAACCGTTCTACCAGGCCCAGGCTGTAGACCCTTTAATCTCACGCCAAAAGAGAACGAACGGATTTACCAACGTGTTTTCCAGCTCTGCAACTACCAGCGCTGAAATGTCAAAGACCATGGAGCGGCGTTGAGAGATTACTTATCCCAGCAAGCCAGAGCCTGGACAGCGCCTAGGCACCTCTTCGATGCGGCCAATGAATATTGTTCGGGGCAGAAGATCGCAATCCCTGCCTACAGCACGCTGCAAAAGATCATCAGTCAGGTGGTGGGAGACGAACAGGAACACATGGCCGCGCACCTTGAGCGTGCAATGTCACGCGGTCTTAAGCAAGCACTGGCGGAGCTCGTGAACGGCACAGGTCCACTGCCGTTCCGACAGTTGCGACAATCGGCTCGTAACTTCACCGGAACCGAGTTGGAGAAAGAACTGATTGTCTATCGCCATATCCAGCATTGGATGCCGGAAGTGGATCTGCTGTTGAGCACGCTATCACTGTCGCAGAAAAATCTGCAACACCTGGCAGAGAAAGTCGACTACTACGGTGCCAAACTGAAACGTCAAACCGTAGGCAGCCAATGGCTGTATTTATTGTGCTATCTTCAAACGCGATGGCAGCAAGCGCTGGAACGTATTGCCGATGGCTTTGTGCATCATGTCAGACAGACCAAACAGAAGGCAAAGGATTATGCGCAGGAAGCGGTGTTTAAGGATTGGCAAAAAGCAGCTAAAAATGTCAGCAAGGCAGCTGAAGTACTGCACCTGTTCATTGATGACAGCATTGATCTGCAACTACCGTTTGCAACAGTAAGACAGCAAGCACTGAGCCTGCTGACCAAAAGGGATCTGGAATCTGTATGTCTCTTCCTGAACGAGCAGCGACGATCGGTCGATGAAGCCATGTGGCAGTACTGCGACGAGAAAGAAAGTCTGCGGAAAGGTTTGCTGCGAGAGTTGTTCCTATGTCTGCGCTTCGAAGGCTGCGACGGCACCCAGCACTTAGCGGCCGCCTTGGCGAAAACACAAAACGAACTCAACGGCCAGGACGCTCAGTTGCAAACTGCCGACACCAGACTCCTTTCCAAAAAATCACGTGAATTCCTGCTGGATGGTGAAGGGAATATCCTGATCGATCGTTATGAGTGGTTCCTCTATCAACAGATTCCTGATCGCCTGAATGGCCAGCTGACGCTGCCTGATATCACTAAATACCGGGCACTCGACGCCGACCTGATCGACGGGGAACATTGGCGAAAAAACAAATATACGCTGCTTCAACAGAGCCATTTTACAAAATTAGCGGAGGAGCCTGAAAAGCTGATCAAACAGATGGCCATGGAATTGGATACCCGTTTGTACGAAGTCGGCGAATATCTTGAACAGGAAGACAACCGGAATATCATCTTGCGTAATCCGCAGGGTAAACGCTTCTGGCGCCTGCCTTCGGCCAGCAAACATCATCTGGTCAACAATCCCTTCTTCCAGCAAATTCCCACAACGGGGATTGCGGATGTACTGCGCATGGTTGATCGTGACACCGGTTTCATTGACTGCTTCGCTCATGTGCTGGGTTCCCAATCCAGAAGCCGTTCCCATGAATATGACCTGTTGGCAATTCTGGTCGGCAATGCAACCAATCAAGGCATTTACGGCATGGCACAGATCTCTGATCGTACCTATGATCAGCTCAGCACTATCCAGGCGAACTATCTTCGCCTGGAAACATTGAATGCTGCTAACGACAACATCAATAACGCGACAGCCAAGCTACCCATCTTCCGGTACTACAACATCCAGGAAGATGTGATCCACGCCAGTGCCGATGGTCAAAAGTTCGAAGCCCGGCGCGAGACCTTCAAAACCCGTTATTCGTCGAAGTACTTTGGCACTCAAAAAGGTGTTTCTGCCATGACCTTGATCGCCAATCACGCTGCGATCAACGCCAGAGTGATCGGCGCCAACGAACATGAATCGCACTACATCTTTGATTTGTTGATGAGCAATACGTCAGACATCATTCCGGATGTGCTCTCAACCGATACCCATGGGGTGAACCATGTGAACTTCGCGTTACTGGATCTGTTCGGATACCAGTTTGCCCCACGCTATGCCCAGGTTGGCAAAGTGATCAATGACATGTTTGATGTCAAGGAAGACAAAGAACACCGAATTCAGCTGTGCTTAAAAAAGCCAATCAATACCCATCGTATTGCGCAGCACTGGGATACCATCCAACGGATTGCAGTATCACTTAAGCAGCGGAAAACAACGCAAGCCACCTTGGTGAGAAAGCTCTCGGAGTACAAGCGCAATCACCCGCTGCTGGAAGCCCTGACGGAATACAATCGCCTGGTGAAAGCGAATTATCTACTGTGCTACATCGATGATGCCAGTTTAAGAAACTATGTTCAGCGCGCGCTGAACCGGGGAGAGGCCTATCACCAACTGCGTCGGGCCGTGAGCAGCGTCAATGGGGATCAGTTCCGGGGCAGTTCAGACGAAGAAATCCAGCTATGGAATGAGTGCGCTCGCCTGGTCACCAATGCCATCGTTTACTTCAACTCCAGGATACTCAGCCAGCTGTTGACCAGCTTCGAATACCAAGGAGATACCAAGAGAATAGATATCGTCAAACAGGCATCCCCTGTGGCCTGGCACAACATTAACCTCAAGGGGACTTACCACTTCGAATTGAGCGAAAAATTGCCAGATCTGGAGGAGCTTATGCGCTCAATCGAGGGATATTTACCCGTCAGCGAAAAGTAATACCCCTCTGGAGGCCACGGACGGCGCGGCCTCCAGAGCACTTTGTCGTTTTTGGACGGAAAATCCCTAGAACCCCATTATCTAAAAATACTTAATTGTCTTTTAACGTCGCTAAATTTTAAATAAATAAGTGAAGAGTGTTAGTGGAGCCACTGATTTAAAGTTGGCAGAGTAAAACTTGAAGTGCGACATAAACCACCTAATTAATTTAAAGGGTTTATGGAGTATATAAAATTGTCATACCATCATCTTAACTTTGAAGATCGTACTGCATTAATGCTTGAGTCAAGAAAAGAAGGCTTTTCAGCCAGAAAATTTGCTGAACTCATTAAAAGACATCCTAGTACGATCTATCGTGAGCTTAAAAGAAATAGCATCAATGACGTTTATCAAGCTCGATATGCTTCTGATAACACCTTCGCTAGACGTAGACGTGGTCACAGAAAACTCAAAATCGATTCAATCCTCTGGAAATTTATTGTTGAAGCGATCCGTTGTTTATGGTCTCCTCAGCAAATAGCAAAGCGTTTAAAGACATTTCCTGATTTGGATCAAACAATGAATGTAAGCCATACAACGATTTATTCAACGATACGAGCATTACCAAAGGGTGAGTTGAAAAAAGACTTATTATCCTGTCTACGTCATGAAAATAAAAAGCGAAAAGCTAACGGTGAACCTAAAAAAGATTCTATATTACAGGATATTAAAACTATTCATGAGCGCCCAGCCGAAGTTCAAGAAAGAAAAATACCGGGTCATTGGGAAGCTGATTTAATTAAAGGTAAAGACAATAAAAGTTCGATAGCAACACTTATTGAACGAAATACACGGCTCTGTATCTTGGCAACATTACCTGATGCAAAGGCAGAATCAGTGCGCAAGGCTTTAACTGAAGCTCTGAAATATTTACCTGCAGAACTGCGTAAAACGTTGACCTATGACCGTGGACGTGAGATGTCAGAACATAAAATACTCGAAGAAGATTTAGGCATAGATGTATATTTCTGTGACCCACATTCACCCTGGCAAAAAGGCACATGCGAAAATATGAATGGTTTAATTAGGCAATATTTACCTAAGGAAGGTGCGAACAAGTCCCTGATATGAGATCATGTTTGTCATCTGGAGCCATGGAACAGGGTTCATCATGAGTCATCAACTTACCTTCGCCGACAGTGAATTCAGCAGTAAGCGCCGTCAGACCAGAAAAGAGATTTTCTTGTCCCGCATGGAGCAGATTCTGCCATGGCAAAACATGGTGGAAGTCATCGAGCCGTTTTACCCCAAGGCTGGTAATGGCCGGCGACCTTATCCGCTGGAAACCATGCTACGCATTCACTGCATGCAGCATTGGTACAACCTGAGCGATGGCGCGATGGAAGATGCTCTGTACGAAATCGCCTCCATGCGTCTGTTTGCCCGGTTATCCCTGGATAGCGCCTTGCCTGACCGCACCACCATCATGAATTTCCGCCACCTGCTGGAGCAGCATCAACTGGCCCGCCAATTGTTCAAGACCATCAATCGCTGGCTGGCCGAAGCAGGCGTCATGATGACTCAAGGCACCTTGGTCGATGCCACCATCATTGAGGCACCCAGCTCGACCAAGAACAAAGAGCAGCAACGCGATCCGGAGATGCATCAGACCAAGAAAGGCAATCAATGGCACTTTGGCATGAAGGCCCACATTGGTGTCGATGCCAAGAGTGGCCTGACCCACAGCCTAGTCACCACCGCGGCCAACGAGCATGACCTCAATCAGCTGGGTAATCTGCTGCATGGAGAGGAGCAATTTGTCTCAGCCGATGCCGGCTACCAAGGGGCGCCACAGCGCGAGGAGCTGGCCGAGGTGGATGTGGACTGGCTGATCGCCGAGCGCCCCGGCAAGGTAAGAACCTTGAAACAGCATCCACGCAAGAACAAAACGGCCATCAACATCGAATACATGAAAGCCAGCATCCGGGCCAAGGTGGAGCACCCATTTCGCATCATCAAGCGACAGTTCGGCTTCGTGAAAGCCAGATACAAGGGGTTGCTGAAAAACGATAACCAACTGGCGATGTTATTCACGCTGGCCAACCTGTTTCGGGCGGACCAAATGATACGTCAGTGGGAGAGATCTCACTAAAAACTGGGGATAACGCCTTAAATGGCGAAGAAACGGTCTAAATAGGCTGATTCAAGGCATTTACGAGAGAAAAAATCGGCTCAAACATGAAGAAATGAAATGACTGAGTCAGCCGAGAAGAATTTCCCCGCTTATTCGCACCTTCCCTAAAGGGATTGATTTAAATCAGGCAGATCAGCATTATTTAAATCAAGTTGCCATGTCACTGAATACTCGTCCTAGAAAGGCGTTAGATTGGCTTACACCATTAGAGAAATTTGCTCAGCTTGTTGATTATCATATGGCTTTTGAAACTGTCGCACCTCATGTTTGAATTCGCCCCATATTTTTGCTACAGTGAACCAAATTAAGATCATCTATTTACTAGGCCTCGCATTTGCGGGGTTTTTAATGCTGAATAAAAGGAAAACTTGATGGAATTGCCCAATATTATGCACCCGGTCGCGAAGCTGAGCACCGCATTAGCCGCTGCATTGATGCTGAGCGGGTGCATGCCCGGTGAAATCCGCCCGACGATTGGCCAGCAAATGGAAACTGGCGACCAACGGTTTGGCGATCTGGTTTTCCGCCAGCTCGCACCGAATGTCTGGCAGCACACTTCCTATCTCGACATGCCGGGTTTCGGGGCAGTCGCTTCCAACGGTTTGATCGTCAGGGATGGCGGCCGCGTGCTGGTGGTCGATACCGCCTGGACCGATGACCAGACCGCCCAGATCCTCAACTGGATCAAGCAGGAGATCAACCTGCCGGTCGCGCTGGCGGTGGTGACTCACGCGCATCAGGACAAGATGGGCGGTATGGACGCGCTGCATGCGGCGGGGATTGCGACTTATGCCAATGCGTTGTCGAACCAGCTTGCCCCGCAAGAGGGGATGGTTGCGGCGCAACACAGCCTGACTTTCGCCGCCAATGGCTGGGTCGAACCAGCAACCGCGCCCAACTTTGGCCCGCTCAAGGTATTTTACCCCGGCCCCGGCCACACCAGTGACAATATCACCGTTGGGATCGACGGCACCGACATCGCTTTTGGTGGCTGCCTGATCAAGGACAGCAAGGCCAAGTCGCTCGGCAATCTCGGTGATGCCGACACTGAGCACTACGCCGCGTCAGCGCGCGCGTTTGGTGCGGCGTTCCCCAAGGCCAGCATGATCGTGATGAGCCATTCCGCCCCCGATAGCCGCGCCGCAATCACTCATACGGCCCGCATGGCCGACAAGCTGCGCTGAGCCATGGCTGACCACGTCACCCCCAATCTGCCATCGCGCGATTTCGATGTGACAGAGGCGTTTTATGCGAAGCTGGGCTTTGCGACGAGTTGGAAGGATCGCGGCTGGATGATCCTGCAGCGCGGCGGTTTGCAGCTCGAATTCTTCCCCTATCCTGACCTCGACCCAGCTACGAGCTCGTTCGGCTGTTGCCTGCGGTTGGATGATCTCGATGCCATGGTGGCATTGGTGAACGCGGCGGGAGCCGAGGAAAAAAGCACCGGCTGGCCGCGCTTCAAAGCTCCGCAACTGGAGGCGAGCGGCCTGAGGATCGGCTACCTGATCGATCCCGACTGCACGCTGGTGCGGCTGATCCAGAACCCCGACTGACCGCATGCCCGCGAAAATCAAGATTTGCGGGATCAGCACACCCGAGGCGCTCGATGCGACCATCGCGGCGCGGGCGGACTATGCCGGGTTGGTGTTCTATCCAGCGTCGCCCCGTGCGGTTACGTCGAATGTCGCGGGCGCTTTGACATCGCGCGCAGCTGGCCAGATCGCCATGGTCGGTTTGTTCGTCGATGCGGATGATGCTGTCATCGCCGACGCACTGGTGGCAGCCAAGCTGAACGCGCTGCAGCTGCACGGTTCGGAATCGCCCGAACGCGTGGCCCAGTTGCGCGCGCGGTTTGGCAAGCCGGTGTGGAAGGCGCTGCCCGTCGCCAGCGCCAGCGATGTCGCACGCGCCGCAGCCTATGCCGGGGCGGCGGACTTGATCTTGTTCGACGCCAAGACCCCCAAAGGCGCGCTGCCCGGCGGCATGGGGTTGGCGTTCGACTGGTCGCTGCTGGCCGGATATCGCGGTGCCTTGCCGTGGGGGCTGGCAGGCGGGCTAAATCCGACGAATGTTGCCGAGGCGATTGCGCGCACCGGAGCGCCGCTGGTCGATACCTCCAGCGGCGTCGAAAGCGCGCCGGGCGTCAAGGATACCGACAAGATTACCAATTTCGCCTTTGCGGTGCGCTTGGCCTAAATCGCGTCGATCAATAGGCGTCGTTCAGCGCAAAGATCGGCTTGCGGGTGCGCCACTGCCCTCGGGTGAAGTCGGGAAAATCTAACGTGCGATTGCCCTCAGCAATCGATTGTTCCGACAGAGGCGTGATCGCGCTCCAGGCCAGCGCGTCGTAAATGTCGATTGGCATCGGGGCCTTGGCCTTCAGCGCCTCGACAAAAGCGTGGATCACGAACCAGTCCATCCCGCCATGCCCGGCCCCTGCCGCCAGATCGGCGTAGCGTTTCCATAGCGGGTGATCGTATTTCGCAAACCAGCCCTCGGCAGGCTCCCAGCGGTGCGGCTGTGGGCTCTTGCCCTCCAGATAGATCGACTTGTTGACGTCCATCCACAGCCCCTCGGTGCCTTGCACCCGAAAGCCGAGAGAATAGGGGCGCGGCAGCGAGGTGTCGTGGCACAGCATGATCGTTTCACCATTAGTGCAGCCGATCATGGTGTTGACCACATCACCCAGTGCGAATTTCACCTCGGCGTTGGGATGATCGGCAGAGCCGTTCTTGACGACATAATCATGCAGCCCGCGCGCCTTACAGCCGAAGCCGCCAGCGCCCGCTTCGCCCGGCAACGCGACCTTCAGGGTGCGGGTCTGCGGCGGGTAGCACACGCCGGCATCGGCGCAGCCCTGGTACTTCACGGTCAGGGTGGTCGCGCTCGCGCCGGCCGCGGGCGTGCCGGTGAGGGTGCCGAGCAATTCCTTGCGGTAGGTTTCGACGTCGCCGAAGAATTCGTCGCGGTAGGCCTTGCCCTTCGGCAGCGCCATGGTCGCGCCGGTGAAGGCGGCATCGGCCTTGACCGAGGTGCGGTGCCGGTACAGGTAATAGCCGTCGGCGATCCGCCAGCGCACCTCGATGCGGTCCGGCGCGGTGGCCTGCGCGGACAGGACGAAGACCTCGTCGACCGGCGGCAGTTCGAAGTCCTGGGCGACGGCCGAGGTCGCGGGCAGCGCAAGCAGCAGGGCGAGCCCGGCCAGCCAGCGGCGCAGGCGGATCGTGGATGCGGTCATTGGCTCAGTTTACCGGTCGGCTCTCGGCGGCCAGCCATTGCAGGTATTCGGGCAGGCCGGACGCGGCTTCGACCGCGAGCAGCTCCGGGAGTTCGTAGGGATGCAGTTGGCGCAGGCGTTCCTGCAGGGCGGGGTAGGCCTCGGCACTGGTCTTGACCAGCAGCAGGACCTCGGCCGCGGCCTCGACCTTGCGTTGCCAGCGATAGACCGAACGCAGGCCGGGCAGGAGGTTGACGCAGGCGGCCAGGCGCTCGGCCACCAGCGCGGTGGCGATGCGCTCGGCGCTGTCGGCGTCGGGACAGGTGCAGAAGCAGATCAGGGCGCTCACCGGCATAGGGTAGCGGCTGCCCCGATCCGGCGGGCCTGGCGGACATCCGCGTGCGGCCCTTGAAAGTCGGCGGGCCCGCCCCATCTCGGTGGCATGCCGGGTTCGCCCGGTTCTGTTGTCCGCGGTTTGGCACTCGCTTCGCGCGACTGCTAAAATCGCCGGGTTTTTCCACGTCAATCAACCATTTACCGAGGTTGCCATGTCCAATATCAAGCCGCTGCACGACCGCGTGGTCATCAAGCGCATGGAAGAAGAGAAGCTGTCCGCCGGCGGGATCGTGATCCCGGATTCGGCCACCGAGAAGCCGATCAAGGGCGAAGTCGTCGCCGTCGGCACCGGCAAGGTGCTGGACAACGGCCAGGTCCGCGCGCCGCAGGTCAAGGTCGGCGACAAGGTGCTGTTCGGCAAGTACAGCGGCACCGAAGTGAAGCTGGACGGCGTCGAGCTGCTGGTGGTGAAGGAAGACGACCTGTTCGCGATCCTCGGCTGATCGCGCGTCGCTCCCACACATTTCTCATCCGAATAATTTTTCGAGGTAATTCGCAATGGCTGCCAAGGACATTCGTTTCGGCGAAGACGCGCGCTCCAAGATGGTGCGCGGCGTCAACGTGCTCGCCAACGCCGTGAAGGCGACCCTCGGCCCGAAGGGCCGCAACGTCGTGCTGCAGAAGAGCTACGGCGCGCCGACCATCACCAAGGACGGCGTCTCCGTCGCCAAGGAAATCGAACTGGCTGACGCGTTCGAGAACATGGGCGCGCAGATGGTGAAGGAAGTCGCTTCCAAGACCTCCGACAACGCCGGCGACGGCACCACCACCGCCACCGTGCTGGCGCAGGCGTTCATCCGCGAGGGCATGAAGGCGGTCGCCGCCGGCATGAACCCGATGGACCTGAAGCGCGGCATCGACCAGGCGGTGAAGGCCGCGGTCGGCGAACTGAAGTCGCTGTCCAAGCCGTCGTCGACCAGCAAGGAAATCGCCCAGGTCGGCGCGATCTCCGCGAACTCGGATGCCAACATCGGCGACCTGATCGCGCAGGCGATGGACAAGGTCGGCAAGGAAGGCGTGATCACGGTCGAGGAAGGCAGCGGCCTGGACAACGAACTCGACGTGGTCGAGGGCATGCAGTTCGACCGCGGCTACCTGAGCCCGTACTTCGTCAACAACCAGCAGTCGATGTCGGCCGACCTGGATGATCCCTTCATCCTGCTGTACGACAAGAAGATCTCCAACGTGCGCGACCTGCTGCCCGTCCTCGAGGGCGTGGCCAAGGCCGGCAAGCCGCTGCTGATCGTGGCGGAGGAAGTCGAAGGCGAAGCGCTGGCGACCCTGGTGGTCAACACCATCCGCGGCATCGTCAAGGTCTGCGCGGTGAAGGCCCCGGGCTTCGGCGACCGTCGCAAGGCGATGCTGGAAGACATGGCGATCCTGACCGGCGGCGTGGTGATTTCCGAGGAAGTCGGCCTGTCGCTGGAGAAGGCCACCATCAAGGACCTCGGCCGCGCCAAGAAGATCCAGGTGTCGAAGGAAAACACCACCATCATCGATGGCGCCGGCGAAGGCGCGGGCATCGAGGCGCGCATCAAGCAGATCAAGGCGCAGATCGAGGAGACCTCCTCCGACTACGACCGCGAGAAGCTGCAGGAGCGCGTGGCCAAGCTGGCCGGCGGCGTTGCGGTGATCAAGGTCGGTGCCGCCACCGAAGTCGAGATGAAGGAAAAGAAGGCGCGCGTCGAAGACGCCCTGCACGCGACCCGTGCGGCCGTCGAGGAAGGCATCGTCCCGGGCGGCGGCGTCGCCCTGATCCGTGCCAAGGCGGCGATCGCCGGCATCAAGGGCGTGAACGAAGACCAGAACCACGGCATCCAGATCGCCCTGCGCGCGATGGAAGCCCCGCTGCGCGAGATCGTGACCAATGCCGGCGATGAGCCGTCGGTCATCCTCAACCGCGTGGTCGAAGGTTCGGGTGCGTTCGGCTACAACGCCGCCAACGGCGAGTTCGGCGACATGATCGAGTTCGGCATCCTGGACCCGACCAAGGTCACCCGCACCGCGCTGCAGAACGCCGCGTCGATCGCGGGCCTGATGATCACCACCGAAGCGATGGTGGCCGAGGCCCCGAAGAAGGACGAGCCGGCGATGCCGGCCGGCGGCGGCATGGGCGGCATGGGCGGCATGGATTTCTAAGCCCCGCGATCCATCAAGCAAGACCACAAAGCCCGGCCTCGTGCCGGGCTTTGTGCGTTCTGGCGTCCGAGGCGGGAGACTTCCTACCCGCCCCGCGGCAATGTCTGACGCGAAGATCAGAAAACGCCGATATGAACGCGTGCTCGCGGGCGCAACCCTGAGCAGCCGTCCCTGCAACGGAGCGCTGCGTGCCGCGCCTGACCGCACCCCGGCGGCAGGCCGAGGTGTGCGCGCCACTGCCGGCCGCCCACGCCGCTGCGCGTTACGCGCGCCACCTGCCCGAGCGCACGCTGCTGTACGCGCTAGTGCAGGCGCACTACCCGGACTTCATCGCGCGTCTTGAGGCCGAAGACCGCCCGCTGCCCGAGTATGTGCGCGAGGAGTTCGAGACCTACCTGCGCTGCGGCGTGCTCGAGCACGGCTTCCTGCGCGTGGTCTGCGAGCACTGTCGTGCCGAGAGGCTGGTGGCGTATTCCTGCAAGAAGCGCGGGCTGTGCCCGAGCTGCGGCGCACGGCGCATGGCCGAGTCGGCGCGGCATCTGGTGGACGAGGTGTTCGGCCCGCGGCCGGTGCGGCAATGGGTGCTGAGTTTCCCGTACCCGTTGCGCTTCCTGTTCGCCAGCAAGCCTGAGGCGATCGGCCCGGTGCTGGGCATCGTGCATCGTGTGATCGCCGGTTGGCTTGCCGATCAGGCCGGCGTGCCGCGGGATACGGCGCAATGCGGCGTGGTGACCCTGATCCAGCGCTTCGGCAGCGCGCTGAATCTCAACATCCACTTCCACATGCTGTGGC
This sequence comes from Klebsiella sp. C283, assembly GCF_048822555.1. Classification (NCBI taxonomy): domain Bacteria; kingdom Pseudomonadati; phylum Pseudomonadota; class Gammaproteobacteria; order Enterobacterales; family Enterobacteriaceae; genus Klebsiella; species Klebsiella sp. C283. The sequence continues at coordinate 46,582 of NZ_JBMEZS010000016.1, forward strand.
TCGACGGCGTGTACGAGGACACCACCGAGCGTCCGCAGCGCAAGCCGCGCCTGCACCGCACCCGTGCGCCCACATCGGCGCAACTGACGGAACTGGCCAACACCATCGCGCATCGCGTGTGCCGGCACCTGTCGCGCCGCGGCTGGCTCGAAGGCGAAGACGAATCCGTGTTCCTGTCCGACAGCGCGGGTAGCGACGACGGCATGGATGGGCTGCGGATGAGTTCGATGACCTACCGCATCGCCACCGGTCGCGACGCTGGCCGCAAGGTCGTCACGCTGCAAACGCTGCCTGGCGACGCCGGTCCGCTGGAGGGCGACGCCGGCAAGGTCGGCGGCTTCTCGCTGCATGCCGGCGTGGCCGCGGAAGCACACGAAAGCCACAAGCTCGAAAAGCTGTGCCGCTACATCACGCGCCCGGCGATCAGCGAGCAGCGGCTATCGATCTCGCCACAGGGCAGGGTGCGTTACCAGCTCAAGACGCCGTGGCGCAATGGCACCACGCATGTCGAATGGGATGCGGTGGACTTCATCGCCAAGCTGGCGGCACTGGTCCCGCCGCCACGCGCGCATCTCACCCGCTTCCACGGCGTATTCGCCCCGAATGCAAACCTGCGCGCGCAGCTGACGCCCTCGGGGCGCGGCAGGCGGCCTGCGGGCGATGCGGCGCCAGTGGACGTCAGCGCCCACGACGAGCCGCGCAGCCCCGAGCAGAAGCGCCGTGCGATGAGCTGGGCGCAACGGCTCAAGCGGGTCTTTTCCATCGACATCACCACCTGCGCCCACTGCGGCGGCGCGGTGCGGATCGTCGCCAGCATCGAAGACCCCAAGGCCATTCGCGCCATCCTCGCCCACTTCGAGAAACACGGCGCGCTGGAGCAAGCGCACTACCGGCCCGCAGCGCGCGCCCCGCCGCCCGCCGCGTGATGAGGCGCCGGCCACACAGCCGGCAGCCAAGCCAGAGTCCGATCCGATGCGGCCACGACCCCGCAGGGCTGCGCTCGGCCCTGTGCCGGGATTCGGTGAGAAATGGCTACGCACTGAGCCGCTGCGTGGCCCCGCGATGTCGAAAACCCACGCATGAACCCCCGATCTGTGCCCGATCTGTGCCCAAAGCGGCGCTTGCGCGGCCGCTTCCTACCCGCCAGACTCGCCAAAAAGGGCGGTTGAACTTCCTATACCCATATCCCACTTTAGGTTTGGCAGCACCTTTTCAATCAGGTGGTTGTTTACACCAATCCAGCTATTGGCCAATTGAATATTGGTTTCGTCTACTTTTTTTGATTTTTTAAACAGCTTGGTAAAACCGAGTGCCAAAACAGGGGGACCATGTAAAAACGTGCTTCCTGTAATGACTGAACCAACTGTGAGTCCTTTACTGACTTTTTGC
>NZ_JBMEZS010000017.1:0-39635 GCF_048822555.1 Klebsiella sp. C283
AGAATTAAACTTCGTAATGAATTACGTGTTCACTCTTGAGACTTGGTATTCATTTTTCGTCCGAGGACGTTAAGAATCCATGTCACTTTGAGTGCCCACACAGATTGTCTGATAAATTGTTAAAGAGCAGTTGCGACGCGCTTTAGCGCTCTGTCGCGAGGTCCCGTATAATACGTTTTCCTCATTCAGAGTCAAGCGCTTATTTTGCTTTTCTCTGTCGGTTTTCAACGTTGCTTTCGCTGTTGAATCCTGCTGCCCCGGCGGCTTGCTTGCCGTTGTTCCGTGTCAGTGGAGGCGCATTATAGGGGGTAATTCTGAAGTGACAAGGATAAATTCAAAAAAAGAATTCAACCGCTCACTTTTCAACCAAATCCGGTGTTGAGCTTTAATTCTTGCCTGGTTTTTAAACAAAAACGAGCCCGCTGGGCCCGTTTTTGTCGTTTTGTGACTTACTGCACTGCCACGATACGGTCGTCTTTCACTACCAGCTCGACGGTTTTACCCGGAATCAGCTCACCAGAAAGGATCTGCTGGGCTAACGGGTTCTCAATCTGCTGCTGAATAGCGCGTTTCAGTGGCCGCGCGCCGTATACCGGATCGTACCCGTTGGCGCTTAGCAGCTTCAGCGCCTCATCGGACATCCGCACTTCATATCCGCGCTCTTCCAGACGTTTATACAGACGCTGCAGCTGGATCTGGGCAATAGAAGCAATGTGTTTCTCACCCAGCGGATGGAAGACCACCACTTCATCGATACGGTTGATGAACTCCGGACGGAAGTTCTGGCTGACCACTCCCAGCACCAGGTCTTTCATATGTCCGTAATCCAGCTCGCCGAACCGTTCCTGAATCAGATCGGAACCGAGGTTCGAGGTCATGATGACCACCGTATTACGGAAGTCGACCGTTCTCCCCTGCCCATCAGTGAGGCGCCCGTCGTCGAGTACCTGCAGCAGAATGTTGAACACATCCGGGTGCGCTTTTTCCACTTCATCCAGCAGGATGACGGAATAAGGACGACGGCGCACCGCCTCGGTCAGGTAACCGCCCTCTTCATAACCGACGTATCCCGGAGGCGCACCGACCAGACGCGAGACGGAGTGTTTCTCCATAAACTCGGACATATCGATACGCACCATCGCGTCGTCGCTGTCGAACATAAAGTTAGCCAGCGTTTTACACAGCTCGGTTTTACCGACCCCAGTCGGACCGAGGAACAGGAATGAACCAATCGGTCGGTTCGGATCGGATAGCCCGGCACGGCTGCGGCGAATCGCGTTAGATACCGCTTCAACCGCCTCATCCTGGCCAATTACCCGATGATGCAGTTCCTGCTCCATACGCAGCAGTTTGTCACGCTCGCTTTCCATCATGCGGGAGACAGGGATACCGGTCCAGCGGGCCAGCACTTCGGCGATTTCAGCATCCGTCACTTTATTACGCAGCAGACGCATGGTTTTCCCTTCGGACTGAGTGGCTGCCGCCAGCTGTTTCTCCAGTTCCGGAATTTTGCCGTACTGCAGCTCAGACATCCGCGCCAGGTCACCGACGCGACGCGCCTGTTCGATGGCGATTTTCGCCTGCTCCAGCTCGGCTTTGATGGTCTGAGTGCCGGAGAGGGACGCTTTTTCCGCTTTCCACTCTTCTTCCAGCACCGAGTACTGCCGTTCTTTATCCGCCAGCTCCTCGTTGAGCATATCAAGGCGCTTCAGACTCGCCTCATCAGACTCTTTCTTCAGCGCCTGCTGCTCCAGTTTCAACTGGATGATACGGCGATCGAGACGGTCCAGCTCTTCCGGCTTCGAGTCGATCTGCATACGGATGCTGGACGCCGCCTCATCGATAAGGTCGATGGCTTTATCCGGCAGCTGACGGTCGGCAATGTAACGATGCGACAAGGTCGCCGCCGCCACGATTGCCGGGTCAGTGATCTGCACGTGGTGGTGCAGTTCATAACGTTCTTTCAGGCCGCGCAGAATAGCGATGGTATCTTCTACCGATGGCTCGGCGACGAACACTTTCTGGAAGCGGCGCTCCAGCGCAGCGTCTTTTTCAATGTACTGACGGTATTCGTCAAGCGTCGTCGCCCCGACGCAGTGCAGTTCACCACGCGCCAGCGCCGGCTTCAGCATGTTGCCTGCATCCATCGCGCCATCGGCTTTACCGGCGCCAACCATGGTATGCAGTTCATCGATAAACAGAATGACGTTGCCTTCCTGTTTCGACAGATCGGTCAGCACGCCTTTCAGACGCTCTTCAAACTCACCGCGGTATTTCGCCCCGGCCACCAGCGCGCCCATATCCAGCGCCAGCACCCGGCGGCCTTTCAGCCCTTCCGGCACTTCGCCGTTGACGATACGCTGCGCCAGGCCTTCGACGATAGCGGTTTTCCCCACCCCGGGTTCACCAATCAGCACCGGATTGTTTTTGGTACGGCGCTGCAGTACCTGAATGGTACGGCGGATCTCTTCATCACGGCCGATAACCGGGTCCAGCTTGCCCTGCTCGGCACGCTCGGTGAGATCGACGGTAAATTTCTTCAATGCCTGACGTTGGTCTTCGGCACCCTGATCGTTCACGCTTTCACCTCCGCGCATTTGTTCAATCGCCTGGGTCACGTTGGCGGTTGTTGCTCCGGCGGATTTTAAAAGGTCGGTCAGCGTACCGCGTGATTCAAGCGCCGCCAGAACAAACAGTTCTGACGAAATAAAATTGTCCTTTTTCTTTTGCGCCAGCTTGTCGCAAAGGTTCAGGATCCGCACTAAATCCTGAGAAGGTTGTACATCGCCGCCGGTGCCTTCCACCTGCGGTAAACGGCTCAGAGCCTGTTCGATGTCAGTGCGCAGTTTCCCGGCATTCACGCCCGCCGAGGTTAATAAAGGACGTACCGATCCCCCTTCCTGATTCAGCAAGGCGCTCATTAAATGAAGAGGTTCGATGAATTGGTTGTCGTGCCCGAGTGCGAGCGACTGGGCATCGGCAAGAGCAAGCTGGAATTTATTGGTAAGACGATCCAGACGCATAACTCCTCCCATAACAGGTCAAATTTGCTACTGGAGATTAAATGAGGTCATCCCTCAATTATTCAAGGTTAAAGACCTGAACTATGCGAAAAATAAGTTTGCCTTCTGGATCGTCTTGATTCTCTAGGTTATATCAGCCAAATGAAACTTGCCATACGACCGGTGGTCTTGTCGCGCCGGTAAGAGAAAAAATCATCCTTTTCGCTTAGCGTGCAGCGATCGCCGCCGAAAATCTGCTCAACGCCGACGTTTGCCAGACGCTGCCGAGCCAGTTGGTAGATATCAGCAAAATATTTTTCGCCTGCCGGACGAAAAGCACGGTGCGCATTCTCATCCTTCGCCATAAAAGCGTCGCGAACTTCTGGCCCCACCTCAAACGCCTGCGGACCGATGGCGGGCCCCAGCCACGCCATAATGTTTTCGGCTTTATCGGCGAAACGGGCGACCGTCTCTTCCAGAACCCCTTCGCATAAGCCGCGCCATCCCGCATGCGCCGCGGCGACTTCGGTACCGGCGCGGTTACAGAACAGGACCGGCAGGCAGTCAGCGGTCATCACCGCGCAGACAGTCCCTGGCGTACGGCTGTAAGAGGCATCCGCGCGTTTCGACGGATAGGGTCCGCCGTCCAGCGTGAGCACATCGGTACCATGAACCTGCTCCAGCCAAACCGGGTAAGACGGCAAGCCGCCGGCGGCAAACATCCACCGCCGGTTTTCTTCGACATGCTGCAGATTGTCGCCGCAATGGGCGCCCAGATTGAGCGAGTCATAGGGCGGCAGACTCACGCCGCCGATGCGGGTAGAACTACAGGCCGCCACGCTGCCGGGCATTGGCCACTGCGGTACAATCAGTTTAGTCATAACCAGTCAATATCGTCCTTATGGGCTTCAAAATCGGCGCGCATCGCCTCGATGAGCTCGACCATATCTTGTGGGATGGGCGCATGCCACTCCATTTCAATACCGGTAATCGGATGGTACAGACGCAGCATGGTGGCGTGCAGCGCCTGGCGGTCGAATTTACGCAGCGCGGTGATGAATTCCTCCGACGCGCCCTTCGGCGGACGCGGGCGGCCGCCATACACCTGGTCGCCTACCAGCGGATGGGTAATATGCGACATATGCACGCGGATCTGATGCGTACGTCCGGTTTCCAAACGCAGGCGCAGACGGGTATGAATGCGGAAATGTTCCATAATGCGGTAGTGGGTCACCGCCGGCTTGCCCATAGGGTGCACCGCCATATGGGTACGCTTGGTCGGGTGACGGCTGATCGGCTCTTCCACCGTACCGCCGGCGGTCATATGACCGATCGCCACCGCTTCGTACTCACGGGTGATCTCGCGCAGCTGCAGCGACTCCACCAGCCGGGTTTGCGCTGGAATGGTTTTCGCCACCACCATCAGACCGGTGGTGTCTTTATCCAGACGGTGGACGATACCCGCACGCGGCACATCGGCAATAGGCGGATAGTAGTGCAGCAGCGCATTCAGCACAGTACCGTCGGGGTTGCCCGCGCCAGGATGTACAACCAGATCGCGCGGTTTGTTGATCACGAGGATGTCGTCATCTTCGTAAACGATATTGAGCGGAATATCCTGCGGCTGGAAGCGCGCCTCTTCTTCGATTTCCACATCGATAGCGATGCGTTCTCCCCCCAGCACTTTTTCTTTCGGTTTATCGCCAATGGCGCCATTGACTAATACGCGTTGGTCGAGGATCCATTCTTTTATCCGCGATCGCGAATAATCAGGGAACAATTCGGCCAAAGCCTGATCTAAGCGTTGACCGAGTTGATTTTCGGTCACCGTTGCGGTGAGTTGTACTCGTTGTGCCATATACAGCTTCTTCGTTTAACGTTGGGTTTTACGGCTTTGCCGTTTAATATAGTGTGCTATTGTAGCTGGTCTTAATCGGGAGCAGGAACAGAGATTCTCCCGCATAAACATTTTGAGGAAGTCAAAACGTCATGACGCGCATGAAATACCTGGTGGCAGCCGCCACACTGAGCCTGGCTTTGGTGGGTTGCTCCGGCTCTAAGGAAGAGGTGCCTGATAATCCGCCGAATGAAATCTACGCGACCGCCCAGCAAAAACTGCAGGACGGTAACTGGAAACAGGCGATAACGCAACTGGAAGCGTTGGATAACCGTTATCCATTCGGCCCTTATTCCCAACAGGTACAGCTGGATCTGATTTATGCGTATTACAAAAACGCCGATCTGCCGCTGGCTCAGGCCGCCATCGATCGCTTCATGCGCTTGAACCCCACCCATCCGAACATCGACTACGTCATCTATATGCGCGGCCTGACCAACATGGCTCTGGATGACAGCGCCCTGCAGGGCTTCTTCGGCGTCGATCGTTCCGACCGCGATCCGCAGCACGCGCGCGATGCCTTCAATGACTTCTCCAAACTGGTACGTGGCTACCCGAACAGCCAGTATGCCACTGACGCCTATAAGCGCATGGTGTTCCTGAAAGATCGCCTGGCGAAGTATGAGCTGTCAGTGGTGGATTACTACACCGACCGCGGCGCATGGGTTGCCGTCGTTAACCGCGTGGAAGGTATGATGCGTAACTATCCGGATACCCAGGCCACCCGCGATGCCCTGCCGAAGATGGAAAACGCCTATCGTCAAATGCAGATGAACGCTCAGGCGGACAAAGTCGCGAAGATTATCGCCGCGAACAGCAAGAACACCTGAGCCTGATTCATAGATCGCAAACGGCAGCCCCTGGCTGCCGTTTTTTTATCCATTATCCTGGCTAGCTGAAGCGGTTTAGCGCCGGGTTAACTCATCAAATATGGCCTGCTTTGTCGGGTTCGACAAGTAAAATCTCATCTCTTCCTGCCCTGTCTCACAAAATGAATTCGTTGACAAAAAGTGACAATAAAATGTGATTTAGATCACACATTTTGACATTGGGAAAGGTATGCTGGATTCACCAAGACGGGAAAGACAAGAGGTAAAATTTATGACAATGAACATTACCAGTAAACAAATGGAAATTACTCCGGCAATCCGCCAGCATGTCGCAGACCGTCTCGCCAAACTGGATAAGTGGCAAACTCATTTAATTAACCCGCACATCATTCTGTCTAAGGAGCCGCAGGGTTTTATCGCTGACGCAACCATTAACACGCCAAACGGCCATCTGGTTGCCAGTGCGCGTCATGAAGATATGTACGCCGCCATTAACGAATTGATCAACAAGCTGGAACGGCAGCTCAATAAAGTGCAACACAAAGGGGAAGCCCGCCGCGCCGCGACGTCGGTGAAAGAGGCAGGCTTTGTGGAAGAAGAAGAGTAATCCTTAACTTAAGTTGTGTCATGCCACGCGCCTTCGGGCGCGTTTTTTATTGACAGAGTGAAAACAGTACAGGTACTGTAATCCCCACTACTTAAAGGAATTCATCATGAAACTCGTCCCGTTCTTCTTCGCATTCTTTTTTACCTTCCCCTGACCGGGAGGCAATTCGTCGTATAAGAAAGAATGCGAAGACGAACAATAAGGCCTCCCACTCGGGAGGCCTTTTTTATTTGATAACAACAAAGGCAACATCTATGACCGAGGAAAACCCATTACTGGCGCTGCGCGACAAGATAAGCGCGCTGGATGAGAAACTGCTTGCTCTGCTGGCGGAGCGTCGCGGGCTGGCTGTTGAGGTTGGTAAAGCCAAACTGGCCTCCCATCGTCCGGTGCGTGATATTGACCGCGAACGCGATCTGCTGGAGCGTCTGATGACCCTCGGCAAGCGTCATAATCTGGATGCACACTACATCACCCGCCTGTTCCAGCTGATTATCGAAGACTCTGTTCTGACCCAGCAAACCCTGCTGCAGCAGCATTTGAATAAAATTAACCCGCATTCGGCTCGCGTGGCGTTCCTCGGTCCCAAAGGCTCTTATTCGCATCTGGCGGCGCGTCAGTACGCCGCTCGCCACTTTGAGCAGTTTATTGAAAGCGGCTGCGCGAAGTTCGCCGATATTTTTAATCAGGTGGAGACCGGTCAGGCCGATTACGCCGTAGTGCCGATTGAAAACACCAGCTCCGGCGGGATCAACGACGTCTACGATCTGCTGCAGCACACCAGCCTGTCGATCGTTGGCGAACTGACGATCCCTATCGATCATTGCGTACTGGTCAGCACCTCGACGGATGCCGATAAAATCCAGACCGTCTACAGCCATCCACAGCCGTTCCAGCAGTGTAGCCAGTATCTGAGTCGCTACCCGCACTGGAAGATTGAATATACCGAGAGCACCTCAGCGGCGATGGAAAAAGTCGCGCAGGCGAACTCCCCGGCCGTCGCGGCACTGGGCAGCGAAGCGGGCGGCGCCCTGTACGGTCTGCAGGTGCTGGAGCACTGCCAGGCCAACCAGACGCAGAATATTACGCGCTTCCTCGTTCTGGCGCGCAAAGCGGTGAACGTCTCCGATCAGGTTCCGGCGAAGACCACGCTGTTAATGGCGACCGGTCAGCAGGCGGGCGCCCTGGTGGAGGCCTTACTGGTGCTGCGCAATCACAATCTGATCATGACCAAACTGGAGTCTCGCCCAATCCATGGCAATCCATGGGAAGAGATGTTTTATCTCGATATTCAGGCAAACCTGGACTCGCTGCCCATGCGCAAGGCGCTGAAGGAGCTGGCGGAGATCACCCGCTCCATGAAGGTTCTCGGTTGCTACCCCAGCGAAAACGTCGTGCCGGTGGATCCGGTTTAGCGTTCGCGGAACGGCAATTTCTTCATCCCTGCCACCGCCACCGGCAGGGTGAAGATAGCGCCGGACAGCGGATACTGCGCCAGCTCATCGTCCGCCATGTTTTCCCGGGTGGTGGTGATGTAGAGCGTTTTCATATCCGCCCCGCCAAAGCAGACCATCGTCGGGCAACGTACCGGCATCGGGTAGGACTCCAGCTCCTCACCCTGCGGAGAGATACGAGCGATCCGCCAGCCGTCAAACATTGCGCTCCAGTAACATCCCTCCACGTCAATCGCCGCCCCGTCCGGGATCCCTTCGCCCGGCAGAAAACGGCGAAAGACTTCGCGCCGGCCAGGCTCACCCTGCTCATCCAGCGGCGTACGGTAAATCACGGCGTTAGGCGTATCGGAGGTATACATCCAGCGCCGGTCGGCGCTAAACGCCAGACCGTTGGCGCCATGGATGTCGCACTGGATCACCGTCGGCTTCAGGTCGTTATCGACCCGCATCAGCAGCGCGCCGTTGTAATCCCCCGGGCCCCAGAAGGTGCCGGCATAAAAGCGCCCGTCGCGATCGGTCCCGCCGTCGTTAAACCGCGCCAGTTCCGGGTTGCTCGGGTTATCGCAGACTTTCCGCCGCAGCAGACCGTGGGCGTCGGTCAGCCAGATACCGCTGCGCAATGCAACGATAAAACCGCCCTTCTCGCGCAGGGAAAAACAGCCGACCTCCTCCGGAAACTGCAGCACCTGGTGTTCGCCGCTGCGGGTATCGTAGCGGTGAATTTCACATTCCATGATATCGGCCCAGTAGAGGGCCTGCTCTGCCTCACTCCAGGTCGGGCATTCCGGCAGGTATCCGGTGTAGTCAAACAGCGGTTGTGGTTCAGCCATCGTTGTCATCCCTATAAAAAAAGCCAGCGGTCGCTGGCTTTATTGTATACATCTTTTTCGCTTTACTGCCGATTATCGTTCGCCTGACGCAGCAGCGTGCGGCTCTCGCTCTGGAAACGCTGGGCGTAATCGCCAAACCAGTGTTCGACTTTACGGAAGCTATCGATAAACGCCTGCTTATCGCCCTGCTCCAGCAGACCGATCGCCTCGCCAAACCGCTGGTAGTAGCGCTTAATCAGCGCCAGGTTGTTTTCCGAGGACATAATAATGTCGGCGTAGAGCTGCGGATCCTGGGCAAACAGACGGCCCACCATCGCCAGCTCCAGCCGGTAAATGGGTGACGAGAGCGCCAGCAACTGCTCAAGGCGCACATTCTCTTCCGCCAGATGCAGACCATAGGCGAAGGTGGCAAAGTGGCGCAGCGCCTGAATAAAGGCCATGTTCTGATCGTGCTCCACCGCGCTGATGCGATGCAGGCGCGCGCCCCAGACCTGAATTTGCTCGAGGAACCACTGATAGGCCTCCGGCTGGCGGCCATCGCAATAGACCACCACCTGCTTGGCAAGGCTGCCGCTGTCCGGACCGAACATCGGGTGCAGGCCGAGTACCGGGCCCTGATGCGCCGCCAGCATCGCCTGCAGCGGCTCTGCTTTAACCGAGGCAAGGTCGACCAGAATGCAATCCGCCGGCAGCGGCGGCAGCCTGGCGATCGTCTCCACGGTGGTGTGAATCGGCACGCTGACAATGACCATACCGGCATCGGCGACGATATCCGTCGCCCGCGCCCAGTCCTCTTTTTCCAGAATGCGCACCTGGTAGCCGGACAGCGTTAACATCTTCTCAAACAGACGCCCCATCTGCCCGCCGCCGCCGACGATCACCACCGGCCTCAGATTCGGGTAAAGGGTTTTGAAGCCTTTGTCGTTTTCGCTGGAATAGGATTCCCGCATCACGCGACGCAGAACGTCCTCGATCAGATCCGGCGGAACGCCGAGCGCAGCCGCCTCTTCACGCCGGGAGGCGAGCATCGCCGCCTCGCGTTCCGGGACGTAAATCGGCAGGCCATACTGGCTCTTCACCTCGCCGACTTCGGCCACCAGTTCCAGGCGCTTAGCCAGCAGGCTAAGCAACGCTTTATCCACTTCATCAATTTGATCGCGTAACGCGGTCAGTTCAGCAACCATACTTTCCTCTTACACCAAACGGGCCGCCAGGTGGCCGCGGAGATCCTTATCCAGTTCACGCAGCAGCGCATCGGTGGTTTCCCAGCTGATGCAGGCATCCGTTACCGAAACGCCGTATTTCATCGCCTCACGCGGCTGTTCAGAGGACTGATTGCCCTCGTGGATATTACTCTCGATCATCAGGCCGATAATGGAGCGATTGCCATCTTTGATCTGCGCGACAACGGATTCAGCCACGGCCGGCTGGCGGCGGAAATCTTTATTGGAGTTCCCATGACTGCAATCTACCATCAGCGACGGCTTCAGTCCCGCCTGCGCCATCTCTTTTTCACATTTCTCCACATCTTCCGGCCCGTAGTTCGGCGCCTTACCGCCGCGGAGGATCACATGGCCGTTCGGGTTACCCTGCGTTTGCAGCAGGCAGACCTGCCCGGCCTGGTTGATACCGACGAAGCGGTGCGGCATCGCCGCGGCGCGCATGGCGTTGATAGCCGTGGCCAGGCTACCGTCGGTGCCATTTTTAAAGCCTACCGGCATGGAAAGACCAGAGGCCATTTCGCGGTGCGTCTGAGATTCCGTGGTTCGCGCGCCGATGGCGGACCAGCTGAACAGATCCCCAAGGTACTGCGGGCTGTTGGGATCCAGCGCTTCCGTCGCCAGCGGCAGTCCCATATTCACAAGCTCGACCAGCAGACGACGCGCAATCTTCAGGCCGCCTTCAACATCAAACGAACCATCCATATGCGGATCGTTAATCAGCCCCTTCCAGCCGACGGTGGTACGGGGTTTTTCAAAATAGACGCGCATCACCAGGTAGAGGCTATCGCTGACCTCTGCGGCAAGGGCTTTAAACCGACGAGCATATTCGATCGCCGCTTCCGGATCGTGAATGGAGCAAGGACCGCAGACCACCAGCAGGCGCGGATCGCGACCGGCGATGATATTGGAGATGGTTTCACGGGCGTGCGCGATCTGCGCTTCCTGTTCAACGCTCAGGGGGAATTCCGCCTTCAGTTGCTCCGGGGTCATTAATACATGTTCGTCGGTAATATGTACGTTGTTCAGCGCGTCTTTTTGCATGATTGCGATCCTGTGTAGCTCGTTTGCGATAAGGGTTGCCTCAGCGGGCATGACGTAACGATACCATACGAAGTAAAGAATTCAATCCATATTACGTAAATTTTACTTTACAGTGATAAATTAATTGGCCCTTGCCACGGCATTAACTGTACAATAATATTTACAGATAGTGAAATCGCGCCAAAATTGCTCGCCAGCGTCATCGGCATTACGAAAAATCCTGGTGAGATTTGTCCCAAAGCAAAGGGCGCATCTAATGACGGGTTTTGCTATCAGTGGTATTCTTCGCCGGGCATCGGCAGCGGCTCTTCCCGCGCTATGGCGAATTTGACGGAAGCGTTAATGACAGTATTACACCGTCTTTTATTGACTGTATTTTTTCTCATCGCGGTATCTCCTGTTTTTGCTGCCGGACCTTCAGAACATGTTCGCGCTATTGTTTCCGGGATCGTGACCTACACCCGTTGGCCGTCATTAACAGGGGCGCCGAAGCTATGCATTTTTGCCTCATCACGCTTCACCCATAGCCTGGCTCATGAAGCGCCGGATGCATTGCCTTATCAACCGGTGATAGTACGTAATAGTGAAGAAGCGTTAAAAACGACCTGCGATGGTTTTTATTTTGGCAGCGAAACGCCGACCCAACAGTCGGAATTAACTCGCCGCTATGGCTCGAGGCCGCTGTTACTCATCGCAGAACAAAATACGGATTGCTCAATTGGTAGCGCGTTTTGCCTGATCATCAACGACGACAGGGTCCGCTTCTCCGTTAATCTGGACGTTCTGACGCACAGCGGGGTTCGGGTTAACCCGGACGTCCTGATGCTTGCCCGGAAGAAACCACATGAATAAGGACTTTTCACAGACATCGCGCCCGACGTTTAAACGCGCGCTGCGTCGCATTAGCGTGATAAGCGTGGTGATCTCCATGACGCTGGTCTGGCTGCTGCTGAGCACGGCCTCTATTTTCACGCTCAAGCAGTACGCGCAGAAAAATCTTGAGCTCACTGCCGCGACCATGGGCCGCAGCCTCGAAGCCGCCCTGGTGTTTGGCGACAGCGCGGCAGCAGAGGAGACCCTCGCTTCGCTGGGGAAGCAAGGGCAGATTTCCCAGGCGATCGTGCTCAACGGCCAGAAGCAGCACTTCGCCGCCTGGCGCCACGAACCGCTGGCCAACAAAGAACAAGTGAGCGGCCTTATCAGTAAATGGCTGTTTCCGGAGCCCACGGTGCAGCCCATCTGGCACCAGGGGAAACAAATCGGCGAGCTGCGACTGACCGCGCTTGACGAACTGATTAGCCACTTTCTCGGCATCTCGATTCTGGTACTGACCGGCAGCATTCTGCTCGCCTCCTTCATCGGCCTGCTGCTGACCCACTCCCTGCACCGGGGGATCGTCGCCGCCCTGCAGAGCATCACCGAGGTCGTGCATGATATTCGCGAAAACCGCCACTTCTCCCGGCGGGTGCCAGAGGAGCGTATCGAGGAGTTCCATCTGTTTGCCCAGGACTTTAACAGTCTGCTGGGGGAGATGGAGGACTGGCAGCGCCAGTTGCAGGCCAAAAATGCTCAGCTGTTGCGCAGCTCGTTACACGATCCGTTGACCGGCCTGGCTAACCGCGCCGCCTTTCGCAACGCGCTCGCCGAGCTGATGAAAAATGAAGTGGATCACCAGACCTCAGCGTTACTGTTTCTCGATGGCGATAACTTCAAATTGATCAATGACAACTGGGGACATGCGGCGGGCGATAAAGTGCTGATGGAAGTCGCCAGCCGCCTGATGACTTTCGCCGGTAATGTAGAGCGGCGAATTATTTTGCATTAAAATGCATTTAGTTTTGCACAACAGGTAAGGCGGGTTTTACCTGATTTCGCACAATGCAAAATTAATCGCCTATATAGCTTCAAGTTACTGTGCTGACTGTAAATCTTTTTCTTTTTTAAGTAGTTTCCACCCCGTGCGGTCACTAAATCCATACTTAGGGCAAAGAAGCATCATTGCCGCAAGTGCCGACATCCCTTCATGGCGCATTATTGCGAACTCGCGAAGAAACTCACGATTCCGAAATTCTCGCAAAAGGCCATTGCAACGAGGAAGATAAACAGGAAGGCCGGAAAAATGCCACCCAAGCTTTTTAATTTCTTCATCAGTAAGAATAGTCTGTAGCAATTTTCCTCTTGTGCCACCAAGATAGCGTAACCCTTTCCCTATAGGGAAAGTTGAACCGCCAAAATTTTTAAATAATTTCATGGCAGAAATGAGACCGATTTGTGAAATAACCTCTACTGCAGTCTCAGGAAGCTTACTCATTAGCTCTTTATCACAGGTTAGTCCTGAGTCTTGTGTTTGAGTTGATACATGTAAAGATTGTAACGGATTAATAATATCCTGCCCTTCAGAAGAAGTGGTATTGATTGCGTCAGTTAAAATAAGGGATGCTGCACGGTTAATGTCACTAATTATGTTTAGAATAATTTCTTTATCATGTTTGCTAAAACATTCTGTATCCCCATCTGCCAGTTTGAGCAAAGTATCAACAGACGCACTCATTTTAGCTGTGATGTCTGAAACTCTATTCAAAAAGACATCGTTTTTTTCATTGGATACACCGGTCATAGCAGTCACCTTTTAGTACGGCCCTCTTGGGCCCCTGTTAGCCTGTTCACCATTGACGTTATTTACAGCCTCAGCAAGTACCTTCTCGTCAAGAATGATTTGATTTTTGATAATAAGTGGTTGTTTGTTTTCAGATGACGCATCGCCAGAATAGCTGCTCTTATTATTCCGTTGCAAATAAGCAGGCACGCCGAAATTGACGCCATCATGATCGAGCTGAGGGGCTATGTCAACGCCTCTATCGGGTAGGCGGGGGATGTCAATTGATGATGGCCGTTTATCCTGGCCAAACTTGCTTTTTAATACTGCCCAGGCAACATCAACAAAGCTATAACCTGATGTGCCATCCTGAATGGATTTGACTTTTTCAGGCATGGCTTTCTTATCAAAATCATCTCTCAGTTTGTCCCGCATCAAGCCTAATGCAACGGATCCAGCCGTGATAACAATCGCCGGTGTGGTTATCGACAATGCGCTTGCGAGCTTACCACCGGCTCCCGGAGAGCCTCCGGGAGCGGAGGCGGAATCAATTCCACCCTGCAATAACCTGATGCCTGCAAAAACATATGCCGCTGCGGTCATGGCCTTTATTCCCTGTGTCGCTCCGTTTATAGCAACTGTCAGCTCTGGATATTCTTTAGCGTAATCAGCAATTGTAATGGCGGTATTGCCAAGCACTTTATTAAACTTGCTGAACACATCACCATCGGCGAAAAATTTCTCATTGGAAAGTTGATTAAACTTAAAAAGAGGCTCGCTGGATACAACCTGAAACGATGAATTTACAGCCCCATTTGCTTTTCGCGTCCCTACCATTTGTTCTTTTATATAGTCTTTCTTCAAAAATGCCGTAGTCAGTGCCATTTGAGCTTGAGAGTCAGGAACTATAGAAGCAATAATAGTGGAGACAAGGACATCTCTTGCCGCAATAAGATCTTTCTCTTTGTTTGTGCCTTTGTTATGTGCAATGCTGGCGGTAAGACTCTTGTAATCCTTATCGCCGGATATTATAGCATCAATAGCGTTATTAAATGATTCATAAGTGTTATAACCTTTCGCCCTCTGAGAGACAAGAAAATCAGAGTATGACATTGGTTTACTGCCAGATACTCTGAATTTTCTGCTCTTCATATTATTAATTGTATCTGCACTGGTAATCTTTAATAAAAGCTGATTGTAATTATTTGCCGCCGTATCATTATTACCTGACGTTTCAGAGTTTGCTTGTAAGTTACCGAGGAGTAAATCAAGGTCTTTAAGTCCGCCCATACCCAGTTTAGAATAATTAGTCATTATGGTGGGTAGCTCTTTCGCCATATCTGAAAGTTCAAATCCACCGAGTTCGCCCGAGCGGGTAAGTTTATCGAAGAATAATGGTAGCTCTTCTTTTTTTATTTTAAAGTTATTCAGGGCGGTTACAGCTAGTTGTGCTATTTCCTCCGGATTGGAACTGGTGGCTGTAGATGTATACATAACATCCCCCAGAACAGACATAGCTGTTTTATCATCCACACCACCTTTAGACATTAATACGCCAAGTGCATTAGCAGCCGTATCTGCTGTACCCCCCCTTTTCTGACCGCTTTTTTAATCGCGCTACTTAATTGTCCTTTTGCCGCTATTCGCTCTTCTGCGGGTAACTGGTTGTAGGCTGTATTTGTAATATTTGCCAGGCGTTGGCTGTAATTCATTTGCTCGCGGACGGGCTGAGCAATAACCGCACCGGCAGCAGTAACCCCCCCGGCAATAGCAGCAACATTCCCCCCAAGAACTCTGGCCTTACTCATGCGCGACATCGTCTCTGAGGTACTGGTTAGCTCCCCTCGCAGTCCGGCTACCTTTTGCCTCATTGCGTCAAAGGCTCTCGCCTGCTCACTTGCGGACATAAGCCCGGTACGGGTGAGCCGGTTATATGCTGCCGTGGTCTGCTGGATTTCTCGCTGAATCTGGCGCTCTGAACGAATACCAAGAACAGAACGAGCCTCCGAAGAACGGCGGTATTCATCAGCCAGTGCTTTTGATCCACGTATTCCGGATTCACTTGATCGCTGCTGCTCTTTTTCAAGCTGCTTTGCTTGCCTGCTGGTCTGCTGCATTGCGTCACGAAGAACTTTCGAACCAGCGTCCTTGGCGATCAGGCTTAACGTGAGTGCTAAATTTTTAGACATGAAATAGCTCCATTACGAACCTTCATCTGGCGCATGAAGGGGCAGGTGTTGAATATCGGGAAATGACGGGATGCGCCTGAAATCACTTTGATGTGCGTAACTGGCTCTGCAACCATTTTTAAACCCCTTTTAAATCGCGCCAGATTTAATTCAAACGGAGAAAATGAAGCACCCCACATGGCGGGAACCCGAAGCCTTCAGGGGTGGCATAGAGGAAGATATCCCGCGCATACTGTTTTTGAGTTTATGGGGCAATTTTGTGGGCAAATAACTTGCCGCGTAACAGATGCAGAATGTGCCCCACGGTTTATCTTTTTTTTCTGCCTTTATTCCGGCGTAAGGATTTAACGGTACTGGCGCTACGGGAGGAGGTTTGCCCGGTCTTGTGACCATGTAACCGGGCAAGGGCATCGGTATAACCGTCGAGTTCGGCGCGACTCATACGGCCAATTTGCTGCTCACTGATACCGTACCGCCCAAGAGCAAGGACTAAGATTCGGTAGCCTGAGAACTGGTGCTCGAGAGCAGCCGCTTTTTTTTAATGGCTTCGATCTGCGCATCAATGAGATCGAAGTCATCTTCATTGAGTTCATCAAGCAGCAGGTCAACGGTGATTTCATCTTCAGATAAATCGCCGAGTGCAGTAATAACCCGTGCAACTACTGCGATGCGGTAATAGGTGGCCGCAACAGCGCCCTCAGTAGTTCCGTACTTTTCATACGTGAGGCTCAACGCTTCGATAGTGTCCTTGACCACAGGCATACGTACCTGAAAATCAAAGTGAACCTTATCGCCAACTTTAACGCCGTATAACAGTGAGTGCTTTTCCATTTCAATTCTCCGCAAGGTGCGGCGCGATAAACGTAATATCGCGCTGCCTTTATTATCAAATGTGTTCCGGGCGAGAAATATTTAACGAGCATTTACGCCCAGCCGTATATAACGCGATATCAGTCAAGGAACGGCGTTACAATCACTTCAACAAGGCCATAGTTCGGGTTAGGCTTCATGTTATCGAGAGTCTGAGCTTTAGCGATATTAAAAGCCTGCTCACGATTTTTCATACCGACCAGCAGAATTGATGGCTTAATTCGTAGCGGTCGACCTGAATCATTAACCTGAGAACACATGCGGTCATACAGATCGTTAAAGTTTTCCGTAGTTAAGTCCAGCTTGCTGGCAAAAGCCATTTGCCAGAATCCATACCCCATATTTCCGCGACCACGAATGCCGTAAAAAAACTCATCCGTCATGAATGAAATGGCTTTATCGTCATCGGTCAGTTGCTGGAATTCATACGGGACACGCTCCTGCCAGATGAATGGATTAATTGGACGGGTAGTGTCCAGCAAAATCCATAATGGCTTTGCGTCGGCTTCATCAGCAGGAATTTGCACATTGGAAACGATCTTATCTTCCGTGCCAACCGTAACCTCATGGTTCGGTGAGAAAAAAGGTTGGCCGTCATAACATTTTTTGTTAAATCCCTGCTTGATTAACTCAAACACCAGCTCATCGGGGTGGTTAGCTGCCGCGTCCGCCATATCGGAAACCATAGACGCCAGCATTCCGATATTATCGTCCTCAACATCTTCGCGTGAAACACTGATGGTTGATTCAAACTTTCGGTTTTCAATTGAAAAACTGTAAGCGGAAATACTTTTAACGGCTCGCTCCCCAACCCATTCACTTAAACTAGGGAAGGCTCCAAGGAACGGATAAACATTAGATTTGGTTGAGGAAGGGATTTTAGTGGAAATTTTAGGATATAACGGGGTTGCTTCACCTAAACGCTTATTAAAAGCAGCCTTAACCCCAGCATAAATAGTGCTTAGATTCTGTTTGTTGATAATCATTTTCTGTTTCCTTATGTTAGTGGCAAGATTAGGTGTCTAAACAACTGAAGTTTGTCATATTGAAACAATCCAAATAAGTTGACGAACTTCAGTGCCAATTAAGGAATGAAAAAGGCCATCAGACGTAAGTCTGACAGCCTTTGGACACCCGCGCTTCTTTGCCACTCAACAATAGAACAACTATAGAATCTCACATCTCCATGAATCCCGATAACTGAACTCTGTCAGTTACCACCATCTTTCGAATCGTTACACCCATCAATAACGGCATCCATCATTTTTATCAGCTCAACAGAACTGTTCAGGAATCTGCCGAGATCGGCCAGGTCAGCCGGTCCATAACCTCTGCCCATTTTTGACTGAGCGGCGCTTTCATCCAGCTCCCGCCCGAGAAAGGAGATACCACCCAGCAAAGCACCCTTGATAAGGTCAGCATCAGATTTAACCAGGCGCAAATCATGCGCCTCATCGCCGGAGCTGATAGCCTGCTGGAGAAGGCTCTGAATTGAGGAGTTGATCATAACGTCACCTCCATCGCTGGAAGGCGAGCCATAAAGATTGCCACCATGCCACGAGGTACCATCTGGCGAGCATCACGCTCTGTAGTGGCGATGATGTGAATCATTTTTCCACTATCCGCATTCAGGGCCATAAAGCGCCATGTAAATTGCGGATGAATTTCTGTATGATCGGTTTTGACCATGATGTAACCCCCAGTTACGTTGTGGTTAGACGCCTCGGTAGTGGGTCCAAGCACTCCGAGGCGTCGCTATTTTTAACCCTCAAAACATGCCGGGTGTTAGTACACCATACGGAAGGTGTTAGGGCACGTCAACCCTTTTTCTTTTCATGTTTCTAATGTATGGTGTCGTAACACTTTCAAGGGGGGTTACATGGCAACGCGAGCTATAAACAACAAATCAGCAACAAAGGGAATCCGTTTTCCCCACGAAATTATTGAAGAGATTGAGCTTTGCCTTGTGCAGGAAAAAATAGAAAATCCGAATGCTAATTTTTCTGCTTGGGTCTTAGATGCCTGTGAGCAGAAATTAAAAAAAGAGAAAAGACGGCGGATTTTAAAGGCTTAACCAGATTAACCTTGACGGCTCTACTTACCTGACCAGTAGAGCCGTCACGTCAGTTCTGGTGGCGGGTAATTTATGTCCGCTAATATGCTATCATCAGCGCATCATCCCTTATAAGTCTGTTTAGAAGCAGGCTGGCATCAAAACCATGAATCACGGATATGAAATTCAGCGGTGCTGAAGGTTATCTACGCTATAAACCTGAAAACAACCTCGATTAACTTGTTTTCAGGTTTATTTTTCATTATCAGGAATGTGTTTACGTTTGTTTTACTTAAAAACAAGCACTTAAATCGAACATGAAAAAGCAGAATCAAACGTGTCAAATGTTCAGATACAGGCATTTCAACCTGAAAGCGAGTCACGTAAAGATGAACGGTCAGCCATCCATCTTTAACTTGAATGCATCATTGCTGACACCATGAAAAAGTCATTTTTTACATGGTGTTACAGGGTGTCGGATGAAGTTGAATGGCAATTTCCTTTCATCCAGGTTCCGCTATAGAACTCGAATGCAGTCATGAACCAGTTTACCTAGCAGCTTATTTAGCCAATATGTCACTTTTCCCGTTCCTATTTGATGCGTCCGCTATCGGCTTGCAATCAAAAAAACAAGATCATTTTCATGAAGTTACAGAAAAGGATCCAAGAATGACTATCGGAATTAATGTTCCTTTTATTACAACAGAAAAAGGCCTGAATATTTGACGGAGATAATCACCATATAAAAAGAGCTCATCTTTCTTTTAAACATCTAACCTTATGATTTTGATCAATTTACTTTCTTATCCTCAGAAATGTTTAAAATCCTTTTAAAAACGATCAGTTCTCTCTCGTTTTAATGCAAAATTAAATCAAAATTTATCATTTTTTCGCATTTTTTTTGAATCAGTGCAAAATCCCTTAATTCCCCTCCATGCCGCGCCGCGCAAGGCTTCTCGTTAATTTTTTCGACCGTTATTTTTGTGCAGAATTAATTACCTCCCCACAGTAAACGCCATCTGGCGTGGCGTCTTGGCGGCGATGAGTTTGCCGTTCTGCTGCGCGAGGTGCGCTCGGAAGCAGAAGTCCAGGCCCTGTGTCAGGGGCTGTCAGAACAATTTCTTCCGCCATTCAACCTGCACAATGGCCATAGCGCCACGCTCTCGCTGAGCGTCGGTTATGCCCTGGCGTGGGAACACGCCACGGCGGAATCACTGCAAGAACTTGCCGATCAGAATATGTATCGGATGAAAAACCAACGTATCCAGCAGATGCTGAAATAATAAAGGACGCATTATGATCAGGAAATATTTCGCCCCCGCCCTGATGGCGGCGGCGCTTTTGACAGGTTGCCAGGCTCCTCAGGGAAAATTTACCCCTGAGCAGGTGGCGGCGATGAAATCTTATGGCTTCACTGAAAGCAATGGCGATTGGTCCCTGGGCTTATCCGATAGCATCCTGTTTGACAAGAATGACTACCGACTACGTCCCGACAGCCGCCAGCAGATCACCCAAATGGCCTCGCGGCTGGCGACTACCGGGATTACACATAGCCGCCTTGAAGGCCACACCGATAATTATGGTGAGGATAGTTATAACGAAGCCCTGTCGCTTAAGCGGGCCAACAGCGTAGCCGATGCCTGGGCGGAAGGCGCCCATATCCCGCGCAGTAATTTAGTCACCCGCGGCCTTGGCAAAAAATACCCGATCGCCAGCAACGATACCGCGGCCGGGCGCGCTGAAAACCGCCGGGTCACGGTGGTCATCAGCACGCCGTAGACGTCCGCTTAATCGCTGGACTTCGCTATCCTCATTGCCGTTGCCGCGCGCCAGCGCAGGTAGTCAACGGCAATGAACAGCACCAGGCTGATCCCCATCAACGGCATGGCCAGCCCCAGGGCTAACGCTATCCCCAGCACCAGCCCACGGGCAGGCCAGGCGAGCGACAGCCATGCCTGCAGCAGGGAATGCGCCGGATCCCAGACGGCCTGTGGCGGACGGCGTATCCACCACAGCCGGTACCCCACGCCGATGGTTACGCACAGCGCGCAGCCAAACCCCACCAGCAGCAGCTGATTCGCCAGACCAAAGAGGATCCCCATATGGAAATCGACGCCCCAGCGGGTAAGCTTCGCCATCAGCGGAAAGTCGGCAAAATGGGTGCGATCCACCACCTGCATCGTGGCGCCATCGATCGCCACCGCGTCCACCTGCGTCGGCCAGCGGCGGTCAATCTCATTCACCGTCCAGGCGCGTTCGTCTGATACCGGCGGACGGATCTCCAGCCGGCTGGCGTTCAGCCCCGCCTGACGGGCCACCGCCAGCGCCTGGTCAAACTGCGCTGGCTGATGCTGGGTCATGGCCATCGCCTCCCTATGATGCCCGGCATGGGGATCGTGCGCCTTCGGCGCCTCACCGTGCAGCAGGGTATTGACCTGCGGCGTCCACCAGCCGAAAGCCGCCCGCATTTTATCCACGTTGCCGCCGGCCCATTGCGACCAGGTCAGGCCGGTGGCGGAGAAGAGCAGCATGCCCAGCAGTAAGCACCAGCCCAACGTCACGTGCAGCCGACGATGATTCTGCAGGGCGTTATTGAGCCGCCGTTTTGGACGCGTCATCGCCCACAGGGCAATGCCCCCCAGCGCGGCCACCCACATCCATGAGGCAGCCAGTTCGCTGTAGAGCCGCCCGCTGTCGCCCAGCAGCAGCGAACGATGCGCATAGTCAATCCACTGCCGCAGCGGCAGGATGCCGCTGGTGCCGTAGACCGTCATATCGCCCTTCACCCGCAGCGCGATCGGATCGACAAAAATGGCCCGGGATTCCGACTCCCCGAGACTCGGATCGGCAAACATAATGCGGGTGGTCTCGCCCACCGCGGGGGCCGGACGTACCGCCAGCAGCCGCAGATTACCCTGGGTCGCTTCTTCTGCCACCGCAATCTGGGCGCTGAGCGGCTGCGGGGTGCCTTCGGGAAGGCCATACAGCGCATCGTGATAAAGCCAGTTTTCCAGCTGCGGCGTCGCCACGTACAGCGTGCCGGTCAGGGCAGCGACAAAGATAAACGGTCCGATAAACAGCCCGATATAGAAATGGAGGCGACGCAGCAGGTTCAGCCATGCCGCGCGCGAGGTGCAGGTTGTCATACTTTTCCTTTTTCAAAGCAAAAAGAGGTCGTTGCGCAGTGCGCAGATTCATTTTTATTAAAGGGAAAAAGCAGACAGCCGCGGCGGGGCGCGGGTTTCGGGGTAAAGCCAGGGAAAGTAGCGCCAGTGTTTTAATACCGGCCGAGAAGCCGGCAGGCGAATGCGCCGCAGGAGCATGGCGACGAACAGCGCCAGCGCGAAAAGCAGACCCGGGACATGGGCTAACAGCACGCAATAGCCACATGCTTCAGCATGATCCAGCGGCAGTTCGTGTCCGGTATGCGTAGCGCCGTCTGCGCTATGCGTCATCGCCATCTCGTGGCCAGGCATCTGCGCCATACTCGCTGGCGAGCTGTCCATCATCATGGCGTGGTGCATGCCGGGCATGGCGCTCATGGGGTCTTTTTGCAGGGAGACGGAGATTAGGGGAGCCACGACGATCAGCAGGATCGCCAACAGCGCCAGCCAGGCGGCTCGCCGTTTAGGTGTCGTTTGCTGAAAACTGTTGCTGACCACCGCCCCTCCGAATAGAGGGCGTATTGTAAATGATTTACATCACGATGGTTACAACAAAGATAAAAAAAGGGCCGGCCCTGAGGCCAGCCCTTTTTGTCAGGATGTCGCGAAAGCGAATCTTAGTTAAGACGCTCTTTGATACGAGCAGACTTACCAGTGCGCTCACGCAGGTAGTACAGTTTAGCTTTACGTACAGCACCACGACGTTTAACAGCAATGCTGTCAACTACCGGAGAGTGAGTCTGGAAGACACGCTCAACGCCTTCGCCGTTGGAAATTTTGCGAACAGTGAATGCAGAGTGCAGACCGCGGTTACGAATAGCGATAACCACGCCCTCGAATGCCTGCAGACGTTTTTTGGAACCTTCAACAACCCATACTTTCACTTCCACGGTATCACCCGGACGGAAGGAAGGTACGTCCTGCTTCATCTGTTCTTGTTCAAGTTGCTTAATAATGTTGCTCATAATTTAATCTCTTATCCTGGGTAAACTGATATTGGGGGCTCACGCCTGCCCATCATGTTTATGCTGCTGTTGCGCGTGTTCAGTTTTGAACTCCGCCAGCAGCTTTGCTTGCTCTTCAGTCAGAGCCAGGTTTTCCAGAAGTTCAGGTCTTCTAAGCCAGGTTCGGCCCAGCGACTGCTTCAGACGCCAGCGACGTATCTCAGCATGGTTTCCCGACAGCAATACTGGCGGTACTTCCATCTCTTCTAACACTTCAGGACGGGTATAGTGGGGACAATCCAGCAACCCATCAGCAAAGGAATCTTCCGTTGCTGATGCTTCATGGCCCAGTACCCCCGGAATGAACCGGGAAACGGAGTCAATCAGCGTCATTGCCGGTAACTCACCACCGCTGAGAACGTAATCGCCGATTGACCATTCTTCGTCAATTTCGGTTTGGATTACGCGCTCGTCTATCCCTTCGTAGCGACCGCACACCAGAATCAGTTTCTGATTCGTTGCCAGTTCGCTGACGCCCGCTTGATCAAGCTTGCGTCCCTGAGGTGACAGATAAATCACCTTCGCGCCTTCACCTGCCGCGGCTTTTGCTGCATGAATGGCATCCCGTAAGGGTTGCACCATCATTAGCATCCCCGGTCCGCCGCCGTAAGGACGATCGTCCACGGTACGGTGCCGGTCATGCGTGAAGTCGCGAGGACTCCAGCTTTCGATGCTCAGCAGGCCATTTTTTACTGCCCGGCCAGTTACCCCGTAATCGGTAATTGCGCGGAACATTTCAGGAAACAGGCTAATTATGCCAATCCACATAGCGCCGTCTTTTACCGTTTATCCGGAGAATTTAAAAACCAGGATCCCAATCTACTTCGATAGTACGCGTAGTGAGATCGACTTTCTTGATAACCTGCCCATCGAGGAACGGAACCAACCGCTCCTTGATACCAAATGCATCTTTCAGGTTTGCCTTGATGACGAGCACGTCATTAGACCCGGTTTCCATCATATCGATGACTTTACCGAGGCTATAGCCTTCCGTTGTCACTACCTGGCAGCCCATCAGGTCTTTCCAGTAGTAGTCACCCTCTTCCAGCTCCGGCAACTGCGATGAATCCACGATAATTTCGCAATTAGTCAGTAGATTCGCGGCATCACGATCGTCAACGCCTTTCAGCTTGATGATGATGTCCTGATTGTGGTGGCGCCAGCTTTCCAGCTCAACGACCTGCCACTGACCCGCCTTCTGGATTAACCAGGGCTGATAGTCAAAAATGCTTTCGGCGTCTTCGGTGGAGGAAAACACTCTGAGCCAACCACGGATACCGTAGGAAGAACCCATTTTCCCCAATACGATCGGATCAACAGGTGCTTGTGCGGTGTGTTGCTTGCTCATCATGACCACCGTGACAGATTAAGCTGCTTTGTTAGCGGCTTTGATCAGCGCGGCAACGCGATCGGAAACAGTAGCGCCCTGGCCAACCCAGTGAGCGATACGATCCAGATCCAGGCGAGTCTCTTCTTCCGCACCGTTAGCGATCGGGTTGAAGAAACCAACGCGCTCGATGAAGCGACCGTTGCGTGCATTACGGCTGTCGGTGACAACAACCTGGTAGAACGGACGCTTTTTAGCGCCGTGACGTGCTAAACGAATAGTTACCATAACATCCTCTTGTGTGAATAAAACAACCGGGCCCCATCGAGGAACGGAGCCCGGTGTCATATTAAAAGCCCGAAAATTTTACTGATTTCTGGGGAAAATGCAATCAGCAGTTGATAAGTCTGCTGTAAAAGGCCGTCGGCGGTGCAGTCAGTTCGCTGCCGGCGTGCGCGCAGCCACCGGAACGTACACGTAGTACGTGAGGATGGCGAGCACACCCCGGTGGCGAAATGGCAAACAAGCCAGGCCGATTAGCGGCCCGGGAAGCCTGGCGGCATCATCCCTTTCATGCCACGCATCATCTTCATCATGCCGCCTTTCGACTTCATCTTCTTCATCATGCGCTGCATGTCGTCAAACTGCTTGAGCAGACGGTTCACATCCTGCACCTGCATCCCGCAGCCGGCGGCGATACGGCGCTTACGTGAACCTTTGATGATTTCCGGCTTGGCGCGCTCTTTCAGGGTCATCGAGTTGATGATCGCCTCCATACGTACCAGCACTTTGTCATCCATCTGCGCTTTCACGTTGTCCGGGATCTGGCCCATACCCGGCAGCTTGCCCATCAGGCTGGCCATGCCGCCCATGTTTTTCATCTGGCGCAGCTGCTCAAGGAAGTCGGTGAGATCGAAACCGTCGCCTTTCTTCAGCTTGGAGGCCAGCTTCTCGGCCTGCGCGCGGTCGACTTTGCTCTCGATATCTTCGATCAGCGACAGCACGTCGCCCATGCCGAGGATGCGGGAGGCGACGCGGTCCGGATGGAACGGCTCCAGCGCTTCGGTTTTCTCGCCGACGCCGAGGAATTTAATCGGCTTGCCGGTAATATGGCGAATCGACAGCGCCGCGCCGCCACGGGCGTCGCCGTCCACTTTGGTCAGCACCACACCGGTCAGCGGCAGCGCTTCGTTAAAGGCTTTGGCGGTATTCGCCGCATCCTGGCCGGTCATCGCATCGACGACGAACAGGGTTTCAACCGGATTAATGGCGGCGTGGACGTGCTTAATTTCGTCCATCATCGCTTCGTCAACGTGCAGACGACCGGCGGTATCCACCAGCAGCACGTCGTAGAATTTGAGCTTCGCTTCTTTCAGCGCCGCGTTGACGATATCAACCGGCTTCTGCCCGACGTCGGACGGGAAGAAGTCGACGCCGACCTGCTCGGCCAGGGTCTCCAGCTGTTTGATCGCCGCCGGGCGGTAAACGTCAGCGGAGACCACCAGCACTTTCTTCTTGTGCTTCTCGCGCAGGAATTTCCCCAGCTTACCGACGCTGGTGGTTTTACCGGCACCCTGCAGGCCCGCCATCAGCACCACCGCCGGCGGCTGCGCCGCCAGGTCGAGGGTCTGGTTCTCTTCGCCCATCGCCGCCACCAGCTCGTTGCGGACGATTTTGACGAACTCCTGACCCGGTGTCAGGCTTTTATTGACTTCATGGCCGACCGCGCTCTCTTTGACGCGGCTGATGAAATCACGTACCACCGGAAGCGCAACGTCCGCTTCCAGCAGCGCCATGCGCACTTCGCGCAGGGTGTCTTTAATATTGTCTTCTGTAAGGCGTCCGCGGCCGCTAATGTTGCGCAGCGTACGCGACAAACGATCGGTTAAATTATCAAACATTGTCTCTCGCCTGAGGTGGAAACGGTCGGTCGCCGCAGCGACACACAAAACGAATGTGGCGGAGTATAACACGACATCAATCTGAATGTGCTGCAACGGTTGGAGCAGAGGCCTGCTGACGTTATACTGCTTCTCTTTCTTATTTATCCAACAGCCGACACCTATGCCTGTTTTTGCTCTACTCGCCCTTGTCGCCTACTCTGTCAGCCTCGCGCTGATTATCCCCGGCTTGCTGCAAAAAAACAGCAGCTGGCGGCGAATGGCGATTTTATCAGCGACTATCGCGTTGATCTGCCATGCTTTTGCGCTGGAAGCACGGATATTTCCCGGCGGCGAGAGCGGGCAAAACCTCAGCTTACTGAACGTCGGGTCGCTGGTGAGCCTGATGATCTGTACGGTAATGACTATCGTGGCCTCACGCAATCGCGGCTGGCTGCTGCTGCCTATCGTCTATGCCTTCGCGCTGATCAATCTGGCCTTCGCCACCTTCGTGCCTAACGAATATATCACCCACCTGGAAACCACCCCGGGGATGCTGGTGCATATCGGCCTGTCGCTCTTCTCCTACGCCACGCTGATCATTGCCGCGCTGTATGCGCTACAGCTGGCGTGGATCGACTACCAGTTAAAAAACAAAAAGCTGGCCTTCAGTAGCGAAATGCCGCCGCTGATGAGCATTGAGCGCAAAATGTTCCACATCACCCAGGTCGGCGTGGTGCTGCTGACCCTGACGCTGTGTAGCGGTCTGTTCTATATGCACAATCTGTTCAGCAGCGAAAACATTGATAAAGCGGTGCTGTCGATTATTGCGTGGTTCGTCTATATCGTCCTGCTGTGGGGCCACTATCATGAAGGGTGGCGCGGACGTCGTGTGGTCTGGTTCAGCGTCGCTGGCGCCGGTCTGCTGACGCTGGCCTATTTTGGTAGCCGCGTGCTGCAACAGTTCGTGAGCTAAGTCTTTTAAGGAATCCTACGTGGAACATATCTCCACCACCACGCTGATCATAACGCTGATCGTCATGGTGATTATCTCTGCCTATTTCTCCGGCTCCGAAACCGGCATGATGACGCTGAACCGCTACCGGCTGCGTCATATGGCGAAACAAGGCAACCGCCCCGCCAAGCGCGTGGAGAAGCTGCTGCGCAAGCCGGACCGCCTGATTAGCCTTGTGCTCATCGGCAATAACCTCGTCAACATTCTCGCCTCGGCGCTGGGCACCATCGTCGGCATGCGCCTCTACGGCGATGCCGGCGTCGCGATCGCCACCGGCGTGCTCACCTTTGTGGTGCTGGTGTTTGCCGAAGTCCTGCCGAAAACCATCGCCGCCCTCTATCCGGAAAAGGTCGCCTACCCCAGCAGCTTCCTGTTGGCTCCCCTGCAGGTGCTGATGATGCCCCTGGTGTGGCTGCTGAATACCATCACCCGCATGCTGATGCGCATGATGGGCATCCGCACCGATACCGTCATCAGCAGCGCCCTGAGTAAAGATGAACTGCGCACGATTGTGAATGAATCCCGTTCACAAATCTCACGACGCAATCAGGATATGCTGCTGTCGGTGCTGGACCTGGAGAAGGTCAGCGTTAACGACATCATGGTGCCGCGCAATGAGATTGTCGGCATCGACATCAATGACGACTGGAAATCTATCGTCCGCCAGCTGACCCACTCCCCACACGGCCGCATTGTGCTCTACCGCGATTCGCTGGACGATGCCATCAGCATGCTGCGCGTCCGCGAAGCCTACCGCCTGATGACGGAGAAGAAAGAGTTCACAAAAGAGATCATGCTGCGGGCGGCAGATGAGATCTACTTTGTTCCGGAAGGGACGCCGCTCAGCACCCAGCTGGTGAAATTTCAGCGCAATAAAAAGAAAGTCGGCCTGGTGGTTAATGAATACGGCGATATTCAGGGGCTGGTTACCGTAGAAGATATTCTTGAAGAGATTGTCGGCGACTTCACCACCTCCATGTCACCCACCCTGGCGGAGGAAGTGACCCCGCTCAACGACGGTACGGTGATAATCGACGGCAGCGCCAACGTTCGCGAGATCAACAAAGCGTTCAACTGGAACCTGCCGGAAGATGAAGCGCGCACCATCAACGGTATCATCCTCGAAGCGCTGGAAGAGATCCCGGTCCCGGGCACCCGCGTGCGCATTGAGCAGTATGATATTGATATCCTCGACGTGCAGGACAACATGATCAAACAGGTGAAAGTGATGCCGGTGAAATCATTACGCGAGAGCGTCGCGGAGTAGCACGAGCGAAGGAATTAACATCACGGTGGGCTGCGGCCCGCCGTTTTTTTTCTCGCGCCGGGAGCGATGGCATAAAAAACGGCCGCCCGCGGGCAGCCGTTGAGCAAGGCAGCAAACGTTATTTCGCTTTTGCTACCGTCACCATCGCGGCGCGAATGGTGCGGCCGTTCAGGGTGTAACCTTTCTGCATCACGGCCAGCACGTTGCCCGCCGCCACGTCTTCAGACTCGACCATCGCAATGGCCTGGTGGACGTTCGGATCCAGCGGAACGTTGGTATCGGCGATCACTTCCACGCCAAACTTACGCACTACGTCCAGCATAGATTTGAGGGTCAGTTCGATCCCTTCCACCATCGGCGCCAGCTCCGGGTTAGCCTTGTCGGCCACTTCCAGCGCGCGGTCCAGGCTGTCGATCACCGGCAGCAGTTCATTGACGAATTTTTCCAGCGCGAATTTGTGCGCTTTCTCGATATCCTGCTCGGTACGACGACGCAGGTTATCTTCGTCGGCTTTGGCACGCAGCATCACTTCACGTTCACGTTTCTGCGCTTCAGCCAGCTGGGCTTCCAGATTCGCAATTTTTTCATCGCGCGGATCCACCTGCTCAGCCGAAACTTCAGGCTCTACCGCCTCAACGTCGTCGTGCTGCTCCGTGATAATTTCTTCCGGGGCTTGCCCCTCAGGCGTTTTCTGTTCTTTACTACTCATGAATTTCTCCGCGTTTTTTTCGCATTCATCTCGCTAACTTCGCTTATTATGGGGATCAGTTTCCGGGTTTCAAGGGAAGCGGACAGATTGTCACTATTTCATTTAACGCAAGGACATCCAGATCATGAAGAACCATTTCAAGTGTATCGGCATTGTGGGACATCCTCGTCACCCCACCGCCCTGACCACACATGAAATGCTCTGGCGCTGGCTGTGCAGCAAAGGGTATGAAGTGCTGGTTGAACAGCAGATCGCCCATGAACTCCAGCTCAGCAACGTGAAAACCGGCACGCTGGCGGAGATTGGCCAACAGGCCGACCTCGCGGTGGTGGTAGGCGGCGACGGCAATATGCTCGGCGCGGCGCGGACTCTGGCCCGCTATGACATTAACGTCATCGGCATTAACCGCGGCAACCTCGGCTTTCTCACCGACCTGGACCCGGACAACGCCCTGCAGCAGCTCGCCGACGTGCTGGAAGGCCACTACATCGCGGAGAAGCGCTTTCTGCTGGAGGCCCAGGTGTGCCAGCAGGATTGCCAGAAACGCATCAGCACCGCCATCAACGAAGTGGTGCTGCACCCCGGTAAAGTGGCGCATATGATTGAGTTCGAAGTCTATATCGATGAAGTCTTTGCCTTCTCCCAGCGCTCGGACGGCCTGATTATCTCCACTCCGACCGGCTCCACGGCCTATTCGCTGTCGGCCGGCGGCCCGATCCTCACCCCGTCGCTGGACGCCATCACCCTGGTGCCGATGTTCCCGCACACCCTCTCGGCGCGACCGCTGGTGATCAACGGCGACAGCACCATCCGCCTGCGCTTCTCCCACCGCTGCAGCGATCTGGAGATCAGCTGCGACAGCCAGATTGCCCTGCCGATCCAGGATGGCGAAGACGTTCTCATTCGCCGCTGTGATTATCACCTCAATCTGATTCACCCTAAAGATTACAGCTATTTCAATACATTAAGCACCAAGCTCGGCTGGTCGAAAAAATTGTTCTGATTTACATCGCTGCCTCTTTACTGGATAAAAAACCAGTCTATACTGTACGAAAACACAGTATTGGTTTTTCATACAGGAAGGCAGCTATGTTGGCGCAACTCACCATCAGTAATTTTGCTATCGTTCGTGAACTGGAAATTGATTTCCACAGCGGCATGACCGCCATCACCGGGGAAACCGGCGCCGGGAAATCCATTGCCATCGACGCGCTGGGGCTGTGCCTCGGCGGCAGAGCGGAAGCCGACATGGTGCGTCGCGGCGCCACCCGTGCCGACCTGTGCGCACGCTTCGCGCTGAAAGATACCCCGGCCGCCCAGCGCTGGCTGGAAGAGAACCAGCTGGAGAGCGGGCGTGAGTGTTTACTTCGCCGGGTGATCAGCGCCGACGGCCGCTCGCGCGGCTTCATCAACGGCACCGCCGTCCCGCTCTCGCAGCTGCGCGAGCTGGGCCAGCTGTTGATCCAGATCCACGGCCAGCATGCGCACCAGCTGTTGACCAAACCCGAACACCAGAAAACGCTGCTCGACGGCTATACCGGTGAGTATGCGCTCACTCAGCGCATGGCAGAGCACTATCGCCAGTGGCACCAGAGCTGCCGCGAGCTGGCCCAGCATCAGCAGCAGAGCCAGGAGCGCGCCGCCCGCGCCGATCTGCTGCAGTACCAACTTAAAGAGCTGAACGAATTTAACCCGCTGGCGGGAGAGTTTGAGCAGATTGACGAAGAGTACAAACGCCTGGCCAACAGCGGTCAGCTGCTCAGCACCTGTCAGCACGCCCTGACGGTACTGGCGGACGGCGAAGAGGCCAACCTGCACAGCCAGCTTTATACCGCGAAGCAGCTGGTCAGCGAGCTGGTGGGTATGGACAGCAAGCTTTCCGGCGTGCTGGATATGCTGGAAGAGGCGGCCATTCAGCTCAGCGAGGCCAGCGATGAGCTGCGCCACTATCACGACCGTCTGGACCTCGATCCTAATCGTCTGTTCGAACTTGAGCAGCGGATTTCCCGGCAAATCGCGCTGGCGCGTAAACACCAGGTGATGCCGGAAGAGCTGCCGGCGGTTTATCAGGCGATGCTCGAAGAGCAGCGCCTGCTGGACGACAGCGCCGGCTCGCTGGAATCCCTCAGCCAGCAGGTGGTCGAACATCATCAGCTGGCGCTGGAGACCGCGCGCCAACTGCACGCCCTGCGCCAGGCCAGCGCCGACGAGCTAACCCAGCTTATCACCGAGAGTATGCACTCACTTTCGATGCCGCACGGGGTCTTCGCGATTGAGGTCGCTTTCGATGAACGCCATCTCACCGCCGACGGCGCCGATCATATTGAGTTCCGCGTCACCACTAACCCGGGTCAGCCGCTGCAGCCGATCGCGAAAGTGGCCTCTGGCGGCGAATTGTCGCGTATTGCGCTGGCGATTCAGGTGATCACCGCGCGTAAAATGGAAACCCCGGCGCTGATCTTCGACGAAGTGGACGTCGGCATCAGCGGCCCGACCGCGGCGGTGGTCGGCAAGCTGCTGCGCCAGCTGGGCGAGTCCACGCAGGTGATGTGCGTTACCCACCTGCCGCAGGTCGCAGGCTGCGGCCACCATCATTTCTTTGTCTGCAAAGAGACCGATGGCGAGATGACCGAAACCCATATGCAGCCGCTGGATAAGCGTGCTCGTCTGCAGGAGCTGGCTCGCCTGCTGGGCGGCAGCGAAGTCACGCGCAACACACTGGCGAATGCGAAAGAGTTGCTTGCGGCGTAAACTTTTTGATTTTCCCAGGGTCATAGTGAACAGCAAATTGCCTGCTGACCGCAGCCGGAGGTTTCCATCGGCGCGAAGGTCTATTATTATCGGCATATTACAGATGAGCCACGTACTGCTCGGGCCCAAAAAGGAATCAAATCACTATGCGCTGTAAAACGCTGACTGCTGCCGCAGCGGTTCTTCTTATGTTGACCGCAGGCTGTTCCACTCTGGAACGAGTGGTTTACCGTCCTGACATCAACCAGGGTAACTATCTGGCACCTAACGATGTAGCAAAAATTCGTGT
The DNA here is from genome assembly GCF_048822555.1 of Klebsiella sp. C283. Classification (NCBI taxonomy): domain Bacteria; kingdom Pseudomonadati; phylum Pseudomonadota; class Gammaproteobacteria; order Enterobacterales; family Enterobacteriaceae; genus Klebsiella; species Klebsiella sp. C283. Next base: position 31,999 of record NZ_JBMEZS010000017.1, read on the forward strand.
CGGTATGACGCAACAGCAGGTTGCTTATGCTCTCGGAACGCCAATGATGTCGGATCCGTTCGGCACCAACACCTGGTTCTATGTATTCCGTCAGGAGCCGGGCCACGAGAAAGTGACTCAGCAGACCCTGACCCTGACCTTCAACAATGGCGGCGTGTTAACCAACATTGATAACAAGCCCGCGCTGACCAGTCAGTAAGGCCCGGAAAAGCAAAAAAGCGCTCAATGAGCGCTTTTTTTATGGCCGATAGCGGGTCTGCTGCTGCGGTTTACTTCGCGGCGTTTTTCTCCGCCCGCTGGCGACGCAGCTCTTTCGGATCTGCGATCAGCGGGCGATAGATTTCCACCCGGTCGCCGTCATGGACTTCGTCGTGCAGCTTAACCGGACGACTGTAAATACCCAGCTTGTTTTTCGCCAGATCGATGTCATCACGCAGCGCCAGCAGGCCGCTGGCGATAATCGCCTGCTCGACCGTCGCCCCCTCGTCCAGAGTGACCCGCTGCAGGTACTGCTTTTCAGGCAGTGCGTAAGCGACCTCAACACAAATATTAGCTGGCACTGTAGACCTCTTTGGCGCGCGAAGTGAACGCCTGCACCATGTTGGCGGCCAGTTCCTTAAAGACCCGGCCAAAGGCCATCTCAATCAGCTTATTGGTAAACTCAAAATCGAGATGGAACTCGATTTTGCACGCCTCGGGGCTCAGCGGAATAAACTTCCAGCCGCCAATCAGCTTCTTGAACGGGCCATCCACCAGGCTCATCAAAATACTCTGGTTGCTGGTCAGTGTATTCCGGGTCGTGAAGGTCTTACTGATGCCGGCTTTGGACACATCAACCGCCGCCGTCATTTGCGTCGGCCCGAATTCCAGCACGCGGCTACCGGTGCAGCCTGGCAGAAAATCAGGATAGGACTTCACATCGTTTACCAGTTGATACATCTGTTCCGCGCTGAAAGGCACCAGCGCAGTACGGCTAATCTGAGGCATAGCAGGTTCCACATTTAAACACAGTGCAAATAATATCATTTATCTGCTGCTAAAAAAAACGCTGTGCCGCAACTCGTGCTAAGATGCGCAGTACACCTCGCAGGATGCGATCGAGGTAACTGTGTATAAGACGATGACTTCAGGACATTATGACTAAGAAAAAAGCCCACAAACCTGGATCAGCCACCATTGCGCTGAATAAACGCGCCCGTCACGAATACTTTATCGAAGATGAATACGAGGCTGGTCTCGCCCTGCAGGGCTGGGAAGTCAAATCCCTGCGTGCAGGCAAAGCCAACATCGGCGATAGCTATGTCATCCTGAAGGATGGCGAAGCCTTCCTGTTCGGCGCCAACTTTACGCCCATGGCCGTGGCTTCCACCCACTATGTCTGCGACCCGACGCGTACCCGTAAGCTGCTGCTCAACCAGCGCGAACTCGATACGCTGTACGGCCGCATTAACCGCGAAGGTTACACCGTTGTCGCTCTGTCGCTGTACTGGAAGAATGCCTGGTGCAAAGTGAAAATCGGCGTCGCCAAAGGTAAGAAACAGCATGACAAGCGTACCGATCTGAAAGATCGTGAATGGGCGCTGGATAAGGCGCGTATTATGAAGCACGCCGGACGCTAACCCCCTCCCCTGAGGGCCAGCTCTCGCTGGCCCTTACGCTATATCCTTGTTGATGCTGCTTTTTCGTCCACCCCTGCTGAAAGAATCCTGCGTTATGGGGCTGGTAACGACATTCACAAATCTGTTATACTTGACCTACACATTGGGGCTGATTCTGGATTCGACGGGATTTGCGAAACCCAAGGTGCATGCCGAGGGGCGGTTGGCCTCGTAAAAAGCCGCAAAAAATAGTCGCAAACGACGAAAACTACGCTTTAGCAGCTTAATAACCTGCTCTGAGCCCTCTCTCCCTAGCTTCCGCTCTTAAGACGGGGATCAAAGAGAGGTCAAACCCAAAAGAGATCGCGTGGATGCCCTGCCTGGGGTTGAAGCGTTAAATCTAATCAGGCTAGTTTGTTAGTGGCGTGTCTGTCCGCAGCTGGCAAGCGAATGTAAAGACTGACTAAGCATGTAGTGCCGAGGATGTAGGAATTTCGGACGCGGGTTCAACTCCCGCCAGCTCCACCACTTTAGACAGGACTGCAACCGGACAGTAATAGCTAAAACAGTTACTTACGGACACTGACCAGACAGGAAGCAGACCAAATAAAGACAAAAAAATGCACGCAATATACACGTGCACTTCAAAAAACCCCAGATTTCGCCGTCTGGGGTTTTTCTATATGTAAATAATCGTAACAAAAATACACACCTAAAAAGCATAGACACCAGACATACACTGGATATACTTACAGCAATACAACTGTATATCCAGCCAGTAAATCGAGGTGTTGATCATGCGTGTAGAAATCAGCATTGCCAAAGAGAAAGCCGGGAAAATGCCAAAGGGTTCACTGGAGGCTCTCAAGGAAGAAATGACCCGACGGATAAGCAAACAGTACGATGAAGTTGAAGTGATCGTGAAGACGGCCAGCAATGACGGTCTGAGCGTGCTGCGGGCAACAGATAAGGAAATTGCGAAGGAGTTTGTCGAAGAAACCCTCAAAGACGCCTGGGAAACGGCAGACGACTGGTTTGTGTGTTGAGTTATGGGTATAGTGCGTGCCGACTGTTCGGCATGAACACCTGCAGTTAACCTACTCGGCAGGTCTTGTATAAGGCTGTCGGGTGGGTTTTTACATCAAACCCTCACCCAGCTTCATGCAGTATGCTATCCGGGAAATATTTATAAATCGTCTTCCCCCTCCTTTCACATCGACCACCGACCCCATGATTTAACTGCTCAGACCAGAAATATCTGGAAGCTTTTGGCGTCTTCTTGGAAGATAGGCGTGTGCGAAGACGCACACAGCAATGATGTTATGTAGTATTTTCCCCTTGAGTGTGCCTGCTCAAGGGGATTTTTTATCGCCGTATTGTACCGGCAAATATTTGTAAATAGTCTTCACACCCACGCCTGTCACATCGGCCACACGCGACTGGACAGGCGGTTAGTCCGGTATGTTTCTCGCGCTACTACTGCTTACGTTAACGTCTGGTAATGATCTAGCGGCGCGACGTAAAGCGGCGTTGAAAGCAATTATAGTGACCGGCCGGTGTTGGTACTTCACACGGTTAGAATGGCTCTGAAATAAAAAAACATCTTCTGGATAGCGTTCTCTTCTACGAGCAATGATTCCCTCCACTGGAGGGGTTGATTCAACACGTAGCTCCTTCAGGTGACCCTGTTTTCGTATCAGTATCAAGCCATCATCAATATCATCATATCGAATACTCAGCAGCCTTCCAGCGCTTAAACCTGTGTGAAAAATTAACGCCCACAAGTCTGCCCATGTATCTGAGATGGAAACAAGATTGCTGTTAATAGTTAAAAATTGTTCAAAACTTATTGTTTTCTTACCGTTCACGAACAAACCAAACTGTTTTCAAAACTGAAAGTACTTATTATCTCAAATGTTACATATCACGGGAAGGGCAGGAATCCTTGATCGCGGACGGCAGCAGGAAAGTATTTGTAGATCGTCTTCACCCCACCCCTATCACATCTGCGATCTGTTGCCGGGTAGCGCCGTTCTCCAGCATTCTGCGGCACCGCTCCACCACTTCTTCAGTCATTACCCGGCGGCGGCCGCCGACTCTCCCCTGCTCCCTCGCTGCGGCTAACCCGGCTCGGGTACGCTCGACGATCAGCTCGCGCTCCATCTCCGCCAGGGCGCTCATGACGTGGAAGAAAAAGCGGCCTGCTGGCGTCGAAGTGTCGATCGAGTCGGTCAGGCTGCGGAAATTCACCCCGCGCGCCTGCAGCTCCGACACGAGCGTAATCAGATCACGTACGCTTCTCCCGAGCCTGTCCAGTTTCCAGACCACCAGCACATCACCCGGGCGGAGCCGTCGCAGGGCTCGCTTTAACCCTGGCCGCCGGGCATTTTTCCCGCTGGCCATATCCTCAAAAACCAGTTCACATTCTGCGCGGATCAGCGCGTTTTTCTGTAAATCGAGGTTTTGATCCCCTGTAGAGACGCGTGCATAGCCAATCAGCATGTTGTAATCCTTTGAAATTGCTGATTGTAAAAAGCTGCGGCCATTCGCTCAAACCCTCGTTTGGGCGAAGCCTCTTTTTGGAGCAAAAAACATGGCCGAGTTTATCCCGCCGCTGGGCACCGCAGACCCTCAGATTTTTATGGATAACGTCAGGCGCCTCGATCAGCTTATGCAGTCCACGGAGTTAACCTTTCCCGACCGTGCTGGTGAACTGCTGTATACCTGGCGAGGTATCCATCAAACTCTGATCCCGCTGAGTAAGCAGTATATGACGCTGGCGGCGGCACAGGCAGACATCGTGAATATCCCGGTGAACGCCACAACCTACGTGCGTAGCCCGGACGGCAGCGCGCTGGCTGACGAGTACATGAATGTGGCGGGGACGCTGACAGCAACCGGGCGCAGAATGCCCTCTCAGCAATCCGTAGACGAAAGCCATAAAAATATCCTTGGCTATCTGACTGATGCACTGCCAAATTTATACCGGTTCAAAACGGTACATTGCCAGACTGCGCCGACTGCACAGGCTGCGAGCGTCGCTGCCAGCTGGTTTATTCTGCCGGATGCGCTGACGGCTGGCCTCATTTCAAAAGTTGAACTGGCCGTTGCGACAGCAGGGAAGATCTATGTTGCTACTTTCTCAAAAGCGGGGAATGTATTTACCAGGAAAAAGGTGAAAAGTTTTGATATCGCTGCCGGGACAGTTTCTCTCACGCCAGAGATGCTGGCTGACGACGGGGATTACATCGGGGTTTATACGGAGGGAGGCTTATATTTCAACACTGCTGCGACGATAACTGGCACGGTTTATCGCTGGGCATCTACAACACCAGGTAGCGACACCAATTTTGACACGGCATTAGCAACGGGGTCATACAGCTACACATTCCAGGTACGCGCAACCGCGCTCCGTGGAAATGCGCTTTCAATTGCTACCGATGCCCTGAATACGCAGCTGATCGGCATCGCTTCCCGATTCGACAATCTGTCTACTGTTTCCCGCGCCGGAGACGGCAACCGCATGTTCATGCTGAATACGCCAGTTAAATTTGATGGGGTGGTGACGGGCGTCACCTGGCTGGCAAATAACGCAGGGGGTGGCAGTCAGACGGTCAGGGCGATGGCCTATCGTCTCTCGGGTTCGACCTATACGCTGGTTGATTCACAGATGGTGTCCGTCATCCCGGCTGATAATACGGTAGCGGTACTTCCGCTGTATCTGAGCGTTAAAGCGGGCGATTTTCTGGTTTTTTCAGCTCCGCTCTGTTTCGACAGTCTGGTGAATTTTGGCGTTAATTTTGCCGACGCGGGATACTCCATTTACTCCCCATCGGACAGCACTATACCGGCCAGCATCCCGGCGTCCTCATTTGCTGCCCAGACTGGATCAGTGTTATGTGTCCGGTTTGCTGTGTCCTACCTGGCAGGTAATGCAGAGCAGGATAAAAGCGTTAAAAACGCGATGATATCGCGGCTTCTGCGTAATGCAGATGGACTCTACCTCACCGCTGCGCGCCCGATTATTTTTGATGCTGAGGGTGTCAACGGAACAGCGAACGCCATTTACGTTCCGCGTGTAATGAATTACAGCTCGATGGCTGAGCAGCGCTCAATCACGCTGAGTAACAGCCTGGCCGTTGATAATGTCCGTGGGCCGTATACGAAAATTACGTTCAGCAATATGGATTTCCGGGACGCCAGAACGAATTACCGACTTGTGTATATCGACCTGGCATCTAACACGCTCAAAGTGGTAAACGGTATCAGCGCCATCCCGGCAGTAAACATCCTGCCTGTGTTGGAAATCTACGGCAGGCTCGATGCCATGAACTATCGGGTGTTCGGGGGCCTTACATCTATCCAGGCACAGCGCCCGAAAAACATCGACGCGGTAGCTGACCTTTATGATGCCATTACCAACCCGTTGAGGGATTCGCACATCGGGCATATCGGTGACTCAATTGACTGGGGGGTGGGTGCCACGGGCATTGCATCTATCGATCCGCGGTCACATCAGCTGTCCGACGCGCGCAACAATTTTACCTCCCGGACCTGGGTGAACTTGTTCCGCAAATGGACTGCTGAGCTGTCGTGTCATGCAAAGAACACGGTTGATACGCAGGCCACCGGCCTCTCCACTTATTACAATGCGGTAAACGTAGAAGTCCAGGATGCATGGAAAGATTTCACGCCTGCTGACATCAGCAGTGGGCTGCTGACCCAGACAAAGGCGGAAACCATTCGTACGTTTGGAGCTAATCACTGTATCGACATTCTCGCCGGGCGCTCAGTGTCGTTCCAGTTTTCCGGGCCTGCCATCAGCCTGGTGTACGCTACGCTGCAGAACCTGAACGCGTCGATCTATATTGATGGCGTGCTAAACACCTCTGTGGTTACGGATGGAACAGTTACACCGACGTTTGGTACGAGACTGGATATCTCAGGGCTTACCGATGCCATGCATACGATGCGAATTGAGTGCGCGGCATCCGCAGGTAGTCCACTGCGCCTGCAGTACCTGGTCAGGAACAAGCGCCATTCGGTTATGAACAGCGGCCTGATTGGGACCAACACGGCGGAGTGGCTACCAGGCGGAACGCTTCTGGTACCGGAAGCGCTGCCTTCAAACGTCACTCACGTCCTGATTAAACTGGGAACAAACGACAGGGGAATGGCGACTGGCCCTGGTTATATGGCCGGTGCTCAGGGCACCTTCGTTAACCTCAACGCTATCGTGAATTCTCTGCGCAGCACGTATCCAGGAGTGCGGATCATACTCATCGCACCGCCGTATGCACCAACTGACAGCGCGTATGGTTCCAGCGACGAGATAGCTCGCGCAGTTCGACGGGCGGCCAGAGTTCTGGAGTGTGGTTTTATCGATCTGTACTCTCCAACACTCGAGCTTGAGATGCAGGGTGAGACCTGGCTGAGTGATGGATTGCATCCTAATGACTATGGCTACCGCACCATGTTTAAAGCGGTTCAGGCTGCAATTGTGTCAGCGGGGACTCGTTAAATATGAAACTACGGTCGCAACTAAAACTGGCGGCCGCAGTTTTAATTTAGCCCATTATCCATCCTCTGCCGATCTGGCGAGCCAGGTCCGCAGAGGCAAACGCAGGGATATCAGAAACGGCGATAGTTTCCAGGTCGATCAACCATCCCCCGAAAAACTCGTGTTTATAGACGAGACTACCGGAGTAAAAACCAGTAACGCCAAATTTCAGGCTCCGGCTGGTCATGGTCGTTGTCAAAACAGGGACATTCGCAATCGCGGTCATCGCAGAAGCTTTTGTCCCGTCGGTTGCTTCGACATAGAGGTGCATTCCGGCGGCGTCGCGGTAGACGACGACCAGGCACACTTTGCCGAGGAAATTAGTCGCCGGGACAGCTACTGTGCGCAGCGCACCTGCATCAGTGCCGCGAATGGCGTTGATCGCTTTTGTTCCGCTGATATTAGTGAATGCAATCCCCCCGAACTCGTTCGCGGGTGTCAGAGATTCAGCCGTTCCGCAGATGCCTGAGTAGCTGGTG
>NZ_JBMEZS010000018.1:0-36661 GCF_048822555.1 Klebsiella sp. C283
TCACCCAAAGCCGAAATGATGCTGTCCATGGATGGCATTTTCCGCCCGGTAGGCTGTAACGTACCCGCATTATTGATGTACTCATCTGCAAGAGAACTACCGTCAGTGCTACGTACATAGGTAGTTGAACCTGCCGGTATATTCGCGATATCCGCCTGCGCCGCCGCCAGCGTCATGTACTGCCGGCTGAGAGGGATCAGGTTCTGCCTCGTTTCCTCAACGACCTTATCCCCTTCAGCCTTAATTCCGTCTACGGTGTAGTGCTCTCCGCCGAGACGATCGATGTATGTCAGTTCGGTACTGGTGACAACCTTATCCAGCATGGCGCCAGCATAAACTGCGTCCCGGATATCAGTACTGGGCACCGGGTTGTCGGTTGGAGTTGGTAACGGTACTTCTGCCATTGTGCATGTCGCCCTATAAAAGGCGCACGAAACCCTCAGAAGTGAATCTGATGGTGTGCGCGAAGGTTGGTAATTACTGCTGTGTGTTACGGATAAATCGAGTCAGAATATTCAGACAAGGCAATAGTCTGTGTGTAATCGCCATTGGGTTTGGCTGTTTCTACACGCCAGATAGTTGAGTTTAATTCGCTGTCGGTCGCAATAAAGTAGCGACTGGCCACCTGGCAGTCAGCACCATTGTAGATATTCAGATCGAAAGCATCCGCGGCTGCCTGAAAGGCTTTGGTAGTACCGGATACAGGATAGGCACGCCAGCGGCCACGAAAATTACCCAGACTATCTGTCATCACGACCCACATATCGCCAAACGAAAAATCTATGCGTTCAGACGTTGTGAAGATATCGCCATTGCGGCCAGTGAGATAACCGTTCTGCTGCCTGTTGTCGTACATATCCGGACACTGAACAACGGCGCCACGCACCACCTGCTCAGTCTCCAGCACCTTGACCGTCATGCTCATTCGTGAATACATAATGCGCTGAGCCTCAAGCCATGCGCGGTCAACCGCCTGGCTTCGATTGCGGCAACCGTCCAGGCTAATCTGACTGGCGTTAACCGTTGCGTCTTCGACTTCCTGAATGCCGCCGGCATCAATCTGCAAATAAACATAGGATTTCTTATTGGTGAGCGGGTCTACATAATCGACCGTGACACCGTCATATCCTCCCGGCAGCGACATCTGCCATGAAACCTTATATTCGTCAAAGAACATGTTTGAGCGGGCAAATACCGCATCAGGATAGCTGACCTTTTCATCACGCCAGAATGTCAGCACATCGCCGATGTTGTTTCCATCCACCCTCGCCGCATTGCAGATAATCCCGATCCGCTCACCGAGTGACAGCTTCTCATCTGAAAAGGTGTAATCGAAATAGCCTAGCTCTGGCACAGATATCGAGTCGGCAATCGCGTACAGCGTCGCAACATCTATACTGGACACATCCTGCTTACCGATAACCACCCATTCATGCAGTACGGCGTCAGCAAATGAGCGGCTTGGACGCAGCGTGTAGTCAATCTGGCCGGTCGTCCGGTCATAGCTGATGGTGTGGCGCTGTGCGAGCATGTTGTATTTCTGCTCGCGGTTACTGTTGCTGTTGTTGCTCCCCTTAATGGTCACTCTGGCAATCGTGTCATCAGGGTAAACAACATCCACGCGGGTGTTGACAGCGTGAATTGCCATTAACGTCACGACGTTTCCATCATTGCTGTTATCCAGTCGCTCGATCGTTACCGCATATCGACCTGCGCCGGCGGCAGGTGAGAATTTATGTGTTGTGCGGAAATAACGTGTAGTCACCTGAAAATCGTTATCAAAGAAATAATCGTACTGCTCAGCAGTACCCGGGATCTGGTTGTTGTTGTCATCCACTTTCCAGAACCGAATTCGATAACGAGAAGTGCCCGAAGTCGCTCCCAGTTGAACCATGACATGTACCCAAATCTGCGTGGACGCAAGCGGCGATACCGATGGCCCTATAACCAGCGGTGTCTGGTCGTTGAGGGTGAAAAGTGTCAGGTTCAGCGTGGCGTCAGACGGTAGCGTCGTGATCTCCCCCGTCATATCGCCAAGATAGAACGTGGTGTAAGACTGCGTATCCTCTCCGATATAACTTTCTGAGTAGACGATATTTCCGCTGCCGGTAACGCTCCTCGTCACCGGGCCGCCGCCTGAGTTCCATGTCGCGTTGATAACAAAAGTCACCGGGTGTGGGACGGCAAGCGCAGCGAAGTATGAGAAATTATCGTCATTCGACAAGACTGTCGCTTTCAGCTGGTTGCTTTCGATCAGCATGGCTGTCGGCGCTGTCGTCGTCGCCGTCTGGGCGGGGAAATCCTCGCTTTCATTCAACCCAGGCACTTCTTCGTTATCGACATCATCAAACTGATAGCCAACATCAATGGTGCCTATCGTCGCGCCAGGGTCGAAAATCTGATAACTGGCCCCCGCAAGGCTCCCCAGGTTCGACTCGGAATAACGAACAGAGGAAATAGTGTATTTGCCATACCCTACTTCGAACCATTCAGTGATGTACTTGTTATTGTCGACGTATTCAAACAGCGCCTGCTGAATCAAATCCGGATATACCCGGCACTGACCATAAATATTCGGCCTTCCTTTGTACAGTCGCGCACGGTTGGTCTGCCCCGTGGCATCGTTATTCGGTGATTCACCAGTAGAAATGGAAGGAGATGATGCGGTCTGTTGCCCGGTTAGCCCTGACATTACTTTTTTGGTGAAGCGGATCGGGTTGAGATGCTCCACCGGGTTTAAAAGTGTCTTTATCAGGCCACCGCTTTCTGGCTGATCGAATACTGCTACGACGTCGCCGGCGCGCAGCTTAAACGATAAATCAAAGTCATCGTCCAGCTCGCGACCATTCAGGCGCACCTTCACATTATTGTGCAGCCTGAGTGAGTCCAGTAACGCTATCAACTCAGTACCAGGTGCGGTCGTTCCATGCTGTTTCGGCGCGCCAGGCAGGCGCTGCAGCTCATATCGAACCATGAACCAGATACTCCACTTTGTTGAATTTTTTCGCCAGGATGACCATGCTGTCAGCGCGCACAAATCCGAACTCACCGCGTGAATGCAGGCATTTAACTGGGTCCAGCATTACGCCCACATGAACAGGTCGATCTGCGTAATAAAACACGGCGAGGCAGCCAGGAGATGCCACAGGCACCCTTCGCCAGTGGGCTGACTCCGCTGAATAGCAGGTGATGAAGTCGGCGCCCGATTCGTAGCCGGCGATGTGATGCAACTCCAGACCGAGAACATGCCGGTAATACAGCACCACCAACCCCCAACAATCCATCTGCTCAAAACAACAGGCACGGTTAACCCACGGCTTGCCGTTCACAAGCCGGATAAATTCGCTCTGCGTCATACGGTAATTAGCCCGGGATAGTCTTTCGTGGTGTAAATAATGGGGTTGGCCAGCGTCAGCGGATTAGTCTTGCCGGAATTTACTGTGACGTTTGTGCCGTCTGCACCTACATCCTTCACGAACAGAGACCACGTCTTCAAAGGATCGGCATCACCTATCGCACTCCATTGCTGATATTTGCAGGTTATCGCCGTCATGCGGGCGGCACCTTTCCACACTTTTAGTGTGTTTCTGACCTCTTCAGCCCCTTGCAGGAAGGTGATCCCCATGGTGATTATTGCTGACCCGTTCTGTGTTGGTTCGGTGATATCAAAAGCCGCTGGTTGATAGATATTGCCGCCAAACGTTGCTTCACGAAACAGCTTATTCACCACCCGGTAATAACCAAACGCCGGGTGATAAAACTCAATAGTCTGCTTGATATCGCTGGCCGGCCGCCGCTCTTTCCACTCTCTCAATGTAGGCATCAGTCGGCCCTCGGCATCACTTCAGTGATCAAGTAATCCAGCCAGTATCCATATCCAGGCTGGGCCTCAACGATCCAGTCGTCATAGTCCTCGGCAATGTCCTCGATACCGTTGCAGATGACCGTGGCGGTCCAGGTGACCGTTCCGCCATTTTTGCTGGTTTGCACCGGCATATTGATGAAGTGAAGCGTCTGCAGCTGAACACCCTGCGTATCTCCAAGGTCGATCGGCATCTGAAACCAGTTACGCCCGCGGTCACAGTATGTTGGAGATCGCAGCCATGACTTAAACCGCTCGGCCTGCTGCAGCGTGAATATCCACTGCAGCGTCCAGGTAGCCTTGAGGTCAGTGGTGAAAGGGGTAAAAATGACTGGTCCGACTGCCGGCTGCGTTGTCTGCCAACCGGTATCCTGCGTCATGTTCTGGCTTGGACGCTGCGGAAGGGGTAGAAATTCCGGGTATGAAACTGTTGCCACGTTTCCTCCGGGCATAAAAAACCCGCCGGAGCGGGTTGGTTTTAGTAATCGCCATGGGCCTGCCGACGAAGGCCGAAAGTGTCCTGCATCTGAGAAGACATCGGGCCTCCGGTCTGCATATCGGTGATAAATGTTTCGATAACCAGCTGCCCGCCGTTCTGGCTGCTGCGGGTATCGACATTGACGCCATTTGCATAGTTGTAAACGTTGTTCACGACCTGCAGCGTGCCTCCACCACTACCCTGCAAATCCTTATTGCTGATGACAGAGCCATTATCACCTGGGATCATGTACTGCTTGCCGGTGCTGGCCTGGTAAATCTCTGGTTTTCCGTCTTCACCCACCTGATACATTGAGCCAGCAGATACAGGACCGCCGTTCTTGCGCTTGCCGGCCAACGATGAGCCTACAGCCAGCGCTGCCACCAGGGCGCCGAGGCCAATAGCGACCGCTCCGCCGAATGAGCCTATCGACGCAACCAGCGCCGCCGGCGTCCATGCTGCCGTTGTGGCCGCCGCCGATGATGTACTGGCAGCAGTGGTCGTAGCTAATGAACTAACCTGGGCGGCCGTCGTAGTTGCGATCGCAGCATTCTGCGCTGTCGCCCCCATGATTGCCGATTTGGCCTGCTGCATACCCATCTGAACAAACGTGTTAATCACGTCATTCAGAATGGTATTGCCGATTGAGCGAAGTGCATCGTTTGCCGACATACTGCCAGTTATCACGCCAGTTAAGGCATTTGACGCCTGACTACCAAATGCATCTACCGCGGCACCCAGCGCCTCATAGCCCACACTCTGCTGAGTAAATAATGCCCATTGAGCATTCGTACGCTCCTGCTCATACTGAGTGTCAGCGGCTTTTTTCAATGCCAAAGCATTCTCATGAGCGAGAACCCCTTGCTGCTCAAACTGCTGAATCAAAGCCAGCTCCTGCGCGTGCTGGTTGGCCAACTGCTGCACCGGGTCAACTTCACCAATTGCCTGCTGGGTGGGATTAACCACCTGCTGAGAGCGTATTTTGGCGAGGTTGGCCTGATGCTGCTGCTCCATCTGCTCAGTGGCTGCGTTGTACTCCTGCAGATCAATCTTCCCGGCGTTCAGCGCCGCTTTCAGGTTCTGCATGGATTCAGCGTAGGATTTATTCTCAGCCTGCTCAGGCATGGCTTTGAGCGCTTCGGTTACGCCTCTTGCTGCCGCGGCTGCATCCCACGCTTTAGCTGCGTATTGCCCAGCCTCCTGAATCTGCGCCTTAGTTGCGGCGCTGCCGAGTGACTGCTGCGCACGCAATATCGCGCTGTCTCGGCTCAATTCTTGAGTTGAACTGGCTGCAAGTTCAGACTGCTGGCGCAGGTTTTCAAGTTTTTTGGAAACTGATTCTGCGGCTGATGCTGAACGCTTGTCTTGCTGCTCTCCCTTTCTCTGAGCCTCCTGTCGAGCTTCTTCCGCTTTTTGCAGGTCATAGTTTTCACCAGCCAGATTTCCTGCCTTCGAAATCTGATTTGGATTATCTGTAACCTTGGCAGCCTGCATTCGGGCTTTTGTAACGGCCCGTTGTCTTTCATCCTGAATTTTCAGAAGCGCGTTTTGCTCCTCAAGGTTCAGAATTACTTTGTCACCGTCTGCGGTAGGGGGAGAAACCTGCAGCGCTTTGGGATTGAAATCCTGACCCGCTTGGTTGGCGCGATTTATTTCGTCAGCGGTCAATCCGAATGCTTTTGCTACCGCCCCCTGCACCCGCTCAAGGGTAGATCCCTTTTCAATCAGACCATCATGCACCCCCATTGAGGTAAGCATGTTGTTTGTTAGGGTTCTGCTTGCTTCTGATGCTGTTTCCTGAGTTCTTGCGAGTTTATCCTGGGCATTTGCAAGGTCACGCGTTTTCTGATTTAGTTGATCTGAAACCTCTGCCTGCTGGCGAGCAAAATCAGCACCTTGCCCCATAGATTCGGCTACTGCCTGAGCCTCTGGGGTGAAGTTTTGATAGCGTGACCTTAAAGAATCGACTTCGGATTGGAGATCAGATATTTCATCCTTCTGTGCACGTATAGATTTATTCGCATCGGCGATGGTGCCTCTGAGCTGGGTATTATTCATCGCCTTCATTGAGGCGTTCACGCGATCCAAGCTATCGGCAAAACGAAGGGCTTCTTCTCTGGCTTGCTGGGCTTTCTGCCAAAAATAGAAAATAGCCGCCGCCGCAAGCATGGCGACACCCGCAGGCCCACCAATTAACCCTAGTGCCCCTCTCAGTAACCCTCCAGCTACAGATGCCGCTCTGGAGGCTACAGTAGCGGCTTCCTGAGATGCTATGTAGCGTGCATTTGCTGCTGTAGCGGTTGCCGTTGCGTCAGCTGCCGCTAAACGAGATGTGCTTACTTGCGCCTCTGCCTGAGCAATCGCTGTAGCCCTCGCGTTCTGTGATGCGGATTCAGCCCTTGCTAACTGAGTTGTTAAGGCCGCCTCAGCCTGGCGAAGCTCAGCCATCCTCGTTGCTGTCGCAATACGCCCCTGATCTGAAATTTGCGCCTTCAGCCGCTGCGCCTCAAGCGCTTTTTCAGATTGAATCTGCGCAAGCTGCGTGCGTATTTCCGCCGTTTGAGCCTCCGCAAGCTGCACCTCAGCAGCTACTGAGGCGTTCGTTGTTTTGAGGGTAGCCAAGCGACCTTCTGCAAGGTTAAGGGCCGATATTGCCGCTGCCTTTTCAACCTCAGCCAATCTTAATTTTGCCGCCGCTTCTATTTCGGCGTCTTTTGCTGCTACCGACGCAGCTTTGCTTTGTGCAATAGATGCAGCCGTATCCTGAACTTTTGCCGCCGTTGCCATCGTAAGTGCGCCAACATAGCGGCTTCCTATAATTGCAGCCACGGCAGTTAACGCCCCGCTGAGTAAGCCGATATTTTCACTGGCGGTCACGACTGCGTCATTAAAAATTCCAGCGCTGGTTTTTACGGTTGAGTTTTCACCAAAGAATTTAGTTATGTTGTTACCAGCCACCTGCAGTGCCTGGCTGATCGTCGTCGTTGTATTGGCGAACTCTTTTCCGATCACTGCTCCTTGGGATAGAAGCCCATTAACAACCACGTCGGTTGTTAACTTGCCCTGCGCAGCCATGTTCCGCATTTCGCCGATGCTAACGCCCATCGAGTCAGCAAGAGCAACAATCAGGCGGTTTCCCTGTTCGTTTACAGAGTTGAATTCCTCGCCGCGTAAAGCTCCAGAAGCAAGACCCTGCGACAACTGAATAATCGCGTTCTCGGCCTCTTGTGCTGTGGCACCTGAAACAACGAACCCTTGGTTTATGATTGTGGTCAACTTCGCCAGATCATCTGCGCTGGTCCCGTACTGCCTGGTTGCCCTTTCCAGTCTTGCGTAGAGGGATGCCGTTGCATCTAAACTACTGCGAGTTTGCTGAGTAATGTTGAATACGCGCTCTGTTACATCAGCAAGTTGCTCGTTAGGCCGCAGTGAGTTAGCCAGCTTGTTATTTACAGTTGCCCAAGCATCGGCATATTCTGAAACCTGCTTCACAGAAAGAGCGGCAGCCAAAGCAACAGCCACGCCTGACAGGCTGGACATAGAACGCTCAGTATTATTCACGGCGCGCGTAGTGCCGTCAAAACCACGCTCCATCATGTCAAGGCGCTGATTTACACGCTGCTGTGCAACAAGAAGCCCCTGTACATCCATCTCTATGTCGTAATAAATGCCGCCAGCGTTCTCTGCCATATCTTTCTCCGGACAATAAAAAACCCCGCCGGAGCGAGGTTTTGTTTTCTTGATAGTTATTTACAAAGCGATGCCCACATTGAAGCGAAATCACCACTCCCATCATCTATATAGGCAGCCCCATTAAAAATATATCTATCTTTGCCGGAGTATGCGCCAAGGCTGTTTTTAGCATTTACATAACCACAGACCACGGAGTTGGAATTTACTTTTTCACCAGAGAAATCGGCAGAAGACGGATCTTTCAGTAAACCTTTAACAGCTACTTGGGCAATGGATATTTTCCTTATTTCCTGTGTCTCCTGCCCTCTTAAATCTTCTTTCATTTTTTCATAACCTTGCCTTTCCGTATATCGCTCTCCCCACAATGGAGTGATTGAGTTAATCCACAGAATAGAAACGGCGCAAACCACAATCACACCAATAAAGCATGGTATAGCGCCGAGCTTTTCTATGCCGGATAGGCATAGCAGGGTGAGGGGAATGACAACTAACAAGGCCATCCACTCGCGAGAAGCAAAGAACACTGTTATACAGAACACTAATAAAGTAAACGCACCGATAATCTTCTTCATCCCCAGCCCTCAAGTTTCTTTTTATTTAGCAACATTTCAAGTTTATCAAGTTCTTTTTGCTTCTTCAAAATGGTGGTGTATTGCCTGTATCCATGATGCGCAGGCGCAAAGAACTGACCATCATTGTACATTGCTGGGTTTTTCTTTAAGGCAGACATAGCAAGGGGAGCAAGCGCTATTTGCTGCTGGCAATAATGGATTGCCTTCTCAAGGTTCTTGCCAGTATCGCGCAGTTTATAGTGCTTCTTAATTTTCTCTTGAAGGTCAAAGTGGATCTTTAAAATCACATCATCAGGAAGCCCACGAAGACCTTCGAGCCACTCTTCTTCTGTCATATCCCTATCCCCACTGGTTGGTTTTTGACAGATTAGCAGGGATATATCAGGTTTCAATGCAACCAAAAGCAAAAACCTCACCGAAGTGAGGTTGTCTCTGTACTTAATCGGCCCAGCCAGATTTAGTATTGATAGCCGACTCTGCCATTGTGTACTTGGCTACTACATCGTCTTTAAACAGGATGGTAAGTTCTTTCTTGGTGCCGTTAGTTCCGTTATGGAAGAGGCCATAGAAAGGTATGAACGTAGTCCCGTTAACTTTTACTTTGGCGAAGGCGTACTTCCAGATCTCATTGCCGCCGTCAGTGTACGAAACTGAATCCGGGGAACCGAATGTCGTTTTAACCTCGGCCTTGGTGGTTTTCCCTTCCTGCAGCTTAGACTTTACGCTGATTTCGGTTTCCTTGCTGAGTTGCTGGTTTCCTGAGGAAGCGCAGCCTGTCAGAGTTAAAGCAATCGCAGTAGCGACTAAAATTTTCTTCATTTCCTTGATCATCCCTTTGGTATTGTTCGGAGTAATCCTAACAGGGATGAGCGGGAGGAAAAAGCCCACAAAAATGGGCTGTCTTTTAAGCTATTCAGCCCTTGCAAGCTCAATGCCTTTGATGTTTATCTCAACCTTCTTTTGCGCATATGAGCCGTGATACTTTAGCGCGCCCGCGTTGTATGCAAGAGCCGCCTGTATTGGGCAGTCGAACATACCTAAACGTATGTTTTTCTTATTGTGCGCAACAACTGCCATCCATTTAGCTTCCCGTGACGCCCAAAAGACACCGATAAAACCAGAGCTATTGTTTTTTTGCATGCCAACATTAGACATGTTTTGGCTTCTGTTGACACACCGTAGGTTTTCTATGCGGTTGTCACACTTATTGCCATTAATATGATCCACATCGCCTTCAGGCCATAACCCATGATGCATGCACCATATAACCCTATGGCAGAGGTTATGCTTCTTGTTCACACGGACATATAAATATCGTCCGTTCAACGAGCTGGACGCCTCCTTTCCGGTAAACCTGCCATTAAATCGGTTCATAGCGACTTCGCTAGTGAAATGATGGATTGGACGGCGTCTCCAGGAAAGCAATCCTGTATCAGGAGCATAATCAAAGCATTCTAAAAGATAGCGCTGACTTAAATGGTCATTCATTCTAAACCTCGTAGCAGGTTCCGTAGATGGCAGGTGCGCCAGAGCGGTCTACGTTCCGCCTTTTCGGGAGCTACCCTAGGCGCTTGTTCATTTTACCAGCTTCTTCAGCTGCAAGCATTGCATTCCAACGTTTATCATCCTCACTCATTACGGAGTCAAACTCCTCTCTGGTGAAGCCCTTTTGGTTTGGATATTTAGCATTCAGAAGTAAGCTGAATTCTGTCATCGTGAGGTTCTCAGCCTCTTCCCGGCTTATGCCGAAATGGTTGCGGGCCGCCATGATGTAGTCGGCGGCGCGGAATTCTGCGGTTGTCTCGTTCGTTTCGTAACGCTGCAGCTTACGCACCTTCGCTTTGCCGATGATGCCGTGCATCATCAGGTTTTGCGCGACGATGACCATGCTTTCCGGCGGCATGCTGCCCGGGCGCCAGACGAAGCCACGCTTGCGTGATTTCCCCGGCTTCATCCATCCAACCAGATCGCCGATATCATCGTCACAACATGCTGTCAGTACCGTATGCGCGGCCATGATCGCTTTGCGTGACAGGATCCCGCTTTGCATAAACCGCATGACGCAATCAGGAAGGCGGCTGTACTCATCGCGGATATAGGCCTCAGCTGCGCGCTGCACGAATGGCGTCGACTCGTCATTGCACAGGTCATAGAACGCCTGAACAATCTCCTCGGGCTCACCGATTCGCGCCATGTTGCGAAACGACGGCCGGAAAAAGAATTCCCGGTCACCGGTACCGATAACGCATTCGCCTAATTCTTTAATCGGGGTCATAGTCGCTCCATAAACAGTATCAAGGGCGCAGAACGCCCTTTGTACTATTCACGAAATGGCCTGGCGGTTAACTGATGGTGACCGTGCAGGACGCAGAGGTGATCTTGACCGGTGTCGCGGAAGAATCGGTGACTTCACAGGTATAAACCCCGGCATCACCAGAAACAGCGCTGGCCTTGTTGAAGGTCGCCGTTGTTTGCCCGCTGACAACCGTGCCGTCTTTCTTCCAGACGTAGGTGTAAGGCGAAGTGCCACCCTCAACCACGACCGACATATTCAGAGCCGATCCGGCCGCCACGCTCTTGGTCGTCGGCAGGTTAGTGGCAAACGCCAGCGCCGGCGGAGCGACCTCAAATACCACGGTGTCTGCATCAGCTACTTTCCACTCTCCGGAGAAGGTGGAAATATCCGAGGTTCCGAAATCACCAGACCAGGAGGTAGTGTTGAAGTAGCCCATGATATAAGTGCCAGCATCTTCACCAGTGAAGTCGAAGCGGACCCAGACTGTCGGCTGACGGCCTGCCTGTACCTCATCGAAAATATATTTCGAGATGGTGATGGCGCCGACTTCCGTCGTCTTGTCCTTCTTGCGAAACTCACCTTCTCCTGAGATGGTGAAGTCCATATTGTTGACCAGGTTCTCAACCAACCCCTTCGTATCGTCAGCCTCAGAGGTGACGGTATTCATGGAGTAGTCGAAGCCCTTGGTGGTCATGGCGCCGAGTCGCTTCCATTCGGAAAGCGCAGGAACCGTATCAGCACAGCCAAAAGCCATGCGGAGCACGGCCACCTTACCAATCAGCTTGCCGGTGTCATTAGCGCAGCCTTGCATGTATGCCTCTCAATTAAAAAAGGCCGCCATATGGCAGCCTGATGGGTGATTCTGACGATTATTCGCCGTATGTGCAGGAGACGAGCAACCTGGTTACTAATCTGCCCTCTTCGGTGGCGATCGGAGCCGGGACATTGCCGACAAGCCGCAGCGCGCCAACACAATCATCGGCGCCGGATTGCGCGCTGATGTACTCGACAATGGCGTTTACCGCGGCGTCAGCAGCATCGGGATTCGCCTTCGAGGAGATCACATCAACCATCACATACCAGTCGCCGCCAAGGTCGAAGGTGATATCGGTGCCGCCGGAAGGCCTGAACACAATGAACTGGTCCGTGTCTTTCCCAGTATCGCGCCATTGCCTCCACTGGACCTTAAACCCCGCGGTAAGCCCATCAGCCACAAACAGGTCTTTGAGGCGCATATACATCGGAGGGTTCATTGTGCCTCTCCACATGGAAAGACTTCTACTCGCCCCTTTAAAGTACGCTCGTAGAGTTCGCCTTTACGGCGCTTATGGGCTCTGAATGGCCTTGGATGATACCGAACAATTCCGCGCTGGATATCAGCAAAAAATACCCCGTCGATTTGGTTGCCATTCACAAATACTTTGCGAGGGCCGAGGCCATCTCCGGCAAAATGGATAGTGCGATTCATAACGACAACTCCTTCTTCACCACCGCGTCAATCTGGCTGCGGGTATCTTCGAAGCCCTTCGTTAAGAACTCCTTGCGGGCCGTTGCTCTCGTGAAGTCCTGTTTCACTGCCGGGTCGTGAACATACACCGCATAGTTGGCGGAGTAACCAACGCGCCCGGTTACCCTGGTGCCGTTAGCCATGATTTCGCGGAACTGGCTGTTGATGAGCGTCGACGTATCGATCGGGGTGTAAAGCGCGGCCTGCGCGCTGCCGATAAGCATCGCAGACTGGATTGCTCGCACGACTTTACGTCCCTGAACGTCTTTAATGATGCGATCGAGGTTGGCCTTGGCCTGGCGGATGCCGCGAACTTTAGCGCCCATAATCAGACTCCCGTAATCAGTGCGAAATCGTCCGCCAGTCGCTCGAACGTATCTGCGAACTGGACGATCTGCCGAATCTCATCGGCCTCATCCGGCGGAGCCGCATCGGTCGACGCGCCAATCAGGATGTAATCTCCCTCCCGCGCCGTTGCGTACTCGGTCCATATCGTGTTTTTAACCACGATCTCCCGGCCGAGGTCACCGATTTTTGCAGAGAGACCACCCTGGTAGTCGCAGAGGATAGCGATAGGCGCTTCCCACCCGTAAGGCTGACCTCCGCCGTCGGTATCACTACCGTCAGCATCGCGTATGCGCCGCCAGAGTGTCGCTGTTGCCGTGTATGACCAATTGGCTACCGAAGACATCAGTCATCCCTCCATCGCAGCACAACGGCGCCTGTGGCGCGTATGCGGTCGCAGTTAATAAACCACTCGCCGTCGCTTTTCACGTACGCCGTAGTTTGCTGACCGGTATCGGTGATCACCCACACCCGCGTAAACGTCCGCGGCAGCCGTTGCTGAACCGAAACCCACGCCATTAGCAGCCCCCGACCACCAGAAACAGGCCCACACTGTTCCCGGCGCTGATCGGTAGTTCACTGGTGCAGCCGCTGGTATCCAGTTTCGCCAGCGAGTCACGCAGCCAGGTGATGCCATCGTCACCGTAATCGAAAGAGCGGGACGATCCTGATGGCGCCCCTTGCGATTTTATTCGCCGGGCACCGGAAGACGTCGCCATGAGCGCAGCGGCATACATCAGGATGAGCTTTGCCGTGCAGTCGTCATATCCCGCACCATCGAGGCACGGGATAATCTTGTTCACCACGCAGAGAATAGGATCCAGCAGCGCGCCGGGAATGGAATAACCCAATTCACCGAGGAACGCCTGCACGTCTGCCGCTGTGATTGGGTCAGCCATGGTTATTTCGCCTTCTTCTGCAGGTCAGCCAGTTGCTTCTGAGCCTCGTCGAGGTCAGCCTGCAGCTTGGTATTGGCTTCAGCCAGTGACGTTACCTTGCCGTTAGCCTCGTCGAGGTCAGCCTGCAGCTTTTGCAGATCGTCCGGGGTCGCCACCTCCAGCACCTGATCTCCCACGGGTATTGCCTTGCCAACCAGCCAAAGCGGGAGAGTTTCACCTTTGTAAACTTCACCCTTTTTAAGTTCGTGACTGTCATGGGTGAGCAGCCATTGTTGTTCTTTACCAGCCATGCGGCCTCCGTAAAAAAAGATGGGGCCGGAGCCCCATTGATTATGCTTTGGTCAGCTGGACGTAACCGGCCTGGCCGTTTGCATCGTGTTTGAACTGCGGCGCCGCGGCAGCGAGAACCGAGAAGACGTAATCATCTTCAGGGTTAAGGCGCGCTTTAGGACGCATGGTCATCGGCATACCATTCAGGATCTGAACAACGTCCGGACGTTTAACCACACCGAGCAGCTCGTCGGTCGGAACCTTGGAGGCCGGCACCAGAGCGGCCACACCAGGGATTTCCATGATGCGGGACAGGATGGTCTTCGGATAATTCGCGGCATAGTCATTAACCGACGCGTAGAACCAGTCTTTGTAGTTCAGGTAGATCGTCACCGGCGCATAGAAGTTTTCGGTATGCAACAGGTTAATCAGGTTGGAAATTGCCGCTACCCACTGCGCACCGGTAGCGCCGTTCAGAGTCAGGCCGTGAGTGCCGGTGCCGCGGTTAGGCGCAGTACGCAGACCATAAATGGTCGCGCCCCCAACGTTGATGTTCGGATCGCCGTTCAGCACCATGTCTTCCAGCTTCTCAGCGACTTTGCGCTGATGGTTGGAAATGGCGTCGCTATCCAGCGAATAACCTTCAGTCTGAGCTGCCAGCATCTGGCGCCAGCCGAAAGTCAGCTCACTGTCAATGATCGGCAGCGGCGTACCTTCGTAATCCATTACCGGCTGATCGCCCTTCGCCTTGCCGCGACCATCCAGGCTGATATTCACATCACCGGAGTCGGACAGGGTCATGAAGTAATGGACGATCTTACCGAGCGCCATAGGGCGGGAAACGCTGGCAGCCAGGTCGTTAAATACTGACAGCACGTCACGCTGAACGGTAATCGCAGAGCGGTCCCATTCGCCCCAGACATCTTTCGGCAGCACTGATGCGTTACCAACGAGCTCATCGAAGGCGATGAACTGGCCATTTGCGTCGTTGACCGCAAAGCCATGCTGTGTAGCCATGTTGCGCTGCATCATGTCCCAGCGGCGGCGGGCATTGAGAATCAGCTTTTGCTGCTGTGGAGTAAACTTTAACATTCTGGTTTTCCTTATGCCTTGGCGTACGGAGTGTAGAGGATCACCACGTCGGCGAAACCTTCCGCCGCCAGAGTGCGCCCTGCTTTTTCGTCGAACGTTGCGACGACCTGGTTGCCGGTTGCGGCCGCTTTGAATACGCCGCCGGTACCGATGGTCAGCTCCTGGCCTACCGTATAGGCAGCCGCTGCCAGGCGAACGTTGTATTCCTGTTCGCCTTCAACGCGGTATGCCACGCCGGTTTCGTTCGCTGCGTATGCAGTGGTGATCGCCTGCCCGATGAAACGACGGTTGCCCAGGATGAGCCAGCGGCCGGTAGTATCAGCGGCGGCGGCGAGCTTGCCAGATGCAACCTTCACTGCCACGCCAGGGTTAAGCGCCGCAGCAACAGGCAGGTTGATGGTTTCCGGCTCACGTTCGACCGGGCCACGATAGATAACGTTAGCGACCATTATTTAGCCCCCTCTTCCATGCCTGCGTTCAGGTCGTAGTCTTTCCACTGGTCATTTTCAGCATTGACCTGCTGGAAAGATGGATTCAAACCGGTACTGGTCTGGCACTGCGCATACATGTCGTTCAGCGCCTCGCCGGCCAGCGAGTTGATCGCCGCTTCGGTCATGAACGGGAATTTCGCTTTGACCGCATCACGCTTGGTTTTGAGGTCTTTCTCAGCGTTGGCCTGCAGCTGAGTTTTCAGCGTGCCGATCTCGTCAGTCAGCGGCTTAATTGCCAGATTTACTGCCGCGGTAATCGCGTCAGAGTTAATCTGAGTACCCGGCTGGTCGCCTGCTTTCTTCTGTACCTGCTGGTTATAGGCATCCCAGACCTGATCGTCGGTCAGCCCCTCGGTTTTAACGCCTGCGGCATTGAGCGCGGCGATCATCTTCTCTTTCATCGGGTTTATTTCTCCGTTGGTTTTGACTTCGTACTCAGTGGGTTTGCGCACGACCTCTACTGGATCGCCGACCAGCGTGACCGTGCTGTCGTCGATGAGGTATTTTTGCTGGAAGAGCTTATTGCCCTCTTCGAAGATGAATTTGTCTGGCCATACGGTCACGACATAGCGATAAACATCGCTGCCTGACGGCGCGCGAATGGCTTCACGCAACATCTGGTAGATTTCATCGAATGAGGCATCTGAGTTATGGGTGAGGAAGAACTTCACTTTGTTCAGCAGCCCATCTTTGAGGCTATTTGCGGCATCAACGAGGCTTGCAGTTTCGACTTCGCCTTCCTGACCATCGGCATTCACGAACATGCCGACTCCTTCCTCTGGAGTGCCGGCGCCCGGCTCATCGAGCAGGATAGCGATATGGTCGAACTGCATATTGCGAGCGATCCATGAGTACTTCTTCTGCTTCGACTCGCCTGATTTTCTCTCTTTGTTCGTGAGTAATCCGGTAGACAGGTGGATCGGGTCGGTGTTGGTGCCGGCGATCATCTCATCGAGGCGATTAATCAGACGCTTGCCGTCAGGCTTTGTCTCGGCGACCGCCTTATTGATATAAACGTCCATGACGACCTGGTCGCCAGACTTGCTGACGTTCTGTGCCCATGCACCGACGTGATAGCTGTTAATGGCCCGCGGGTCATTGGCGCTGACATATTTGCCATCTACCATCGGATGCGGCAGAGGCATCAGCTTGCCTTCCATCGTCTGGTAGCTGTTGTTAATCTCCTCCGCCGGGTAAAGGCCGCCATTCATCACGATGTCATCGACGATCGGGACCGCACCACGAATGACGTAGTGTTCCTGACCGTTGATGGTGGTCGTTGAGATGTTGGAGGCGTTGATGGCGAGGGATTTAACGTGGATGCTGGATAATTTCACGTTGAATCCTATATGTTATTAGTTAGGACTACTCCTAACAGGCATAAACAAAATGAAAAAAATTATCGCTTCGCTATTACTCGCAGTTTCTCTACCGTCTTACGCTTTTTTCTATGATGGAAATCAGCTATCAGCATGGAACAATGCCAGGAAAAAAGCCTTAAACAATAACGCTGAAACGGTGGATTACCTCGACGCTGGTGTGTACAGGGGGTTTGTCATTGCAACCTATAATGCCTTTCAGAATACATCTATTTGCCCAGAGCCTGGCATTACAGTTGGCCAAGTAGAAGACGTTGTTGGTTTATATCTTGATAACCATCCTGAATTGCGGACAAAGCCAGCATCTGAGCTTGCATATAAAGCTTTGGCGAGTGCTTTCCCATGCAAAAAATAACTATGCTGCCTTTTTATCCGGGGTCCACTGTTTACGCTCTTTCGCCAGCTTCTCAGCTAACCCCTGATTGAAAATGTTGCCGTCGTCATTGAGCAGCACCGGAATCTGGCTGCAATAGCAGTTGTACCGGTTGCCGTTCTCGGCGTAGAAGTCCCTCACCTCTTCGGTGGTGTATACCTTGCCGTGGCGGCTGGCATGCCAGATGCGAGTGGTCGGTTTGAGCGCCGACAGCCACAGCAGGCCGGTATTCAGGCCAAGCCGATCCGCTGCCCAGTCCGTTTCGTTCCATTGCGCCTGCCGCAGCGCGCCGACCTGCTCAGTCTGAGCGATGGTCTTTGCGCGGCCCATAGAGACATCAAGGCGCTTGCTTATCACCTGCGCCGTTTCGCGGGGATTCACACCGCGCCCAACGGCATCCGCGATGATGTTCGCCAGGTCACCGCGCGCCCGGTCAGCTTCCAGCTTCCAGTCGCTATACGTGCTGATGTAGGCACTGGCGATCTGGTTCTGGTATGCAGGGCTGCTTAAAAGCTGCTGAAGCGTCGTCTGGCTGGCGTACACCTGCGACTGCTGCGAGAGGTTGTTGAAGGCCTCCAGCGTGCCGCGCTGCGCCTCTGCGGCGACGTAATCCATCGCCCAGAGGTTTTGTTCGCCGCCTTCCAGCAGGTAATCGTCGAGAATAACCTGCACCGCTTCGAGCAGGTCGGCCAGTTCCTGAGCTGACATGTCGTAGATGAACTTGCCAGCGTTGACCTGGTAGAGCGTTGGCTCGTCGCCGTTAACGTGGCACAGGAAGTGCCAGTTGTGGCTGTTAACCTCTAGCTCTCTCCCGGTCAGGCGCTGGTCAAACAGTGCTTTCAGAGCACGCTTGATGCCGACATAACGGTCCTCAATATCCCGGAACATCGCGCTGACCTGCTTCGCTGATCGAGTCGGGTCAACCTTGCTGCGCGGAACTATCGGCAGCCCCACCTTTGCCGTCTGCTCCGGTGTCATCGGCCAGTGGATCATCGGTTGTCACCTTGTCATTCGGGTTAGGTGGTTGCTTTGGCTCAGGCAGAGGGTCGAGGCCTACAATCTCGCGTAGTTCGTTGGCCGTGAATGGCGGCTCGCCACCATAGAAGCCCGACGTTTTCTGGACGATATCAGCCAGTTTCGAGGCGTTCTCAATTTTCTCTTTCTCTCCCGGGGCCAGCAGGTCAGTCCATGAAATGGTGACCTCTCCATTTGTCGGCGGATCTATAATGCCCAGGGTCCAGAAGCGCTCCAGCAAGGCTGTGATTCTGTCAGTCAGGAAGCCGTTGCGGCGGGTATTGCGGCGAATGGCCCAGTCTGTTTTATCCTCATCGCTCGCCAGGCGCCCGGTCTGCTGTCCAAACAGGATGGTGAACGGGATTTGAACGGATGCTGCCAGTTCGTTTGCGGTAACTTCCCACGTTGGCCCCGGGTCACCAGGTGTAACGCTCAGGACGTGCATTTGTCCGGCCTGCATGACCGCCGCTGCATCGGTGCCGCGGTTAAGCTTGTTGACCTTATCGCCCATCGCTTCGCCGAGGTCGGTATAACCAGCTTTCTTAGCCTGATCGGATAGCGTTGCCATGTCGGTTTTTTCGCTGAACTCAACCGCAATCTGCCGGCTGGCGTTCTTCAGGAAGCCCTCTGCGCCACCGCCGGAAATCTTCTCAAGGTCGAGCCCTTTGTTGTATCCGGCCTCTAGCAGCGGGATACCCGACAGAACGTTGTCATCCTCTGAACCTTCGCAGAACAGGATCACCCTGCTCGGATGCACAGGCTCACCGCGCGTCGGTCCGACGAAAGCCTCATCTCCAACCGGCTGCTCGTTGAAGTTGAACATCTTCGGCTGGCCGAAGGTCTCGGACTGGCGATCGTTATCCCATTCTGCGACAGTTAACTGTGGTTCCCATACCGGGATAAGTTTTACCAGCGCTGACTCGCCCAGGGATTTCACCAGCCTGGTATCTACTGGATCGCTCCATGGCTTGTTATCTTTCACCTGCAGCAGCAGTGCGGAGTAGCGCCCCACCATATTGCGGCGATCGGCATCCTTCACCTTCGGCCACCATTTTTTCATGAACCTGGTGACTTTCTTTTCCCATGGGTTAGATTTCTTCGCCTTCTTGGACACATCACCGTCAACGATAACCGGATAGTCCTGCCAGCAACCGTCCAGAAGGCGATGCACCACAGCGAATCCGACGGCATTGCGCCGGTACATGTTGTAGAAGTCATGGAAGGTAATGGTTCGCGGGTAACCAAACTCCTGATAGAGCGTCGGGCGCTTTGTGTTCCCGCCACCGATCCCGATGGCATTCAGGTAATTCGCTCGCCGCATTTCAGTGGCGAGATTGTTCACAGCCAGTTGAAGGCCGTTATCTTGTTCGCTCACTGGCGATGCTCCTTAGAAGAATACTGTGCCGACCTGCTTGCGGTTGTTCTTCGCTACGGCAAAGTAACGAAAGCTGTCGGCGCCGTGCGATGTGAAGTCGTGAAGGGGTTTGTCTTTCCAGCAGCCGCGCTTGTCGTCCCACTCCTTGCGGTAACCTTCAAGGTGGGAGATGCCAACAGCGCACTTCTCCTCATCGAAAACGCAGGATTTGAGGATTTCACGCACCGACTCGATGCCGGTGTCGATCCCCGCTTTCGGCACAACGCGGAAGTTCATCGAATACATCCGGCCGTCAATCTCGTAGCCCTCGCGCGCCAGCTCTTTGCGAGACTTCGCATCAGCTGCAAACTCGCGGTTCTCGATGTCGTGCGGTCCCCAGTGCTCACCGTACTCATAGCCGCGGTCTTTCAGCACCTTCATGTAGTGCCGAAGCCCTTCGCCAGAGTTTTCGTAGTAGTCGATGACGTGGAACTCTTCGCCGACCTCGCGAACGAACCAGATCGCCGTGGAGTCCCCCACACCAATATCCCAGAACGTGTGAACCGGTAGATGTGAGTTGTCCGGGATTTGGCCGATCCGCTTGTTGGTGTAGAGCCAGCGGAATTGTTTGGCGTAGTACGCGCCCTCGACCGACTGCTGGAACGCCTCGGCCGGAATGGTCGGGTATTCGCGCTTCATGTCGTCGCCGAGCGTCTTTTCTTTGGCGTAATACCACGCCTTTTGACGTTCGTTAACGACTATGCCGTGCTTCGCCTCCATCTCAGCGAAGTACTCAAGCAGGCGCGCCGGCAGCGGTTCTACCGGGGCAATTGCGTACTGCGGATTCTTCCACCAGGAGAAGAAGAAAAACTTCCAGTCCAGCGCAGATAACGCCTTACCCTGCAGCAGCGCTTTCTCTGCCGTCTGGCAGTAATCGAAGAAGTAACCCGCCCGGCCCTCTGCGGTGCTCTCGATAGTTGCGAAACAACCTGTCGATACCGCCTCAAACGCACCAGTGACGATTTCACGGGCTTTATCCGGATACTTGGCGCATATCTTTCCGAACTCAGAAACATGCAGGTAGCGCAGCGTGCCGCCACGAAATGAGGTGCTGACGTAGAGTGATCCGCCCTTCTTAAAGACCAGCTCACCGGCTGAGTCGTTACTCGCCGGGTTGGCTGCCTTTATCTCGGCCGGCAGCTTATCGTAGGCATATTTCACCTTTTCGCGAAACAGGCGCTTTGCGTCGTTCAGCGTGTGGGCGATCAGCGCGCACTTTGCCGACTCGAACAGAGCAGCGTCGAGCTGGATGATGCACACCTCTGTAGTGAAGCCGAGTTGGCGAGCTTTCAGGATGATGTTGCGGGTATGAATCCCCTCGAAGTATTCCCGCTGTTCCGGCGTCATCCTGAAACGGGTTGGCTTACCTTCTTTGTCGGTGATCCAGTATAGATTGTTCAGCCGCCAGTCTTTATCGCCCAGCAGCTTGAGGTGCTCAGGTTTCATTACGCCCCCTGAGACAAGGAGTCCATCAAGTCAGAGAGTTGCTTAACAGAATTGTCGCCTTCCGGCCCGTCAATGTCATAGGCCTGCCGTTCGAGTCCGATCAGGTTCTTCAGCGCGTCGCTCAGCGCTTTTACCGCTTTCACGCGCTCTGGCATACTGATAATCGAATGGTAAATTTCGTTCAGCTTATCCCGGCCATTCTCATCGGGAGATAGCATCAATTCACCAAGCTTTCGCAGAGAGTCAACATCTGCGCACTCGGCACCGAGCTCATCAAAAAGAGCGCTCGTTATCTCCCTGGCGCGCCGGATATCGCCGCGGTGCTCCATGCGTACAGCTGCAACCACCTCTGCCGTAGCCTCTATAAGTACGCGCTCAGACAATGCTGTTTCGGTGCGTACCTGCTTGCGTACCTCTGCCTTGCGTACCAGATCGTCAGCACGTTCCTTCACCTTTGCGGCAAGGTCGCGAGACCAGTCGTCACGCTTGGCTCGTTTACGGATGGCGCCTTCGCTGATGCCGTGCTGTGATGCTATTTCACGGAGAGACATTAAACCAGCTCGGTACGCCGATTCAATGGCCTCCCAATCTGGTGTAGCCATAGTGTTTTATGCCTTAATAAGGTTATTAAAATTCATAAGGTGATCTGTATGGAAAATAAAGCCGAGTTTTACCTTCAAGCCATGAAGGATTTAGAAAGAGCTGATAATGAGATCAAAGAGCTTTTCATCCAAATGCAAGGTAAGGATTTTGGTTATGACTTTCTCTTAGCAATTGGTATTGCCAGGAGAAGCTGCGCTTTAACGTCTGGGTTTAAATCCATGTTGGAAGCCAAAAATACTCTATGTGCGCTTGCTCTCGTAAGGATGCAACTTGATAATTCTCTAAGGCTTTATGCGGGTTTCTTCTCAAAAGACAGAATGAAGTTTTCAAAAGATGTCTTGAACGGAAAAATTATCAGCAAAATGAAAGCTGATGACAATCAACCTATGACTGACAATTATCTGGCTCGCCGGGTAAGCACAAAAAACCCATGGGTCATCAATGTGTACAAAAAGACCAGCGGGTACATCCACTTTTCTGAGGAGCATATCAAAGAGGCCTTGCGTCATAATGGTGGGTCAAATTATGAAATAGTTATTGGCCCTAATGACTTCGATAGGAATGAAGAACACTTCTTAGAGCCTCTTCAGTGTTTTACCCATATCACAATGATGATTAAAGTTCAGTTAGAAGATTGGCTTGGGCTCTTAGATAGAAACAAGTACTAAACCAATTCCACAAAAGGGACTTTTCAATTCAGGCACTGCGTGCGGATGTAATCCTGCTACTGACTCACAGCCCGGTAGTAGGCTTGCCAGCGGTATTTATCCAACCGGAGCTGACGCAGACACTGAGCGGTTTCGACATCCGATTGCAGGTCTTCATCAGTGTCCTTCCCTGCATCACTTGCTTTGCACGGCGGGCTCATCAAATCCGGGGATGGCGTTGGCAGCGTCGATAGCTCGCTGGCGCAGCTGCACAGCATCATCGTCAAACCGGCACACAGTACGATTCGGAGACTGGACATATTTCACCACGTCGCGGGTTATGGTTCGGTAGATGACCTTGCCCTCTTCTGTAGCGGCAGCGGCCTTTTGCTCAACTGGCTGGATAGTCTTTTCGGCTTTCTCTTTTTTCTTCGCCGCAAGGGCGTTGATATGGTCAGCGTGAGAATTCCAGCCAGAACGCCACGAGAAAAAGCAGGAAAGCAGCAGGATGACTACAGCGCTGATGATTGCGGTTAACCGGCTCATGACATGATTACCCCGACAGCCAGAAACCACGGCCACGCGTCATTCCCATTGAAGGCAAGGAGCGCAGAAATAAAGAAACAAATCATGCTCATTTCCGGTCCTCAAGCGAAATTTAATTTCGCAAATTCCCCATGATAGTGAAGCGCATAAAAATCATATGCAAAAGCAGCCTGCCTCTCGGATGAGAAATGGCCTATGTTAATTCTTTTGCCGTCAACTCTTATTCGCGCTCGCCACTTTGAAGCCGCCTTGTGAAAATCAACCCCTTTAAATGAAGAGGCGCCGCCCTTTGACCGCGAATTTCTGTTGTTTTGCAATGTGCTCGCCACCCGAAGATTCGATAGCCGGTTGTCGGACTTTATGCCGTTTATGTGATCGATAGGTCCTGGCGGCCATTCACCGAAACTTAGCAGCCACGCCAGTCTATGTGCCTTGTACTTGACTCCTCCTAATCCAATCAGCACATAGCCTTTTCCATCACCGCAACCAGCCACCATCCCTTCAAAGGTATTATTTGAGTTCAACTTCCAGCGTAGTTGTCCATCCTCTGGCGAGTAACTTAGAAACGATGAAGCGACATGAAAATCAATCACTTTGCCACCTCCATGTAACAAACTTCACGCTCAATCTCGCGCCTGGTGATCAGTCCCTTCCACTGCTTGCCACCGGCATACGTCCAGCGCTGCAGTTCCTTGCACGCGCCCGGCACATCTCCAGCATTCAGTTTCTTCAGCAGCGTGGAACTGGCGAAAGCTCCAGAGCCAACGTTGTAGGTGAATGAGTAAAGCGCGGCGCGGGTAGGATCAGGAATGCGGACTTTGATGAGGGGATCAATGGCGCTTGCCACCTTCCGCAGATCGGCTTTCAGCAGGTTGTCGCATTCCCTGTCGGTGTAGCGGTGGCCGCGGCGAATATCGGTGCCAGTGTGACCATCACAAACAGTCCAGACGCCGACAACATCCTGATAGGCGTAATAACGCCTTCCTTCCAGGCCGTCAGCATTACCAAGCATGACGGAAGCAATGGCTATCGCGCCCGAACCGCCAGCGATCGCACCAATCAACTTATTCCTCAGCGTCGGGTTCATCTCGGCTCCTGCTACGTCGGTTGTCTTCGCGAATCTTGAAATACAAATTCGTCAGATACGTAAGTACGGCGATGACAATGCCCACCAGTACGCCGATGGCATTCCACTGCTCGGGGCTATAGGCATTTAGCATGCCGTTAAGGATGCTCCCGGCTGAAGCGCCATAGGCAGCACCAGTGGTTATCTTTTCCATGCGATACATACTCTCACCTCGCGTTGTTAGCGGGTGCTGTGTGTGTTTGAAAGGGTCAGGCCCGTCGGGCTGGATTTAACAACGAAGCGTATCGATGATGATTCCCGCGGGACCTGATAATAAAAAAGCCCGCAAAAAGGCGGGCAATAAGTATGAGGGTAATAGCAATGTCGGTGATGACCGAAAATACCCTGGCTTGGTCTGGCGGCCTGCGACGCTGTTGCAGCAGCGCCCCTGATGGATTGGATTATGAGCCCGTCATCAGGTCAGGCCATTATCTGGCGGGACAGGAAGGATTCGAACCTTCGACCATTCGGTTAACAGCCGAACGCACAACCGCTGTGCTTCTGACCCTGAAATGAAAAAGCCCAAGGCGTTAACCTCGGGCTTGAATTCTTTGTGTGTCGACAATCGAAGCTATGGCGACGATATCATATTTACATGAAATATATGACTTTCAGTTCGGTTTTGCAAGACTTACATCTAAATTTGTCGCCTTTTGTTGTGAACGTGATCGCGTTACCGATATGAGAGAGTCGCTATCAAGCTTCACAAAACTGCTGCGCAGCGCCAGCCAATGAGGGAGGTAGGTTTCTGTCCATGTGGACTTTGCTACACCAACCAGCTCCGCCAGCGACTGGTATTCATACGTCTCCCGCCCTGCCAGTTCGGCTTTGACGTCCTGCGCCGCCAGCCAGATAAGTTGACGGAGGCGATCGACTGTTTTCTTTGCAATGCGCACGCCGGCCAGCTTGTCGCTGAATTGCTCCCATGCCCACCGGGTGATCGTCTCCTGGTGCTCCCAGCGGATATTGTCGCTGTAGTTCCACAGCAACCAGGATTTCTGGTGGTCTTCCAGCGACAGGAGAGCGCGGCGCCAGCTGGCTGTCGAGTATTCAACGGGCAGAACGAGAGCGATTGAGGAACCCTTAGCGCGGGACTGGCTGCCACTCATTGGCGGCCCGTCCGGGTTAACCATGCGTTGTTTGACCTCGCTATAAACTTTCTTCCTACCCCGGCTGCGCGCCGTAGCGGTGAATTGCGCGTTTTCTGCAAAGGCTACCAGTTGCCCTTTCGTCGCGCCGCTCAGATCGGCGGTGGCCACTATCAGCTGCTGACGTACATACTGGAGGTATTGGGTATTAATCATGCTGTCTCTCCCAGGGTCTGATAGATGCGAACGAAATTTCTCAGTATGCGGTAGTCAACCAGTACGGTGCCGCGGTGACGGCAGAGGCGGAGCTTTTGCCAGCGGTCGCGGATGCGTTCGATAACGTCCCGGCTCATGCGGCCTCCATTTCGGTAATGGTCAGCTCAAGCCGCCCACCTTTGACGACAGGCATTCTCTTCACGCTGTAGTAGTCAACCTGCTGGTCATCGAGCCAGAAACCCGATTTCGTCAGGGCGTCGAATGCTGCCTTTTGCAGATTGTCCAGGTCACGGCGCCGGCGATCCGGCATGTGGCACTCAATACGGATTTTCAGTGGCGTGGCCAGGCCGATATCAAGCATCGAGTCTTTGATGATTCTGGCGACGCTGTCTCGGTATGCCTGCCCTTCCGCGCTAATGTGAGTGCGCCCCCGGTTGTGCCGGTAGTAGCGGTTGTTGCTGGGTGGCCAGGGTAAAGAAATGCGATATTGGTTCATGCTTTTATCAGCCCCTCTTTCATCCAGATAACCTGCGTTCGGGCCATTCCCTCCAGTGCGCACTCTTTCGCATACTCCGCATCTACCAGGCGCGTGCGGCGGTCTATTTCATCGTGACAGGATGAACAGGCGATAGCGGCGATCAGATCAGGCGGCTTGATTCCGGTCCCGGACAATCCAGCAATGCGGATATGGGCCAATACCGTGGTTTCAGAGTTGCCGTTGCAGACGCCCGGGATACGAACCTGACATTCGCGACCGCGAGCAGCTTTGCGTAAATCAGCCATGGATTTTCCTCCGGGCAGCGCGGCGCAGCCAGCGGACATCTGCCAGGTGAGCCGTATAGTGAAAGGTAGGGATATCGGAAGGCTTAACTTCGACCTTGCGCTTGCGGCGCGCTGGCACGCGGAAGATGCCGCGCTCCATTACTTTGGCGAGAAGGCTGCTCATCAGGCCTCCTGCTTTTGCTGCAGTTGCTGATATTCGCAACCGTGTGGAATGGTGAGAGACAGACCAAACTGAGCGCACCAGGCCTCTACTTTGGTCAGGAAGATGTGCATTTCACCGGTATCAAGGTCGGCGGTATGGCGAGGCTCCCACGTTGTGGTTTTCTCACCGGTGATGAAGTCGGTGTATGTCACCTCTTCGCAGCCGAGATAGGTCTTTTTGAGGTTGCGCTTAACCCACTCAGGAGTTGCGTCGGTACGCCCGGAGTTAATCAGGTATTCACTGATTTCCGCGTACCACATGTGACTGAGTGCGTTCTGGCTCAGGCTGCGTTTTTCACGCCACTCTTTGACCTGCAGGCGAAGACATTTCCCGTCAGAGATCTGCTCCTGAAGAATCTTGCCTATAGCGCTGAAGTTGCCGCTGTGCAGTTTGATGCCGCATTGAGGGATGTTCACGCTTCACCTCCGCAGAGGCCAAACGCTGAATGCAGAAAATCGCCGGTGGATTTCGCCATCGGTGACAGGGATTGCTGTAAGGTTTTGTGCGCCATGTGTCCCCACTTGGCGCCGGAAGTAAGTCGTCAGTTGCTCAGGCTGACGAGGTAATTATCGCCCGTTACGGGGATAAAAGCAAAATGAGCATATACGAGAAAATCGCTATTTCTTGGCGTTCTGCTCAGCCATTTCCAGATAGCGCGGATCGGATGCGCGTGGTAACTGGATGCTCTGCTCTCGGTAGTAGCGGACGCGCTCCATGAAATACTCGCGTAGGTGTTCAGGCTGCTCTCTGGCTACCACCTCGGCGACAACCGGCATGTTCAGGCGCTCTTTGTAGGCGACGCCGGAGGCTGCGAGGTCAACGTTGACCTTGTCCTGCTCGTCTTTTGACTTTGATGCTATATTCCAGCTAGACATATCCAAACCCTTCCTTTTGTGAGTTGCCCCATGAACAAGAAGACAATAAGAATTATTGCCTGCTGTGTTATTGCATGCATGTTTGTAGTGGTGCCAACATCCTTAGTTCATGGTGATTCTAAGTTCGGTTTTGCCTATCATTTTATCTGGAATGTTGGCTTTGATGAAGCCAGTGTTTTTCCTTCGGCTGTTGAGCCATTGTACTTGGTGGCACAAATAATCGGCGTCCTTGCCATTACTTGGCTCCTTACAAAAGACAGTAAGTGATGTAATTTGCTCCCACTTACCAGAGGTTCGCGGCTTTGCGTTCTGCGGGGGATTTACTCATTGCTTTGTCCCCTGTTCTGTATTTTTCAGGTCGTTTTCCGCGTAGAGGATCGACGTCCTGAGAGAGCGCAACCGGGCCTTTGCGTTTTTCTCTTCGCGTTCGAGGTTGGCGACGGCTTCGCGCAGCTCATCACGACGGTTATGAAGCTGCTGAATCTCTCTCACCACAGCCTCGCCATCAGTCGCGCACTGAAGAACGTACTGGAATGGGTCAACAGCGCAGCCGCATTGAAGGCACAGAATGATCCGCGCCTTCTCATCGACTTCAACGGCTTTATGCTTGCAGTGTTGCTGCCTGTAGTCCTTTCTGTCGGTTACGGTGATGTTCAGTAGCTTCTCTTCGTCTCGCTTGGGCTGCACCAGAGTGATGACGTTATCGCTATCATTTTCCATCTGGCACCTCCTGCGGGGCGGCCGGCAGCGGCATCCAGTGAGTTGGTGTCCATGATGCGCCGGGGATCAACCAGCCGCTACTCTGCGCATCAGGGTGGCCAGGGATATACGTTGCCCATTTGCAACACCACCGCGGCTTCTCACCCCACCAACACCCGACCAAAACCTCATGACGACTTGGCGGCATCCGCTCGCTTACCGGAATCCATCCATCTGAGACATGAACTACGCTCTGCACCGAGTTGAGAGCGGGGGTATCATGCGGAGCGGCTGCGATCATGGCGTCGTAGATATCAAGCGCTATGCCACCACAGCAGTTCGCCTGCATGGCTATGGCCTCGCCAATTTCATCAGTCATCTCCTTCGGCACCATCACGTAACCATCCGGAATTACCGGAGAGTTGCCAGCAAGTCGGCGCAAAACGGTCTTAACAGCCTCAATACGGTCATCATCGCAACTATCCAGTGTATCGATGCGGTCGAGCATGTTGATGGCGTTATCGATATCAGGGATGCCAGTCCATGCTTGTTTGGTACCCTCATTGGTGAGGGTACCAGCCTGTAACATGGCGGCGCGGCGATAGAGCGGCTCAACCTTGACGCCATCCCACGCCAAATCCCTTGCGCGTTCCTCGTCATTAGTGACGTGCCATTGCTTGAGATGTTGCCAAGTCCACGCCACCGGCTCGCTGTCCGCTGCCGGCTGCGCTGGCGGCATATCTGGACCTTTGCGAATAGCCTTTGCCAGCTCGATAGGGTCATCGTACAGCCAGTCTCCTGTTTCAGGGTGATTGGCTTCTGCCAGTTGGGCGGCCCACTCCAGACCGTCTTTGTGCCCCTGTAGGTAATCAAGCGGCAGTTCAATCGACTCGCTGCTGTCCATTGCGGCCAGCGCCATGCTGGCAAGTTGCTGAGACTCTTCAAGCGTGGCAATTCGAAGGTTAAACCCGCTTTGTCCTGATGCTAATTCTTCCAGGCGCTCTCTGGTTATGGTTGATTTGGTCATTTCTTTGCTCTCCTGCGGCGTTTGGCGTTTCGGCGTTCTGCAGCCTTCCCTGTATGGCGATTTGAAACTGGATATGATTGCGGACGAAGCTCGCAAATGGTTCTTTCCCATGCCACAGAAGCTGTACCTATCGAGGCAAGTGCCATCGCTATTGCTATTGATGACTTACGCATCACTTAGCCTCCACCTTGATGCCAGCGGCATGAGCAGCCAGGCATTTATTGAACCCTTCGTTGTTATTAGCCAGCCCAAGATTCCAGCCAGCAGTTAAGCCAGCTCTGTAGGCGCTCTCCTGCAGGTTTTCTACAGTGACGGTGCGGGACTCGGCCTGCTGCTTCAGATCCTCAATAGCCTGCAAAATCGACTCGTTGTCGCCGGCGCAACCCAGTTCGTTGGCAAACTCGCGTTGCACTTTGTCAGCACTGGTGCGGATGAACTCCAGCTCGTCAATCCGCTGCTGCGCCTTCTCCAGCGCCTCTACCAGCTCAGCGCCAGCCGCTTTCCATAAATTCCACATGAGGTTGTAATCACTGCCAGATAACGTGCTGTTACGGTATCCATCAGAAGTGCGCAGACCTTCCAGCGTTGACTTGGAAATGCAGATTTGAGTCATAACCCATGCTTCGAATTTTTCTCTCTGCACCAGTTCGGTGATATCAGTCATGCTGAGACTCCTTGAGCAAGAGAATCGCGGATTTTCACGGTCTCCGCGTTGTATGCGTTGGCATAAGCCATACGGCGCTTATCCATCAGGACGACAAGCCGATATGCGCGAAATGCGTATTTGCGGTCGCCTTCCCGGCCTTGCTCACGGAGGTGGTCACGCAGCATCGTGAAGAAATACGAATGCCCTTCGCCGTCGATATCGTCAGGCCAATCAGTTTCGTTAAGCAGCCAGTCACGCGCTTCTGCGCATTTCTGGCACGTCTTGAAGTTGCTGGCATCGCCATCCTGGACGACAAAAACTTTCTCGTAGGTATCGCCTGGATTGATAGCGCCGTAACATTCACAGCAACGATGTAACTTGCGAGCCTTAACTTTTGATGAAGTATCGAAGTCGCTCATTTGTCGGCCCCCTCGCGCAGCGCGGCTTCCCATTCAGCCAGTGATTTTTCTGCGTACTCTCCTGACAGGCCATCGGCGGCTAAGACCGGGTCGTTCGCCAAATCCTCTTTTGCGGTGAGTATCATGCGTACCACGTCGCCAACCTCAGCCATTGGTTTATCAACGAATCCGTGATTGAAAGCGGCTGCAAGGCGGCTTGCTGCAAAGTTGATACCCTCTGCGCGACCATCAGCCTTAATCCCGGATACGATGAGATCGGTGGCGGGGGTTTCAGGCTTAAGTGCGTCCAGAACGGCGTGGATAACCGATGTTTCGTTTTCAACCCATGACCACTCGGAGGTTTCATTCCAGTCATGATCCATTACTGCGGTTTCCATGAATGCATCGACTGCTTCGGATGGGATTTCCTCCTGGCTAAAAACAGCCTTCAGCGCCACATTCTCCGCAGCCAGCTGCTTAAACGCTTTCGCCAGCTTCAGGAACTTCTGCTCTCTTATCGACAGCTCGCCTGCGCTCTCCAGGGAAGCGATGAGCTCGTTTACTGCCTGTAGTGTGATAGTCGAACCTCTCTTTTCATCAGCCACCAAAGAGACAGGAGAATGGCGCCGCATATCCTTGACGCGATAACGGCGAACTTCGGTCTCGTCAATTCCGCAGCAGATGCAAAGACAAATGTCCTCCATCTCACCATGCAGCGTCTCAGTCGCCGGAACCCTCACCGGAACATCAACCCAGGTGTTAGAACGAAGCTGACCAACCACCTTGTGAACAAACATCTCGTTAGGTACACCGTGGCGTTTCTGCTCGATGATTGCGTAATCACCAAATTTGAATTCGATTTCGTTTTTCATTTTCTTACTCCCGCCAGGCACTGGTTAAACAGGTTAGTCATTGGGTTCACGCCGCCAGGACGCTGGCGATACTGAATTGATGGATCGCTGTCGGTTACGGCTGTTGTGTCAATCAGGGTGTAGCGATAGCTCCTGCACTCACCTTCACGCTTAACCTGGCCGTCTTTGTTCATCTGCCACAGGGAGGAATTGACTACTGAAGAGTCAAGCCCGGTACCGCGGCGGATATCCTGAAAGCTGCAGCCAGGATGCTGGCCGATGAAGTTAATAACGGCTTGTTTGCCCGAGTTCTTTTTCATCAGATAAGCCCTCTCTCTTTCCCGCGCAGGTATTCATCCCGCAGCCATTGAGCCGGAGTTAACGCGCCGAGTGATGCTGCGTTTGGCATGCATCCGAAGCTTTTGCCTTCAGGGTGAAACCCCTGCTGACGGCTGACATGGTTTGTCGGAATGGCTTCCTGGTTGTTCTCCAGAGCCAGTATCGGCGACGGTATTTGTTCTCCGGCGGCGACTTTAAGCGCCCAGTCTTCCAGCTTTTTAGCAGCGTATTTCTCGGTTTCTGCCTCGCTGAGCTGGCGCTGATACATTGCTCGCCGAGTATCGGTAACAACCCAGTACATGACAGGATGAGACCACGGGAAGCGCTCAGCACCGCCGGTATGCAGCCCCTTCTCACGGCTGTAGCGGTGGAACTCATTCAGCACGTCGACAAGAGTCACGCCGAGCACGGTGCCGCTGTCCTTGCACCACTTGATGAACTGGCCCGGCGATGGCCAGAACGGCGATTCACTGGCTCTCGCGTGTCGTACACCGGCGGATAACTGTTCGCGGGTGCGGATGCCGTTTTCGGCAAAAGCGGCAATCCACTGGCGCTTCGCTGTCTTCTCTTCGGCGTCGGTCCGCAGGTTAGTCTGGGTAGACGCCGGGAAGATCTGCTTCAGCTGTCGGAACAGAGAATCAACCAGCCTTTCAGCTTCGAAATCGAGAAGCCTCTGCGGCTCCGTACTCCCTGCAGCCATTCTGGCCAGCGCATCACCATCGCGATTGCTGATCGCGGTCATAAGCTGAGCGGTCATATGAAGTCCTTCCAGCCTTCAGGGCTGTTCCAGTGTGGGGAATCAGGTTCGCTTCTCTGGCGCCCGGAAAGCGGATTAACTCTCGCGTTCCTGAGCCACACCCGGAATGCTGAGTTCCAGTCGATCAGCTTTGTGCCGCGGGCCTGGTGATAATCACGAAAGTTCAGCAACTCGGTTTCAATGTTGATCCCTTTCTCCGAGGCAATCGCAATGTGATCTGCCGATGGCTTGAAGGCAGGAGGGAAAGGTATCTCCCCGTTGGGTGAAATCCCGATCCGTCGCTTTGCAGCCTCGCTGATAAACTGCCCTCGCGCAGAGAGAGAGTCTGGTTCAGTGACTGGTTCAAAAGAGTGACTGGTTCTGGTGCCATCTGGTGGCATAGGGGGTGTGCCATCAGATGGCATAGGGGGTGCTATTTCATGGCATACCCCTGTGCTTTTTGATGGCATAGGGGTGGCATCCAGGTTCAGATAATACACGTTGGATGTATTACCCTTCCCGTTGTTGACCCCAACGCGATTTTCACGCTTGAGAAGCCCCATATCCTCAAGCGCATCAATATGGTTGCGTACAGCAGATTTGCTACATTCGCACTGGTCGGCAATATGTTGATACGAAGGCCAGCATTCGCCCTTGTCGTTGGCGTTGTCGGCCAGTTTGATAAGAACGAGCTTACGCAGTGAGTTTCCCACTTTGACCCCCATTGCTTTCGCCATAAGTGACATGCTCACGTGCTACCTCCGGATTGTTTACTCTTACAGATTTACCAGGCATAATTACCTCGCAATTACCTCTTCGTTTTTGCACCTGAAAGCCGTTAGTGTTCGCGCACTGCGGCTTTCTCCTTTCTGTTCCCACTCATGCTTCAAAGTCACCTTTCTCTCCCGGCCTGTTAGAAATCAGGATGGCCAGCAGTAGCGACATGTTCGGCAGCAGACTTTCCCGCCAGCGACTCACCGTCGACTTATTCACTCCGGCCACTTTGGCGATATTCGTGGTTCCCAGTTCAGCTATCTGGCTGTGTAACCAGCTTTCTATCCTGCGAGCCTCCACTTTGTTGCGTGTCGTTG
Organism: Klebsiella sp. C283; assembly: GCF_048822555.1. Classification (NCBI taxonomy): domain Bacteria; kingdom Pseudomonadati; phylum Pseudomonadota; class Gammaproteobacteria; order Enterobacterales; family Enterobacteriaceae; genus Klebsiella; species Klebsiella sp. C283. The sequence continues at coordinate 33,005 of NZ_JBMEZS010000018.1, forward strand.
AACTCTCCATCTGTAATACTTCCTCTGGTGTTGTTTGGAATGGCCGCTGTTTAGGCGGCCGGTGAATGCGCGCTCAGCAACTGAGCAAGGTCAGGCCTGATCTCTGCCGCCTTAATCTTGCCGTTGGTCGCAGACACGATTTTCATTACATAGCGAGCGTCAATTCCGCCGCCATGCAGCCAGCGCCAAACTGTCGGCTGCGCTACGCCACACAGATCGGCCAATTTTTTCTGACTGCCAGCGATATCAATTGCCTTCTGGATGGTTTTGTTCGTCATGTTCCAATTCCTATAAGTATTGGTGCAAAATGATAATAGCAATGCGTATTGGTTTTAGCAATAGCAAAACGTGTTTTGACCAGCAATACGCAAGCGTATAAATTTGAGACTATGAAAAAAGAAACTCTTGCAGATCGTTTAAACGAGGCCATGGCTTCGGCCGGAATGTCCCAAGGGGCCCTTGCGAAGGCTTCAGGTATTGCTCAGCCGACCATTTGGCGCCTGGTGAGTGGAAACGCCAGGGGTTCAACAAAAATTGTCGAGATAGCTAACGCCTTGGGCGTCAGGTCTGAATGGTTATCAACCGGAAATGGACCGATGCGCGATGACGGCCAGTTACCTCGCGCTGCCCAGGTTAAAAGTCAGGATATTGATGCATTCAGGATTGATGTGCTGGACCTTATGGTCAGTGCGGGACCGGGCATCGTGAACCAGGAGTTCGTCGAGATTCTCCGTTCTGTTGAGTATGAGCCAGCTGAAGCCCGCCACATGTTCGATGGGCGCAAGGCAGAGAGCATCCGGATAATTAACGTCCGTGGCGATAGCATGTCTGGCACGATTGAGCCTGGTGATCTGCTGTTCGTGGATATCAGCGTTAAGAGCTTTGACGGTGACGGGATTTACGCGTTCCTGTACGACGAAACTGCGCACGTCAAACGCCTGCAGAAGATGAAGGACAAGCTGCTGGTTATCTCAGATAACAAAAGCTATGCAGCGTGGGACCCTATCGAGAAAGACGAGATGAACAGGGTTTTCGTGTTCGGAAAGGTGATCGGCAGCATGCCACAGACTTACAGGAAGCATGGGTAGGCCTTTCTCCGTAGTTTTCAAAAAAATAACAAAAACATAGCCAGGCTAACTCTTTCTTAAATAAATTGCAGCAGCCCCGGGGATTGAGATGAGAAAAGAGAAAATAATTACAATCTATCCAACGGTGATCAAGGAAGGAATGGCAGCGTCTCATTACATGCCTCCTGATCCGGTTATGTTTAAAAAACAATTCCCTTCAAAGGGTTCTTTTTATCTTACCGCCTTAATGTACTTTGATTCAGGTAAAAGATATATGACTGAATTAAATGTTCTTTTTGATGGCAAGTCCGTACTTCCAGATGAAAAGCAGGAAGGGGATGCAATGGAAACATTTATGTTTGTTCACATTGATTCATCCTCAGTATTGGCCGGGGCATCTCTTGAAGTTATTGATATTAATCTCGATAAACCAGGTACCTACGACATAATATTAAGAATATTTGAAGATATCGACGGTAAAACAGGAGATTTGCTTGACGAAAAAACTAGCTCACTAATCGCTACAACACCGATGAGGGTTTAGAATGTCTCGTCGCCTTTACTCTGTGAATCTCGATGGGGAAAATATTGAACAAAACCCACAACCAAACCATAATTCTTTCAGTGAAGGTAGTGGTGGAGGTGGTGGTAACATGCTTGAGGCTAGAGTCGCAAAACTTGAGGCTGATGTTAGTTATATCAGACGTGATGTTGATGAGCTGAGGGCTGATGTAAAAACAATCAGCCAGAACATGACTATAGCCATTGAGCGCCTTGATAACATCAGAACCTCTCTTGATAAAAAGCCATCAACCGATACGGTAGATAAAAAGATAACAGACGCCAAGCTGGCCATATTGCTAGGAGTGCCTACAATAATCGCCATCGGAACAGGTATCTATAAAATAGTCCTGCACTACCTGTAAACCGGCGTCTCGCCGGTTTTTAATACCCTTTCCTCGCAAACTCAGCAGCATCACGAAGCAGCCCTTTATGAATGACGTTGCCTACGCTGCGTCGCTTAGCCTCCAGCCTGTCTACTATGGCATCCCGGCCAATCACCACTCCCTCAATAATTAGCTCCACAACTGCCCCGCCAATTTCGCCAGCGATGAACGCTGCGCGATCTTCAAGTAGTTCGTCTCGCTCCATATCCATTCCCAGCCCCATGACGCCGCCCTCTTTGATGTTTTTTTGAGCATAGCAGCACAATAGGAAAAAATAAATTCATTTAGCTATCAATGATTTAATAGCTATAGCTATTAAATAATATCAATACGTATTGCTATGGTTAATACTCATTGCTATTATCAACTCATCCAAACAACAACGTTGGCGCCGGTAATAGGTAACAACGCTCCGTTAGCCGCGATAAGGCAAAGGTGAAGAGATGATCCGCGAAGAAGATAAAACCGAGTGGTTTAAGTTTCTGGCACACGCATTCGCCATCGTCGTATGCGTACTGGTAGCAAGCGCGTTCTGCCTGATGCCTGGTGGTTCAGCATGAGCAGAAACGGCATTCGTTCACTGATTTACTGCCTGCTGATCTGCGGCGTTATCTGGACAGCGTTGATTATCAAAATTCTGCACGCTACGGGGGTGTTCAATGGTTATTCATCATTACGGGACACAGACCGTTAACCGCGGCGCCGTTCTCCCAGGGATGCTCGTTAAGCATCGGGAAAGCACCTGGACAGCATCAGCAAATAAACGCGGCCGCCTCTACCTGCATCGCGGGATTGAGCGGACTTACACAACCGACTTGCTGGTTGAAGTTTATCTGAACGGGTTGGGACAAGGTCTCAGCCGGTAATCGAAACGAAGAATTTAACTGAGCTATCAGGCAGCCAATACGGTGCCGGGCGTTTCACAACCAAATTTCAGGAGCGAGTTATGAACGCATACCGCGCATATGACGTGATCGAAGAGCGTAAGTGGGCTGAACAAACGCTGTCCGAAGAGAAGGAAAAGTGGATTGAAGATCGGGCAAAAGAGGTCTTTGACAGCCTTCCAGAGGACCCTTACGCGGCGCTACGCCAGTCTGTATCGTCCAAAGCGTTTCCATATGAAGGCCTCCGTAGCGATAAGGCTGGCGAGGTATACAACGACTTGCGCACAGCAATAGCTTACTCCCAGGCGGAATACGACTGGGATCACCGCACCGGCTGCCCGTTTTAAGGAGAGAGTTAATGGCCCGAAGAAATTTACTCCACAAATCGAAATTAGCCGACTTCAAGGAGTGGCTCTCGATGAACGGAATTCAGTGGAGAGATGGGAAAGGTAGTTACCAGGTAATCCAGGTGAATACGGGATGCGGCTGGACACCGATTTATGACAGCAGCAAAGAGCGACGCGAGCATTTCACTATTCAGGATGCTCTCAGGCCTTTGGTAAACAGATTCATCAGAGAGGCTGCAAAATGACAGATTCAAAAACACATTACCGCAAGGCTTTCGATTCTCCATACCTGAGCAGTGCCGATATCGTTGAACCCACGGTGCTGACGATCGCCCGGGCAACATTAGAAAGCGACAAAACCAAAAAAACTAAAGACGTTTTTAACACCGCTTATTTTGAGGAGCGCGAGTTG
>NZ_JBMEZS010000019.1:0-36495 GCF_048822555.1 Klebsiella sp. C283
TAACTCGCGCTCCTCAAAATAAGCGGTGTTAAAAACGTCTTTAGTTTTTTTGGTTTTGTCGCTTTCTAATGTTGCCCGGGCGATCGTCAGCACCGTAGGTTCAACGATGTCGGCACTGCTCAGATAGGGAGAGTCAAAAGCTTTTCGGTAGTGAGTTTTAGATTCAGACATTTCATGCATCCTTAAAACGGGCAGCCTGTGCGGTGATCCCAGTCGTATTCCGCCTGGGCGTAAGCTACTGCCGAGATGAGATCGTTATATGCCTCGCCAGCTGCATCGCTGCGGAGGCCTTCGTATGGGCTTTTGTCCATCGGTACAGAGAAGCGGAACAGGCCTGACGGCTCTTTCGGCAGAGAGTCGATAATTTCCTGCGCCCGATCGTCAATCCACTTTTGCTTCTCTTCGGTGAGCGTTTGCTCGGCCCACTTACGCTCTTCGATCACGTCATATGCGCGGTATGCGTTCATAACCACCTCAGTATTTGATGGTTGTAGCCGGGACTTTCCCGAGAGCTACAGCAATGATGCAGGCTTTAGCCCATTCATGAGGGATGCCCTGATTGATAAGAGCCTGTACCGCTGCTGTATTTATTCCGCGGCGATGTTCAACATCAGCGGCGCGGCGCGATTCTTCTTCGGCCTTGCGCTTCTCCTCAGCCAGGCGGGCCTGTTCGCGCTGCTCTGCCTCGCGGCGGATGCGATCGGCTTCTTCCTGTGCTTTGCGGCGCTCAGCTTCCACAGCGGCCTGCTTGTCAGCCTCAGCTTTCTGCTCGGCTGCAATGCGATCTCGCTCTGCCTGCTCAGCTTGTGCTTTCAATACAGCTTCACGATGCGCCGCTTCTTCACGTTCACGCTGTGCGCGCTGCTCAACTTCGCGGGCTGCTGCAGTTGCTGCCAGTCGCTTAATTTCTTCTTCATGGGCAATGCGCTGGCGCTCAGCCTCAGCCGCTTTATCTGCCTGCTCACGATCGAAAGCGTCATTCATCAGCAGAGCCATTTCGTGGTCAGACTCAATCCGAGCAGCCAGTTGCCGATCGAAGTCTTCATTCATGGCCAGTGCTTCGACGTGAAGTGCGAGCATGGCTTCTTCTGCCTTAATGCGTTCCTGTTCGGCTTCCCATTCGGTCAGCGGCTTACGTGTCGCATCGCGCAGTTCGTCACATGCGTCAACGAACCGCTTAATTTCCGCCTCAGCAGGGCGCACAGCCTCTTTAAGGCGTTTCAGGTACTCGCGTCCCGGCTTTTCGATTGCCGTCTTGCTGCGTGATACCTGCGCAGCGAGAGAAGCGACACGGTCACGACCTTTCTTGGTGGTCAGGTCCGGAACCTCGTTCACGGCCTGGCGAATCTGCTCCAGGTAAGCGTCAAGACCGCCAGCCCGGTACAGGGTCGGCGCCTGTTCTGGTTTTATTTCGATGACGGTTAAATCCATTATTTCGCTCATGGTTTCCCCTGAAATTTGGTTGTGAAACGCCCGGCACCGTATTGGCTGCCTGATAGCTCAGTTAAATTCGTGCGCTGATATGCGCGGTTAATGCGTCCCGGCTGGTACCAGGTTCGGCTCGATACTGCGTGAAGCGTATGGCCGGCGGATGTGGCGCAGATTGCCCTGCGGCTCATGCCAGTAGCTGCCGTCTCGATAGTCAAAGCTGACCAGCCAGGCGGCGCCGGTGCGGCGATTGCGCATCATCACGGCGCGTCCGTTGTTAGGAATTGAGTTAGCCATTGAACACCCCCTTAACGTGCAGAATTTTGATAACCACTGCCGCCCAGATAACGCCGCAGATCAGCAGGCAGTAAATCAGTGAACGAATGCCTTGTTTGCTCATTTGCCACCCCAGCACGGATAGCTAACTGCGATAACAGCAACCAAAAACGGAACGACCTTTAACCAAAAATTACGCCATGCAGGCTTGTCTTCTTCGCGGATCATCTCTTCACCTTTGCCTTATCGCGGCTAACGGGACGTTTTGACTTCACCCCGGCGTTGCCGGTGTTGTTTGGATGGGTTAATTAAACACCATGTGGATTGGAAGGTCAACACCATGTGGATTAATTTGGCAAAAAAATACACATCGCATTGTTTTGATGTGTATTTTTTATTCTATCTTGGGGATGAAAGAAGTGTCATTGGGTCGTGGTAGCCATACGAGCTTAACACCCAACAGGCATCGCCAATCTTAACAAGGATGTCCCTGCTTATGGGCTCTATTCCACTAATTCCTCGGATAATTCCTTCGGATTGGTTGCGAGGCATTCCTGCGCGTTGATTTTTGGAGATGGCACCGCAGATCATGCGGGCCATATAATCTGCATCTCCAGATTGAAATCTATTATAAGAAATTAGAAGATTATATTGCTGGTTTAGGTCTCTTGAATTTTCATTCACTAAAATATTTTTCTTGCAATTGTTATCTGAAAAGCATTTTTTTCTGAAATTAATTTCTGCTTCATCTGCTTTTTTATTATAAAACGTTTTGACACAATCTCTATCTTCACTTGCAGAACAAGTAATCACCAGATTGCTTATAAATTTATCATCTTCTTCTCCGTAATCTAAGTATCTAGATCTCTCCCATGATGCCGAGTGCTCACCTGTTGCGTAAGATAGAAGCACATCTCTCTTTTCTTGTGGTGTTCGAGCATTTGATACTGCTACGTCCTGAAGTTGACCTCTAGACAGGCATCCCGTTAACAAAAAAATAGAGAATAAAAAAAATACACTGTGTCTCAACTTGCCCTCCTGTTATCTTCTATATCTCAATACAGAATACCAAAAAACGAATCCAATAATTTCTACATTAACTTCATCATCCTCCTCATCTTCATAGTCTCTATTGATACTCCTTATTAAAATCTTTCCTCCTGGCTTCCTGTATAATTGTTTTATTCTTTTTAGTTCGCCTTGAGCTATAGCATAAAGCTCGCCATCAATAATTTTTTTATTATTTGTATCAACCGCAACGGTGGCCCCGTCAGGTATCACTGGCTCCATGCTATCCCCTGAAGCCGGGAAGCAGAGGACTCCATATCCGTCACTGTTGGCGCCAACTCTTCTCAAGGTTGACTTAGAGAACCTAAGTTTAAAGCCGTTGTGATCCTCTGATTGAACCCTACCATCACCGCAAGCAAACTCTATATCTTTCAAAAATGGGATTTCTACCTCATCTGATTCTATAGGGGTGTTGCTATCCCACGGCTCTACGTGGCCCCATTTCTCGATGGGGGCGATGTTGTTTGAATTGTGCTTTTTTGGCGCGCCATTGCCGCTCAATAACCAGTCAAGTGAATAACCAAACTTTTCAGATATTTGCTGTGCAGCTTCTCGGCTGATCGAGTCCCTTTTAATCCAGTTGTTTACTGTCTGGGCGCTAGTTGATAACCGGTCCGCAAGCTCTTTTTGCTTCAAACCCTCTGATTCAAGCAAGTACTTGATTCTATTAGATACTGTATTCATAAAACCCTCCGTAGCAACAATAGTAAACAACATGTTTATTTTTTCACATCATCATAATGTTGATTTAATCCACACCATGGATTAACATGGTGTTGATTAAACGCTAATGGAGCGACCACATGATCAACAAAAAGAGTGCCAACCAAACCCCTCTTGACCTCGCCATTAAAGCTGTTGGTGGCTCTCAGAAGGTTTTAGCTGAAAAAGTCGGTGTCACACCGCAAGCCATCAACATGCTGAAAAAGCGCGGGGGAAAGCTTCCTCTTTCCGAGGAAAAAATGCGGAAGTACGAGCAGGCAACAGGCTTACCGCGAGCAGTCCTTTACCCCAAAATCTTTGCCGCCTAACCCGCGGCCTTTCAAACACCACCAGAGGAAGTATCACAGATGGAGAATTCAACAGCACGAAACAAACACCAGGCCAGGAATATTGAGTCATGGCTGCATAACCAAATCGCAATGAAGGGGACGACCAATGTGGCCAATGCCATGGGTCTTACAAAGTCGAGCATCAGTAAATGGAAGGAAACCTGGATTCCGAAAATAGCAATGTTACTGGCGGTCTTGGAATGGGGAGTGGTCGATGACGACATGTCTCGACTGGCGAAAGAAGTGGCAAGCCTGCTTAGAAAAGAGATGGCCCCAAAGTGCTCGCAACACTTTGAGGCCTGATGCGAATTAACCGAACAAATTCACAGGAGTAATTATGCCTAAGAGCAACAGATTTTACCAGGCACAAACACACAAAAATGTTACCCGCGATCGCTTCATTCGCTCGGTTAACCCGGTGGTTGGCATGAAAATGCGCGCCATCCTAGAAGAGCTGAAACGGAAGGAGGAAGGCCGTGAGTAACGTATCCAATTTAGCCGAAGCCAGAGAGGCCAGAAGGCTCCAGAAACCGCGCACGAATGACGGTAAGGGGTTTGCCTTGCTGCACCGTAAAATTATGGATGTGCCGTTCTACAAGGATGCTGAGGCGGCTCATCTATGGGTTCACCTGCTCTTGCGCGCTAATCATGAACAGACACTGGTATCGACTGATGTCGGCGATGTGATGTGCGAAAGAGGGGAGTTCATCACCGGGCGAAACACACTGGCAATGGAAACGGGGTTAACCGCTGATCGCGTTAAATCACTGCTCCGTAAATTCCAGAACCTGGGCATGATCACCACCAAATCGAACAACCGTTTTACTGTTCTAAAAGTGGTCAAGTATGACGAATATCAGTCAAATTTTTGTCCAGCCGGTGTCCAGCAGGTGTCCAGCCAAAACGCAGTCGTACCAATGCCTGCGGAGGTGGAGTGTCCAGCCGGTGTCCAGCCAGTGTCCACAGATAACAATATATTAAATAACTTACTACCTAACGGTAGTAAGTATGTCGCAAATGACCAGAAACCGGCTGAAGAGAAAAAGTCACGTTTGTCATGCGATGAAGTATGGCAATGCCTGAAAGACGAACTACCTGAAGCCAGGGGGTGGAGATGCCTCACTGATGAGCGACGCAATCTGATCCGCACCTTCTGGAGCAAGGCGAACAAAATCGCACGCAATCTGGATGGTAAGCCGATGGACATGGATGGGTTTCGCGACTACCTCCGCTACATCGCTCAGAACTGTCGCTGGATGCTGGAAGACCGACCAGACCAGAAGTCAGGGAAGACATGGCGCCGCATGAAATTCGATAAGTTTCTGACGGAAAAACTCTACATCGAAGTGCGTGAGGGGGACCGTGATGACCGCTGATTTCATGACCCCTCCGCACAGCATTGAAGCAGAGCAGAGCGTGCTGGGCGGGCTCCTGCTGGACGACGACAACAGCGAGCGTACTCAGAAGGTACTTTCGATTCTCAAGCCAGAATCGTTCTACGCGCGCCCTCATCAGGTAATTTTCGCTGAAATGCGCCAGATGTACCGCGACCATAAGCCGGTTGATCTGCTGACCCTGTTTGATGCTCTGGAAAGTAAGGGGCTGACAGAGACCGTTGGTGGCTTTGCATACCTGGCTGAAATGTCGAAGAACACGCCAAGCGCGGCGAACATCGTGGCCTATGCAATGCGTGTCCGTGAGACCGCGATGGAACGCTACGGTATCGAGAAAACGACGAAGGCGATCGAATTGCTTTATGCCCGCAACGGCATGACGGCAGAGCAGAAGTTTGACGCAATTCAGGGATTATTCACTGAGATAACCGAGCACGTAAAAACAGGTCGACGGACAGGGCTTCGCACGTTCTATGACGCTGTAACTGACTGGTCGGCGGAATTCGACGAAAGGCTCAAGCCGGATGGTCGTTCCCGCGGGTTGTCTACCGGGATCCGCTCTCTGGATGAGTTACTCGGTGTTAAGCGCATTGTGCGCGGCAGCCTGTTTGTTATCGGAGCACGCCCGAAGATGGGTAAAACCACGCTCTATACCCAGATGGGGATCAACTGCGCCACGGTAGAAAATGAGCCGGCCCTGATGTTCTCACTGGAAATGCCGGAAGGGCAGATGGTGGAGAAAATCACTGCGCAGAAGGGGCGGATCTCTCCAAACCTGTTTTACCCGGATATGACGAAGGAAGACTACGGATATCGCGGCGACTGGAACGGCGATCTGAAGAAAGCTACCGGCGTTATGGGAGCGCTGATTGACACCAATAACCTCCTGATTGATGACACCCCGGGTATTTCACTGGCGCATGTCATGGCTGAGTCACGTCGCATCAAGCGCGAACGCGGCAAGGTCGGAATGATCCTCGTTGACTACCTGACGCTGATGACTGCCGATAAGGCAGAGCGAAATGACCTTGCTTACGGGCTGATCACCAAAGGCCTCAAGACCCTGGCGAAGGAGCTGGATTGCGTCGTGGTTCTCCTGACTCAGCTTAACCGTGAGCTTGAGAAGCGAACCAATAAGCGCCCCTTGCCGAGCGATTCCCGCGACACCGGGCAGATTGAACAGGACTGCGATTACTGGCTGGCCATATACCGAGAGGGCGCCTACGACGAGAACGCAAACCAGAGTGACACAGAGCTCCTACTGCGCCTTAACCGGCATGGTGAGACAGGTGTTGTCTATTGCGAGCAGCGTCACGGGGCGATTTATGACTGCGATCAGGAAGCTGCCAGTCAGCGCCGGCGAGAGAAAGAGGAAAAACCAACCAAGCGGGGTGGATTTTGATGAAAAAGAACTCGGGCAAACAAGCCGTTATTAACTTCATCGGCCAGCATCCTGGCTGCAGCTTTCAGGATATCCGCCGCGGCACCGGGCTTGACTCTTCGGTGGTCAATTCCTCCCTGTGGCAGATGCACCGTGACGGCCAGGTTAAGCGTGAAGGTGAGTGCAGGAGCTACCGCTACACCCTGATTGACACAACAGCCGTAACCGAAAGCGATCCGTCTGTTCAGTATCGCCAGCGTCCTGGCGCCGCAAACCCAATGACCAACCTTTTTAACCAGTGCCTGGCGGGAGTAAGAAAATGACTATCACACTACAGGCAGTAAACGAGCTCATCGCCTCTCTGGAGAGTGCGGGCGAGCTGTCGATCAGAGAGCAGAAGTATCTGGAGCTGGCGAAAGAGTTTCGCATTTGCAGCACCTCACTGGACGCCGTCATAAGAACCGGGAATGCGCTGGCAGACCAAAATGCTCAGCTGGCTGCGGAGAATGCGGCGCTGAAGACGTTCTGCAAAAACGCTGCATTTGATGCCGACTATGAAGCCGAACTTGGCATGGAAAGGGGAGGGTTTACTGACGCTCTCAACGATATCGAAACCCCCGCTACCGATCGCATCGTAGCCGGGATTAAGGCTGATGGGGTGGAGGAGTTCATTGGTCGCCTGCAGCAGCATGTCGATGAGGGTGATTTTGTAGGCGATGAAGTTGCCGTAATTGTTGGCGCTATCGACTGCGGTAAGGAGTTTTCCCAGCAGCTGCGCGAGGGGGCCGACAAATGATTACCGGGACTGCTAACTATGACGATGTTGCAGAAGTCCGCTGCGCCTTTTGCGGCGGTTATTACAAGGCCGACGATCCGGAAAGTCACGAATGTGAGGATGCAGCATGACTGATATCACCGAACTGGCGCAGAGCCTGAAAGCGGCAGCAGAGAAGTGGCAAGAGGCATGGGGTAAATATGACAAAGTCGAAATCACTATTGCCGAGTTTATACGTGCCGCCAATCAATACGAAAGCATAGTGAAAGACCCAGCCAACGTCATCGAGCTGGTAGAGGCGCTGGCATCAGAGAAAAGGATTTGCACAACGTGGAGAAAAACAGCTGAGGCTAACAGCGAAAAGCTGGAGAAGGCGCAGGCCAAAGCAGATGTATACGACATGCTTCGGGATGACTACGGTTTGCGCGAAAAAGGTGTTGGGCTTGCAGACTTCGTTGACTGGCAGGCTAATCGCATCGCCGAGCTGGAGTCCCGCACCGTCACCGTGAAGCTGACCGATATTAACGAGTACCTGGCAGAGGTTCACGATAAAACGCTAAATCGGGCCTTCCGGCTACTGGCTGAAGGTGTGCGTGCTGGTGATGTCGCTGCTATGCGCGCCGCTGGCATCAAGGTGGAGGCTGAGTGATGGAAACTGTGAAATTTGCTGTGCAATTACTCAAAAGCGATGACTGCGTAACTTTGATGGGACGCGGCGAGGTCAGCAAGGAGGATCTCATCGAAGAGGCTATTCGCCAGGGTGAGATAGACGCCGATGACCGCGAACGCTTTGAAAAGGCTGAATTCTGCGCTAATAAGTGGATGAAGGCCGTTCCGCGAGAGGGTTATTCAACCTACTACTACGAGTCGCGTGAAAGCGTTCGCGGTGCATTCAAAGCAACCTGTTTACAATACCTGTGGTGAGGCAACCATGACCAAATCAACCATAAACAGAGAGCGCCTGCAGGAAATCGCTGAAGATGGATTCCTGAAGCATGGCGAAAGCAAAGCGTTAGCCCGCATGGCGCTGGCCGCAATGGACGGTGAGTCTTGGTGTTTGCCTCTCGACTACCTACAGGGACACAAAGACGGTCTGGAGTGGGCCGCCCAACTGGCAGAAGCCAATCACCCTGAAAAAGGAGACTGGCTTTACGATGACCCTATCGAGCTGGCAAAAGCCATTCGCAAAGGTCCAGATATGCCGCCAGCGCAGCCGGTAGCGGGCAGCGAGCCGGATCGCAATCCTGTGCTGGCGTATGCCGACAGTTATCGTGATATGGCGAAACAAGGCATCGAGTCAGTCCCAATATGGAGCGTCATTACCGACCTCGAGCGAAACATTGCTCCGCTCTATCGCCACGCGCAGCCAGCCCAGGAATATCCCGAAGTGTTGCCCTGCCCGGTATTACTGGAGCCGGGAATGCGCTTCGGTAAAGGCGTTAAAATCAGACTGGTACTGGAAGCTATCCAATGCAGGGCTGAGCATTGCGCAGAACTTGAGGCCATGACGCCAGATGAGCGGGCTGAATACGACGCTAATATCGAAGCGTTCAAAGCTATGTTGCCGCAGCCAGCGCCGTTAGTGCCTGATGGTTACGTGATGGTGCCGAAGGAGCCGACAGAAGCAATGATGCTGCATAATTCAGGATGCCAGCACCACGCTTGGGATGATCCTGATTGTGCAATGCGCCAGACGCGCAGGTTAATTTGGTCACATATGCTTGCAGCCGCCCCGCAGGAGGCTATTAACGAATTGATTCCGTTAGTATCGCGGAATGAGCAGGAGGGGAAGTGATGGCGTATATCTTCCTGATTTTCGTCATCAGCAGCAATACATCGAATATGCAGGTGGTGCCCATGCAGAGTATGGAGCAGTGCAAGGCAGCCATTAAGGCGATGAAAGTTGCAGATGATAAGAGGTCCTGGGACGACGTTTCGCCGAGCGTAGATAATATTCAATGCGTAGAGGTGAGCCATGGCTGAGTTACGCGCAGGTGGGATGGCAATATTCATTGCCGGGCCAGCAGAATTAATTGGAGTGGTGGTTATCACTGAGCGGCTTGTAGGACCGAATGAGACTATTAAATTACCTGGTGGACGGCGGGTTAGGAATTCTGGTTCTTCGAGGTGGCTGGTTTATAACGACAGAATTGTAGTAACCCTGTCTAATGGCTCAACGCTGAATGATTACGCCCTGGTGTTTCAGCACTGGCTGATGCCAATTGACGGCGACGACTTCAGCAATGAAGACGAGCGCCAGAAGGAGCGGGAGCATGCCTAAATCCCCCGCAGAACGTAAAGCCTCCAGTTGAAATCAAACCCCTCTCCGGAGGGGTTTACTCGTATATGCTCATTTTGCTTTTATCCCCGTAACGGGCGATAATTACCTGGTCAGTCTGGACAACTGACAACTTTACCCCGGCGCCAAGTGGGGACACATGGCGCACAAAACCTTACAGCAATTCCTGTCACCGATGGCGAAGGCCACCGGCGATTTTCTGCATTCAGCTTTTGACCTCTGCGGAGGTGAAGCGTGAAGCAACAATTCTGCCTTATCAACGACAACGTTAAGCGTAACGTCGTCAACTTCATCCAGTCTCTGCCCGTCGACCACCGATCGCCGCTGATTATCGAGGCGCGCGAAGAAAGCCGTACGGACAAACAGAATCGCCTCATGTGGCCACTTTTGAAAGACCTGAGCGATCAGGTGATTTGGCACGGCGAAAAGCTGGAGCCAGCGGAGTGGAAAGACCTCATCACCGTGCTGGTCAGCCAGATGCAAAATCAGGAGCGTGAGCAGAAATCCGCCCCGGGCATCAACGGCGGGCGCGTCTACTTCGGCGTTCGCACCTCTCAATCCAGCAAGCGCTACATGGTCGAGGTGATCGAGGCGATTTACTGGTTCGGCACCGAGCACAATGTGAAGTTTAGCGAGAAGTCCAGCAGTCGGATTGCATGGGCCCAGGAATGGAGGGCTTCTCATGCACAGTCTGCTAGCTAAGGTCATCGAGCGCGGTATTTTCCGCGTGCCAGCGCGCCGCAAGCGCAAGGTCGAAGTTAAACCGTCAGATATACCCACCTTTCACTATACGGCTCACCTGGCAGATGTCCGCTGGCTTCGCCGTGCTGCCAGAAGGAAAATTGCATGAGTCTCTACCGAAGCATTAATGGATCTATCTGGCGCAACATCTGGGTTGTTGGTGATCTGCATGGGTGCCATACGCTGCTGATGAACGAACTGGAAAGGGTCCGTTTTGACCCATTGTGTGATCTGCTGATCTCGGTAGGTGACCTTATCGACCGTGGCGCGGAAAACGTCGAATGCCTTGAGCTAATTGCAATGCCCTGGTTTATGGCTGTAAGAGGGAACCATGAGCAGATGATGCTCGACGGACTATCCTCCTCCGGGAACGTGAATCACTGGCTTGCTAACGGTGGCGGATGGTTCTTTAACCTTGACTACGACAAAGAACGCCTGGCTATCGCGTTGGCCCATTTGGTTGCAGGTTTGCCACTCATCATCGAGGTAATGACCGAGGGTAAGAGGGTGGTGGTCTGCCATGCTGACTACCCTCATAACGAATATGCGTATGACAAGCCCGTCGATGCAGAACAGGTGATCTGGAATCGTGAGCGAGTGAGCGCGGCTCAGGATGGGATAGTGAATGAAATATCCGGTGCAGACCTGTTTATTTTTGGGCATACCCCGGCACATCAGCCAAGCCAGTACGCCAATCAGATGTATATCGATACCGGGGCTGTATTCTGCGGCCGCCTGACCTTGGTACAGATCCAGGGTGGTGATCATGCATAAACCAGCGCGTCGTAAATGCGCCCACTGCCGCGAATGGTTCCATCCTGCCCGGGAAGGGCAGGTGGTATGCAGTTTTGAATGCGCCAGCGCGATCGGCAAAAAACAGGCGGCAAAAGCCCGAGAAGCTGCAAAGAAAAAGGCGCTACAGCGTCAGCGCGAATCGGAGAAAGAGGGCCGTCAACGCCGCCGGGCTAAGCGTATTGAGCTCAAAACAAAATCTCAATGGCGCAGCGAAGCACAGACAGCGTTTAACAAATACGTACGCCTGCGCGACGCAGGGAAGCCCTGCATTAGCTGTGGGCGACTGCCAGAGCAGAAGTTGGGCGGAACTATGGATTGTGGACACTACCGCACCCGGGGCGCCGCTCGTCACCTGTCGTTCAATCTGCATAACACGGCAGCGCAATGCGTCTATTGCAACCGTGACCGGGCTGGCGCGCAAAAGGCATTCGAGCAGGGGCTTATTCAGAGAATCGGTCCGGAGGCCGTCGAGGCGCTGAACAACGACAACACCATCCGTAATTTCGATATTCCCTACCTGCAGCGCATCAAATCCATATTCACCCGTAAAGCCCGCGCGCTGGAGAAGCGCCGTGCCCGCCATCAGGAGGCCGCATGAAATTATTTACTCCAGTTGAAGCGAGAAAGTTTGTTGCCAGCACCTGGTATGAAACTACGCAGCTTTCAAAAAGAGAAAAGCTTTATGCGAAAACGCGTGAGCTGATAAGCGGCGATCGCGTGGAGATCATCTGTCAAACAGATAACCCAGAGTACCGAAAGTCAGCACGTGAATGGTGGAAACATGACCATGGCTGATTTTGAGCGATACCAGGCAGAAAGCGTTAAGCGCGCCAGCATGCCGCCAATAGCTAAGCACAGTCAGACTAAAGCAAGTCAGCCAAATAAATTCGTTCGCATCTATCAGACCCTGGGAGAGACAGCATGAACCTCGAATCTATCGCCAAATACTTCGCGCCTAAATCACCAATGCTGAGTGACTCGCCACGGGCTACTGCATCTGATGGTCTAACCGGCACTGACATCATGGCCGCTCTTGGGCTGGTAAATGCCAAGTGCGGATTCGGCTTCGACCTCTATCTTGCAAAGATCGGGGTAAGCACACCTGACCGAGCAATGGAGCTACTTTATGAATCAGCAGAGCGATTATCAATCCGCTTTAACATCGTTTCAGAACTCAGCCAGGACGTTCGCAAAAGAGTACTCGAAGTTCTGTGTGCTTTTGCATACCAGGATTACACGCGAAGTGCTGCCAGCGTTAGAAAATGCACTTGCTGCGATGGGACTGGCTTCACAGAGGCCCAGGTATTCACCAATAAATGCTCATATCCGTGGGGCAAGCCACCTTATTGGGCAAAGATGTCCCGAGCGGTTCGCCCAAGCCACTGGGAGAGCTGGAGCGAAGTGCGCGAGGTGGTCAAAGTTAAATGCTCAACCTGTAACGGAAAGGGTGCTATCAGCAATTCGTGTCGCTGCAATGGGAAAGGAA
The DNA here is from genome assembly GCF_048822555.1 of Klebsiella sp. C283. Classification (NCBI taxonomy): domain Bacteria; kingdom Pseudomonadati; phylum Pseudomonadota; class Gammaproteobacteria; order Enterobacterales; family Enterobacteriaceae; genus Klebsiella; species Klebsiella sp. C283. The sequence continues at coordinate 12,696 of NZ_JBMEZS010000019.1, forward strand.
AGGTACTGGATAAAGAGACCAGCGAGCGACTTGGCCTACCGGTAATGAAGGTGTGCGATCGCTGCAGCGGAAGAGGCTATGCGCGCATGAAATTTTCGACGGTGCTGGAAGGGGTAAGGGCCGTGGCTGACATCAAGAAAACGGTAGCCTATGAGCAGTTGCAACCGTTCTTTGAAGAGCTGGTAGCCGAATGCCACAAACAGGAATCATACGCTGATGTCATTCTCTCCAGGATAACGAAATAATGAGTATTTTCTACAAAATTAGATTTTTGTGGAAATTGGCTATTGCAATTCCCGGAAAAACTGGTTAGATTCATCCCTAACGCTGGGAATCCGTTCAGTCGTTCCGAAGCAAAAAATTTAAGCCCGAGGTTAACGCCTTGGGTTTTTTTATGCCTGCGATCCGGTCAGGGCTCTTGGGTTGAGACGTGCTGCATTACGCGTCGACACCCGCCGCGCAAGAGCCCTGAACCAGATTGCTGGTTTAGCTCAGCAGGTAGAGCGCCTGCCTTGTAAGCAGGGTGTCGGCGGTTCGATTCCGTCAACCAGCACCAGATAATGGCCTGACCTGATAACGGGTTCATACCCCAACTTATCAGGGTCGCTGCTGCAACAGCGTCGCAGGCCGCCAGACCCAGCCAGGGTATTTTCGGTCATCACCGACATTGCTATTACCCTCATGCTTATTGCCTGCCTAACCGCAGGCTTTTTTATTTTCAGGGTCGCGGGAATCACCCTCGACGCTTTTTTGGTAAATCAGCCCGACGGCCCTGAACCTTTTACTGACTACAGATAGCACCCCGAACATTATCGGAGGTGGAGACTATGAAAATGCCTGACAAAATCTTTTCGGCGGCCTCGTACTGCACGTCAGGCGGCCTGATATGTACCGGGCTGGCAAGGACCTATGACTGGTTTCATGGCCTTGACTGGAATTTTATTGCCCTGGCCAGCGGCGTGATAATCGGTGTAGCGACCTACCTGACCAATCTCTACTTTAAGCGCCGCTGGACGAAGATGTATCAGCAGTCCCTCGATCGTGGTTATGGTGGCCCGCCACCGCAGGATGAATAGCGATGGCTAACCTGAAAACAAAACTCAGCGCGGCCATGCTGGCGCTTATCGCTGCTGGCGCATCAGCTCCCGTTCTCATGGATCAGTTCCTGAATGAGAAAGAGGGCAATAGCCTCACGTCATATCGCGATGGCGCGGGCATCTGGACGGTATGCCGAGGAGCTACCCGGGTAGATGGCAGGCCTGTAACGCAGGGGATGAAGCTAACCCAGGCCAAATGCGATCAGGTAAATGCAGTCGAGCGCAATAAGGCGCTGGCTTGGGTTGATCAGAATGTGCGGGTTCATCTGACGCCTCCTCAAAAGGTCGGAATTGCCAGTTTCTGCCCCTATAACATCGGGCCCGGCAAATGCTTCCCTTCCACCTTCTACCGCAAGCTGAATGCCGGTGATCGAAAAGGTGCCTGCGCTGAAATTCGCCGGTGGATTTTTGATGGCGGGAAAGATTGTCGCGTGCGCTCCAACAATTGTTACGGCCAGGTATCTCGCCGTGATCAGGAAAGCGCACTGGCATGTTGGGGGATAGATGAATGAGCCGATTAACCGCCATTATCAGCGCCGTAGTGATTTGCCTGATAGTCAGTCTAGGCTGGCTGGCCAGCCACTACCACGACAATGCCACCGAGTTCAAAAGGCAGCGAGACAAAGTGACTGAGCAACTCAGCCTGGCGAACGACACCATCGCTGACATGCAGACCCGCCAGCGAGACGTCGCAGCGCTCGATGCCAAATACACGAAGGAATTAGCCGATGCAAAAGCTGAAAATGATGCTCTGCAGCGCAAGCTTGATAATGGTGGTCGGGTGCTCGTCAAAGGCAAGTGTCCAGTGTCATCCGCAACCCAAACCACCGGCACCTCCAGCATGGGCGATGATGCCACCATCGAACTCTCTGCAGTTGCTGGACGAAACGTTCTCGGTATCCGGTCCGGAATCGTCAGCGACCAAACAGCCTTGAAGGCGCTGCAGGAATACATCACCACGCAGTGCCTGAAGTAAGGCATTACAGAGCCACTTCCAGAGGTGGCTCGATAATGTCACAACGAGGTAAGGACTATGGCAAAACCGGACTGGGGAGCACTGCAGCACCAGTTCCTCGCCGAGCATGCCAAAACAGGAATATCCCCGAAAGACTGGTGCGCAGCGCAGGGACTGAATTATTCATCTGCGAAACGCTATATCAAAGTAACGACTTACGGTGCGAATTCGCAAAAAAAAACTGCGAACAAATCTGCGAATTCGCAGATGGGCAAAGAGCCAAAAAAATCTGCGAAAGCAGAGCCTGAGACCGAAGCAAGGCCTGCCATTGTAGAACATTATCATGCGGAAAAGACCCCAGGTGATTTCGGCATTTCTGACCAGCAAGCCAAATTTGCTGAGCATGTGGTGAACGGTGAAAGCCGAACCGAAGCATACCGGAAATCTGGGTATGCAGGGGAGGGTGCGGTTGCTTGGGCAGCGGCGTCTCGCCTGTTAAGGAATGTTAAGGTTTCACGCTACGTGCATCACCTGCGCAATGAGCGACAGAAGCGATACGCTGCAGAACTCGATGATGTGATCGGTCAGTTGACCGCAATCATTAACGCTGACCCAAACGAGATATCTCAATACCGTCGCGTTAACTGCCGGTACTGCTGGGGAAGCGATCACAAATATCAATGGCGAGATATCGCCGAGCAGCTATCCGCTGAGCGCAAGGCTGAATCGGATGGTGCCGCGCCGCCAGATACATCCGGCGGAATTGGCTTTGTCGACAACGCCGATCCAAATCCAGAGTGCCCTCGCTGTAATGGTGAAGGGGTAGGAGAGCCTTTCTTTGCTGACACTCGCGATCTTGAAGGTGACGCGCGCTATCTGCTGCAGGGCGTGAAACTGGGCAAGTTCGGGATAGAAATCCTGACAGCGGATAAGGATAGCGCCCGGAAAGAGCTTGCTCGCCTTATCCTTTTGCGATCGACGAGTGAGCGCCAGGCTCAACTTGATATTGAGCGTCTTGAGCTGCAAAACGAGAAACTCAAGCGCGAAATAGATGTGCTGAAAGACGGCGACAAGGATAACGCGATCGTCGTGCATAACTCGCTGCCAATCCCGGGAAGATAAATCATGGCCGACATTTACCTACCCACGCTACACAACGGGCAGTTAACGGTCTGGTCTGACTCCTGGGATCACCAGTTGAATGCGGTTCGCTGTGGTCGACGCTGGGGGAAAACCTTCATGCTGTCGAGCGCTGCGGTGACCTACGCAACGTCGCAGTTCCGGCGCCCGGGCATGGACATCGAGCTGGGAGGGCGGGTTGGTATCTTCACTGCCGAGTATCGCCAGTACCAGGAGATCTACGACAAGCTGGAAGAAATCCTGCTGCCGCTGAAAAAGAGCTTCAGCCGGCAGGAAAAGCGCCTGCTGCTGAAGAACGGCGGGAAGATTGATTTCTGGGTAACCAACGATAACAAACTGGCTGGTCGTGGTCGTGAGTACGAAATTATCCTGATTGATGAGGCGGCATTTACCAAGTCGCCTGAAATGCTGAAGGAGATTTGGCCGAAGTCGATTAAGCCGACGCTGCTGACGACAAAGGGGCGGGCCTACGTATTCTCAACGCCTGACGGTGTGGACGAAGAAAATTTCTTCTATGCCATCTGCCATAACAAAGACCTTGGGTTCCATGAGCATCACGCGCCGACGTCATCAAACCCCTTCGTTCCTCCCGAGGAGCTGGAGAAAGAGCGACAGAACAACGACCCGCGCGTTTTCCGGCAGGAGTTCCTGGCCGAGTTCGTCGACTGGTCCGCTGCGTCGCTGTTCGACGTCCGCAAATGGTTCGAGGGTGAAAACCAGGATCAGCCTGTCGATTACCCTGAGATGTGCCAGGCCGTTTTCGCTGTCATGGATACCGCCGTTAAGGGCGGTACTGAGCACGACGGCACGGCTGTGGTTTACTACGCCGTAGACACCCTGCCCGGAATTCAGCGCCTGACTATTCTTGACTGGGATGTGGTGCAGATCGATGGCGCGCTTCTGGAAGAGTGGATTCCGTCAGTTTTCACCCGGCTGAATGAGCTATCCGGCCAGTGCGTCGCTGTAAACGGTAGCCTCGGCGTGTTCATTGAAGACGCCAGCATGGGCAGCATCCTCCTGCAGAAAGGCGAGAGCCTGGGATGGCCGGTCAACAAAATTGAATCCGCCCTGACCAGCAAAGGGAAGGACGAGCGCGCCATTATGGCCTCCGGGTATCACTACCGCGGGCTGGCGAAAATATCCCGATACGCCTACGAGAAGACGGCCGTCTTCAAGGGCGAAACAGCAAACCATCTGCATAAGCAGGTATCACGATTCCACCTTGCCGATAAGAACGCGCACAAGCGCGCCGACGATTTGCTGGATGATTACACCTACGGGCTGATCATCGCGTTCGGTAGCGGCGACGCACTCTAGCGAGAAAACCAATGAACGAAGATGATATCGCAATCGGCAGTTGCTCGCCGGAGCTGATCACGCTCCTGGACAGCGATGACATTCAGCCGGGTATGTCGGCTGGTTATCAGACCTGCAAAACGATTTACCTCTTCCACCCGTTGGGCGGGAAAATGGTGGATCGCCCGATCAAGATGGCGATGAACGAATCGCGCACCGTTCACATTTCGCAGGCGTATGGCATTGAGCAGCGTCTCCGCGATGCATTTGAGCGGGAGTGGAAAGCGCTGGGCGCCGATAAGCACATCGCTAATGCGGCGCGCATCTCTCGCATTTACGGTGTTTCGGCGATCGCAATGCTGGTTGATAACCAGGAGCCGTCCACGGCAGTGGACTACAGCACGCTGTATAAGCACAACGTGACATTCAACATTCTCGACCCGCTGAACACCGCGGGGAGCATCGTTCTTAACCAGGACCCGAATGCGCAGGACTTTCAGAAGGTCGACGGGATCAGAGTGGCGGGCAAGCCGTATCACAAATCCCGCTGGGTTGTGCAACAGAACGAGGACCCGATTTATCTGGCCTATAACTCTGCTGCCTTTGGCTTTACCGGTCGCAGCGTTTACCAGCGCGCACTGTTCCCGCTGAAATCCTTCATCCAGACCATGCGCACCGACGACATGGTTTCCGTGAAGGGTGGCTTGCTGGTAACGAAGATTCAGGGACCGAGCTCAGTCGTTAACAACATGATGCAGAAGCTCAGCGGCATCAAACGAATGATGCTGAAGCGAGGAAAGACTGGCGAAGTCCTGCAGATCGGCGCAAATGACAGCATCGAATCCATCGACCTGAGCAACCTGGAAAAGCCGCTCGACTCCTCCCGCAATCACATTCTGGAGAACATCGCGGCGGCAGCTGACATGCCGGCTATCATTCTGAACTCGGAAACATTCGCCCAGGGCTTCGGAGAGGGGACGGAAGACGCTCGATCGGTTGCAGTATACATCGACAACATCCGCGAGTGGCTTGATCCGCTGTATGACTATTTCATCCGTATTTGCCAGTATCGCGCCTGGAGCATTGAGTTTTTCAATTCTCTGCGTGCTGACTTCCCGGAGCTTAAAAACACGTACAGCCTGTATTTCTCCTCATGGATTAACAACTTCGAATATCGCTGGCCGTCATCCATGAAGGAGCCGGAAAGCGAAAAAGTGAAGGTCGACGAAATCCGCTTTAAGGCGATCGTCAGCATGCTGGAAGTGCTGCTTCCGCAGGTCAACACGGATGATGAGAACCGCGCTCTACTTATCGAGTGGGCGCAGACCAACGCGAACGCTAACGAAAGCCTGTTCCCGCAGCGGCTCGATCTCGATATCGACTCTTTAAAGGCTAATCGGCCTGAACAGCCACGGGATGAAGAGCCCGGCGGCGGGATGATGCTATGAAGACTTTCACGCGCACCGTACGTGAGGCGGTGAAGTTCTTTCTGCGCAATGGCTACACCTCGCGGCAGGAGCTGGAGCAATGGCAGGCCATTATCCGACAGGCAGCCGAAAGCGAAACTGATGACGACTACATGAGTATGGTGTCCGATAGGTTGCGTAAGGCCTATGACCTGCAGGTGAGCAAGGCTGGAGCGCTGGAGCGCCACAAGGGGCTTTCACGCTTCACGCTGAACTACATGGAGCCGAAGTTACGCAGCGAGCTGGATCGCCGCATCCTGGCCAGCGCTGACCTGATAAAGCTGAATCGCAAGAAAGCCATCGACACTACTCTGTCGCGGTTTAGCGGATGGGCCAGCAGCATTCCCTCAGCAGACAGCATTGCGCTGACCGGCATTCAGGGAACGATGCGGGAGACGGCGGAGCACATTCAGAAGGCCGCCGAGAAGGTGGACTATGAAGCGCGCCGCGTGATGATTGACCAGAGCCATAAGCTGATCGCCAATATCGACAATATCATCGCGACGGGCAACAACGCGATTGCTGCCGAGTGGCATAGCCACTGGCGCCAGCCAGGGTACGACTACCGGGAAGATCACAAGGAGAGGGACAAACTGGTCTATCTCATCCGCGGAAACTGGGCGCAGAAAAATGGCTATGTCAAAGCTGGCCCTGCCGGCTATCTCGACGAAATCACACAGCCTGGGGAAGAGGTTTTCTGTCGGTGCTACGTCACCTATCTCTACAACCTCCGCAGCATTCCCGAGGACATGCTGACCCAGAAGGGCCGCAAGTTCCTGGAGTCCATGAAAGCAGCATAGGAGCATTAACACGTGGCTATTTTTGGCAGCGGGATAATGTTCCGTCAGGGGAAGTTCGTCTTCCTGATCCAGCGCTCGGATGATGGCACATGGTGCCAGCCGGGCGGGACGATAGAGCCGGGAGAGTTAGCCATAGACGCCGCGCGGCGCGAGGTGCTGGAGGAAACAGGCTTTCAGTACGATGGCCCGCTGACGCCGCACAGCGTACATGGTGACTACCTTACCTACCGCGCCGACGTGCCGGAGCAATTCGAAGCGAAGTTAAACGACGAATCGATGGCCGCCGGATGGTTCCATATTGACGATCTGCCAAAGCCGCTTCATCAGCCATTCGCTGAAATGCTGGCGCAGCAGGCGCTCAACGAAACCGACGTGGCCGCGCTCATCGCTGACGGAACGCTCAGCAGCCCGCAATATTTTTACAACATGTGGATGTTCGCCATCCGGGTGACCGGAACAGGGGTTACCTGGCGATCTGCAGATCAGGAGATGACGTTCCGTAACCCGGACGACTATCTAACCCCTGAATTTCTCCAGCGGGTAGCTGGCGTTCCACTTATCTGGCTTCACCCCGAAAAAAGAACACTTGATAGCGACGAGTTCTCAAAGCGCGTTATTGGCACCCTGACAAATGCCTGGGTTGCCGATAAGGGCGAAGTGTGGGCCGTTGCGCGTGTGTACGACGCCGAAGCTGCTGAAATTATGGCAACAAGGCAATTAAGCACCTCGCCAACTGTGAAGTTCTCAGAGGTTGCTCAATCAATCATTGTCGACGGTCAGCCTCTACTGGTGGAGCCATCCCCCGAGCTGCTCGACCACGTTGCAATTTGTGAACAGGGCGTATGGGACAAGCTCCTTAACCCCACCGGTGTTAAATCTGATTCCATTCCCAAAGAGGCTGAAAATATGGATAAGGAAGAACTCGTAGCGCTCATTAACCAGACGCTCGATGCACGCATGGCTAAGGCTGATTCAGAAGCAGCAGACCTGAAAGCCAAAGCCGACGCGGAAGAAAAAGCCGCGAAGGAAAAAGCTGATGCTGAAGCCAAAGAAAAGGCAGATGCCGAAGAGGCTGAGAAAATGGCAAAAGAAAAAGCCGACTCTCAAATCCTCCAGGAAATTGCTGAGCTTCGCTCCCGCATTCCTACCGAACTGAGCGACGAAGAGCGCAACGAAGTTGCAGAAGCGCAGGTGAAAGCCGATAGCGTCTTCTCCAGCTTTGGCAAACGCGCCCCGATCCCGCTGTCCGGTGAAAAACCGATGGCGTATCGCCGCCGCCTGATGATCCAACTGCAGGAGCACTCGCCGGACTACAAAGCCGTCGATCTCTCTGCCATCGCTGATTCTCAGCTGCTGAGCACTGCCGAAAAGCATATCTACGCTGATGCGCAGAAGGCAGCCAGCCTGTCAGTTGGTCCCGGCATGTTGCGCGAGATTAAGCGCAAGGATGCTACCGGTCGCGAGATCAGCACCTTTGAAGGCGATCCCGCCGTCACCTGGGCGCCGTTCCAGTCTGGCAAGCGTCAGGTCACCAGTTTTAACAACCAGGCTTAACGGGAGCTCTGAAGCATGGCTAATTTATCTCTTAACCCGATGGCGACCACGAATGCCGCTGGTTCCTTCGGTGTGCAGTCTGATGGCTTCATTCAGGGCGTTGCTCTGGATGACCCGGCAAACCGCTTTAACCTGGCGTCCGGCACTGTCGCCGCCACCGAAACCAAACCGCTGTGGGGTGGCCTGCCGGTTGCCGAGTTGCTGCCCGGCGTGAACTCCAGCCCTCGCGGGTCGACTATTCGTCGCGCTGTGTCACTGGCCGAGCTCGAAGGCTTCACCGTCTTCAACCAGGCCCACAACGGGCTTACCACTCCGCAATCACCGGTTCCGCTGTATGCGTCCGGCATGAGCGTTTCATTCTATCGCCTTGGATCCAACATGCGCGTTCCGCTGAAAGCTTCAGCGCAGGTGGTCGCGCTGGGAACTGCTGGCGCATCAGTGAAAACGCCGCTGGCGTGGGACTTCGTCAACAACCAGGTGACCACCGCAGCTGCTGCGGCTTTTGCCGGTGCTGACATTGACACGACCGCTGTTACCTACTCGAACGGCGTGGCCACCGCCACCACTGCCTCTGCGCATGGTCTGACTGCTGGCCAGTACGTGAAGATCAGCGGCGTAGCTCCGGCTGCCTATAACGGCACCGTCGTTGTGCTGAGCGTACCGAGTACGACAACCTTCACCTATGCGCCTGCCAGCGCGCCGGGCGGATCCGCGACCACGCAGGGCACTATCGGCGCAGTGGCTCAGGCAGACATCACCCTGCCGGTGAAAGTCATCTCCATCGAGAGTGGGAACTCTAAAACTGTCAGCTATGACAGCGCTACGGGCTTCCTTACCTGGAACAACACCGACAGCTGCGCGCTGGTCTTACTTTAATCGGGAGCTTTAAATGGCTGCAATTACCCCCAGCTACACCATCGTCAACCCGTCGTATATTGCGCCGGAGTTGATCATTGGTTACCAGCAGGCGTCCGGTGCGTTCGAAACCATCGCCAGCGGTAACCCGCAAGTCCGCCTTGGCGTAGGCGACCAGTACGTTTATATGCGCCGCCTGGATATCCGCACCCAGGTGACCTCAAGCCAGTCCGGCAACGCCAACCAGCTGCCGAGCGTGGCGCTCGAGGCGCGCATGATCTCCACTCCAACCTACCTGTTCCGCTGCCGTGGTATCTACGATCACCACGACACCGCGGCGGCCGGTAACTGGAACGTGGCACTGCCAGAAGCTCAGCGTCTCGGCATGCGTCAGGGCATCTTCCAGCAGTTGCGTTCTGCTCTGCTGTACGGCATGAACCCGGCAGGCGGCGAAGGTCTGCTGAACACCGCAGGCGCGACCACCGAAACCCTGCCGGCGGATAGCAGCGGCAATACCACTGTGCTGACCTATGACCACGGACAGATGGCGGTCTATCTGCTGGGCCATGTGCAGGCCGCGCTGACCCGCACCATGCAACTTGGTCGCCAGCAGCGTGTCGTTATCCTCGGGCCGCAGCGTGTGCTGGGCGCGATGGAGATTCAGCAGATCGTTCAGCTGACCTCTTATCAGCGTCCTGGCGGCGGTACTGATACCGTCGGCGGAACTGTTAAAGAGGTTCTGCGTGGTGCGAATGTCCAGGTTGACTGGGTATACGACGACACGCTGATCGGCGCCGGTGCCGGCGGTACTGACGCGGTGGTTATTACCATCCCGGAAGTGGAAGTGCCTATGGTCAACTCCACCGTGAACACCAACGAATTCGCCAAACTTAGCCCGTCTCTGGCGGCGAACGCCCTGATGCTCACCGACATGGTGGCACCGATGGAAATCCCGACACCAATCCCCGGGGGCGCTATCGACGTACTGTCAGAAATGCGCTCTACCGCTGGCTGGGCAGTCCGTCCGGAAGCTATCACCATCCTGTCGATGGCATACAGCTCCTAAAACGCGAAATTGAGAAGTGCTTAAGCCTCTGCATGGTTCGCTGTGCAGGGGCTTTTTTACGAGGGTAAACAATGAAACTGTACATCGCCAACACTACCAAGCAGCGCCACATCTTCACTTTCCGCCAGCTGGAAACCGGGCGTCTCCGCCAGATCCCAATTGAGCACGGCTCACAGATGCAGGTCCTGGATGGCTCGACCGAAGAAGTCGAAGCGGTTATTCAGCATCATCAGGTTTACGGCCTGGTTGACTCAACCAAAATCGACCAGAGCCAGGCATTTGTCGGCCTGTGCTACAGCATCAACAAACCCGTTTCCGCCAGCGTTATTGAGAAAACCATTCGCGATAACGATGGCCATCTGACCCGCGGAGCTCATAACCGCCGGCAGGCATCCGTCGCCGCACTGGATAACACACTGCGCGAAAGTGGTATCGGCTACGAGGGTGACATGGAATTCAGCGCAGAGCAGGCCAAGGGGCGCGATGACCATTCTGACGATCCAACCATCAACGAAAAAATTGTCACGCCGAAAGCCGGGAGCAAGAAGAAATGACCACCAGTCTGTCGGGATTCATCGAATTCGTTCGATCTGATATGGGCATCACCCCCGACCAGGTTCCCGACGACTCGCCGTCTTTTTCTCTCGCCTATGGCGGCGCCGTTGAATGGGTTAACCCGGACATCGCGTGCGTTATGCCGAACATGTACAGCATCGCGGTTTATAACCTTGGGGCGTCGTTTCTCATCAATTACGGGACAGAGGCTGTGTTTGCTGAGTTCCGTAAACAGTATGGGCTGAATGACTTCAAGGCCGGGGTTATTACGGGCGCCGGGGATAACTCTACCAGCGCACAGCGCCTGGTTCCGGACTTCTTCAAAGACCTGTCGCTGGCAGACCTGCAGATGCTCCAGGACCCGTGGGGGCGTCGCTACCTGATGATCGCCCAGCAGTTCGGGAGTCTGTGGGGCTTGTCATGATCACCTTTCATCTGGGCGTTATCGATATCCCCTACGAGGACGAAGACACCACGACGGGGAGCGTAGCGGAAGAGCTGGAAGCGAGGTATCAGATTATGCAGACGTTCTTTGACCGCTACGGCAATGACATTGCTGACCTGATGAGCAAAGACATCGCGCTATCGCTCGAAAACATGTTCGCAGGCGTACCGCCGGCAAAAGACCCGCTCGCTGAGTCAATGTCTAAAGTGCACGATCTGTTTGTTGGCTTCCTTGACAATTGCGAGATGAATGGCCTTCCTGGTGTGCCGACGCGCCGCGCGCTTGAGGGAATATCGAAGCGCTTTAAGAATAAAAAAGGACCACCTCGCCCATCGTTCATTGACACAGGAAAATACCAGGCAACTATGCGAGCCTGGGTAAGCGGGGTGCTGAATGCCTTCCCTGAGTGAGTTACAGAACGCCAAAACCGAGCTTAACGCAACCCTGACACAGGGGCTGGATGATCTGAGCCGGTTTCAGGTGGTCACGTTCACGAAGTACATCAGAAATGTGCTTCCGCTCGATGGCTTCGTGTTCTGGGTGAAAGCCTCGGTCCTGTCTGACGATCCGAACAATGAGCCGGATACGGTGGATGTGAAGGGCTATCTGCACCTGACGACAGAAACCATTCAGGACGACGAGCAGCTGTACGATCGCAACGTGGTGACGTTCACCGCGCAGGCGGACATCGACCCGTTTAATGACATCGGGTCAGAGGTGCTGTACATCGGCGAGTTTTTTGGCGTGCAGTTCTCGTTCTCCAGGCGTACCGGGCTGAATGAGCCCGCGAACCTGTACCACTACACCGGGGAGGCTATTTTCCCGCACATGCGGTCGCAGATCATCAACTCTGCGGATGACATAGACCTCTCTGACGTGGTGGTGTCGAGCTCGTTGCCGATCTGGCTGGCCCTGAATCAGTACATGCCGATGTTCCCGGCGATGCTCTCAACGCAGAACCTTTCTCCGCCCTATGCGACAGTGAAATGCAGTAACACGTCACCGATCGCCGGCGCGTTCTATCTGGACGAGAAGCAAAACCAGTATCAGCTGGTATCGGAAGATGTGACGCTTTCGGTCACCGGCCTGCGCAACGCAAGCATTGAAGACTTTGTGCGGTATGTGCAGGACTACACGACCGGCGATGCCCCGGAGATGGGGATCATGAATATTCCCGTCGTGCAGGATGAGCGAGTCACTCAGAACGAGCTCAACATCATCGCCATGCGTAAGACCATAAAATTCAAAATCAATTATTACCAGCAACGGATGCGTAACTTAGCGCGCCAGCTGATCACGTCTGCAATTCCGTCCATTGACCCGGAGAAATAAGTAAATGGCAATTGTTAATATTAACGTGTCGGTGACGAATCCGCCGAAGCCCTCGCAGTTGTTAAAGTCCGGGGCGATGATTTCTATGGGCGGCACGACGCTGAATGCCGGTGAATATCAGCTGCTGACCAGTGAAACCGACCTGGCCGACATCCTTGCACCGGCGAAAACCATCTCGACGCTCACCTGGGCTACTGGCGTGGTAACGGTCACGCTGGCTGCCGCTCATGGATGGACTAACGGATCACAGGTCCCGGTGATTATCTCCGGAGCGACTCCGGCGGGGTGCAATGGCGCCTATACCGCTACGGTGACAGGTACCAACACCTTCACCTATCCGCTGACGACCAACCCAGGCACCGCAACGGCAATGGGTACGGTAAAAACGGTAGTTCAGACCGAAATTTCCCAGATGAATACCTCGTTCTGGGCCCAGGGTAAAACGCGGGCTGTTTATGTGCTGGAACTGGGTGATGTGGACATGGAGGCAGCTGTCGCAGCGCTGACAACCTTCATCGCTGAAGACGTCGCCCTGGGCAACACCTACCAGAATTTTTTCTCCTATCTGGTGCCGCGCGAATGGGATTCGGTCGATGAATTTAAAACCCTGACCCGGCTTTATACCTCGCCGGGCAGCCTGGTTTACTTCTTTGTCACCACAACGATCGCGACCTATCAGGATTGGGTCGCGACGAAAAACAAAACTGTCTTTGCCGGCGTCGAGGCTCCGGATATTCCGGCGAGCGAGTTTTCCATGGCCGGCCCGTTCCAGTCGTCCCTGGCAAACGACCCGGGGTCGAGCAACATGGTGCCGCCGATGTCGTACCGCTTTATGTACGGCCTGACTGAGTACCCGCTGGAAGGCAACAGCGCACTGCTGAAATCGCTTCAGGACAGCAACATCAACTACATCGGCACCGGCGCCGAAGGTGGACTCAGCAATAAAGTGCTGTTCACCGGCCGCATGCTCGATGGTAACCCGTTCAACTACTGGTATTCGGTGGCGTGGACGGCGATCAACCTTGAGCTCGACCTGGCGAATGAAATCATCAACGGCTCCAACACGACCGTTAACCCGCTGTACTACGAGCAGAAGGGCATTGACCGCCTGCAGCGTCGTGCTCTGAAAACCTTGCGTAATGGCATCAGCTACGGGCTGATCCTCGGTCGCGTCATTGACACGCAACTGACGCAGGAAGATTTCAACACCGAGTATGACAAAGGCACTTACGCCGGCAACGCCGTGATCAACGCCGTGCCGTTCAGTAACTACAACAGCCTGAACCCCTCCGATTACCAGGAAGGCAAATATAACGGGCTGAGCGCCGTCATGACGCCGCGCCGCGGCTTCGAATCCATCACGTTTAACGTGAACGTAACGAACTTTGTAGGGGCGTAAAAAATGGCGAACCCATTAGTACCGCAGGGCTTCCTTAACCGCGTACGCGGGGCTCTTTCCGTCACGGACACACCGGCGCTGAACGTCTCGGCGTCGTACCTGGCAAAGGACGGCATTAGCCTGCGTCCGGACGGCCCGGCGACCGACATCATCCCTACGATGACCGGCACCGTCGGCAGCCAGGCACCGTATCAGCAGGTAACGCTGACTGTGCACCTCCTGAAAACTCAGGGGCTGGGCGAAAGCTACCGGCAGCGCTTTTTAACCGATACGTCGCTGGGTGAAATCGTGGTGACGCCGGATGCAACGACGTTCGGCAATATCACGCTGCTCAACTGCTACCTGGTCAACTTTAACGAGTTGGCTTTCAGCGGGATGGACCCGGCTTTTGTGGTAACCATCAGCGGCTATATGGTCACCAACGACAACATGTGGGTGTGATGCATGAAAATCGACAAGAAACTGAATCTGGTCACCAACATTACCCGAGATGACGGCTCGACCGTATACCTACATGTGACGCCGTTCCCCTATGAGGTGGTGGAAGAGCACTGCATTCTGCTGGGGAACCTGTTCACCAAATTCATCTCGCAGGTTGGTGGTCTTGGCGCCGCCAGAATCGCCGCGATGATGCTGAGGCAGAGCCTGAAAGCGGAAATCGATAACGGCCGGACAGGCCCGAACATCGTTGATGAAATTCAGCGACTGACGGTCGTTATCCATAACGTCGGCGGCCAGTGGAAAACCACGCCTCTTGAGGTGGCATTCAAGCAGGGGATTATCGACCCTGATGAGTATCGCGAGGTCGAAGGCGAAGTGGTTTTTTTTATGGTTTCCTCTGCTATTCAGAAGGCAAACCTGATCGCGCCGACCGTGGGAACGGTGATCAAAATGTACGATGGGCAACTAACCTCATCGAGCGGTACGGCGTTCCGCGATTCGTTGCAGACGTCGAAGCCGGATACCGATACCCCGACCCAGAATGCCCCGCCGGAAACGTCATTTATACCCTCTTAGACTGGGCGTCTAATGAGGGATTCTGGCAGGTGATAAGGGAGATCACCGGCGAGGAGTATGCCAGCCCGGCGCAGTACCGGCAGCGCTACCTCCTCGCCGCGCTCAAAGAAAGAGGTTTCTTCAATGGTAGCTAAGTCGATCGTCGACATTGACGTAAATGACGACAAGTTTGTCGCGTTTATGGAAAGGTTTCGCGAATACCAGAGCGCGCTGGATGATTTACCGGAAGCCTGGCGGGTGGCTGCCGTTGGTATTGGCGAAAGCAGCAAGCAGACCGAAAAAGCCAAAGGTGAGGCGAAGGAGTTAGGCGCGGAGTTTAATGCCGTGGCCGAGGCCATCCTGACCATCAACAGCGGTATCGATCGGCTCAATACCAACCTGGAAGACTCGAAGAAAAAGCAGGACGAATTCAACAAAAGCACCCGATCTGCGAAGGGCTTCCTCAGCGATGCGACGAAAGACGCTAAATCGCTGGCAGGGCATATCAAGGAAGCGACGGCCAGCCTTCTTTCCTGGGGTGGCATTGTCGGGATATTTACCGGCGTCCTGGGCGTTGGCGGCCTGTTTGGCATCAACCGCCTGGCGGCCACCACCGGCGCCCAGCGGTTTACCTCTCTCGGGCTCGGGACGAGCATCGGTGCGCTGGATTCCACCGCCATAAACTACCAGAAAGCGCTGGGTAACCCGGCGGGGACGCTGGGCGCGATCCGCGATTCACAAATGGACCTGTCGAAGCGCTGGACGTTTCAGGCGATGGGGATTAACAATCCCGACCAGGACCCGGCAAAACTGCTCCCGCAGATGATCCGTAATGCGCGCGATATCTTCGTGCAGAACGGCAGCACGCTGCAGGGAGCACAGGCGCACGGCCTGACAAACTTTTTTACGCTGGACGACCTGAACCGCTTCAAAAACATGAGCGATGAGGAGATCACCGCCATGGAGAAGCGCGCGCAGCAGGATGCGCGCATGCTACAAATTACTGACCAGCAGGCTCGCCAGTGGCAGGATTTTAACGTCCAGCTCGACTACAGCAGTCAGAGTATCAGAAACACGTTTGTGCGCGGCCTGGGTCCGCTCACGCCGCAACTGAGCAAGCTGTCTGATGCGCTGTCAGGCGCGATCGATACCGTCCTGAAATCCCCCGAACTCGGCAAGTGGATTGATGCGCTTGCCGGTGGCATTGAGCGATTCGGTAACTACCTGGCTTCGCCGACGTTCAAAAGCGACGTTGAGTCGTTTATGTCGGGCGTTGAGCGGCTGGGGCGCGTCATCATGAAAGTGCTCGGCTGGCTCGATGGCGGATCGTCGGCGATGGACGATATCAAGTCCGGGTCCTCATTCCTGAATAATGACGTCCATACCGATGCCGGTGGTAATCACTTCGTAAAAGGCGGCATCAGTGACCCGAACACGCCAGCAGCGTCAAAATGGCTGACCCGCCATCTGTACAGCTTGACCGGGACGGCCCCTGCTGAGTACGACCAGTATTTTCTGGATGCAGCCAAGAAATACAACGTCGACCCGCGCTGGCTTAAAGCCATCGCCGCGGGGGAATCTTCATGGGACCAGAATGCGCAAGGGCCTGTTACAAGGTCTGGTAAGCGTGCATTAGGCTTGATGCAAATTATGCCTGATAACTTTCAGCCTGGTGAGAAGCCGTTTGACCCGCGGGACAATATCATGGCTGGCGCCCGAGTTTTCTCCTGGGCGATGCAGAGCGCGAATGGTGATCTCGACGAAGCACTGCGTTATTACAACGGCGGAATCCGCCGCGGTAGTGCAGAAAACAGGGCTTATCCCGGCAGAATCAGGGAGAAGTATGCTGCGATGTATGGCGCACCGAAGAACAATGACGCTTCTGGTGTCGATAGTTCAGAGATTGCCAAAAATACCTCGAAAACTAACCAGCTCCTGCAACAGATCGTTGATGGGAAAGGCGGCAGAGGCGGGAGCGGTGACGTTGTTATTTATAACAACACCGGCGGGAATGCCGTGGTAACTTCAGCGCAATTGGGGGCGAGGTAATGGGATTCACACGTGAAATGTATAAGCTGGGTTTTGAAATATCCCCGGTAATACTTTGCGGAGGGATAGCGCAGGCCATTCCTGGAGGAATGCTCCCGATAGTCGCTTTGACGCAGAGCGCGAGCTTTGTCACGGGACTGCTTGGAGGAGCCATAAACCTAACCGATCTGGATAAATATTTCTGCCACTGGCGCCCGGTTCAGGGCGCCACAATGGTTGATTATGAAATTGCCAGATACCCTTTCGCCAACCAGGTAGTAGCTGCGAACGCCTTGCTTGCTCAGCCTTTGCGCGTTTCGTTGGTAATGGAGGCTCCGGTCAATGAAAACACCGGGGCGATGACAAAGCTCGTCACCATGAGTGCTTTGCAGTCTGTCCTTCAGGCGCATTCTAACTTAGGCGGCACGTTTATCGTCGCCACACCATCCGTTATCTATAGCAACTGCATTTTGCGTGTAGTGAGGGACATCACTTCTGGTAACGATCCATTACCACAGCGTTCATGGATATGGGATTTCGAGCAGCCACTGATAACCGATAATGGTGCAGAGCAGGCCGTGAACAATTTTTTAAACAAGATTGGCGCCGGGGATATGGTAACCGACCCATCCTGGACTAATACCGCCAATGCTCTTGGCAACACACCTCTCGGGAGCTCTGTTTCGGAAGCAATCACCGGGCTGTTGGGTAAGTTGGGGGTAGGGCCATGACAACCCAGAATTATCCGTTTACCGGCAATGATCGTCAAAGCATGACATTTACACCGATCCTTGATGGCACCGTTTATAACTGCCAGGTTAAATGGAACATTGCCGGGCTGAGGTGGTATGTCCTCATTACAGATGGCTCTGGGAATACCATTCTTAATACCCCGCTCGTTGGCTCCGTGCTTAACGGTGGAATAAATATTATCTCCGGAGTGTTTAATTCGTCCTCCATGTACTGGCGAGAACAGAATGGACAGATTGAGGTAAACAGTTCATGAGATATTATGATATTGAGATAACCATTCCTGCTGAAGGTGCCTCTCCGGAAAGAACGATAAAATACAGTAGCCATAAGAACGGAGTTTACAACCCCGGCGCCCTGATGATTGAGTTTGATATCCTCAGATTCGGTGAATCGACTCCCCAGGGCGAGACTCACCTGACCATCTGGGGTATTGGCCCAAAAGAAATGCAGCAGGCTCGCCAGAATTTTTTTGGCAAAAAAATTAAAATATTCCTTGGGATGAAAGACGGGCTGCCATTGGCTGGCAAGGTTACCGCACCAAAACTGGTATTGGATGGCGTGATAAATCAGGTCTTTGGTAACTGGCAGGGTATTGAGTTACGACTTGACTTCATAATCGTGGTTGGTCCTGTCCAGAACGTACCAAATAACAAACCCGTCCCCCTTCCTTTAACCTTTGACTGGAAGGAGGGGCAGAAGCTTTCTGTAGCCCTCACGCAGTGTTTTATGAACATCAGAGGGTATACGTTTAATATCAACATAAGCGACCGGCTAATCCTTAACCATTACCGGGGGCTGTTTTGTGATGACATTGTCACCCTGGCCAAGGACCTTAATGCTTTTTCACGTTCCAGAATTCGCGATAGTGGATATTCTGGAGTAGAGATAGCAATAGTAAATGGAAATGAGATCCGGGTATGGGATAACGATTATGATAACCACCCGGATAAGACTTCTGTTTCCAGCGCCGTAGCCAGAAGTAACAGCCCAACCCAAATAGATTTCAAGGATTTGATAGGGCAGCCAACATGGGTGGCATTTAACACAATCAGCATGGCGTGCGTAATGCGCGGTGATATTCAGGTTGGTGATCACATCCTGATGCCTAAAAAAAGCACTCCGTTGATACAGGCCTCTTCGTACTCTCAATATCGAGAAGACTCTGCCTTTACTGGCGACTTTATCGTGAACTCCGTTCGCCTGTTAGGAAATAGCAGGCAACCAACGGCAGAAGCATGGGTAACAATTATTGAGGCTTCTCCTTTCATTAAGGCAGGTAATGCATGAGCATCGACAACAAGCTTAATTTTGCCTCAAGCATGAACAGGTTTACTGAAAGAAAGATTGAAAATGCGCTTCAAAAATCAGGGAAAGTTCTTCCAGCGAGCGTGGTTAAGCAAACAGGGAATATGATCACCGTCTCCTTTGAGCTAAGGGATATCCCATATGTTTTGCCGCAAGTGACTATCCCCTTATTTGGCCCTCAATATATTCGTTACCCTATGCAGCCGGGAGATAAGGGGATTGTTATCCCTGCAGATACTTACATTGGCGGCGTTAGCGGTCAGGGTGGAGGCATTGCAGATATGACACCGCCAGCAAACTTAAGCGCCCTCGTTTTTTTGCCGATCAGTAATACCGAGTGGCAGGACGTCGACGGGCAGGTGGTGACGGTATACGGGCCGGAGGGTGTAACGCTGCGCGACAGCGGCAGCAACACCACATTTCTCCTGAAGCCTGACAGCATCGCTATTTCCACACCTGACAGCTTCACCGTAACCGTTGGCGGGACAGTTTTCTCGCTGACCGGTAGCAAATGGAGCCTTTCAGGAGAGGCAGGGCACCTGCAGGATTCAGTGGCCAGCACCAGCCCGGCAATCATGCACGCCGGGTGGCAGTCGCTTCTGGCCTGGCTTAACAGCCATGAGCATTCAAACGGCAACGATGGAAATGATACCGGGGGGCCGACTTCAACGTTTAACGGGAGTATCACCGAGTGAGAACCTATGGCCGAAACTCTGAGGGGAAGTGGGTCCTGGTGGAAACCGACGAAAATGGGTTTAATGACTCGGTGTATTTGACTACCCTGATCCAGAATCTGAAACTGGCGCCGCAGGAGTCGCCATTTTACGCCAATAACGGAATCCCGGCCGCCTGGTCGGTGATCCAGCAAATCCTGCCGACGTATTACGTAAACCGTATTCAAAAACAGTTCAGCCAGTATTTTTCCTCGCTGCAGATTGCGCTGATCAGCGACGACCCGCCTGTTTATAACATCTCGGCAATCACAAACGCAGGTTCAAAAATAATTACACAGGTGGCCGTATGAGCGATTTACCAGTCAGCTACACGTCATCAGGACCGGTTCCTCTGACGCCGGAAGAGCTAAGAGCACAGCTCGTTTCCCAGGCCATTGCGCTATCTCCGGGGCTCACAACTGATTTGCCTGGCTCTCTGATTGAGGACGTGGCCAGTACCGATGTCGGCGCGCTTATCGTCTGCGATCAGGCGAGGGTTGACCTGATTAACTCAGTGGGGCCGCTAAAGGCTAACCTCGCCATGCTGGAGCTTCTCGCGCAGCAGGCTGGTATCCCTGGGCAGAAAACGGCTGGCACGACAACGGTACCGATTCAGTTTTCCGGCCCGGCGGGATTTGTTATCCCACAGGGGTTTATTGTTTCTGATGGGACCTACACCTATTCAGTCAGTGATGCGACGATTATCTCGTCGTCAGGAGTTTCTGCCAGCGTATCATGCGAGGGAACGGAGACCGGGAACTGGGCGGTGCCGGTAAATACGGTTAACCAGATCATATCCAGTCTACCGTCTGACGTCACCATCACCTGCACCAACCCGATCGCCGGCACTCCGGGTGCTGACCCGGAAACGAACTATCAGTTTCGTGATCGCGTATGGCAGGCGCAGATGGCCACGGTTCAGGGATATCCTGGATTCATCCGGCAATACCTCACCAGTCTTGATAATGTGCAGGCACGCCTGGTTTCTGTCATTCAGGACGGGGATAAGTGGATAGTCATGTGCGCTGGCGGTGATATTTACGATATTGCTGGCGCGCTCTATAAGTCTGCGGGGGATATCAGCCGGCTGAAAGGGTGTTCACTGAACGTAACGGGGATCACGAATGCAAATCCTGGTGTCGTCAGCACAGACCTGACTCATGGTTACACTGACGGCCAGGTTATCCGGATCACTGGCGTTACCGGGATGACAGGCATTAATGACGTTCCTCTGACCGTGACGGTACTGTCCCCTCACACTTTTACCATCGGGATTGACACCACTTCA
This sequence comes from Klebsiella sp. C283, assembly GCF_048822555.1. Classification (NCBI taxonomy): domain Bacteria; kingdom Pseudomonadati; phylum Pseudomonadota; class Gammaproteobacteria; order Enterobacterales; family Enterobacteriaceae; genus Klebsiella; species Klebsiella sp. C283. The sequence continues at coordinate 33,739 of NZ_JBMEZS010000019.1, forward strand.
TCCGGGACCTGGGGAGGCGGCGGCGAGGTGACACCGAACGTCAGGAACAATACCGTGACGGTGAATGACTGGCCTGATAACTACGTGATCCCGTTCGTGACGCCATTGCTGCAGCGGGTCACTGTGACGTATCAGTGGGGAACAGAAAGTGTTAACTACCTGACAGATGCCACGGTCGCCTCTTTGGTCTCGGCGCCTACGATTCAGTATGTGAACGGCATATTCGCCGGGAAACCGCTGAACGTTAATAACCTGAAAGACGCATTTTTGCAGGCGATTAACTCGACAATCGACATGGGGCTGATCAGCACTTTAAATGTCGTGGTCACCATCAATGGTGTGATTACGCCACCGGATGCCGGGACGAATATCATCAGCGGCGATAAGTTCAGTTATTTTTATATCGCGTCGGATGGCGTGATCGTAACAGGGGCGTAGCATGCTGGACGATATCATCCGGTCGTATATGTATACGCAATACAACGACGATGACAATCTGCGGGCGTTTTTTACTGCGTATAACTCGATGGCGCAGGGCATTTATGACTGGATGGTTAATGCCAACCTGCCGATTTTCATCGGTGACTACAATACCGGTGACCAGCTCCGGTGGATTGCCCATGGCATTTATGGCGTGTTGCCGCCGGTGATTTCCAGCAGCGATCAGCAGGAGATAGGCCCATATAACACCTTCGAATTTAACCAACTGGCATTCAATGAGTACCGGGTGATTGACCAGTCGAACCAGGTTGTTGTCTCTGATGACCTTTTTAAGCGAATCATGACCTGGAATTTTTACAAAGGTGATGGCTTCTATTTCTCTATCCCATGGATAAAGCGGCGTATTCTGCGGTTCCTGTTGGGAGTGAATGGCACCGATATCCTCAATGACCAGCGGTGGAGTATCTCGATCCAGTTTGTAGATGGCGGGATCGTGATATCCATCTATAAGGGGCGTCGCAGGTTCACGCGGAGCGCTATCTACAACGCATCGGCCTATAACTCCAGGAAGTACAACCAGAAGGATACGGCCTTTGTGATCACCGAGGATTTCGAATTCGCCATTTTCTTCAAGCAGGCCATGGATAGCGGCCTGCTGCACATGCCGTTCTATCAGTCCATTTCGGTGGAAATTATTGATTGAAGCACAGTTCCTGTGGTGTAGAATTTATCGCATCCACCACAGCATGGTTATCATTAAAATGAAAAAATTGGCCCTTCTCGGATTATTGTCAGTTTCACTATGCACGGGTACTTCCCTTGCAGCTTCATTTGATTGCTCTAAAGCAAAAAGCTTTGCTGAGAAAACAATATGTGAGAACCCTAAGCTTTCAAAGGATGATGATGACTTAAAATATTTATATGCAAACGCTAAGGCATACACCAAAGACCGGAAGGCGTTTTCTGAGATAACTAAAGCTCTTTTGGATTCAAGAGAGCGTTGCAGTGATCTCAAATGTGTTGATGAATGGTATGATACTGCGTTCGCAATTTACGGTGCCATAAAGGAAACTGGCATACCAGAAACCAATGGCGTAAATGATATATTAAAGAATGAAGGTGCAACAGAACCTTCAGAAATTAAAGAAAAACCCACTGAGATTACAACGCCATCAGCCAAGAAGCCGAAGGAAAGCAAAAAAGATTTTAGCTTGTACGATTCAAAGGACAGAGCCGCGCCAGTTGAACATAACGCAATATTATACAAAGACACTCCAGAGGCATTCGAATTTATAGATACACTTGTTGGGTTTGTCAGACAAAGCTCTTACAAATGTGACTCTGTTAGCTCTTTCATACCCTTGGTTTCATCGAATGGCTTTACGCTCGCATGTAATAAATTCAGCTACAAATATGAAATTAAAAATAACGGCGGAAATGTCTCTGTTTCTGTAGATAATTAGCTCAAAGCCCACGCAAGTGGGATTTCATAAATAACGCATTGATAACATCAAACCCGCTTCGGCGGGTTTTTTTATGCCTATATCCCGGAGGAGACATGGCACTAACCCTTTTGGCTACAAACAACGCAGAAAGCACGCTGGCTTCTGCTATCAGCGCAACCGACACGTCGCTGATCGTTAGCGCTGGAACTGGTGCCGAGTTCCCTGATGCTGTGGCAGGTGAGAGCTACTTTAAGCTCACTCTCACCGATGCCGCCACTGGCTCACAGGTTGAGATCGTGAACGTGACAGCCAAGGCTGGGGACATCTTCACGATTGAACGTGCGCAGGAAGGAACGCTGGCGCGTGCATGGGCGGCCAACGATATGGTTGCCAACATGATGACTGCTGACACGCTGAATGTGATCGCTGATTTTGCAAAACAGGCATCTGACTCAGCGGAAGAAGCACAGGGGTATGCACTTAGCGCGTCAGAGTTTGGCGACAATAAATCAACCTTTGCTGATACGACCGCCGGCCTTGCAGCGACGACAAGTGGGCAATATTTCCGCGTTCCCCAGGGAACAGGCAATGTCCTTGCGTTCCGTTATTACAAAAATAACGCAGGCGTAGCGCAGGAAGTAGCTGAATATCCAGGGCAGGGGGCGATCAGCAATAGTATCAGGGAATATGCAACCATAACGTTGGCGCAAAGCGATGTTGCTGCTGGAAATATTTTAAATGGATCATATTGCTGGGTTAGAAACTCTTCAAACTCTACTCTTGCTGAAGAGTATGTAAATAACTCAGGAGTTCTACAGTCTACCGGCAGAATAATGCCATCCATGGACAGCATCATTTCTGCTTTGGGTGT
>NZ_JBMEZS010000020.1:0-34114 GCF_048822555.1 Klebsiella sp. C283
TTCTCGAGCGCCCGCAATAGAAAAATGGCAGAAAAATGACTGACTGCTGCATTCCCCAGCAAAACCCCGCCTTATACCTCTTTACACACAGAATTATCCACAGGAAAGCGTCAAAACATGACCGCACGCCCCGCGGATCGGCAGCTATATAGAAGGAGAACCATCGGCCTAAAGAGAAAGATAAAAATTCGCGAGCGTTGCGCAAACGTTTTCGTTACAATGCCGCGCTATGACACGGATGCCCGGTTGGGTGCGTTAGGTGAGTTTTTAGGCAAAAACTCACCTAACGCTCTCTGTAATGTTCAAATCCTGGGGATTTAATACCATGCAACAACGTCGTCCAGTCCGCCGCGCTCTGCTCAGTGTTTCTGACAAGGCCGGTATCGTCGAATTCGCGCAGGCGCTTTCCGCTCGTGGTGTCGAGCTGCTGTCCACCGGCGGCACCGCCCGCCTGCTGGCAGATAAAGGCCTGCCGGTAACCGAAGTCTCTGACTACACCGGTTTCCCGGAAATGATGGATGGACGCGTGAAGACCCTGCATCCGAAAGTACACGGCGGCATCCTCGGTCGTCGCGGTCAGGATGATGGCATCATGCAGCAGCACGGTATCGCGCCTATTGATATGGTGGTCGTTAACCTCTATCCGTTTGCCCAAACCGTCGCTCGTGAAGGCTGCTCGCTGGAAGACGCGGTGGAAAACATCGATATCGGCGGCCCAACCATGGTCCGCTCCGCGGCGAAGAACCACAAAGATGTCGCCATCGTGGTGAAGAGCAGCGACTACACCGCCATCATTAATGAAATGGACGCCAACGAAGGCTCCCTGACGCTGGACACCCGCTTCGACCTCGCCATTAAAGCCTTCGAACACACCGCCGCGTACGACAGCATGATCGCCAACTACTTCGGCAGCATGGTTCCGGCCTATCACGGCGAAAGCAAAGAAGCCGCTGGCCGCTTCCCACGCACCCTGAATCTGAACTTCATTAAGAAGCAGGATATGCGCTACGGCGAAAACAGCCACCAGCAGGCTGCCTTCTATATAGAAGAGAATGTCAAAGAAGCTTCCGTGGCAACCGCTACCCAGCTGCAGGGTAAAGCGCTCTCCTATAACAATATTGCCGATACCGATGCGGCGCTGGAGTGCGTGAAAGAGTTCAACGAACCGGCCTGCGTGATCGTTAAGCACGCTAACCCGTGCGGCGTTGCCGTCAGCGACTCGATCCTTGACGCCTACGATCGCGCATACAAAACCGACCCGACCTCCGCGTTCGGCGGCATCATCGCCTTCAACCGCGAGCTGGATGCCGACACCGCGCAGGCGATCATCTCTCGCCAGTTTGTCGAGGTGATCATCGCCCCGTCCGCCAGCGAAGAAGCGCTGAAAATCACTGCCGCGAAGCAGAACGTCCGCGTACTGACCTGCGGTCAGTGGGAAGCGCGCGTTGCCGGTCTCGATTTCAAACGTGTCAACGGCGGCCTGCTGGTTCAGGACCGCGATCTCGGTATGGTCACCGCAGGCGAACTGCGCGTGGTCAGTAAACGTCAGCCGAGCGAGCAAGAGCTGCGCGATGCGCTGTTCTGCTGGAAAGTGGCGAAATTCGTCAAATCCAACGCCATCGTGTATGCCAAAGACAATATGACCATCGGCATAGGCGCCGGCCAGATGAGCCGCGTCTACTCGGCGAAAATTGCCGGGATTAAAGCCGGTGACGAAGGTCTGGAAGTGAAAGGCTCCGCCATGGCCTCCGATGCCTTCTTCCCGTTCCGCGATGGGATTGACGCCGCGGCTGCGGTCGGCATCACCTGCGTTATCCAGCCGGGCGGCTCTATCCGCGACGACGAAGTGATTGCCGCCGCTGACGAACACGGCATCGCCATGATCTTCACCGATATGCGCCACTTCCGCCATTAATTCATGGAGCTGCAGATGAAAGTATTAGTAATCGGCAACGGCGGGCGTGAACACGCCCTGGCCTGGAAAGCGGCCCAATCGCCGCTGGTTGATACCGTCTACGTTGCGCCGGGCAACGCAGGTACCGCGCTGGAGCCGTCGCTGCAAAACGTCGCCATCGGCGTCACCGATATTCCGGCGCTGCTGCGCTTCGCTCAGGATGAAAATATCGACCTGACCATCGTTGGTCCGGAAGCGCCGTTGGTGATTGGCGTGGTCGACGCGTTCCGTGCCGCCGGGCTCGCCATCTTTGGGCCAACCGAAGGCGCGGCGCAGCTGGAAGGCTCGAAAGCCTTCACCAAAGATTTCCTCGCGCGTCATCACATCCCGACGGCGGAATACCAGAACTTCACCGAAGTTGAGCCAGCGCTGGCTTACCTGCGCGAGAAAGGCGCGCCGATCGTCATCAAAGCCGACGGTCTGGCGGCGGGTAAAGGCGTTATCGTGGCGATGACCCTTGAGGAAGCCGAAGCGGCGGTCAAAGACATGCTGGCCGGTAACGCCTTTGGCGACGCCGGACACCGCATCGTCATTGAAGAGTTCCTCGATGGCGAAGAGGCCAGCTTTATTGTGATGGTCGACGGCGAGCACGTCCTGCCGATGGCCACCAGCCAGGATCACAAACGCGTCGGCAACGGCGATACCGGCCCGAACACCGGTGGGATGGGCGCTTATTCTCCGGCGCCGGTCGTGACTGATGAAGTCCATCAGCGCACCATGGAGCGTATTATCTGGCCAACCGTGAAGGGCATGGCCGCGGAAGGCAACACCTATACCGGTTTCCTGTATGCCGGTCTGATGATCGACAAGCAGGGCAACCCAAAGGTCATTGAGTTCAACTGCCGCTTTGGCGATCCGGAAACCCAGCCGATCATGCTGCGCATGAAATCTGACCTGGTAGAGCTGTGCCTCGCCGCCTGCGCCGGCAAGCTGGATGAGAAAACCTCCGAGTGGGATGACCGCGCATCGCTGGGGGTAGTGGTTGCCGCCGGCGGCTATCCGGGCAACTACAACACGGGCGATGAGATCCATGGCCTGCCGCAGCAGGAAGCGGCAGACGGTAAAGTCTTCCACGCCGGCACGAAACTGTCTGACGACCAGCGCGTGGTCACCAACGGCGGGCGCGTACTGTGCGTCACCGCCCTGGGCGATACCGTAGCGCAGGCGCAGCAGCGCGCCTATCAGCTGCTGACCGATATTCGCTGGGATGGCAGCTTTAGCCGAAACGATATCGGCTGGCGCGCCATTGAGCGCGAAAAGGCTAACGGCTAAGTTTCGCCAACAGCGTTTTCCGCGTAATGCCTAACTGACGGGCGGCTTCGGTTTTGTTGCCGCCCGTTTTTTCCAGTGCCGCCAGAATCACCTCTTTTTCGACTTCCACTAGCGGCTGAATCAGCCCCTCCTCGCTCCCGCCTGACGGCAGCGGCGTACCCGCAATCGCCAGCGGCAGTTCCCGCCCGGAGATATAGTCCCCGGTCAGTAGCACCACCGCCCGCTCCACCGCGTTTTCCAGCTCGCGAATGTTGCCCGGCCAGGAGTAGTGGATCAGCAGGTCCATCGCCTGTGGCGTGAACCCCTTTACCGCCTTACGATTGCGTTCGGCATAGCGTTTGAGAAAGTGCTGCGCCAGCGGCGGAATATCTTCCCGGCGCCGGCGCAGAGGCGGCATCTCAATAGTCACGACGTTCAGGCGGTAATAGAGATCCTGGCGGAAACGCCCGGCGCTTACCTCTTCCGCGAGGTTGCGGTGGGTGGCGGCGATCAGCCGCACATCAACGGCAAGCGTCTGGTTGCTGCCGACCCGCTGCACCTCCCGCTCCTGAATCGCCCGCAGCAGCCGGACCTGCATCAATGGCGAGATATCGCCAATTTCATCGAGGAACAGCGTGCCGCCATCCGCTTCGACAAAGCGCCCCTCACGTCGCCGATCCGCGCCGGTAAACGCCCCTTTTTCATGGCCGAAGAGTTCCGACTCCAGTAGCGACTCATTCAGCGCCGCGCAGTTGAGCGTCACCAGCGGCTTATCACCGCGCCCGCTGCAGGCGTGGATGGCGCGCGCCACCAGTTCCTTACCGGTTCCCGACTCCCCATAGATCAGCACCGTCGCATCCGAAGGGGCTACCAGCGTAATATTATTAAGAAGCGCCTGCATCGCCGGGCTGTCGCCTATCATGCCCCAACGCGAACTCGCTGCGGCGGGGTGTTCGCCCTCGCTATGCCGGGTGTGTGCCAGCGCCTGGACTAACGTCTGCTGTAACGTGTCAAAATCCAGCGGCTTAATCAGATAATCCAGCGCCCCGGACTTGATGGCCTCCACCGCCGTATCGACGCTGGAGAACGCCGTCATGATCAGCACCGGGATCGCCGGGTTATAGGCTTTAATCTCTTTTAACGTCGCGATACCGTCCATCTCCGCCATGCGAATATCGCACAGCACCAGGTCGAAGACCTGCTGATGGATCAGCTCCAGCGCCTGCAGGCCGTTGTGGGCTAATGCCACCTGATAGCCCCAGCCGCGCAGCAGCGCCTGCAGGATCGTGCAGTGGCTGATGTCATCATCGACAACCAGAATCTGTACCTTATCGCTGCTCATCTTCCCTCCGTTGAGCATCAATCGGTAGCCAAAGCGTAAATATCGCTCCAGCCCCCGGCTGACTTTCGGCGCGGATCGTCCCGCCATGTTGTTCGATAATATTCTGCACCACCGCCAGCCCCAGCCCGGTGCCGTCCGCTTTGGTGGTGAAATAGGGGGTGAAGATGGCCTGCAGCTCTTCGGCAGTCATCCCTTTACCGCTATCTGCGATGACGATTTTCATCCGCTGACGGTCAGCTTCGCTTGCCGATACGCGAATGACGCCGTCACGGCCAATCGCCTGCATCGCGTTCAGGTACAGGTTCAACAACACCTGGTTCAGGCGGTCGGCATCGGCGTTGATCGTGGAGAGCTCCGGGCGCGGAGTGAATTGCAGCGCTATCCCGCGACTCTGCGCATCCTGGCTGACCAGCTGTAATGAGTGGTGGATAAGCGCGTTGATATCCACCGGCTGATAATTTAAATGCGCGGGCCGGACCAGCTCCAGCAGTTCGCTGACCACCCGGTTCAGGCGGTCGGCCTCTTTGGCCATCACCCGCGCTAACTGATGCGACTCGCCGCCCGGCGGCGTGCGCTCGGCAAAATATTTCGCCAGCCCTTTAATCGACGAGAGTGGATTGCGGATCTCGTGCGCCACACCCGCCGCCAGATGGCCAAGCGCCACCAGTTTCTCTTTGCGGGCCATCGCCTCCAGCAGTTGTTTCCGCGAGCGACGATAGCGGCGGAACCAGAACTGGGCGAGGATCGTTGCCGCTGTCACCAGCGCGGCGGCGCCCAGCATGATGACCATATTCCGCTGCCCGCGGGCCTGCGCGGCATCCAGCTCACGGCTATCAAAGGCGATAAAAATCACCTGCGGGACGGTGGCTTGAGCCAGGGCGCTGTCGCCGCGATTCATCATGCCCCTATGGTGGCCGCGGGCCGGATTGAGCGGGCGAAACTGGCGATAGACCTCCATGGCCGGCTGCGGCTCGCTAAGCCGCCGCCAGCGCGCCTGTTCGCCAACCGCCAGCGCACGCATCTGCGCGGGGCTGTAGAGCGTTTGGCCCACCTGCTGCGGATCGCTGTGAGCGATGATGGTGCCATTGTCATCAGTCACCGCGAACCACAGGACGCCCGGCTGCCAGGCCATCTCTTCCAGCAGGGCCTGCAGCTGCGCGTGATGCATCCGCATTCCCATGCCGACGCGCGTGCCGGACTCCAGCGCGCGGATAAGTACGCTCCCCTTCTCCTCAATAGTGTGTCGGGCGGCGGTCGTCTCACGACCGTAATCGCGGACGATCATCGCGGAGAATAGCACCACCAGCAGCACCACCGTACCGGTCAGCAGCCAGCTCAGCGCGCCAGCGGCAGCGTCCCGGGAAAAAGGTTTGATCTTCATCGGCGAGTCCTTGTCATCTCCTTTTCGCTATCAGCAGGATCTTTCAGCAGAAATCATGCCATGTTTCCGCGCGGCCAAACCTGCTCTCAAACATATCGCCTGCGCTTTAGCGAGTAAAAATGACTCGCCGGTCCCGGGCGGAACGGGTCATTTTTACTCGCCTTCTCTGCCACGGCCTCGGCAGGCCTGTTCGGACGGGCTTTTTCAGGCTGGCATGGAAGATGCAATACCGAGAGAAACCACACAGGAGAAAATGCCATGAAACGGAACCGTAACTTATCTCTCGCCCTCGTCACCCTTGCCGCGCTGACCTTCGGCAGCAACGCGGCCTGGGCCAACCACCACTGGGGCAACAATAACGGGATGGGCAACCAGGGCTACAGCCAGCTGACCCAGGAGCAGCAGGCTACCGCGCAAAAGCTGCATAACGACTACTATGCGCAAACCAGCGCCCTTCGCCAGCAGCTGCAGTCCAAACGCTATGAGTACAATGCGCTGCTCACGGCGCAAAAGCCGGACAGCGGCAAGATTGAAGCCGTCGCTCAGGAGATGGAAGGCTTACGCCAGAAGCTGGATCAGCAGCGGGTGAAATTTGATCTCGCGCTGGCTGAGGCAGGCGTTCCCCGCGGCGCAGGCATGGGATATGGCGGCTGTCGCGGTAGCGGCGGCGGTCATAGGGGCATGAATCACTGGTAAAGGTTAGAAGCTTTTTTCCGTCGGCTGCCAGGTGCAGAAGTTTTCATTGGCCACCAGCAGCAGTTGAGAGCCTTCCGGCGCCTCAAGCCAGGCAATGCTCACCGCGGCGGAAGCGTGGCTCTGGCGGCGTTCAATGTGCGCCAGCGCCCGACTATCGAGGTCGGGCGTCACCGTCTGCCCTTCGCAGGTCAGGACGGTATGCGCGGCGGCGTTCCAGCGCCCCTGACGCAGGACGACCCGACCCTGACGGAGGGCGTCGCTGGTCTGGCGAATCTGCTCGGCGCGATAACGGTACAGCGCGACCTGGTCGCTGGAGAGCTGCTGCTTCTGCCCGTCAACTTCCCGCTGCATAAAGCTCAGATCGCCCTGCGCGTCGAAGCGGGCGCGAATATGTTCCGGCGGCTTGCCGTAGACATTCAGTTCAATAAGCGTCAGCTGATCGCCCTGCCAGCGATATTCGCTGGTCGAGGTGTCCCCGTGACGCCACGGGCTGAAGGCGGCGAGAAGATGGACTTCATCGCCAGAATCTTTACGCCAGATACGCATCGCCCCCTGGTTGTCCGCATAACCGCTGGCGGTAAACGGTGGTAGCGACGCGTTATGGCTGCAGGCAGTTAGCAACAGGATGCCCGCCAGCGCCAGAGGCCGGCGCCAGACAGACAAAAGGGGCTTAATAGCCCCTTCGATAAAACTGTTCACTGCCACGCGGTCTTACTTAACTGCGTCTTTCAGTGCTTTGCCAGAAACAAATGCCGGCACGTTAGCTGCAGCGATTTTGATCTCTTTACCGGTCTGCGGGTTGCGGCCAGTACGCTCAGCGCGGTGGTTCACTTTGAAGGTACCGAAACCAACCAGTTGAACAGCATCACCTTCTTTCAGAGACTCAGTAATTGCAGCCAGGGTAGATTCCAGGGCAGCTTTAGCCTGTGCTTTGGACAGGTCAGCTTTGTCCGCAATTACATCAATCAGTTGAGTCTTGTTCATAAGTTATCCTTACAATGTGTTTATCGCTTGCTAAGCATCGAGTGCGACGGAAATGCCAAAAAAGCACCCTCCTGCATACACGCACCGATAGCCACTTTTTTTCGCCCTCCAAATGTAGACCAGACGGGGGGCGGAATGGAAGCCTTCAGACGCTACAATTCAGGCGGTAAATCACGTTTTCTGGTCTCACTGCTGAAAATTTATACCAATATTGCTCTCGCCGGCCTCACGCAGGTCCGCGCGCAGGCCTTTTATCAGCTCAAGGTCACGCTCTTCGCAGTCGGCCAGCAGGCGGAAAATTTCCCACTGAATGTCCCATTCCTGCTCTACCGCCGAGTTCGCTTTCAGCTCTTCGTCGGTCATTTCGCGGCCTTCCTGGGTCATTTCCAGCATCGCCACGGTGGTGATGGAGGTTTTGCTCACCTCGATCGCGTGCTCGAGCGTTTCGCCGCTCAGACGGGAATGGATCAATTCGCTCAACGCCACGCAGGCGTCTATGGCCGGATAAACACCGTACAGGTCGAAATCATCTGCCGCCGGGATCGCCTCTTCCAGTTTCTCCAGTTGACTGTCGAAATTCACCTTCGCATCTTTAACCGTCAGCGTTTCCCAGATCAGATCCAGGATACGACGGTACAGCTGGCCGTCGCCAAACTCGGTTTGCTTGCAGAACATCGCGTAGTTGGGGTACATACGCTCGCACAGGCAGGCCATAAAAGTGACATGCTGCCAGCTTTCCAGCTTCTCCAGGCGCAGGTGAATCGGGTTTTGTAACATGATGAATTCTCGAAGTCAGAAATTAGGCGCAGTGTACCTGAATCAGCTGTGATTTGCTTGCCAACGCACAAATGACGGACGGCGGGACGCCACCGCATCAGCCCAGCGCGTCGGCTCGGGCAGACGATAGCCTCGCATGCAGCGTTCGACCCACATTAAGGCGCTGTCCATGCCCACCCGGTGGCCGGTGCTAATAAACAGCGGGTTGCAGCGGACTTTACTGCGCCAGACCCAGGCCAGTTGCTCATTTTTATCCATCAGCGGGGCCAGCGCGCCGGGGGCATCACCCAGTTCGCCGATTTTTCCACACAGCCGTTTTTTCGCCACCCCGATGGTCGGCACGTCGATCATCAGGCCAAAATGGCTGGCGACGCCCAGCCGCCGGGGATGGGAAATACCGTGCCCGTCAACAAACAACAGGTCCGGTTTTTGCGAAAGCTGCTCCCACGCCGCCAGCAGCGCAGGCGTTTCGCGAAACGAGAGAAAGCCGGGAATATAGGGCATGGAGGTGGCGACGCGCGCCACCTGATACTCCACCAGCTCTAGTTCAGGCCAGGTCAGCAGCACCATCGCAGCTCGGGTGACCTCCCCTTCCTGCTCAAACCCGACATCCGCACCGCCGATCAATACTGGCGGGTCGCGATCCAGTCGATCCGCCCGCTCTACCGACGCGGCTAACTGTTGCTGTTGGATACGGAGTGCGGCTAAATCCATATGGCTGATCTCCTACTGGTGATAGGGTGCGGAAAGACGATGCACCGCTTCAACAAAGACGCCCGCATGCTCAGGATCAACGTCCTGATGGATGCCGTGGCCGAGGTTAAAGACGTGGCCTTCCCCCTGACCAAAGCCGGCGAGGATGGTCGCGACTTCTTCTTCAATACGCGCGGCGGGCGCATAGAGCATGGACGGATCCATATTGCCCTGCAGCGCGACTTTGTTGCCCACGCGACGACGGGCATCGGCAATATCGGTGGTCCAGTCGAGACCCAGCGCGTCACAGCCGGTCTCCGCCATCGCTTCCAGCCACTGACCGCCGCCTTTGGTGAACAGCGTCACCGGCACGCGGCGGCCTTCGTTTTCCCGCAGCAGGCCATCGACGATTTTATGCATGTAGTAGAGGGAGAACTGCTGGTAGTCGCGGCCGGTCAGCACCCCGCCCCAGGTGTCAAAAATCATCACCGACTGCGCGCCGGCTTTGATCTGCGCGTTGAGATACAGGGTGACGCTCTTCGCCAGCTTATCCAGCAGCGCGTGCAGCGCCTGCGGGTCGGCGTACATCATCTTTTTGATGACGGTGAAAGCCTTGCTGCTGCCGCCTTCCACCATGTAGGTCGCCAGCGTCCATGGGCTACCGGAAAAACCGATCAGCGGCACTTCGCCTTTCAGTTCGCGGCGTATGGTGCGCACGGCATTCATCACGTAGCCCAGTTCCTGCTCGGGATCCGGGACTGGCAGCTTGTCGACGTCGGCTTTGCTTTTCACCGGCGAGGTGAAGCGCGGGCCTTCGCCTGCCTCAAAGTACAGCCCCAGCCCCATGGCGTCCGGGATGGTCAGGATGTCCGAAAAGAGGATCGCCGCGTCCAGCGGGTAACGACGCAGCGGCTGGAGCGTCACTTCGCAGGCCAGCTCGGCATTTTTACACAGCGACATAAAGTCGCCCGCTTGCGCACGGGTGGCTTTGTACTCCGGTAAATAGCGGCCCGCCTGGCGCATCATCCACACCGGGGTGACATCAACCGGCTGACGCAGCAGCGCGCGCAGGTAACGATCGTTCTTCAGTTCGGTCATTTTTACATTCCTTTAGCGTTGATACGCCCAGTGTAACATGTCACTCGAACTCTGCCCGACACATCGCGACGGTATCTTCGATAAGCCGGCGCGCCACCGTCCCCGGCGGCGGCAGAAGCGGCAGATCGTCATAGCGGTACCAGTCCGCGCTGAGTAACTCTTTTTTATCCACCACGATATCGCCCTCCGCGTAATCCGCCATAAAGGCAGTCATCAGCGACTGCGGGAACGGCCACGGTTGAGAAGTCACGTAGCGCAGATTTTTCACCCGGATACCGCTCTCCTCCATCACCTCACGGGCAACGGCCTGCTCGAGGGTTTCGCCGACCTCGACGAACCCGGCCAGCACGGTGTGTACCCCATTGCGATGTCGGGTATGTTGCGCCAGCAGGATCGCATCGTCGCGACGGATAGCGACGATAATGCACGGGGCAATTTGCGGGTAGTAACGTTCACGACAGTGGCTGCACAGCATCGCCCATTCGCTTTTACTGGCATGCATCGGGTGACCGCAGTAGCCGCAAAATTTATGCGATCGATAAAATTCGGCGAGCTGGATCCCCCGTCCCGCCAGCTGAAAGAGTCCCGGATCCTGATCCAGCACCTGGCGTAACGATCCCATGTCATGGCGGCGATCCTGGCGCACCATCCACACCGGATCGCCCTGCCATTCGCCGATATGCAGCGCATGCTGGCCGACAAGATCGAAATTAACCGCTTCGCCATGTGGTAATTCTCCACCAGGCAACCATAATTTTTGTTCGTGACTGACAACCCACCAGCCGCGATCTAATTTTTCAATAATACGATCCATATCTATTGCACTACCTTTGCTTCACTGGCATGTTGTTAACATTATATTTACATTTTTGGTGAGCAGATTTAAATCAAAACTAGCGGAGTCAATCATGCTAAACCAGCTGGAAAATCTGACGGAGCGCGTTGGCGGTAGTAATGAACTGGTCGATCGCTGGCTACAAGTGCGTAAGCATCTGCTCGTGGCTTACTACAATCTGGTTGGCCTGAAACCGGGCAAAGAGTCGTTTATGCGGCTAAACGAAAAGGCGCTGGATGACTTTTGCCAAAGTCTGGTGGATTACCTCTCGTCCGGTCATTTTAGTATTTATGAACGCATTATTGGCGAAATGGAAGGCGATACCCCACTTTTAGCCGCCACCCGGCTTTACCCGCAGCTGGAAGCCAATACCCAGCAGATGATGGACTACTACGATACCTGCCTCGAAAACGCCATTGATCATGATAACTACCTTGAATTTCAGCAGGCGCTGTCGGATATCGGCGAGTCGCTGGAAGCGCGTTTCGCCCTGGAAGATAAACTGATCGCCCTCGCCGTCGCCCATCATCTGAACGATGAGGTGCGCGATAATATTGCCCCGACCGCTTGAGTTGTGTGCAATTAACGAGTAGTTTACCTTCATTCCCCCTCTCCGGAGGGGATGTCATCTTGTCGGAGTGCTTATTTTCCATGTGAAGGCTAACGTGGAAAAGGCTGAGACCGTTAATTCGGGATCCGCGGAACCTGATCAGGCTAATACCTGCGAAGGGAACAAGAGTAAACTGCTGTTCGCGTCAGTCCGTCAGGGCCGATCGCATCTGTTACTCCATCCGTCGTCTGACAAGCCATGTCCTTTTCATCTGGAATGCGCTATGTCTACTACCAAACTGACCCGTCGTGAGCTACGCGAGCACGCGCAGCGATTTATCGATACGCTGGAAGGCGCTGCTTTCCCTAATTCGCGCCGTATCTACATTCAAGGTTCACAAGCGGATATCCGCGTCCCAATGCGTGAAATCCAGCTCAGCCCAACCCTCGTCGGCGGCGATAACGATAACCCACAGTACGAAGCCAACGAACCGATCCCGGTGTATGACACCTCCGGACCTTATGGCGACCCGGATATTGGCATTAATGTCCGCCAGGGGCTGGCCAGGCTGCGCCAGCCGTGGATCGACGCGCGCAATGACTGCGCCCCGCTCAGCGAACGCAGCTCGGCCTATACCAAAGCGCGGCTGGCCGATGACGGCCTTGATGAGCTGCGCTTCAATAGCCAGCTGACGCCAAAACGCGCCGTTGCCGGCAAATGTGTTACCCAACTGCACTACGCCCGCCAGGGGATCGTCACCCCGGAGATGGAGTTCATCGCCATTCGCGAAAACATGGGCCGCGAACGTATTCGCAGCGAAGTTCTGCGCCAGCAGCATGCCGGCGAAGGCTTCGGCGCCCGCCTGCCGGAAAACATCACCCCTGAGTTCGTCCGTGATGAAGTGGCCGCCGGGCGCGCCATCATCCCGGCCAATATCAACCACCCGGAGTCTGAGCCGATGATTATCGGCCGCAACTTCCTGGTAAAAGTGAATGCTAATATCGGCAACTCGGCGGTGACCTCCTCCATCGAAGAAGAGGTCGAGAAGCTGGTCTGGTCCACCCGCTGGGGCGCCGATACGGTGATGGATCTCTCCACCGGCCGCTATATCCACGAAACCCGCGAGTGGATCCTGCGTAACAGCCCGGTACCGATCGGCACCGTACCGATTTACCAGGCGCTGGAGAAAGTCAACGGCATCGCCGAGAACCTCACCTGGGAAGCCTTCCGCGATACCCTGCTGGAACAGGCCGAACAGGGCGTCGACTACTTCACCATTCACGCCGGCGTACTGCTGCGCTACGTCCCGATGACCGCGAAGCGTCTGACCGGCATCGTTTCGCGCGGCGGCTCAATCATGGCCAAATGGTGCCTGTCGCACCATCAGGAAAACTTTCTCTACCAGCATTTCCGCGAAATCTGCGAAATCTGCGCCGCCTATGACGTGTCGCTGTCGCTGGGCGATGGCCTGCGCCCCGGCTCCATTCAGGATGCCAACGACGAAGCGCAGTTCTCCGAGCTGCGCACCCTCGGCGAGCTGACGAAAATCGCCTGGGAGTATGACGTGCAGGTGATGATCGAGGGCCCCGGCCACGTGCCGATGCAGATGATCCGTCGCAATATGACCGAGGAGCTGGAGCACTGCCACGAAGCGCCGTTCTACACCCTCGGGCCGCTCACCACCGACATTGCGCCGGGCTACGACCATTTCACCTCCGGCATCGGCGCGGCGATGATCGGCTGGTTCGGCTGCGCCATGCTGTGCTATGTCACGCCAAAAGAGCATCTCGGCCTGCCCAACAAAGAGGATGTGAAGCAGGGACTGATTACCTACAAAATCGCCGCCCACGCCGCCGACCTGGCGAAAGGCCACCCCGGGGCGCAGATCCGCGATAACGCCATGTCGAAGGCGCGCTTTGAATTCCGCTGGGAAGACCAGTTTAACCTCGCGCTGGATCCGTTTACCGCCCGGGCCTATCACGATGAAACCCTGCCGCAGGAATCCGGCAAAGTTGCCCACTTCTGCTCCATGTGCGGTCCGAAATTCTGCTCAATGAAGATCACTCAGGAAGTCCGCGACTACGCCGCCAGACAGGCCATCGACGCCGGCATGGCCGATATGTCGCATCACTTCCGCGCCCGCGGCGGCGAAATCTACCTGAAACAGGAGGAAGTCTGATGTATCAGCCTGATTTTCCACCCGTCCCGTTTCGTCTCGGACTCTACCCGGTAGTGGACAGCGTGGCGTGGATTGAGCGCCTGCTCAAAGCCGGAGTACGTACTCTTCAGTTACGCATCAAAGACCGACGCGACAGCGAGGTGGAGGATGACGTCATCGCCGCCATCGCCCTTGGCCGCCGCTATCACGCCCGGCTGTTCATTAACGATTACTGGCGACTGGCGATCAAGCACCAGGCCTACGGCGTGCATCTCGGACAAGAAGATCTGGAAACCACCGATCTGAGCGCCATCCGCCAAGCCGGGCTACGTCTGGGCGTCTCCACCCATGACGATATGGAGATTGATGTCGCCCTGGCGGCGCGCCCCTCTTACATCGCCCTGGGTCACGTCTTCCCGACGCAAACCAAACAGATGCCCTCCGCGCCGCAGGGGCTGGATCAGCTTGCCAGACATATCCAACGCCTGGCGGATTACCCCACCGTGGCGATCGGCGGAATTAGCCTTGAAAAGGCCCCGGCGGTGCTGGCGACCGGCGTCGGCAGCATCGCAGTGGTCAGCGCCATCACCCAGGCGGCGGACTGGCGGGCAGCGACCGACCAGTTGCTGGCGCTGGCGGGAGCGGGCGATGAATGATCACGACTTTATGCGCTATAGCCGTCAGCTGCTGCTGGAGGATATTGCCATCGAGGGGCAGCAGAAGCTGTTAGCCAGCCGGGTGCTGATTATCGGCCTTGGCGGGCTGGGCTCCCCGGCGGCGCTCTATCTGGCCGGGGCTGGCGTCGGGACGCTGACCCTGGCCGATGACGACGCCGTGCATCTCAGTAATCTGCAGCGGCAGATCCTGTTCACCAGCGCGGATATCGATCGGCCAAAAGCCGCGGCGGCAAAGACGCGGCTCAGCCAGCTAAATCCGCAGATCAAACTGGTTGCGCTCCAGCAGCGATTAAGCGGCGAGGCGCTGCGCGCCGAGGTGGCGAAAGCGGACGTGGTGCTGGACTGTACCGATAACATGGTCACCCGCCAGGCGATCAATGCCGCCTGCGTGGCCCTCGACATCCCGTTAGTGACCGCCAGCGCCGTCGGCTTCGGCGGTCAGCTGATGGTGCTCACCCCCCCCTGGACGCAGGGTTGCTATCGCTGCCTGTGGCCGGATAGCGACGAACCGCAGCGCAACTGCCGCACCGCGGGGATCGTCGGCCCGGTGGTCGGCATGATGGGCACGCTGCAGGCGCTGGAAGCCATTAAGCTGCTCAGCGGCATGACGACGCCGCGCAACACTCTGCGGCTGTTCGACGCCCGCACCAGCAACTGGCGTAACCTGGCGCTACAGCGTTCCCGGGGCTGCCCGATTTGCGGAGGGCGGCATGCAGATCTGGTTTAACGACGAGCCGCTGGCGTGCGCCGACCATCTCAGCGTCAGCGCCCTGCTGACCCAGCTCGAACAGCTGCAGCCGGGCGTCGCGCTGGCGCTCAATCAACACATTCTGCCGCGCGACCGGTGGGAAGATCATCTCTTGCAGGAAGGCGATCGAGTCCTGCTTTTTCAGGTTATCGCTGGAGGCTGACATGTTACGTATTGCAGACAAAACATTTGAATCCCATCTTTTCACCGGTACCGGCAAATTCGCCGCCCCGGAGGTGATGGTTGAGGCGATTCGCGCCTCGGGCAGCCAGCTGGTCACCCTGGCGATGAAGCGCGTCGATTTACGTCAGCACAATGACGCCATCCTCGCCCCGCTGCTGGCGGCGGGAGTCAGCCTGCTGCCGAATACCTCGGGCGCCAAGACAGCGGAAGAGGCGGTGTTTGCCGCCCGTCTGGCACGGGAAGCCTTGGGCACCCACTGGCTGAAACTGGAGATCCACCCGGACGCCCGCTGGCTGCTGCCCGACCCGATTGAAACCCTGAAAGCGGCGGAGCTGCTGGTCCGCGAAGGGTTCGTGGTGCTGCCCTACTGCGGCGCCGACCCGGTGCTGTGTAAACGGCTGGAAGAGGCTGGCTGCGCGGCGGTGATGCCCCTGGGCGCGCCGATCGGCTCCAATCAGGGGCTGGAAACCAAAGCCATGCTGGAGATTATTATCGAGCAGGCGACGGTGCCGGTGGTGGTCGACGCCGGCATCGGCGTTCCAAGCCATGCGGCGCAGGCGCTGGAAATGGGCGCGGACGCGGTGCTGGTCAATACCGCTATTGCCGTCGCCGACGATCCCGTGGCCATGGCCCACGCTTTCCGTATGGCGGTCGAGGCCGGCTTGCTGGCCCGTCAGGCCGGACCGGGGGCGCGCAGCGCGCAGGCGCAGGCCACCAGCCCGCTCACCGGATTCCTGGAGGCGCTGGCATGAAAACCTTCAGCGATCGCTGGCGGCAGCTGGAGTGGGACGACATCCGCCTGCGCATCAACGGTAAAACCGCCGCCGATGTCGAACGGGCGCTGGCGGCCAAACAGCTGACCCGCGACGACATGATGGCCCTGCTTTCGCCGGCGGCGGCCGGGTATCTTGAACCTCTGGCCCAGCGCGCGCAGCGGCTTACCCGTCAGCGCTTCGGCAATACCGTCAGCTTCTACGTGCCGCTGTATCTCTCCAACCTGTGCGCCAACGACTGCACCTACTGCGGCTTCTCGATGAGCAACCGCATTAAGCGCAAGACGCTGGATGCTGCCGAGATTGCCCGCGAGTGCGCCGCGATCCGCGACCTGGGCTTTGAGCATCTGCTGCTGGTGACCGGTGAGCATCAGGGCAAGGTGGGAATGGATTATTTCCGCCAGCACCTGCCGGCAATCCGCAGCCAGTTTGCCTCGCTGCATATGGAGGTGCAGCCGCTGGCGACCGACGAGTATGCCGAGCTGAAAACCCTGGGGCTCGACGGGGTGATGGTCTATCAGGAGACCTATCACGAAAGCATGTACGCTCAGCACCACCTGAAAGGGAAAAAGCAGGATTTCTTCTGGCGGCTGGATACGCCGGATCGCCTGGGCGAGGCGGGGATCGATAAGATCGGCCTTGGCGCGCTGATTGGCCTTTCCGACAGCTGGCGGGTGGACTGCTTTATGGTCGCTGAGCACCTGCTGTGGCTGCAGCAACGCTACTGGCGCAGCCGCTATTCGGTCTCCTTCCCGCGTCTGCGTCCCTGCGCCGGCGGCATTGAACCGGCCTCGCTAATGGATGAGCGTCAGCTGGTGCAGACCATCTGCGCCTTCCGCCTGCTGGCGCCGGAGGTTGAGCTGTCGCTATCCACCCGCGAATCCCCCTGGTTCCGCGACCGGGTGATCCCGCTGGCGATCAATAACGTCAGCGCCTTCTCCAAAACCCAGCCCGGGGGTTACGCCGACGACCATCCGGAGCTTGAGCAGTTCGCGCCGCACGATGACCGTCGGCCTGAAGAAGTCGCCAGCGCGCTGGCTGCCCGCGGCCTGCAGCCGGTGTGGAAAGACTGGGACAGCTGGCTGGGACGCGCCTCGCAAACCTCATGATGTACAGTGTAAGCGCCTGATATTTTTGCGCGCCTGCACGAGAGATGAAAAACGGAGGCTGGCCCGCCAGGCGCCCTTTTTCTATTCTGCCCAGGTCAGCAGCGGACGCTGACCAGGGCGAACCTTTTCTTCCTCATTTTCGCCCTGCCTCTCCGCGCTGATCGAGGACCTGTACATTGTCGCCGAATATAAATCACGATACATGAAGGCCTCAGAGTTATAATTGAGCAATAGTTAACTGATTCGATCGGCAGGCGTCGCAGTCGCAACCTGCGTTCGGACCCATGGTTTATACATCCGGGACGATTAACGATTCATGGCTCTACACAACAGAAAGCTCTCTTTCACGACGCCGATCGTCGTGGGGTTTGCCGGCATCTTGCTCAGTTTTATGCTGATCGCTATTTTTGTCACCCTGGCGCAGCGAAAAGATTTTCTTGAAGATTATCACGACATTAACCGCAACTTTACCCACAACCTGGCGATCAACTACACGGAAACCCTGCTGCGGGAAAATGATTTTATCCTTGGGCGCGCGGTCGCCTTCTTTGCCCGCAATGACGAACTGAATCGCGCAGTCAATGTGGAACCGGAGAAAGGGTTAACGACGCTGATGCAGTTACAGAACATGATGCCGAGCGTCTCATCCATCTCGCTGGCGGATACCGAGGGCCACTATCTGCGCGCCCCGGAGGTGCTGGAAAATGAAGACAGTCAGGCTTTCGATCCCAGAACGCGACCCTGGTTTATCAAACAGGCGGAAGCCAGCACCTTCAGCCACTACACCAGCCCATATATGGATTTTTTTACCCACCATCCGACGATTACCATTTTCAAACCCATCATCACCCCGGAGGGGAAACTCAAGGGCAGCCTGGCCTTTCATCTCGATCTCACCTCCATGGGGTTCGCGCTGCGCCAGATGGTCGCCCCCGTACAGGGCGAGTTTTTTGTGGTGCAGCGTGATGGCAAAGTGGTCCTGCACTCCGACCCTGGCGCGCTGTTTAAACCCTTCGTCAGTAATGAGCTGATGGATAAAATGACCAGCGGCGAGGGGCAGCTTTACGATCCCGGGAGCGACACCTGGTATTACTATTACTCCTTTACCAATCCCGACTGGTTTGTGATTTTCCGTGTCGATAACACTACCCTGGTTAATCTGACGCGCCATGAAACCAATTTAGTGATCGGCGGTTTCGCCCTCGCGGCGATCATCATCATCCTGTTCGGCCTTTATCTGCGTCATGCCTCCCGCACCGTGCTGATGAATATCATCAATGCGATTAAAACCGGCGACGTCAAACGCGCCCCACGCCTCGAGGCGATGCTGAGTAAAGCCATTGAAACTAATAAGCAGCGCGAACTGACCTACGTCCGCCAGGCGACCATTGACGCGCTCACCGGCTGCAAGAACCGCCGCGCCTTCGACAGCGATATTGCCGCGCTGATGAACGATCATCAGCCGTTCGCCCTCGCGCTGGTCGATATCGATAACTTTAAATCGATCAACGACACCTGGGGTCACCTCAACGGCGATATCGTTCTGCGTAACGTCGCCCGCGAAGGGCTGCAGGTCCTCCAGCCGCTGGAGATATCCCTCTATCGCTATGGTGGTGAAGAGTTCGCGGTGGTCTTTCCTGCCGAACATATTGATAACGCCCGCACGCTGCTGGAAACATGGCGGGTAAACGTCGAACGGCGCACGTGGCGCGAAGATGGCCTGACGGTCACCTTCAGCGCCGGGCTGGGGGAATGGAACATGGAGCCGCTGGATAAACTGGTGGTGAGCGTCGATGAAGCGCTGTACAAAGCCAAACAGCAGGGTAAAAACCGTATCCTGCGCGCCTAGGACTTTAGCGCCGCAACCGCCCACTTCGGTGGGCTTTTTTATTTTTTCCGGCAAAAATGAAACCGGTTCCAATTTTTGTGTGATGACTTACACACAATCACGGTAAAGCGGTTGTCGCATCGTCAGGGCCGCGATAAACATAAGACATCACGGAACACAAGGGCCACTGACTATGAAGAATATCGTTTTGTGCTGTGCCGCCGGTATGTCTACCAGCATGCTGGTTCAGCGTATGCAAGATGCCGCGCAGAAGAAAGGTGTTGAGGTCTCAATCAAGGCCGTACCGGTCGCCGAGTTTAAAGATAATCTGGCCGCCGCCGACATTATTCTGCTCGGCCCGCAGGTGAAATATGAGCAGGCGAAGCTGCAGGCGCTGGCCGACCCGTTCGGCAAAAAGGTCGCCGTGATCGATATGATGGACTACGGCATGATGAAAGGTGATGCCGTTCTGGATAAAGCCCTTAAGATGCTGGAGTAATCGATGGAAGATTTAGAAACGATCATCATGGAGCTGCTGGTTAACGCGGGTTCTGCGCGCAGCGCGGCGCTGACGGCGCTACAGCTGGCGCGGAAAGGCGATTTTGCCGCAGCGGAGCAGGCCATGGCCGAGTCCCATGAGTTCGTCAAACATGCGCATAAAATTCAGACCCAGCTTATCGGCCTGGATGAAGGCAGCGGTAAGCTACCGGTCAACCTGATCACCGTGCATTCTCAGGACCATCTGATGAACGCCATGGTCATTCAGGATCTGGCGACCGATATGATTGAACTATACCGTCGCCTGCCCCTCGCGCAATAATCTCTCGAATTGAACGGGCGTCGCTGCCGGCGCCCGTCCCCGCTTACAGAAAGCCGTACATCGCAGCGAATACCCAGCCAAAAATGCAGGAGACGCCAACGCCGATGAGCCCGGGCAGGATAAAGCTGTGGTTAATCACAAAGCGGCCAATATGGGTGGTCCCTGAGCGGTCAAACTGGATCGCCGCCAGATCGCTGGGGTAGGTCGGCAGAATATAGTAGCCATAGCAGGCCGGCGCAGAAGCCACGATATAGGCCGGGTCGACGCCGATGGCCAGGGCCACCGGAACAATCGCCGCCAGCGCTGCCGCCTGCGAGTTCACAAACTTCGAAACCAGCAGCAGCACGATGGCATAGGCCCATGGATACTCTTTGACCATCTCCCCGAGCACGCCTTTAATTTCGGTCATGTGAGCGCCAAACATGGTCTCCGCCATCCAGGCGATGCCGTACACCGCGACGATAGCGATCATTCCCGAACGAAAGACCTCATTTTTGGAAATCGATGCCGGGTTGGTTTTAGTAATGATGATGATCAGCGCCCCGGAGAGCAGCATAAACATCTGGATCACCAGCACCATCGACAGCGGTTTACCGTCAAAGGTCGGACGCAGTTCAGAGAAGGCGCCGAGCAGCGCCACCACAGCGATGGAGGCCAGAAAAATCCACATCGCTATCCAGTTGCTGGTGGGCAACTTTCTATCCAGCAGCGTCGCCGTATCGCCATAGACGTAATGGCGGTTCTCCGGTACCGCAATAAACGCCTGGAAGGCTTCGTCTTTATCCAGATCTTTGCCACGGAACCAGCTGAAGATGCCGATGGCTAAAATGCCCAGCAGCGTGGAAGGAATGGTTATCGCCAGCAGATCGAGAAACTCGAGATGTTTACCGTTAAAGGTAAAATTCCCCAGCATCGCCACCAGCGAGACCACCGCCACCGAGACCGGGCTGGCGATGATCCCCATCTGGGCGCCAATGGAGCTGGCGGCCATCGGACGCTCCGGGCGAATGTTATTCTTAATCGCCACATCGTAGATAATCGGCAGGATGGTATACACCACGTGACCGGTACCGCAGAGGATAGTCAGCGTGCAGGTGACGAAAGGCGCCACAATAGAGACATATTTTGGGTTTCGCCGCAGCAGCTTCTCGGCAATCTGCAGCATGACATCCAGGCCGCCGGACGCCTGCAGCGTCGCCGAGGCGGCCACCACCGCAATGATCACCAGCATCACATCAACCGGCGGTTTACCCGGCTGGAGATGAAAAACAAAGACGAGGATCACTAAACCGATGCCGCCCAGCAGCCCCAGCGCAATACCGCCTTTTCGGGCACCATAAAACAGACAAATTAAGATAATAATGAGTTGTATCGCGAATTCCATGCAGCCCCCAGAGCCTGTCCGCTCAGACCTAAAGTAATGATCCCTACCTGCCTGCCGGGATTATTTCTGCGCCTTGTTGGGGGAAGCATGAGATGCAGCGATCCCTCTCCAGGCCGTCGCGCCGAAGATAAAGCAGCAGCAGTAATCCCATGATTCATCAGGTATTTTGAATATATCCTCTTTGAATTGTTTATTTTTTGATATGAGTAGAAGTTTTACCCATATATAAAGAAAGGTTTTTGAGGTGAAAGGCTAAAGGATATTTTTTATGAATTAATTGCTAAAAAATTGCATCCTGGATATGGCGTAAATGTAATTAAAGAAGGGGAAAGCGGAGAACAGGCAATAAAAAAGCCGGTCAGGTTTCCTGACCGGCTTTTTAGCAGTGCATCAACGATTAATCGTTGTCAGAACCGCCCAGACCTGCGTTCAGCAGCTCTGCCAGGTTGGCAGATGCTTCTTCCACGCTCACCTGCGGTGCCGCCGGCAGTTCGCCAGCAGCGCGACGGCGCATACGATCCTGGTGGTACGCATAACCGGTACCGGCCGGGATCAGACGACCCACGATGACGTTCTCTTTCAGACCGCGCAGTTCGTCGCGTTTGCCCGCAACGGCTGCTTCGGTCAGCACGCGAGTGGTCTCCTGGAACGATGCCGCGGAGATGAAGGACTCGGTGGCCAGAGACGCTTTGGTGATACCCAGCAGATCGCGGGAGAACGTTGCGCCCACTTTGCCGTTCGCTTCCAGTTCGCGGTTTGCGATCTTGACGCGGGAGTATTCCACCTGCTCGCCTTCGAGGAAGTCGGAGCTGCCTGCGCTTTCGATGGTGGCTTTACGCAGCATCTGACGAACGATAACTTCGATGTGCTTATCGTTAATCTTAACGCCCTGCAGACGGTATACGTCCTGGACTTCGTTAACAATGTAACGGGTCACAGCATGTACGCCACGCAGACGCAGAATGTCGTGCGGTGCTTCCGGACCGTCGGAAACTACGTCACCACGTTCTACACGTTCACCTTCGAACACGTTGAGCTGACGCCATTTCGGAATCATCTCTTCGTACGGCTCGCTACCGTCTACCGGGGTGATAACCAGGCGACGTTTCCCTTTGGTTTCTTTACCGAAGGAAATGATACCGCTGATTTCAGCCAGAATAGCCGGCTCTTTCGGACGACGTGCTTCGAACAGGTCCGCAACGCGCGGCAGACCACCGGTGATGTCCTTGGTACCGCCGGATTCCTGCGGAATACGCGCCAGGGTGTCACCAGAGCTGATCTGTACGCCATCTTCCAGCTGAACAATCGCTTTACCCGGCAGGAAGTACTGAGCAGGCATATCGGTACCTGGGATCAGAACGTCGTTGCCCTGAGCATCAACGATTTTCAGCGCCGGACGCAGATCTTTACCACCTGCGGTACGTTCTGCAGAGTCCAGAACCACCAGCGAAGACAGACCGGTCAGCTCGTCGGTCTGACGAGTAATGGTCTGGCCGTCGATCATGTCAGTGAAGCGGATAAAACCACTCACTTCGGTGATAACCGGCATGGTGTGCGGATCCCAGTTTGCGACGGTTTCACCGCCGGCAACCTGCTCACCGTCGCCTTTCGCCATAACCGCACCGTAAGGCACTTTATAGCTCTCTTTGGTACGACCGAATTCGTCGATCAGCTTCAGCTCGGTGTTACGAGAAGTGATAACCAGTTTACCGCTGGAGTTCACAACCGACTTCGCGTTGCTGAGCTTGATGCTACCTTTATTTTTCACCTGGATGCTGGATTCAGCAGCCGCACGAGATGCCGCACCACCGATGTGGAACGTACGCATCGTCAGCTGTGTACCCGGCTCACCGATGGACTGTGCCGCGATGACGCCGATAGCCTCACCTTTGTTGATGATGTGGCCACGCGCCAGGTCACGACCATAGCAGTGCGCACATACACCAAAGTCGGTGTCACAGGATACAACGGAACGCACTTTGACGGAGTCAACGGAGTTCGCTTCCAGCAGGTCACACCAGTGCTCGTGCAGCAGCGTGTTGCGTGGAACCAGAATATCCGCGGTACCCGGCTTCAGCACGTCTTCCGCCGTTACACGACCCAGTACGCGATCGCGCAGCGGCTCTTTAACGTCGCCACCTTCGATAACCGGCGTCATAGTGATGCCTTCCAGGGTGCCGCAGTCGTCTTCAGTGACGACCAGGTCCTGGGCAACGTCGACCAGACGACGAGTCAGGTAACCGGAGTTCGCTGTTTTCAGTGCGGTATCCGCCAGACCTTTACGCGCACCGTGCGTGGAGATGAAGTACTGGAGTACGTTCAGACCTTCACGGAAGTTCGCGGTGATCGGCGTTTCGATGATGGAGCCATCCGGCTTCGCCATCAGACCACGCATACCGGCCAGCTGACGAATCTGTGCAGCAGAACCACGCGCACCGGAGTCGGCCATCATGTAGATGCTGTTGAAGGAAACCTGCTGCTCTTCCTGACCGTCACGGTTAATCACGGTTTCGGTTTGCAGGTTATCCATCATCGCTTTGGATACACGATCGTTCGCCGCAGCCCAGATATCGATAACTTTGTTATAACGTTCGCCCGCGGTCACCAGACCGGACTGGAACTGTTCCTGAATCTCAGCAACTTCCGCTTCCGCTTCGCTGATGATTTCGTATTTTTTCTCCGGGATGACCATGTCATCGATACCAACGGATGCACCTGAACGCGCTGCGTAAGCAAAGCCGGTGTACATCGTCTGGTCCGCGAAAATAACGGTCGGTTTCAGGCCCAGAATACGGTAACAGGTGTTCAGCATCTTGGAGATCGCTTTCTTGCCAAGCGCCTGGTTCACGATAGAGAACGGCAGACCTTTCGGTACGATCATCCACAGAATGGCACGGCCAACGGTCGTGTCTTTCAGGCTGGTTTTCGCGACAAACTCACCATTGTCGTCTTTTTCGTATTCAGTGATACGCACTTTAACGCGCGCATGCAGAGAGGCCAGGCCGGCGCGATAAATACGCTCAGCTTCTTTCGGGCCAGTCAGCACCATGCCTTCGCCTTTGGCGTTAACACTGTCACGGGTCATGTAGTACAGACCCAGTACAACGTCCTGAGACGGAACGATGATTGGTTCGCCGTTCGCCGGGGACAGGATGTTGTTGGTAGACATCATCAGCGCACGCGCTTCCAGCTGGGCTTCCAGCGTCAGCGGTACGTGAACAGCCATCTGGTCACCATCGAAGTCGGCGTTGTATGCCGCACAAACCAGCGGGTGCAGCTGGATGGCTTTACCTTCGATCAGAACCGGTTCGAATGCCTGGATACCCAGACGGTGCAGGGTCGGCGCACGGTTCAGCAGGACCGGGTGTTCGCGGATAACTTCGTCCAGGATATCCCAAACGACAGCTTCTTCGCGCTCAACCATCTTCTTAGCGGCTTTGATGGTGGTGGCCAGGCCACGCAGTTCCAGCTTGCCGTAGATGAACGGTTTGAACAGCTCCAGCGCCATTTTCTTCGGCAGACCGCACTGATGCAGACGCAGGTATGGACCTACGGTGATAACAGAACGACCGGAGTAATCAACACGCTTACCGAGCAGGTTCTGACGGAAACGACCTTGTTTACCTTTGATCATATCGGCCAAAGATTTCAGAGGACGTTTGTTAGAACCGGTGATCGCACGACCGCGACGACCGTTGTCCAGCAGGGCGTCAACCGCTTCCTGCAGCATACGTTTTTCGTTGCGTACGATGATATCCGGCGCAGCCAGATCCAGCAGACGTTTCAGACGGTTGTTACGGTTGATCACGCGACGATACAGATCGTTGAGGTCAGACGTCGCGAAACGACCGCCATCCAGCGGAACCAGCGGACGCAGATCTGGCGGCAGTACCGGCAGAACGGTCAGGATCATCCACTCCGGCTTGTTGCCAGACTGTACGAAGGCTTCCAGCAGCTTGATGCGCTTGGTCAGCTTTTTACGCTTGGTTTCGGAGTTGGTTTCGTTCAGCTCTTCACGCAGCTGCTCGCATTCCTGCTCCAGATCCATATTGCGCAGCAGCGCCTGGATCGCTTCCGCACCCATCTTCGCGTCGAATTCGTCACCGAACTCTTCCAGCGCGTCCAGGTACTGTTCTTCGGTCAGAATCTGGTTGCGTTCGAGGTTGGTCATGCCACCTTCGATAACCACATAGGATTCAAAGTACAGTACACGTTCGATATCGCGCAGCGGCATATCCAGCAGCAGGCCGATACGGGACGGCAGGGATTTCAGGAACCAGATGTGCGCAGTCGGACATGCCAGCTCAATGTGGCCCATGCGCTCACGACGCACTTTAGTCTGGGTCACTTCAACGCCGCACTTCTCACAGATCACACCGCGGTGTTTCAGGCGCTTGTACTTACCGCACAGGCACTCATAGTCTTTTACCGGCCCAAAGATACGGGCGCAGAAAAGGCCGTCACGCTCAGGTTTGAACGTACGGTAGTTAATGGTTTCCGGCTTTTTAACTTCACCGAAAGACCATGAACGGATCATGTCTGGCGAAGCCAGAGCAATTTTGATCGCATCAAACTCTTCGGTTTTAGTTTGCGCTTTCAGAAACTTTAATAAGTCTTTCACGGATTTGCTCCCGTCGGAGTTAGCACATTCCGCTGCCGGGCGTTAACCCGGCAGCAGTGACCTGTTTGAGCGAGAATTACTCGTCTTCCAGTTCGATGTTGATGCCCAGCGAGCGAATTTCTTTCAACAGTACGTTGAAGGATTCCGGCATGCCCGGTTCCATCTGGTGATTGCCGTCCACGATGTTTTTATACATCTTGGTACGACCGTTCACGTCATCAGACTTAACGGTGAGCATTTCCTGCAGGGTGTAGGCTGCGCCGTATGCTTCCAGCGCCCACACTTCCATCTCACCGAAGCGCTGACCACCGAACTGCGCCTTACCACCCAGCGGCTGCTGAGTCACCAGGCTGTAAGAACCGGTGGAACGCGCGTGCATTTTGTCGTCGACCAGGTGGTTCAGTTTCAGCATGTACATGTAACCCACGGTTACCGGACGCTCGAACTGCTCACCGGTGCGGCCGTCGAACAGGGTGATCTGACCGGAAGTCGGCAGGTCGCCCAGCTGCAGCAGCGCTTTAATTTCCGCTTCTTTCGCACCGTCGAACACCGGCGTTGCGATCGGCATACCTTTACGCAGGTTTTCAGCCAGACGCAGAACTTCTTCATCGCTGAAGGTATTCAGGTCAACTTTCTGACGAACGTCAGCGCCCAGATCGTAGGCACGCTGGATGAACTCGCGCAGTTTCGCGACTTCCTGCTGCTGTTTCAGCATGGCGTTGATCTTATCGCCGATGCCTTTCGCAGCCATACCCAGGTGAGTTTCCAGGATCTGACCGATGTTCATACGAGACGGTACGCCCAGCGGGTTCAGGACGATATCTACCGGCGTACCGTTAGCATCGTGCGGCATATCTTCGATCGGGTTGATCTTAGAGATAACACCCTTGTTACCGTGACGACCTGCCATCTTGTCACCAGGCTGGATACGGCGTTTAACGGCCAGGTATACCTTAACAATCTTCAGCACGCCCGGTGCCAGATCGTCGCCTTGGGTGATTTTGCGGCGTTTCGCTTCGAGTTTTTTCTCGAACTCGTGTTTCAGTTCGTCGTACTGCTCAGCCAGTTGTTCCAGCTGATTTTGTTTCTCTTCGTCGGTCAGGCCCAGTTCCAGCCAGCGATCGCGCGGCAGTTTGTCGAGCTTCTCAGCTTCAACGCCACCGGAGACCAGCACCGCGTAGATACGACTGAACAGACCGGCTTCGAGGATCTGCAGTTCTTCAGAC
The DNA here is from genome assembly GCF_048822555.1 of Klebsiella sp. C283. NCBI lineage: Bacteria > Pseudomonadati > Pseudomonadota > Gammaproteobacteria > Enterobacterales > Enterobacteriaceae > Klebsiella > Klebsiella sp. C283. The sequence goes on from NZ_JBMEZS010000020.1 coordinate 27,089, forward strand.
AGGTCTTTTTTGGCCTGCTTCAGCTGCATCTCTTCGATTTCCAGCGCACGTTTGTCTTTTTCTACGCCGTCACGGGTAAAGACCTGAACGTCGATAACGGTACCAGAGACACCGTTCGGTACGCGCAGAGAAGAGTCTTTAACGTCAGACGCTTTCTCACCGAAGATCGCACGCAGCAGTTTCTCTTCCGGCGTCAGCTGGGTTTCACCTTTCGGCGTAACCTTACCAACCAGAATGTCGCCGCCGGTCACTTCCGCACCGATATAAACGATACCGGATTCATCCAGTTTGGAGAGCGCAGCTTCACCCACGTTCGGGATGTCAGCGGTGATCTCTTCCGGCCCCAGCTTGGTGTCACGGGACACGCACGCCAGTTCCTGAATATGGATAGTGGTGAAACGGTCTTCCTGGACAACACGCTCGGAAACGAGGATGGAGTCTTCGAAGTTGTAGCCGTTCCACGGCATGAACGCGACGCGCATGTTCTGACCCAGCGCCAGCTCACCGAGGTCGGTGGACGGGCCGTCGGCCAGCACGTCGCCGCGCTCGATAGGTTCGCCCAGGGACACACAAGGCATCTGGTTGATGCAGGTGTTCTGGTTAGAACGGGTATATTTGGTCAGGTTATAGATGTCGATACCCGCTTCGCCCGGGTACATCTCGTCTTCGTTAACTTTGATAACGATACGGGAAGCATCCACGTACTGAACGGTACCGCCGCGCTTAGCAACGGCAGTAACGCCGGAGTCGACGGCTACAGCACGTTCCATACCGGTACCAACCAGCGGCTTATCAGCGCGCAGAGTCGGAACGGCCTGACGTTGCATGTTCGCACCCATCAATGCACGGTTGGCGTCATCGTGTTCCAGGAACGGGATCAGGGACGCACCGACGGATACCACCTGCTGGGTGGATACGTCCATGTAGTCAACCTGGTCGCGGCTGAACAAGCTGGATTCGCCTTTGCTACGGCAGGTCACCAGATCTTCTACGAAGTGGCCGTTTTCATCCAGGTTGGAGTTCGCCTGAGCGATAACGTAGTTGCCTTCTTCGATAGCAGACAGGTAGTGAATTTCGTCGGTAACCACACCGTCGGTCACTTTACGATACGGCGTCTCAAGGAAGCCATATTCGTTGGTCTGCGCGTATACGGACAGGGAGTTGATCAGACCGATGTTCGGACCTTCAGGTGTTTCGATTGGACATACGCGACCGTAGTGAGTCGGGTGTACGTCTCGAACTTCGAAGCCTGCGCGCTCACGGGTCAGACCGCCTGGGCCGAGTGCGGAGATACGACGTTTGTGCGTGATCTCAGACAGCGGGTTGTTCTGGTCCATAAACTGAGACAGCTGGCTGGAACCAAAGAACTCTTTCACTGCTGCGGAAATCGGTTTGGCGTTGATCATATCCTGAGGCATCAGGGTATCCAGATCGCCCAGAGACAGACGCTCTTTCACCGCACGTTCTACACGTACCAGGCCAACGCGGAACTGGTTTTCCGCCATTTCGCCAACGGAACGGATACGACGGTTGCCGAGGTGGTCGATATCGTCCACTTCGCCTTTACCGTTACGGATATCGATGAGCTTCTTCATCACTTCGATGATGTCGTCTTTGCTCAGGATACCGGAACCTTCGATTTCGTCGCGCAGCAGAGAACGGTTGAACTTCATACGACCAACCGCGGACAGATCGTAGCGGTCTTCGGAGAAGAACAGGTTCTCAAACAGGCTTTCAGCGGCTTCACGAGTCGGCGGCTCGCCAGGGCGCATCATGCGGTAGATTTCTACCAGCGCGCTCAGACGATCGTTAGTCGGGTCGACGCGTACCGTTTCAGAGATGTATGGACCGTGGTCCAGATCGTTGGTAAACAGCGTTTCGATGCGCTTGTGGCCAGACTGGCTCAGCTTAGCCAGCAGATCCAGGCTCAGCTCCATGTTCGCCGGGCAGATCAGTTCGCCAGTCGCTTCATCGATATAGTCTTTAGCCGCCACTTTGCCCGCGATATATTCAACCGGCACTTCGATATGCTTGATATCGTCTTTTTCCAGCTGACGGATATGGCGAGCCGTGATGCGACGGCCTTTCTCAACGTACACTTTGCCGTTGGCTTCGATATCGAAGGAGGCGGTTTCACCGCGCAGACGCTCCGGAATCAGCTCCATCTGCAGCTTGTTGTCGCGAATTTCAAAGACCACTTTTTCGAAGAACAGGTCAAGGATCTGCTCAGTGGTGTAATTCAGCGCGCGCAGGATGATGGTAGCCGGCAGCTTACGACGACGGTCGATACGAACGAACAGGTTGTCTTTCGGGTCGAATTCGAAGTCCAGCCAGGAACCGCGGTAAGGGATGATACGTGCGTTATACAGAACCTTACCGGATGAGTGAGTCTTACCTTTGTCACTGTCAAAGAAGACGCCCGGGCTACGGTGCAGCTGAGAAACGATAACACGCTCGGTACCGTTGATGACGAAGGTACCGTTGTCGGTCATGAGCGGGATTTCGCCCATGTAGACTTCTTGTTCTTTAATGTCTTTGACGGTGCCTTCCGGCGCTTCGCGCTCGTAGATCACCAGACGCAGTTTTACGCGCAGCGGTGCAGAGTAAGTCACGCCACGGATCTGACATTCTTTAACGTCAAAAACCGGTTCGCCCAGACGGTAGCTGACGTATTGCAGCTCGGAATTACCGCTGTAGCTCTGAATCGGGAACACGGAACGGAAAGCAGCTTCCAGACCGTACTGCCCTTCAGGATCTTGCTCGATAAACTTCTGGAACGAGTCAAGCTGGATAGAAAGGAGATATGGCACATCCAGAACTTGTGGACGTTTACCAAAATCCTTACGAATACGTTTTTTCTCGGTATAGGAGTAAACCATAGGGTTCCTCAGCTCGCTGACAAGTCGACCCATCTGCCCGCAGAGGGCAGTTTTTTATGCAACACTATTTTGTTGACCGGAAAATGGAACACTTTCCGCAATGCCTGTTGCTATCACGCTTAAACCATTTCATTGCGATTTACACAGCCCAGGAACCCTAACCTGTCGCAGTATATTAAGTCGTCGATAGAAACAAGCATTGAGAGGCAAACCAGTAGTCAAACAGCGTGAAACGCTACTGGCGCCTTACAGCGCAAAAAGGCTGGTGACCAAAAAGTCACCAGCCTCAGCCTGATTTCTCAGGCTGCAACCGGAAGGGTTGGCTTATTTAACTTCAACTTCAGCGCCAGCTTCTTCCAGAGATTTTTTCAGAGCTTCAGCGTCGTCTTTGCTGATGCCTTCTTTCAGTGCAGCCGGAGCAGATTCTACCAGGTCTTTAGCTTCTTTCAGACCCAGGCCAGTCGCGCCACGTACTGCTTTGATAACAGCAACTTTGTTAGCGCCAGCAGCTTTCAGAATTACGTCGAATTCAGTTTTTTCTTCAGCAGCTTCAACCGGGCCAGCAGCTACAGCTACAGCAGCAGCAGCGGAAACACCGAATTTTTCTTCCATTGCAGAGATCAGCTCAACAACGTCCATTACGGACATAGCGGATACTGCTTCAATGATTTGATCTTTAGTGATAGACATTTAAATTGTTCCTGAATATCAGAATAAGTTTATACGTAAGCGAATGCTTTACAATGATAACTGCGATTAAGCAGCTTCTTTCGCATCGCGTACAGCAGCCAGAGTACGAACCAGTTTGCCAGCCGAAGCTTCTTTCATGGTTGCCATCAGGCGTGCAATTGCTTCTTCGTAGGTCGGCAGAGTTGCCAGGCGGTCGATCTGCGACGCCGGGATCAGCTCACCTTCAAAGGCAGCGGCTTTGACCTCAAATTTTGCATTCGCTTTCGCGAACTCTTTGAACAGACGAGCAGCAGCGCCCGGGTGTTCCATAGAGTATGCAATCAGGGTCGGACCAACAAACGTGTCTTTCAGGCACTCGAACTGAGTACCTTCAACGACGCGGCGCAGCAGGGTGTTACGAACAACACGCATGTATACGCCAGCTTCACGACCTGCTTTACGCAGTTCAGTCATTTTATCTACAGTTACGCCACGGGAATCCGCAACTACTGCAGACAGCGCGCCTTTGGCTACTTCGCTGACTTCAGCAACAATCGCTTGTTTGTCTTGAAGATTTAAAGCCATTAGCTTTGCTCCTGGATGTTTGCCAGAGCCTATGCTCTGGAACTCACTTCACTCAATTCAACGAATAGAGCGTCTAAATACGGTGAGCAGAAACAAGCCAGAATATCCAAAAATAATCTTAGCGTTCTGTCACCGTCTACGCAGGGGATTAAGTTTCTTGCGAAACACCTGCGGTCTTCGACGGAGGCCTGGATAGGCCAGGCTCCAACGAACAATTCGGTTACCTGCTAACCATCGTTAGCAAACGTGGGCGAAGATTGTAGACAAATTCGCCGCCCACGTAAAGGCATTAGTTTGCAGAAGCGTTCAGGCCAGCCTGATCTACTGCAACACCTGCACCCATGGTGGTGGAGATGCTAACTTTCTTGATGTACACGCCTTTCGCCTGAGTCGGTTTTGCTTTTTTCAGCGCAACCAGCAGAGCTTCCAGGTTTTCTTTCAGTTTGTCAGCGTCAAAGTCCACTTTACCGATGGTGGTGTGGATGATGCCGTTTTTGTCGTTACGGTAACGAACCTGACCTGCTTTCGCGTTTTTAACCGCTTCAGCAACGTTCGGAGTTACGGTACCCACTTTCGGGTTCGGCATCAGGCCACGCGGACCCAGAACCTGACCCAGCTGGCCAACAACGCGCATTGCATCCGGGGAAGCAATAACAACGTCAAAGTTCATTTCGCCTTTTTTGATCTGCTCAGCCAGATCTTCCATACCTACCAGCTCAGCGCCTGCAGCTTTAGCAGCTTCAGCGTTTGCGCCCTGGGTAAATACGGCTACGCGAACGGAACGGCCAGTACCGTGCGGCAGTACAGTTGCGCCACGGACGTTCTGGTCAGATTTACGCGCGTCGATGCCGAGGTTAACGGCAACGTCTACGCTTTCGGTAAATTTAGCGGTGGCCAGCTCTTTCAGCAGAGCGATGGCTTCGTTGATGTCGTACTGTTTAGTTGCATCAACTTTCTCACGGATCACGCGCATGCGCTTGGTCAGTTTAGCCATTTCTTAGTCCTCCACTACCAGGCCCATGGAACGTGCAGTACCTTCGATGGAGCGAGTCATCGCTTCAATGTCGGCACCAGTCATGTCGGCAGCTTTGGTCTGCGCGATTTCCTGCAGCTGAGCGCGGGAGATTTTACCCACTTTATCTTTGTTCGGCTTACCGGAACCAGACTTGATGCCTGCAGCTTTCTTCAGCAGAACAGCAGCCGGCGGAGTCTTGGTAACAAAGGTAAAGGAACGGTCAGCGTAAACGGTGATAACAACCGGGATCGGCAGACCTTTCTCCAGGGAATCAGTTTTGGCGTTGAACGCTTTGCAGAATTCCATGATGTTCACGCCCTGCTGACCCAGTGCTGGGCCGACCGGCGGGCTCGGGTTCGCCATACCAGCTGCAACCTGCAGCTTGACGTAGGCTTGGACTTTCTTAGCCATTCTTAAATCCTCAAATTGGGTATTAACGCTTCAGAGAAGCTCCCCGTGATTAAACATCGTTTTACGGGCCGGGCCCATAAAAACAAAAGGCGCGAAATTGTATGCCAATTTCGCGCCCTATGCAACGATTAAATCGCTGCTTTTTTGATCGCCGGCTTACGCCTTCTCAACCTGGCTGAAGTCCAGTTCTACCGGGGTCGCACGACCGAAGATAGAAACGGAAACTTTCAGGCGGGACTTCTCATAGTCCACTTCTTCCACCACGCCGTTAAAGTCAGCGAACGGACCGTCGTTAACGCGAACCATTTCACCCGGTTCAAACAGCGTTTTCGGACGCGGCTTATCGCCAACCTGCTGCAGACGATTCATGATGGCGTCGACTTCTTTGTCGCTGATCGGCGCCGGACGGTCAGAGGTACCGCCGATGAAGCCCATCACGCGCGGTACGCTGCGCACCAGGTGCCAGCTTGCGTCGTTCATGACCATCTGGACCAGAACGTAGCCCGGGAAGAATTTACGTTCGCTTTTGCGACGCTGGCCGCCACGGATCTCAACCACTTCTTCGGTCGGGACCATGACTTCACCAAATAACTCTTCCATGTTGTGTAATTTGATATGTTCACGCAGCGACGTGGCTACGCGACCTTCAAAACCGGAAAACGCCTGAACGACGTACCAGCGCTTTTTAGGAGCTTCAGACATCTCAGAACCTCAGGCCAGTGATAAAGGAGACCAGGCGAACCAGAATACCATCCAGTCCCCACAGGATCAGTGACATTACTGCAGTCACGGCAGCAACAATCAGCGTAGTATGCAGCGTTTCCTGGCGAGTCGGCCAAATCACTTTACGAACTTCGGTTCTCGCTTCGCGAGCAAAAGCAACGGTCGCCTTACCTTTCGTCGTCAACAGCGCGACGCCACCGGCAGCAGCAATAAGAATAACCACGGCCAGCGCACGCACCGCCAGCATAATGTCGCGATAAAGGAAGTTGCCCACGATCGCCACGATCAGCAGCACGGCAACGATAATCCACTTCATCGCTTCCAGGCCGCGCCCGCTCCCTTGAGCTTCGGTATTCGCACTCATAAACCAACCTGTCAGAAGTATTCTACAAACAATTTCACCCCGCGGGGGCGAGGCGATCCAAACCGAAATTAAGTTTCGGATTATACACTTAACTATTCAAATTGCTTCAACGCTGACGGTTCTGTCGCCCCTGCCCTGCTGTTGCAAAGAAGGATACTGATTTGCCGTCGCACTACCGCTCGAATGGTTTGGTGTATAAACGCCCTCTTCAGAGCCTGTCTCAGCAATGATTATGACAAATAAAATCACTGATGAGCCAGGTTCTGGTGTGAAAGCGTGCAAAAAGGGCATCAAATGATGCCCTTTTATTGCGCATTGCGTCAAATGTTATCAGCGATTAGCCGAGAACTTTAGCAACCACGCCCGCGCCAACGGTACGA
>NZ_JBMEZS010000021.1:0-26035 GCF_048822555.1 Klebsiella sp. C283
CCGTACCGTTGGCGCGGGCGTTGTAGCTAAAGTTCTGGGCTAATTCGTTAGCTTTGAATAAAAAAGGGCGCTTCGGCGCCCTTTTTGCTGTCCGTCGTTCAGCGAAAAGGGCGGTGCTACTGGCGATTCATAACGTGCGCTGCGGCGGATAATGAGTAAATGGTCTATTGTAATCATAACTATTCTCATTTAATATTTGTGCATAAATTGAACGGGAGTTTATATGTACGTTTGTTTGTGCAATGGCGTCAGCGATAAAAAAATTCGCCAGGTTGTTCGCCAGTTTCAACCGCAATCTTTTCAGCAATTACGTAAGTTTGTTCCCGTTGGAAATCAATGCGGTAAGTGTGTTCGCGCGGCGCGGGAAGTTATGGAAGATGAATTAACCACCATGCCGGAATTCAAAGAAATCGCCTGAAGTCCACGCTTCTATTTTGACATCCCTATAGGCCGGACTACGCTTCAATGAGTGGAAGCGGAGGGACTATATAATGAAAGGTGATGTCAAAATCATAAGTTATCTCAATAAATTATTGGGAAATGAGCTGGTCGCAATTAATCAGTACTTTCTCCATGCGAGAATGTTCAAAAACTGGGGCCTGATGCGCCTCAACGATATTGAGTACCACGAATCCATCGACGAAATGAAGCACGCCGATAAATACATCGAGCGTATTCTTTTTCTCGAAGGTATCCCGAATCTGCAGGATCTCGGCAAACTTGGCATCGGTGAAGATGTGGAAGAGATGCTGCAGTCCGATTTAAGACTGGAGCTGGAGGGGGCGCAAAACCTGCGCGAGGCGATCGCCTATGCCGACAGCGTCCATGACTACGTCAGCCGCGATATGATGATTGAGATCCTGGCGGATGAAGAAGGCCATATCGACTGGCTGGAAACCGAACTCGATCTGATCGGCAAAATCGGTCTGCAAAATTACCTGCAGTCGCAGATCAAAGTGTCAGACTAGCCAGCGTCTGACACCCGCACCAGAAACCCGCGGCCGCCAGAAATGGCCCAAACGGCAGCGGGTTGTTCCCCCACCATTTACCGCTCCCGCCGTACCTGGCGTACAAACCTGATACTGCCCACACCGTGCAGGCGAGCAGCGATGCCACCAGTAGCAGCTGCGGCAGCAATCGCCAGCCATGCCAGGCGCCGAGGGCGGCGAGATATTTGATATCCCCATACCCCAATCCCTCATAGCCGCGGATCCCGCGATATAGCCAGTAAAGCACAGCCAAACTGAGATAGCCGGCTATCGCCCCCCAGACGGCATCATGAAGCTGGTGCGGCGCCAGACAGAGATAAAAAAGCAAACCACTCCACAGCAGGGGACAGGTGTAACGGTCGGGCAGCAGGCCGTGACGCAGGTCCTGGTGGCATAAGGCTAAGGTCAATCCGCTATAGCACAGCAAGAAGGGGAGGGCGGCGAGCATGGTTAACCCCGCAATCGTCAAAGAACATCGTCTCACTATGCTTATTGTCCCCGTTCAGTGCAAAAGGGACTTCCCTGGAATGGATGGCACTATCCGCGTTAATTTGCCGCGTTGTCACCCGGTACCGTTCGCTAGCGCGAAGGTGCGCAAATCCTGGTGATGATTTTCTAAACAGCACTTGCGTAGCGCCAGAATTTGCGTATAATGCGCGGGCCTGTCAAAGTTGACGGCCGGTTCAATATGAACCCTGGTAATCGCAGTTGGGTTATCAAACAATGTCCCCAATCGGGGGGCTATGTAAGAACGGTTACACTCTCCCATCAATCGTAATGGGTATGAGGAGTAATCATTTCGTCTATAAAATAATTGGAGCTCTGGTCTCATGCAGAACCAAAGAATCCGTATCCGCCTGAAAGCGTTTGATCATCGTCTGATCGATCAATCAACCGCGGAAATCGTCGAGACTGCTAAGCGCACTGGTGCGCAAGTCCGTGGTCCGATCCCGCTGCCGACCCGCAAAGAGCGCTTTACCGTTCTGATCTCCCCGCACGTCAACAAAGACGCGCGTGACCAGTACGAAATTCGCACTCACAAGCGTCTGGTTGACATCGTTGAGCCAACTGAAAAAACCGTTGATGCTCTGATGCGTCTGGATCTGGCTGCCGGTGTAGACGTGCAGATCAGCCTGGGTTAATCAGGTCATCGAGCGATTGAGAGGTTGAAACAATGATTGGTTTAGTCGGTAAAAAAGTGGGCATGACCCGCATCTTCACTGAAGATGGCGTTTCTATCCCAGTAACCGTAATCGAAGTTGAAGCAAACCGTGTTACTCAGGTTAAAGACCTGGCTAACGATGGCTACCGCGCAATCCAGGTTACCACCGGTGCTAAAAAAGCTAACCGTGTAACCAAGCCGGAAGCGGGTCACTTCGCTAAAGCTGGCGTTGAAGCTGGCCGTGGTCTGTGGGAATTCCGTCTGGCTGACGGCGAAGAATTCACCGTAGGTCAGAACATTAGCGTTGAACTGTTTGCTGACGTTAAAAAAGTTGACGTAACCGGTACCTCTAAAGGTAAAGGTTTTGCTGGTACCGTTAAGCGCTGGAACTTCCGTACCCAGGACGCTACTCACGGTAACTCCTTGTCCCACCGCGTTCCGGGTTCTATCGGTCAGAACCAGACTCCGGGCAAAGTGTTCAAAGGCAAGAAAATGGCAGGTCAGCTGGGTAATGAGCGTGTAACCGTTCAGAGCCTGGACGTAGTACGTGTTGACGCTGAGCGCAACCTGCTGCTGGTTAAAGGTGCTGTCCCGGGTGCGACCGGTAGCGACCTGATCGTTAAACCAGCTGTGAAGGCGTGAGGAGATAGCAATGGAATTAGTATTGAAAGACGCGCAGAGCGCGCTGACTGTTTCCGAAACTACCTTCGGTCGTGATTTCAACGAAGCGCTGGTTCACCAGGTTGTTGTTGCTTATGCAGCTGGTGCGCGTCAGGGCACTCGTGCTCAGAAGACTCGTGCTGAAATCACTGGCTCCGGTAAAAAACCGTGGCGCCAGAAAGGTACCGGCCGTGCGCGTTCTGGTTCTATCAAGAGCCCGATCTGGCGTTCCGGTGGCGTGACCTTTGCTGCTCGTCCGCAGGACCACAGTCAAAAAGTTAACAAGAAGATGTACCGCGGCGCGCTGAAAAGCATCCTGTCCGAACTGGTACGTCAGGATCGTCTGATCGTTGTCGAGAAGTTCTCTGTTGAAGCGCCGAAAACTAAGCTGCTGGCACAGAAACTGAAAGACATGGCTCTGGAAGATGTGCTGATCATCACCGGTGAGCTGGACGAGAACCTGTTCCTGGCCGCACGTAACCTGCACAAGGTTGACGTACGTGATGCGAACGGTATCGACCCGGTTAGCCTGATCGCCTTCGACAAAGTCGTAATGACTGCTGATGCTGTTAAGCAAGTTGAGGAGATGCTGGCATGATTCGTGAAGAACGTCTGCTGAAGGTGCTGCGCGCACCGCACGTTTCTGAAAAAGCGTCTACTGCGATGGAAAAAACAAACACCATCGTTCTCAAAGTTGCTAAAGACGCGACCAAAGCAGAAATCAAAGCTGCTGTGCAGAAACTGTTTGAAGTCGAAGTCGAAGTCGTTAACACCCTGGTTGTTAAAGGGAAAGTTAAACGTCACGGACAGCGTATCGGTCGTCGTAGCGACTGGAAAAAAGCTTACGTCACCCTGAAAGAAGGCCAGAATCTGGACTTCGTTGGCGGCGCTGAGTAAGTCGGAGGAGTAATACAATGGCAGTTGTTAAATGTAAACCGACATCTCCGGGTCGTCGCCACGTCGTTAAAGTGGTTAACCCAGAGCTGCACAAGGGCAAACCTTTTGCTCCGTTGCTGGAAAAAAACAGCAAATCCGGTGGTCGTAACAACAATGGCCGTATCACCACCCGTCATATCGGTGGTGGCCACAAGCAGGCTTACCGTATTGTTGACTTCAAACGCAACAAAGATGGTATCCCGGCAGTTGTTGAACGTCTTGAGTACGATCCGAACCGCTCCGCGAACATCGCGCTGGTTCTGTACAAAGACGGCGAGCGCCGTTACATCCTGGCCCCGAAAGGCCTGAAAGCTGGCGACCAGATTCAGTCTGGCGTTGATGCTGCAATCAAAGCAGGCAACACCCTGCCGATGCGCAATATCCCGGTTGGTTCTACCGTTCATAACGTAGAAATGAAACCAGGTAAAGGCGGTCAGCTGGCTCGTTCCGCTGGTACTTACGTTCAGATCGTTGCTCGCGACGGTGCTTATGTCACCCTGCGTCTGCGTTCTGGTGAAATGCGTAAAGTCGAAGCAGACTGCCGCGCTACTCTGGGCGAAGTTGGCAATGCTGAGCATATGCTGCGCGTTCTGGGTAAAGCAGGTGCTGCACGCTGGCGTGGTGTTCGTCCTACCGTTCGCGGTACTGCGATGAACCCAGTAGACCACCCACATGGTGGTGGTGAAGGTCGTAACTTTGGTAAGCACCCGGTATCCCCGTGGGGCCTGCAGACCAAAGGTAAGAAGACCCGCAGCAACAAGCGTACTGATAAATTCATCGTACGTCGCCGTAGCAAATAATTTTAGAGGATAAGCCATGCCACGTTCTCTCAAGAAAGGTCCTTTTATTGACCTGCACTTGCTGAAGAAGGTAGAGAAAGCGGTGGAAAGCGGAGACAAGAAGCCCCTGCGCACTTGGTCCCGTCGTTCAACGATCTTTCCTAACATGATCGGTTTGACCATCGCTGTCCATAATGGTCGTCAGCACGTTCCAGTATTTGTTTCCGACGAAATGGTCGGTCACAAACTGGGTGAATTCGCACCGACTCGTACTTATCGCGGCCACGCTGCTGATAAAAAAGCGAAGAAGAAATAAGGTAGGAGGAAGAGATGGAAACTTTAGCTCAACATCGCCATGCTCGTTCTTCTGCTCAGAAGGTTCGCCTTGTAGCTGACCTGATTCGCGGTAAGAAAGTGTCGCAGGCCCTGGATATTCTGACCTACACCAACAAAAAAGCTGCTGTACTGGTCAAGAAGGTACTGGAATCTGCCATTGCTAACGCTGAACACAACGATGGCGCTGACATTGATGATCTGAAAGTTGCGAAAATTTTCGTAGACGAAGGCCCGAGCATGAAGCGCATTATGCCGCGTGCTAAAGGTCGTGCAGATCGCATCCTGAAGCGCACCAGCCACATCACTGTGGTTGTGTCCGATCGCTGAGACTCTGGAGACTAGCAATGGGTCAGAAAGTACATCCTAATGGTATTCGCCTGGGTATTGTCAAACCATGGAACTCTACCTGGTTCGCGAACACCAAAGAATTCGCTGACAACCTGGACAGCGATTTTAAAGTACGTCAGTTCCTGACTAAAGAACTGGCTAAAGCGTCTGTATCTCGCATCGTTATCGAGCGTCCGGCTAAGAGCATTCGTGTGACCATTCACACCGCTCGCCCGGGTATCGTTATCGGTAAGAAAGGCGAAGACGTAGAAAAACTGCGCAAGGTCGTAGCGGATATCGCTGGCGTACCTGCACAGATCAATATCGCCGAAGTTCGTAAACCTGAACTGGACGCAAAACTGGTTGCTGACAGCATCACTTCTCAGCTGGAACGTCGCGTTATGTTCCGTCGTGCGATGAAGCGTGCTGTACAGAACGCAATGCGTCTGGGCGCTAAAGGTATCAAAGTTGAAGTTAGCGGCCGTCTGGGCGGCGCGGAAATCGCACGTACCGAATGGTACCGTGAAGGTCGCGTACCGCTGCACACTCTGCGTGCTGACATCGACTACAACACCTCTGAAGCGCACACCACTTACGGTGTAATCGGCGTTAAGGTATGGATCTTCAAAGGTGAGATCCTGGGTGGTATGGCTGCTGTTGAACAACCGGAACCGGCTGCTCAACCTAAAAAGCAGCAGCGTAAAGGCCGTAAATAAGGAGCGTCGCTGATGTTACAACCAAAGCGTACAAAATTCCGTAAAGTGCACAAAGGCCGCAACCGTGGTCTGGCGCAGGGTACGGATGTTAGCTTCGGCACTTTCGGTCTGAAAGCTGTTGGCCGTGGTCGTCTGACTGCACGTCAGATCGAAGCAGCACGTCGTGCTATGACCCGTGCAGTTAAGCGTCAAGGTAAGATCTGGATCCGTGTATTCCCGGACAAACCGATCACCGAGAAGCCGCTGGAAGTTCGTATGGGTAAAGGTAAAGGTAACGTGGAGTACTGGGTTGCCTTGATTCAGCCGGGTAAAGTCCTGTATGAAATGGACGGTGTACCGGAAGAGCTGGCCCGTGAAGCATTCGGCCTGGCAGCAGCGAAACTGCCGATCAAAACCACCTTTGTAACTAAGACGGTGATGTAATGAAAGCAAAAGAGCTGCGTGAAAAAAGCGTTGAAGAGCTGAACGCTGAGCTGCTGAACCTGCTGCGTGAGCAGTTCAACCTGCGCATGCAGGCTGCAAGTGGCCAGCTGCAACAGACTCATCTGCTGAAGCAAGTGCGTCGTGATGTTGCACGCGTTAAGACTTTACTGACTCAGAAGGCGGGTGCGTAATGACCGATAAAATCCGTACTCTGCAAGGTCGCGTAGTTAGCGACAAAATGGAGAAATCCATTGTTGTTGCTATCGAACGTATGGTGAAACACCCGGTTTACGGCAAATTCATCAAACGTACGACCAAACTGCACGTACATGACGAGAACAACGAATGCGGTATCGGCGACAAGGTTGAAATCCGCGAATGCCGTCCGCTGTCCAAGACTAAGTCCTGGACGCTGGTTCGCGTTGTAGAGAAAGCGGTTCTGTAATAGAGTACGCATTCTCGATACGGATAAACGGCTCAGCGATGAGCCGTTTATTTTTTCTACCCATATCTGGTTTGTGGTGTTATAATGCCGCGCCCTCGATATGGGGCTTTTTAACGACCCTAATTTTCGGGTCTCAGTAGTAGTTGACATTAGCGGAGCACTAAAATGATCCAAGAACAGACTATGCTGAACGTCGCCGACAACTCCGGTGCACGTCGCGTAATGTGTATCAAGGTTCTGGGTGGCTCGCACCGTCGCTACGCAGGCGTAGGCGACATCATCAAGATCACCATCAAAGAAGCAATTCCGCGTGGTAAGGTCAAAAAAGGTGATGTGCTGAAGGCGGTAGTGGTGCGCACCAAGAAGGGTGTTCGTCGCCCGGACGGTTCTGTCATTCGCTTCGATGGTAATGCATGCGTTATTCTGAACAATAACAGCGAGCAGCCTATCGGTACGCGTATTTTTGGGCCGGTAACTCGTGAACTTCGTACCGAGAAGTTCATGAAAATTATCTCTCTGGCACCAGAAGTACTCTAAGGAGCGAATCATGGCAGCGAAAATCCGTCGTGATGACGAAGTTATCGTGTTAACCGGTAAAGATAAAGGTAAGCGCGGTAAAGTTAAGAATGTCCTGTCTTCCGGCAAGGTCATTGTTGAAGGTATCAACCTGGTTAAGAAACACCAGAAGCCGGTTCCGGCTCTGAACCAACCAGGCGGCATCGTTGAAAAAGAAGCTGCAATTCAGGTTTCTAACGTTGCAATCTTCAATGCGGCAACCGGCAAGGCTGACCGTGTAGGCTTTAGATTCGAAGACGGCAAAAAAGTCCGTTTCTTCAAGTCTAACAGCGAAACTATCAAGTAATTTGGAGTAGTACGATGGCGAAACTGCATGATTACTACAAAGACGAAGTAGTTAAGAAACTCATGACTGAGTTTAACTACAATTCTGTCATGCAAGTCCCTCGGGTCGAGAAGATCACCCTGAACATGGGTGTTGGTGAAGCGATCGCTGACAAGAAACTGCTGGATAACGCAGCAGCTGACCTGGCAGCAATCTCCGGTCAAAAACCGCTGATCACCAAAGCACGCAAATCAGTTGCAGGCTTCAAAATCCGTCAGGGCTATCCGATCGGCTGTAAAGTAACTCTGCGTGGCGAACGCATGTGGGAGTTCTTTGAGCGCCTGATCACTATTGCTGTACCGCGTATTCGTGACTTCCGCGGCCTGTCCGCTAAGTCTTTCGACGGTCGTGGCAACTACAGCATGGGTGTCCGTGAGCAGATCATCTTCCCAGAAATCGACTACGATAAAGTCGACCGCGTTCGTGGTTTGGATATTACCATTACCACTACTGCGAAATCTGACGAAGAAGGCCGTGCTCTGCTGGCTGCCTTTGACTTCCCGTTCCGCAAGTAAGGTAGGGTTACTTAATGGCTAAGCAATCAATGAAAGCACGCGAAGTAAAGCGCGTGGCTTTAGCTGATAAATTCTTCGCTAAACGCGCTGAACTGAAAGCTATCATCTCTGATGTGAACGCAACCGACGAAGATCGTTGGAATGCCGTTCTCAAGCTGCAGACTCTGCCGCGTGATTCCAGCCCGTCTCGTCAGCGTAACCGCTGCCGTCAAACAGGTCGTCCGCATGGTTTCCTGCGGAAGTTCGGGTTGAGCCGTATTAAGGTCCGTGAAGCCGCTATGCGCGGTGAAATCCCGGGTCTGAAAAAGGCTAGCTGGTAATTGTCACCAATTGAATCACGGGAGTAAAGACAGATGAGCATGCAAGATCCGATCGCGGATATGCTGACCCGTATCCGTAACGGTCAGGCCGCGAACAAAGCTGCGGTCACCATGCCTTCCTCCAAGCTGAAAGTGGCAATCGCCAACGTGCTGAAGGAAGAAGGTTTTATCGAAGATTTTAAAGTTGAAGGCGACACCAAGCCGGAACTGGAACTGACTCTTAAGTATTTCCAGGGTAAAGCTGTTGTAGAAAGCATTCAGCGTGTCAGCCGCCCAGGTCTGCGCATCTATAAGAAAAAAGATGAGCTGCCGAAAGTTATGGCCGGTCTGGGTATCGCAGTTGTTTCTACCTCTAAAGGTGTTATGACTGATCGTGCAGCGCGCCAGGCTGGTCTTGGTGGCGAAATTATCTGCTACGTAGCCTAATCGGAGGAAAAAATGTCTCGTGTTGCTAAAGCACCGGTCGTTGTTCCTGCCGGCGTTGATGTAAAAATCAACGGTCAGGTTATTACGATCAAAGGTAAAAACGGCGAGCTGACTCGTACTCTCAACGATGCTGTTGAAGTTAAACATGCAGATAATGCACTGACCTTCGGTCCGCGTGATGGTTACGCAGACGGTTGGGCTCAGGCTGGTACCGCGCGTGCCCTGCTGAACTCAATGGTTATCGGTGTTACCGAAGGCTTCACTAAGAAGCTGCAGCTGGTTGGTGTAGGTTATCGTGCAGCGGTCAAAGGGAATGTAGTAAACCTGGCTTTAGGTTTCTCTCACCCGGTTGATCATCAGCTGCCTGCGGGTATCACTGCAGAATGTCCGACTCAGACTGAAATCGTGCTGAAAGGCGCTGATAAGCAGGTGATCGGCCAGGTTGCAGCAGATCTGCGCGCCTACCGTCGTCCTGAGCCTTACAAAGGCAAGGGTGTTCGTTACGCCGACGAAGTCGTGCGTACCAAAGAGGCTAAGAAGAAGTAAGGTAACACTATGGATAAGAAATCTGCTCGTATCCGTCGTGCGACCCGCGCACGCCGCAAGCTCCAGGAGCTGGGCGCAACTCGCCTGGTGGTACATCGTACCCCGCGTCACATTTACGCACAGGTAATTGCACCGAATGGTTCTGAAGTTCTGGTAGCTGCTTCTACTGTAGAAAAAGCTATCGCTGAACAACTGAAGTACACCGGTAACAAAGACGCTGCTGCAGCTGTGGGTAAAGCTGTCGCTGAACGCGCTCTGGAAAAAGGCATCAAAGATGTTTCCTTTGACCGTTCCGGGTTCCAATATCATGGTCGTGTCCAGGCACTGGCAGATGCTGCCCGTGAAGCTGGCCTTCAGTTCTAAGGTAGAGGTGTAAGATGGCTCACATCGAAAAACAAGCTGGCGAACTGCAGGAAAAGCTGATCGCGGTAAACCGCGTATCTAAAACCGTTAAAGGTGGTCGTATTTTCTCCTTCACAGCTCTGACTGTCGTTGGCGATGGTAACGGTCGCGTTGGTTTTGGTTACGGTAAAGCGCGTGAAGTTCCAGCAGCGATCCAGAAAGCGATGGAAAAAGCCCGTCGCAATATGATTAACGTCGCGCTGAACCACGGCACCCTGCAGCACCCGGTTAAGGGTACTCACACGGGTTCTCGTGTATTCATGCAGCCGGCTTCCGAAGGTACCGGTATCATCGCCGGTGGTGCAATGCGCGCCGTTCTGGAAGTCGCTGGGGTTCGTAACGTTCTGGCTAAAGCGTATGGTTCCACTAACCCGATTAACGTGGTTCGTGCAACTATCGACGGTCTGGAAAACATGAAGTCCCCGGATATGGTCGCTGCCAAGCGTGGTAAATCCGTTGAAGAAATTCTGGGGAAATAAACCATGGCAAAGACTATTAAAATTACTCAAACCCGCAGTGCAATCGGTCGTCTGCCGAAACACAAGGCAACGCTGCTTGGCCTGGGTCTGCGTCGTATTGGTCACACCGTAGAGCGCGAGGATACTCCTGCTGTTCGTGGTATGGTCAACGCGGTTTCCTTCATGGTTAAAGTTGAGGAGTAAGAGATGCGTTTAAATACTCTGTCTCCGGCCGAAGGCTCCAAAAAGGCGGGTAAACGCCTGGGTCGTGGTATCGGTTCTGGCCTCGGTAAAACCGGTGGTCGTGGTCACAAAGGTCAGAAATCTCGTTCTGGCGGTGGCGTACGTCGCGGTTTCGAGGGTGGTCAGATGCCTCTGTACCGTCGTCTGCCGAAATTCGGCTTCACCTCTCGTAAAGCGATGATCACCGCAGAGATCCGTCTCTCTGATCTGGCTCACGTAGAAGGCGATGTAGTAGACCTGAACGCGCTGAAAGCGGCTAACATTATCGGTGTCCAGATCGAGTTCGCGAAAGTGATCCTGTCTGGTGAGGTAACTCGTCCGGTAACTGTTCGTGGCCTGCGTGTGACTAAAGGTGCTCGTGCTGCTATCGAAGCTGCTGGCGGTAAAATTGAGGAATAAGTAGCAGATGGCTAAACAACCGGGATTAGATTTTCAAAGTGCCAAAGGTGGCCTTGGCGAACTGAAACGCAGACTTCTGTTTGTGGTCGGTGCGCTGATAGTGTTCCGTATTGGCTCTTTTATTCCGATCCCTGGTATTGATGCCGCTGTACTTGCCAAACTGCTTGAGCAACAGCGAGGCACCATCATTGAAATGTTCAACATGTTCTCTGGTGGTGCTCTCAGCCGTGCTTCTATCTTTGCATTGGGGATTATGCCGTATATCTCGGCATCAATCATCGTGCAGCTGCTGACGGTGGTTTATCAACCGCTGGCGGAACTGAAGAAAGAAGGGGAGTCTGGTCGTCGTAAGATCAGCCAGTACACCCGCTACGGTACTCTGGTGCTGGCGATATTCCAGTCGATCGGTATTGCTACCGGTCTGCCGAATATGCCTGGTATGCAGGGCCTGGTGATTAATCCAGGCTTTGCATTCTATTTCACTGCTGTTGTTAGTCTGGTCACAGGGACTATGTTCCTGATGTGGCTCGGCGAACAGATCACTGAACGCGGTATCGGTAACGGTATCTCGATCATTATCTTCGCCGGTATCGTTGCGGGACTCCCGCCGGCCATCGCCCATACTATCGAGCAAGCGCGTCAAGGCGACCTGCACTTCCTCCTGTTGCTGTTGGTTGCAGTATTAGTATTTGCAGTGACCTTCTTTGTTGTATTCGTTGAACGTGGTCAACGCCGCATTGTGGTAAACTACGCGAAACGTCAACAGGGTCGTCGTGTCTATGCTGCACAGAGCACACATTTACCGCTGAAAGTGAATATGGCGGGGGTAATCCCGGCAATCTTCGCTTCCAGTATTATACTGTTCCCGGCAACCATCACGTCATGGTTCGGGGGTGGTACTGGTTGGAACTGGCTGACAACAATTTCGCTGTATTTGCAGCCTGGGCAACCGCTTTATGTGTTACTCTATGCGTCTGCAATCATCTTCTTCTGTTTCTTCTACACGGCGTTGGTTTTCAACCCGCGTGAAACAGCAGATAACCTGAAGAAGTCCGGTGCATTTGTACCAGGAATTCGTCCGGGAGAGCAAACGGCGAAGTATATCGATAAAGTGATGACTCGCCTGACTCTGGTTGGTGCGTTGTACATTACTTTTATCTGCCTGATCCCGGAGTTCATGCGTGACGCGATGAAAGTGCCGTTCTACTTCGGTGGGACCTCGCTGCTTATCGTTGTTGTCGTGATTATGGACTTTATGGCTCAAGTGCAAACTCTGATGATGTCCAGTCAGTATGAGTCTGCATTGAAGAAGGCGAACCTGAAAGGCTACGGCCGTTAAAACTGGTCGCCCGAGAAGTTACGGAGAGTAAAAATGAAAGTTCGTGCTTCCGTCAAGAAATTATGCCGTAACTGCAAAATCGTTAAGCGTGATGGCGTCATCCGTGTGATTTGCAGTGCCGAGCCGAAGCATAAACAGCGCCAAGGCTGATTTTTTCGCATATTTTTCTTGCAAAGTTGGATTGAGCTGGCTAGATTAGCCAGCCAATCTTTTGTATGTCTGTACGTTTCCATTTGAGTATCCTGAAAACGGGCTTTTCAGCATGGTGCGTACATATTAAATAGTAGGAGTGCATAGTGGCCCGTATAGCAGGCATTAACATTCCTGATCACAAACATACCGTAATCGCTTTAACCGCTATTTTCGGTATCGGCAAAACCCGTTCTAAAGCCATCTGCGCTGAAACGGGCATCGCTGAAAATGTTAAGATCAGTGAGCTGTCTGAAGAACAAATTGATATTCTGCGTGAAGCAGTAGGTAAATTTGTCGTTGAAGGTGATCTGCGCCGTGAAATCACCCTGAGCATCAAGCGTCTGATGGACCTTGGTTGCTACCGTGGTTTGCGTCATCGTCGTG
Organism: Klebsiella sp. C283; assembly: GCF_048822555.1. NCBI lineage: Bacteria > Pseudomonadati > Pseudomonadota > Gammaproteobacteria > Enterobacterales > Enterobacteriaceae > Klebsiella > Klebsiella sp. C283. The sequence goes on from NZ_JBMEZS010000021.1 coordinate 12,899, forward strand.
GTCTCCCGGTTCGCGGTCAGCGTACCAAGACCAACGCACGTACCCGTAAGGGTCCGCGTAAACCGATCAAGAAATAATCGGGGTGATTGAATAATGGCAAAGGCACCAATTCGTGCACGTAAGCGTGTAAGAAAACAAGTCTCTGACGGCGTGGCTCATATCCATGCTTCTTTTAACAACACCATCGTTACCATTACTGATCGTCAGGGTAACGCACTGGGTTGGGCAACAGCCGGTGGTTCCGGTTTCCGTGGTTCTCGCAAATCCACTCCGTTCGCAGCTCAGGTTGCAGCAGAGCGTTGCGCAGAAGCCGTAAAAGAATACGGCATCAAGAATCTGGAAGTTATGGTCAAAGGTCCGGGTCCGGGTCGCGAATCTACCATTCGTGCACTGAACGCCGCTGGTTTCCGCATCACTAATATTACTGATGTGACTCCGATCCCTCATAACGGTTGTCGTCCGCCGAAAAAACGTCGCGTATAACGCTGCGTTTTCCAGGTTAGTTGGAGAAAGAAAATGGCAAGATATTTGGGTCCTAAGCTCAAGCTGAGCCGTCGTGAGGGCACCGACTTATTCCTTAAGTCTGGCGTTCGCGCGATCGATACCAAGTGTAAAATTGAACAAGCTCCTGGCCAGCACGGTGCGCGTAAGCCGCGTCTGTCTGACTATGGTGTGCAGTTGCGTGAAAAGCAAAAAGTTCGCCGTATGTACGGTGTGCTGGAGCGTCAGTTCCGTAACTACTATAAAGAAGCAGCACGTCTGAAAGGCAACACCGGTGAAAACCTGTTGGCTCTGCTGGAAGGTCGTCTGGACAACGTTGTATACCGTATGGGCTTCGGCGCCACTCGTGCTGAAGCACGCCAGCTGGTTAGCCACAAAGCGATTATGGTAAACGGTCGTGTTGTTAACATCGCTTCTTATCAGGTTAAAGCGAATGACGTTGTCAGCATTCGTGAGAAAGCGAAAAAGCAATCTCGCGTGAAAGCCGCTCTGGAGCTGGCTGAGCAGCGTGAAAAGCCAACCTGGCTGGAAGTTGATGCTGGCAAGATGGAAGGTACGTTCAAGCGTCAGCCGGAGCGTTCTGATCTGTCTGCGGACATTAACGAACACCTGATCGTCGAGCTTTACTCCAAGTAAAGCTTAGTACCAAAGAGAGGACACAATGCAGGGTTCTGTGACAGAGTTTCTAAAACCGCGCCTGGTCGATATCGAGCAAGTGAGTTCGACGCACGCCAAGGTGACCCTTGAGCCTTTAGAGCGTGGCTTCGGCCATACTCTGGGTAACGCACTGCGCCGTATTCTGCTCTCATCGATGCCGGGTTGCGCGGTGACCGAGGTTGAGATTGATGGTGTACTGCACGAGTACAGCACCAAAGAAGGCGTTCAGGAAGACATCCTTGAAATCCTGCTCAACCTGAAAGGGCTGGCGGTGAGAGTTCAGGGTAAAGATGAAGTCATCCTTACTTTGAATAAATCTGGCATTGGCCCTGTGACCGCAGCCGACATTACCCACGACGGTGATGTCGAAATCGTCAAGCCGCAGCACGTGATTTGCCACCTGACTGATGAGAACGCTGCTATCAGCATGCGTATCAAAGTTCAGCGCGGTCGCGGTTATGTGCCGGCTTCTGCCCGAATTCATTCGGAAGAAGATGAGCGCCCAATCGGCCGTCTGCTGGTCGACGCCTGCTACAGCCCTGTAGAGCGTATTGCCTACAATGTTGAAGCTGCGCGTGTAGAACAGCGTACCGACCTGGACAAGCTGGTCATCGAAATGGAAACCAACGGCACAATCGATCCTGAAGAGGCGATTCGTCGTGCGGCAACCATCCTGGCTGAACAACTGGAAGCTTTTGTTGACTTACGTGATGTACGTCAGCCAGAAGTGAAAGAAGAGAAACCAGAATTCGATCCGATCCTGCTGCGCCCTGTTGACGATCTGGAATTGACTGTCCGCTCTGCTAACTGCCTCAAGGCAGAAGCTATCCACTATATCGGTGATCTGGTACAGCGTACCGAGGTTGAGTTGCTGAAAACGCCGAACCTGGGTAAAAAATCTCTTACTGAGATTAAAGACGTGCTGGCTTCCCGTGGACTGTCTCTGGGCATGCGCCTGGAAAACTGGCCACCAGCAAGCATTGCTGACGAGTAACCGGATCACAGGTTAAGGTTTTACTGAGAAGGATAAGGTCATGCGCCATCGTAAGAGTGGTCGTCAACTGAACCGCAACAGCAGCCATCGCCAGGCTATGTTCCGTAACATGGCAGGTTCGCTGGTTCGTCATGAAATCATCAAGACGACCCTGCCGAAAGCGAAAGAACTGCGTCGCGTAGTTGAGCCGCTGATTACTCTTGCCAAGACTGATAGCGTTGCTAATCGTCGTCTGGCATTCGCCCGTACTCGTGATAACGAGATCGTGGCAAAACTGTTTAACGAGCTGGGCCCGCGTTTCGCGAGCCGCGCCGGTGGTTACACTCGCATTCTGAAGTGTGGCTTCCGTGCAGGCGACAACGCGCCGATGGCATACATCGAGCTGGTTGATCGTGCTGAGCCGAAAGCAGAAGCTACTGCAGAGTAATCTGTAGTAACGTAAAAAAACCCGCCCCGGCGGGTTTTTTTATATCTACCCCATCCCCACTTCACTACAATATCTGTACTCTTTTTGTTCATCCCCCGGAGCCGTAGAATGTGGTTACTGGATCAGTGGGCAGAACGCCATATCCTCGATGCCCAAACCAAAGGCGAGTTCGATAATTTACCCGGTAGCGGCGTGCCGCTAACGCTCGATGACGATTCGCATGTACCGACCGAGCTGCGGGCAGGCTATCGCCTTCTGAAGAATGCAGGGTGTCTTCCCCCGGAGCTGGAGCAGCGCAAAGAAGCGGTGGCTCTGGCAGACTTGCTGAAGGGGGTCCGTCAGGACGACCCGCGGCATGCCGAACTCAGCAAGCGCCTCGCTCTGCTCGAGCTTAAGCTGCGTCAGGCTGGACTGAACACCGACTTTTTACGCGGTGAGTACGCCGATGCGTTGCTGCACAAAATTAATCAGGAGTGAATATGTATCGTATTGGTGAGCTGGCAAAACTGGCTGATGTGACGCCAGATACCATCCGTTATTATGAAAAACAGCAAATGATGGATCATGACGTGCGCACTGAGGGGGGATTTCGTCTTTACTCGGATAACGATCTACAGCGTTTGCGCTTTATTCGCTATGCCCGTCAGCTGGGCTTTACTCTGGAAGCGATCCGCGAATTATTGTCGATCCGTATCGATCCGGAGCATCACACCTGTCAGGAGTCGAAAGGGATCGTTCAGGCGCGATTAAGCGAAGTTGAGGCGCGGATCAACGAGCTACAAACGATGCGTCGCTCTCTGCAACGGCTCAATGATGCCTGCTGCGGCACAGCTCACAGCAGCGTTTACTGTTCGATCCTCGAGGCCCTTGAGCAAGGCGCCAGCAACGGCAATACCGGGCGTTGATTTTTTGTGCGCGCGGATCTACACTCGCGCGGAATTCACACATCCACTGGAGTTACTATGAGTCGCTATCAGCATACCAAAGGACAAATTAAAGATAACGCCATTGAGGCACTTCTCCACGATCCATTATTCAGGCAGCGCGTAGAGAAGAATAAGAAAGGGAAAGGAAGCTATCAACGTAAAGATAAACATGCAGCAAGGAATGACCGGGAGGCCAGTGGCAAGCAAGCGAATCGCTTTTTTACCACTGGCCTTCTGCTTTTACTACTGATTAAGAACGGTTGTTTTGTTCTTTCAGCAGATCGCGAATTTCGCTCAGCAGGACTTCTTCTTTAGAGGGCGCTGGCGGTGCCGCCGGAGCCTCTTCTTTCTTACGATTTAACTTATTCATCAGTTTAATCGCCATGAAAATGGCAAATGCGACGATGATGAAATCGAAAACGTTCTGAATAAACACCCCGTAGTGCATCACCACTGCCGGTACATCACCCTGGGCATCGCGCAGCGTGACGGCAAACTGTTTAAAATCGATCCCGCCAATCAACAGGCCGAGCGGCGGCATAATAATATCCGCGACCAACGACGAAACAATTTTACCGAATGCTGCACCGATGATCACACCCACTGCCAAATCGACAACGTTCCCGCGCATCGCGAATTCGCGAAACTCTTTTAAAAAACTCATTTTATTCTCCTTGAGCCAGCTGACGTTGTAAGTTTAACAAATGTATTTTCATTTGCCATTCCCCGTAGAGCGTTACAGGAAAATATTAACCTTTGAATAATAAGGGATAATACAAGGCGCCTGTTCGACGCCCTGGGAATTACAGGAAGAAGGGGCTTGGCTGGAACAGCCTTTCTACATCGGAAATAAACTTTTTATCAGTCAAAAACATGATCACATGATCGCCCTGCTCGATCCGCAGATTATTATTGGCGATCATTACGTCATTCCCGCGCACGACGGCGCCGATGATCGTGCCTGGCGGAAGTTTGATCTCATCGATCGACCGCCCGACCACCCGCGAGGTGCTCTCATCGCCGTGTGCCACTGCTTCGATCGCTTCCGCAACGCCGCGGCGCAGGGAGGAGACGCCGACAATATCGGCTTTACGGACATGGCTGAGGAGGGCGGAAATCGTGGCCTGCTGAGGCGATATCGCGATATCAATGACGCTACCCTGAACCAGATCCACATAGGCTCTGCGCTGGATCAGCACCATGACTTTTTTGGCCCCCATTCGCTTGGCCAGCATCGCAGACATGATGTTTGCTTCGTCATCGTTAGTGACGGCAATAAACAGGTCCACCTGGTCAATATGCTCTTCGGCCAGCAGCTCCTGATCCGATGCATCACCATAGAAGACGATAGTATGCTGCAGTTTTTCTGCCAGCTCAGCGGCTCGCTGCTGATTGCGCTCGATAAGCTTAACGCTGTAGTCTTTTTCCAGCTTATGAGCCAGGCCCGCGCCAATATTGCCGCCGCCGACCAACATGATGCGTTTGTAAGGTTTCTCCAGACGCTGGAGTTCGCTCATGACCGCGCGAATATGCTGCGAGGCGGCAATAAAGAAGACTTCATCGCCGGCCTCGACAATCGTCGAACCCTGTGGGCGGATGGGGCGATCGTGGCGGAAAATGGCGGCCACGCGCGTATCGATATGCGGCATATGCTCACGCATGGTGGACAACGCATTCCCCACCAGCGGACCACCGTAATAGGCTTTCACCACGGCGAGGCTGACTTTACCTTCGGCGAAGTTCACGACCTGCAGCGCGCCGGGATATTCTATCAGGCGATGAATATTGTCGATGACCAGCTGTTCCGGAGCGATTAAGTGATCGATGGGCACAGCTTCAGAATTGAAGAGCTTTTCCGCATCGCGGACGTAATCAGGCGCACGAATACGGGCTATACGGTTTGGCGTATTGAATAATGAATAGGCGACCTGACAGGCCACCATGTTGGTTTCATCCGAACTGGTGACCGCCACCAGCATATCGGCATCATCGGCTCCTGCCTCGCGCAGTACGCGGGGGTGAGAACCGTGCCCCTGGACGACACGCAGGTCGAACTTATCCTGCAGGCTGCGCAGACGGTCGCCATTGGTATCAACCAGCGTAATATCATTGTTCTCGCCGACGAGGTTCTCCGCCAGCGTGCCGCCGACCTGGCCGGCGCCCAGAATAATAATCTTCATCTGCAGTGATCCATTAGTTCCGACGTTTGATTAGCTTAGCGTAAAAGAAGCCATCGCCTTCTTCCGCACCCGGCAGATTTTGCTGTCCCGGGCTTGCCGGCGTACCGGTTGCGTGAAGCTCTGCATCCGGGGTCCGCGCGAGGAACGCGGCAATTTGCTGACTATTCTCTTCCGGCAGAATAGAACAGGTAGCGTAAACCAACGTGCCGCCTGGCTTCAGATGCCCCCAGATGGCATTGAGGATCTCGGCCTGCAGCTGGGCTAAATCGCCGATATCCCGATCCCGGCGCAGCCATTTGATATCCGGGTGGCGGCGGATAACGCCGGTGGCGGAACAGGGGGCATCCAGCAGAATACGATCGAACTGCTCGCCGCCACACCACTGCTCAGGGAAGCGACCATCGCCCTGTTTGACTTCGGCTTTCATGCCCAGCCGTTTCAGGTTGTCATAGACGCGGGAAAGACGCTGTTCATCAATGTCCACCGCCATGACCTCAGCCTGGGGAGCGACTTCCAGAATATGCGTCGTCTTGCCGCCCGGCGCGGCGCAGAGATCGAGAATGCGCTCGCCGTTTTCCGGCTGCAGATAGCGCATGCAGCCCTGGGCCGAGGCATCCTGAACGGTTACCCATCCTTCGGCAAAACCCGGCAACGCATGGACCGGGGCAGGGGTGGCCAGACGCACGGCGTCGGGATAGTCAGGGTGGGTGAAGCCCTCTAAGCCGGCCTCTTTAAGCAGAGCAAGCCATTCGTCTCGGGAATGATGGTTGCGGTTAACGCGCAGCCACATCGGCGGGCGTTGGTTGTTCGCATCGACGATCTCCTGCCATTGTTGCGGCCAGGCCTGCTGCAGACGCTTCAGCAGCCATTTGGGATGAAGGTAGCGGTTTTCCTGCCCGGCGAATTCTGCCAGTAGCTCTTCCTGCTGGCGCTGAAACTGGCGTAACACCCCATTGATCAGCCCTTTAAGCTGCGGGCGCTTAATCGCCACCGCGCCTTCTACCGTTTCAGCCAGCGCGGCGTGCGGAGGGATGCGGGTGTAGAGTAACTGATAGAGCCCAACCATAATCAGAAAGTGCACGGTGCGCTGTTTGCCGGTCATCGGACGCGCCATCAGCTTGCTGATAAGCCACTCCAGCTGGCTGAGCGTACGCAGTACGCCAAAACACAGCTCCTGCAGCAGCGCTTTGTCTTTATCGCTGACTTTTTGCTGTAGAGGGGGCAGGACGTTGCTTAAAGACTGACCTTTTTCAACGACTTGCTCGATAGCCTGGGCGGCCAGGCTGCGTAAATTTATATTCTTTTTCATAAGCGCAAAAATAAAAATGCCCGGCGAACCCGGGCTTCAGAAGAGACGACCGTCAGGCGAGACGGGTGCCAGGAGTAAACCACTCCCGGCGGGAATTGAGTAAATCCTGGGCGCTCATCGCTTTTTTACCCGCAGGCTGTAGCGACTCCAGACTGAGGATCCCATCGCCCGTGGCGACCTGGATACCCTGTTTGGTTGCTGCCACGATAGTACCCGGTTCGGCATGCGCAGCTTCGGCAATGACCGATGCCCGCCACACTTTTAGCGGCTGCCCGTCAATTTCCAGCCAACTCATTGGCCACGGATTAAAGGCGCGGATGCAGCGCTCCAGCTGTGCGGCAGAAAGCGACCAGTCGATGCGAGCTTCTTCTTTACTCAGCTTCTCGGCGTGGCACACCAGCGATTCATCCTGTACTTCAGGCTGTGCGGTGCCGTTGGCCAGCTGGGCTAAGGTTGCCAGCAGACCTTGAGGGCCGAGCTCGGCCAGCTTATCGTACAGGCTGCCGCTGGTATCCTCTGCGGTAATGGGGCAGGAAAGCTTATACAGCATATCACCCGTATCAAGGCCGACGTCCATCTGCATGATGGTTACGCCTGTTTCGCAATCCCCCGCCCACAGCGAACGCTGGATCGGCGCTGCGCCACGCCAGCGCGGTAGCAGGGAGCCGTGAACGTTGATGCAGCCCAGACGGGGCATCTCCAGCACCGCTTTCGGAAGAATCAAACCGTACGCCACCACCACCATGATATCGGCGCCGAGATCGGCGACTAATTGTTGGTTGTCCTGCGGACGCAGGGAAGATGGCTGGAATACAGGTAAGTTATGGGCTTCAGCCAGCACCTTTACCGGGCTCGGCATCAATTTTTTGCCGCGGCCAGCAGGACGGTCTGGCTGAGTGAATACGCCAACAACCTGATGTTCAGACGACAACAGCGCGTCAAGATGACGCGCTGCAAAATCGGGGGTGCCGGCGAAAATGATACGTAGTGATTGTGACACGGTATTCCTTGTTATCAGGCACGGGAACGTAAACGATCCAGTTTCTCAACCTTCTGACGAATGCGCTGTTGTTTGAGCGGTGACAGATAATCAATAAACAGTTTGCCGACCAGATGATCCATCTCATGCTGAATACAGATAGCCAGCAGGCCATCGGCCTCCAGTTCAAATGGCTTACCGTCGCGATCCAGCGCTCGGATCTTCACTTTTTCCGCACGCGGCACCAGGGCGCGCTGTTCCGGAATCGACAGGCAGCCTTCTTCGATGCCCGTTTCGCCATCTTTTTCCAGCAGCTCCGGGTTGATTAACACCAGCTGCTCTTCACGATTTTCCGACACATCAATAACGATAATGCGCTGATGGATATCGACCTGGGTCGCGGCCAGACCAATGCCCTCCTCAGCGTACATGGTGTCGAACATATCATCGACGATACGCTGAATTTCCGCATTCACTTCTTTGACCGGCTCGGCGACTTTGCGAAGGCGCTCGTCCGGAATATGTAACACTTGCAAAACTGCCATAAAGTTCCAGAGTCGTATTCAGGAGTTGATAAGATTATTAGCTCTATTCTAGACAAAACACCCTGCAATTGACAGTCTCACTGTCCAATCGCAAAGATTGTCAATACCGCTTATGGCAGGGGGTAAGGATGACGCCCGACGAGATTTGGCTGCGGCTGATGAAGGTCAGTAACTTGTATGGCGACAGAATGCTAAAGATCGCACAGCGCTTATGCGCAGCCGCCAGCGTTGATCGTGAAGCGCTGCATGCTGTCGGGATGTCCGCGGCGCAAGCAACGTCATTTTTTCGGCTTGACGGGCGTGAGCTTGATGAGACGCGGCGCTGGCTGGAGAACCCGGAACATCATCTGTTACGGGCCGACGATCCGCGCTTTCCGTTTCGGCTAAGGGCCATCGCTGATTACCCCGGTGCGTTGTTGGTCAGCGGCGATCCCGCTCTGCTTCACAGCGCGCAGCTTGCCGTTATTGGTAGTCGCCTGCATTCCTGGTATGGCGCTCGCTGGGGGAAACTGTTCAGCGAAACGTTGGCGCGTAAAGGAATGACTATCACCAGTGGGCTGGCGTTAGGCATTGATGGCGTAGCGCATCGCGGCGCGCTCTCGGCCGAGGGCAAAACCATCGCGGTACTGGGCAACGGACTGGGTAAGGTTTATCCGCGGCGCCATGCAAGCCTCGCCCAGCAGATCATCGATAATGGCGGTGCGCTGGTGTCTGAATTTCCACTAATAACGCCGCCGCTTCCCGCGCATTTCCCCAGGCGCAACCGGATTATCAGCGGCCTGAGCCTGGGCGTGTTGGTGGTTGAGGCGGCATTGCGAAGCGGCTCGCTGGTTACCGTCCGCTGTGCTCTGGAGCAGGGAAGGGATGTGTTTGCCCTGCCTGGGCCGATAGGCAATCCGGGATCGGAAGGCCCACACTGGTTAATTAAGCAAGGCGCGGTGCCGGTGACCTCGCCAGAGGATATTGTGGAATACTGGCACAACGAGCTGACTGGCTAACTGATACGTCTGATTCGATAAATAATTGCGCCGATCAGCCGTCTGTAGCATTGCCATTTCCGGAGCTCCTGGCTAACGTAGGAGATGAGGTAACACCTGTTGACGTTGTCGCTGAACGTGCCGGCCAATCTGTGCCAGTAACCGTAGCTCAGCTACTTGAACTGGAGTTAGCAGGCTGGATCGCAGCTGTACCCGGCGGCTATGTCCGATTAAGGAGGGCAAGCCATGTTCGACGTACTCATGTATTTGTTTGAAACTTACATCCATAGCGAAGCAGAAATGCGCGTGGATCAGGACAAACTGACGCGGGATCTTACCGACGCAGGTTTTGAGCGGGAAGATATCTATAACGCGTTAATGTGGCTCGAGAAACTGGCTGATTATCAGGAAGGTCTCGTTGAACCCATGCAGCTCGCTTCCGACCCGCTGTCGCTTCGGGTATATACCGAAGAGGAGTGCCAGCGTCTGGATGCCAGTTGCCGGGGATTTTTACTCTTCCTCGAGCAGATTCAGGTGTTGAACCTCGAAACGCGAGAAATGGTGATAGAGCGCGTACTGGCGCTGGATACGGCAGAATTTGAGCTGGAGGACCTGAAATGGGTCATCCTGATGGTACTGTTCAATATTCCGGGCTGTGAAAACGCCTATCAGCAAATGGAAGAATTACTCTTCGAAGTAAATGAAGGTATGCTGCATTAATCTTTTTGCAGCAACATCGAGTTGTTATGACCAAATCAGCACTGTTTTCGGTGCGTAAAAATGAGCCCTGCCCGCAGTGCGGGGCTGAACTGGTGATCCGTTCCGGGAAACATGGCCCGTTTCTTGGCTGTTCGCATTATCCGGACTGTGACTATATCCGTCCCCTGAAAAGTCAGGCGGACGGGCATGTCGTTAAGGTGCTGGAGGGGCAAGCATGCCCATCGTGCGGCGCGGTTATGGTGCTACGCCAGGGGCGTTTTGGGATGTTCATTGGCTGTAGCCGCTATCCGGAATGCGAACATACCGAGCTAATTGATAAACCAGATGAGACGGCTATTGCTTGCCCGCAGTGCGGACAAGGCCATCTGGTCCAGCGTCGTTCCCGTTTCGGTAAAACCTTTCACTCCTGCGATCGCTATCCTGATTGCCAGTTCGTTATCAATTTTAAACCGGTGGCGGGCGAATGCCCTGAATGCCATTACCCGCTGTTAATAGAAAAGAAGACGGCGCAGGGGCTCAGACGCTTCTGTGCCAGTAAACAATGTGGAAAGCCGATCCCGGCGGAATAAATCAGTGAACAATAACCTGCCCTCAGAAGCCGTCGCCCATGCCGTGGCGGTCCTGAATAATGAACATGTCATCGCCTATCCCACGGAAGCTGTTTTTGGCGTCGGCTGCGACCCTGACAGCGAAACGGCCGTTATGCGTCTGCTGGAGCTGAAGCAGCGTCCTGTTGAGAAGGGATTGATCCTTATCGCCGCTAGCTTTGAGCAGCTGAAGCCCTATATTGATGATTCTCGGTTAAGTGACTCGCAGCGGGCAGCAATCTTTTCCTGCTGGCCAGGACCGGTGACGTTTGTATTCCCGGCTCGTCCTGAAACGCCACGCTGGCTGACGGGTCGTTTTGATTCGTTGGCCGTACGCGTAACCAACCATCCGCTGGTGATTGAATTGTGCGAAGCCTACGGAAAACCGCTGGTCTCGACGAGCGCCAATCTCACCGGTCAACCGCCTTGCCGCACTACCGCAGAGGTCCGTGCTCAGTTTGGTGACAGCTTCCCGGTCGTGGATGGCGCTACGGGCGGACGTCAAAATCCATCTGAAATACGTGATGCCCTGACGGGTGAACTGTTCCGCCAGGGGTGAATCATGGAAACCTACGCTGTTTTTGGTAATCCGATTGCGCACAGTAAGTCGCCTTCTATTCACCACCTTTTTGCCCGCCAGTTAGGGATTACCCATCCTTATGGACGTGTGCTGGCGCCGCTGGACGATTTTGTCTCTTCTCTGAATCAGTTTTTTGCGGAAGGAGGAAAGGGCGCCAACGTTACCGTTCCTTTCAAAGAAGAAGCCTTTGCGCGCGCGGATGAACTGACAGAACGCGCTGCGCTGGCGGGAGCGGTGAATACCCTGAAACGTCTGGAAGATGGGCGTTTGCTGGGCGACAACACGGATGGTATTGGTCTTCTGAGCGATCTGGAGCGTCTGGGATTCATTAAGCCACGCCAGCGGATCCTGCTTATCGGTGCCGGTGGCGCATCGCGTGGGGTACTGCTGCCGCTGCTGTCGCTGGGGTGCGCTGTGACGATCGTCAATCGCACCTATGCTCGTGCCCATGAGTTAGCCACGCTCTTCGCCCATACCGGCAGCGTCAGCGCCCGGGAAATGGATACCTTAGCTGGGGAAACTTTCGATCTGATCGTCAATGCAACATCCAGTGGGATAGAGGGTGATGTGCCGGCTATCCCGGCGTCTGTTGTTAACCCCGACGTGTATTGCTATGACATGTTTTACCAGAAAGGGGCGACGCCATTTCTTCAGTGGTGTCAGCAGCATGGCGCAACCCACTGCGCTGACGGGCTGGGAATGCTGGTGGCGCAAGCCGCCCATGCTGTTCTGCTATGGCACGGCGTCCTGCCGGCTATCACCCCGGTTATAGAAAAGCTGCAACAGGAACTGAATGCATGAATCAGGCGATTCAGTTTCCCGATCGGGAATCATGGGATGCCGAACGGCAGGGCGTGGTTTTTCCCGCGTTGGTGAATGGGATGCAATTAACCTGCGTAATTTCAGGGCAGATCCTGCAGCAGCGTTTTGGCGCAGAGGGGCCAGCGCAGTGGCTGGCCGCATTCCGGGAACATCGTTGGGATCTTGAGGAAGAGGCTGAGGCATTGATCCGCGATAATCAGGAGGATGCTCAGGGTTGGGTCTGGCTCTCCTGATCCAGATATTCATCTTTCCATTTCACATAGTTATTTGCTGAATATTTTAGGCCTTCCCGCTCCGCCTCTGTCAGGGGGCGGATCTGTTTGACCGGATTGCCAAAGTAAAGGAAGCCGCTTTCAAGCTGTTTATTCTGCGGCACCAGACTTCCCGCGCCAATCATGACGTCATCACCAACCACGACACCATCTAACAAGATCGAACCCATACCAACCAGCACGCGGTTGCCGATAGTGCAGCCGTGCAGCATCACTTTGTGACCAACCGTCACATCCTCTCCAATGATCAGTGGATTTCCCTCAGGCTTGTAAGAGGATCTATGGGTCACGTGTAGAACGCTGCCGTCCTGAATATTGCTACGTTGACCTATCGACACGAAATTGACGTCGCCGCGAATGGCGACCAGAGGCCAGACGCTGACGTCATCGGCAATTCTGACATCACCGATGACGACGCTGGATGCGTCAATCATGACGCGAAGACCGATTTGCGGGAAAAATGTTTTATAGGGACGCAGGTGAGCAGACATGTTGACCTCAAAAATACGGGAGCGTAAGAAGACTTTGGTGGCTTTTATCTCGCTCTGCAACCCCTGAAAACGGTGAAAATTGAGCAAATCGCGCAATTACACGGCGAAAAGGGTGAAAAATCACCATTCAGAAAAAAAGATCGAAAAAAGGCTTGTGCAAAAAAATGGGA
>NZ_JBMEZS010000022.1:0-21791 GCF_048822555.1 Klebsiella sp. C283
CCCGATCATCCCCAAAGAGCGCTGGCGCTATCAGATGGTGAACATGTACCCGGACAGCGGCCAATGCCATCCCGTGGGGCGCAGCGTGATGCGCTGGGAGGCCGGTAAAAATCCACCCAACACCCGTAAGAACTATGGCTATCTGATGTGGCGTAAACGCAATTGTGTCTTTCTCTGACAGGAGTCTCTCATGAAATTAATGAATCTGTTTATGGTCATGCTTTTGCTGACCGGACGAGCAGTGTTGGCTGAAACCTCCTCTGTTACAGACAGAGAATGGCTGAAGCAGCAGGAGAACCTCAGCGAACAGCTGCGCCAGCATCCGGATAAACAGCTGCAGCAGGAGCTTGAGGCGCAAATCAACCGTAATCCTCTGCCCAAATCAGACCGCCAGTTTATCGATAATCTGGTCAGCCAGCAGAAAGCGGCGAATCAGGAAAAGCCAGCAGAAGGGGCGCTGTACTTTGTCTCCTTCTCGATACCTGAAGAGGGGCTGAAGCGGATGCTGCACGAAACCCGGCAGTACGGCATTCCGGCGACACTGCGTGGGCTCGTCAATAACGACATGAAGACCACCACTGACGCGGTGCTGCAGCTGGTGAAGGATGGCGTGACCGACGGAGTGCAGATCGACCCGACACTATATACGCAGTACAGCATCCGGAGTGTGCCGTCTCTGGTGGTACGGTGTCAGGCCGGGTATGACGTGGTACGCGGTAACATTCACGTCAAACAGGCGCTGGAGAAAGTGGCACAAACCGGTGACTGCGCACAGGTGGCCCGGCAGATGCTTGATGCGCCCTCGAATGCCGCCGGGAGCCAGCCATGAAAGATAAACCGTACTTCATGGCGTTACCGGAAATGGTGGGGGATGAGGGAGGGTGTAAATGAAGACGGTTATTTCCGTGCTGACCGCGCATTTTTTTGTCCTGAGCGCCTTCATCTGGCTGGCATCCCCCGCCTGCGCTGACAGTGGAAGTGACTATAAAGCCGGTTCGGATTTTGCGAAACAGGTGCAGGGCAATGGTCTGAACTCACTAAAAAATTTCAGTGGTGAGCAAAACCTGCCGGGGTATACCGACAACCCGGATCAGACAAAATACTACGGCGGCGTCACTGCCAGCGGAGACAGCTCTCTGAAAAGCGATTCAGCCCTGGAGTTCAGCCAGGGAGATACCGGCAAAACGATTACGGAGTCGTTCACGAACCGGCCACCGGATCAGATATCTCAGGATGCGCCGTTTATTCAGGCCGCAAAGGATACAGAATCCCGTGCCGACAGCATTGTCGGTGATACCGGACAGTCCTGTACCGCCCAGGTTGTGAACCGCAGCGAGTTCACAAACCATACCTGCGAACGTGATCTGCAGGTGGAAAATTTTTGCACACGGGAAGCGACCCTGAAGGATAACGCCACCACGCAGAAAGTTAACCGAACCTATCAGCAGGTGGTGACGCTGAATTATGCCCGGAGTACCCGGCAATGGAGTGGCAACCTGACGATCCCGACCAACGGTCGTCTGCTGAATGCCTCGGTGGATGGTGAGCCTCTGGTGATCCCCTGGATTGAAGAATGCGATTCCGAAGGGAAGGTGCGGGATAGCTGCAAGAGTGCAGTCAGTGAAAGCCTGACCCTCTTTGAACGAACGTTCCCCATAGATGTGATCAGCTGGCCACGTTCAGAATCGATGTGTTCAGGCGGTCAGAACACGCATTGTACGAAATATACCTATGACGGGAAGGGGAAGATTCATCAGTCGTTTGGTGTGGACAAAGCGGTTACTGCAGGGCAGAACTTTTCAGTAAGCAAAACATCACGGACCGTATCATCGGGTAGCCAGAAACCCGTACAGGTCACGGTCACCCTGGTGATGGAAGAAACCGAAACCGTCTACGCACCTGAAGTCGTCTGGGTTGAAAGCTGTCCGTTCAGTAAGGATGAAGGAAAAAAAACGGGGGAGGAATGTATCAGTCCGGGAGGAACGCGAACCATCACCCTCGGAGGCAGGGATTACTCGTTCACGGAAGCCTGCTGGAAATATAAGGATACCTGGCTCACGCAGCCGGCGGACAGCGGCTCCTGTGAAATCCTGATGAAAAATACGGCCTGTACTCTGTCATCCCGCCAGTGCGCCTTCTCCAGCGAGGAAGGCACGTGCCTGCATGAATATGCAACGTATTCCTGCGAAACCAGGACGAGTGGCAAGCAAATGATCTGCGGCGGTGATGTCTTCTGCCTTGATGGTGAATGTGACAAAGCCACGTCCGGGAAGAGCAATGACTTTGGGCAGGCGGTATCTGAGCTGGCGGCACTGGCAGCCGCGGGGAAGGACGTCGCGGCACTGAACGGGGTGGATGTCCGGGCCTTCACCGGAAAATCGAAGTTCTGTAAGAAATTTGCTGCCGGCTTCAGTAACTGCTGCAAAGACAGCGGCTGGGGCCAGGATGTGGGGCTGGCACGCTGCAGCAGCGAGGAAAAGGCGCTGGCCAAAGCGAAAAAAGACAAGCTGACGGTCAGTATCGGGGAATTCTGCTCTAAAAAAGTTCTGGGTATTTGCCTGGAGAAAAAAAGGAGCTATTGCCAGTTCGACTCAAAACTGGCGCAGATCGTTCAGCAGCAGGGAAGAAACGGTCAGCTGCATATCGGTTTTGGCGGCGCCAGCAGTCCTGACTGTCGGGGCATTACCACCGCGGAACTCCAGGGGATTGATTTTAACAAGCTTGATTTCACCAACTTTATGGACGACCTGATGAAAAATCAAAAAATACCGGAAAACGATGTTCTCACCAATAAGACCAAGGAACGAATTAAGGAAATCATGAGTCAGCAATCCGCGCAATAAACCATGCTGACTAATAAAGAGACCGATAATCATGAAAATTAATTTTCACAAACAGCCTGCCATTGATTTTGTCCTGAGATTAACGCTGACAATAATCATTATTTCTCCGGTGATTTATTTCTCCTGGGATGCCGTCAAAGGGACGTCGGGGAATGATTATGTCGAGAGTGTGGTTTTTATTGTTGCGGTTGGTTTTTTCTGGTTCGTGAGCTATCTCTTTTTTAGTTCGCTTGCCGCGTTGTTACGGAAAAAGACGGAGGAAGAATGAAGACGGTGCGCAGGTTTAATAAGTTTAAAGATTGGTTCAGGTTAGCAGGGGTAATCCTTATTCCTGTTCTGTTGATAATTAACATGGCAACGTTATTAACGAGCGATGCTGGGTTCGTAATTGTTAGATCTTTATTGTTTATTTTTGTTCTCACGATTATAGCAAGACGATTACAGCCATAAAGACGGGCGTCACCGCTTTAATCAGCAAAACAGACAGGAGTGTTCATGGAAGAGAAAAAAGCCTACGGGCTGGTCATGGTTTTTGTCGGGGTGTTTGTCTTTTTCCTGGTCAACATTATGTCGTACAGCCTGTGGCGGGACAGACAGGTTAACGCATTTATGACCACCAACCGGGCCTGGGGGATCCAGTGCGACACTGTTTCTCAGGCCGCGTGGGTGGTCAGGGACGGGGAGCGGGTGGACCTTCAGATAAATCATCTGCCTCTGTACTGCAGCGGTTACCGCTTTGAAGCCCGTGATGATGCAGGAAAGATACAGCGCCAGCTCGATAAATACAGTGTCTATCAGCATCTGTCACGCCAGTCGCAATAATTCATAAAAGGGTATTTGCCATGCGAACAATACATGCCGCCATGCTGGCGGGATGCCTTTGCTGCGCCCTGATGCCGGCTTTCGCCAAAGACGCGGGCTGGCAGTGGTACAACGAGAAACTTAAGCCCCATGATGAGGAAAGGAAAGCCGCACCAGCGGCACCACCGCCGCAAATGGATATTCTGGAGAAACTCGCCACACTCCAGGCGGCCACCAAACGGTCGTTGTACGAAGCCATTCTGTATCCATCGTCTGAAAACTTCGTTAAGTATTTCCGGCTGCAGAACTACTGGACGCAGCAGGCAGGTTTGTTCTCGATGAGTGCGAAGAAAGCGATGCTGGAAAACCCCGAACTCGATTACAACCTGCAGCACAGCTACTACAACGGCACGGTAAAAAACCAGCTCGCTGCCGACTATGCCGAACAGCGACAGGCTATCTCCACCCTCGCACAGCACTACGGCGTGATGTTCTTCTACCGGGGCCGGGAAGCGATCGATGGCCAGCTGGTCCAGGTGATTAAAAATTTTCGCGAAACCTATGGCCTGAGCGTGATACCGGTGTCGGTTGACGGAGTGATTAACCCCATGCTGCCCGATAGCCGGACGGACCAGGGCCAGGCAGAGCAGCTTGGCGTGAAGTTCTTCCCCGCGATGATGCTGGTTAACCCGAAAAGTGGCCAGGTGAAGCCTCTCAGTTACGGCTTTATCAGTCAGGACGACCTGGCGAAACAGTTCCTCTATGTCTCCAGCGACTTTAAACCGAATTTCTAAGGAGTGTGTCATGCGAAATATTCGTTTTCCGGATTTAGATATCACCGGGATGTGGGTGCTGGCCGTGGGCGTGTTTTTCCACCTGATAGCCAGGCTTGTCAGAAAACAGCCTGAGCTGGCCGTCCAGGCCGGGGAAATCTTCGGGCTGGGTATGGTGGTGTTCGGGGGATACCGCATTCTAAACGCCCTGATTGCTGAAGCCGAAAAAGAGGAGAAACAGCCTGATGAACCTCGCTAAGACGCCGCTGGCGGCACTGGCTCTTTCCCTTGCACTGGCCGGGATGGCACATGCGGGAACGCTCGATGAGGTGAAGTCGCTCTGGGATCCGCGGGGTATCTCCGGTACTGAAACGGCCTCCCCGCAGAGCGACACTCCCCAGGCGGTGAGCGGGGCATCTCAGCCACGCTGGTTACGACTCAGCAACGGAAAGCAGGTGGACCTGCGCGACTGGAAAGTGGTGCTGTTCATGCAGGGACACTGTCCCTACTGTCATAAATTTGACCCGGTGCTGAAGCAGCTGGCCGGACAGTATGGCTTCTCCGTGTTCTCTTACACCATTGACGGACAGGGTGATGACGCGTTTCCGGAAGCGCTGCCGGCGCCTCCTGACGTGATGCAGACCTTTTTCCCCAATATCCCGGTGGCGACCCCGACTACGTTTCTGGTGAACGTAAACACGCTGGCAGCGTACCCGATCCTGCAGGGCGCCACGGATGCACAGGGCTTTATGGCCAGAGTGGATACGGTATTTCAGATGATGCATTAGCCTCTGTTATATCCGGTCTTAGCAAGTGATTAAGGAAAATAGCCATGAACAAATATATACGTTCGACGGGACTGTACGCGTTTTTATTTCCAGCAAGTTTAAAGGACTCCGGGCAGACAGCAGCCGAAAAAATTGAACAACTGAAGCCGGAATTTATCCACCGGGAAAGGCGTCTGGAAATCTATCTGGAATTATTCATTGTGTTTCTCACTGCAGGTGCTCTGCTGTTATGGATAATGAGATTTTTATTTAATATCTGCGTGGATGACTGGATAGCCAGCGGCGACCTGCGAGTAAAAGACCTGTGGAATATTATGATGTACGCCATCCCTTATGCGCTGATTGCTGTTGGGGTGGGGTTCTTTGTTGCCGGAGTGACATTAGCGATCCGCAATTTTTTCAGTTATCACCTGAAGACCCTTTTTATTCTGAGAAATGACAGAGTTAAAAAGAATGCTGTGCGTAATGGAGGACTGGATGCGAATTAAACTTCTGTCACTCTTCTGCGGTGCCGTGCTTGGCCTGTCATTTAGCGCCGCCGCCGACGTGAATGGCGATATGAACAACTTCTTCAATAAGCTGGGCTTTGCGTCCAATACCAGCCAGCCGCAGGTCTGGCAGGGACAGGCTGCGGGTTACGCCTCCGGCGGTTCGCTGTATGCCAGAACGCAGGTGAAAACGATCCAGCTGGTCAGCATGACGCTCCCTGATATTAATGCCGGCTGCGGAGGGATTGATGCCTATCTGGGGTCATTCAGCTATATCAACAGCGAGCAGCTGCAGAGGTTCGCAAAACAAATCATGAGCAACGCCGCGGGGTACTTTTTTGATCTCGCTTTGCAAACCACGGTACCGGAGATTAAAACCGCAAAGGACTTCCTTCAAAAGATGGCCACTGACATGAACAGCATGAACCTCAGTTCCTGCCAGGCTGCTCAGGGAATTGTGGGTGGCCTGTTTCCTCGTACCCAGGTCGCTCAACAAAAGGTCTGCCAGGACATTGCCGGTGAAAGCAATATCTTTTCGGACTGGGCCGCCTCGCGCCAGGGTTGTACGGTGGGCGGCAAGATGGACAGCGTCCAGGATAAGGCCAGCGATAAAGACAAAGAACGTGTGATGAAAAACATCAACATCATGTGGAATGCCTTATCGAAGAACCGGCTCTTCGACGGCAATAAGGAGCTGAAGGAATTCATCATGACGCTCACCGGTACGCTGATTTTCGGGGAGAACAGTGAAATCACGCCGCTGCCGGCACGCACCACTGACCAGGATCTGATTAGAGCCATGATGGAGGGCGGCACGGCTAAAATCTACCACTGCAATGATTCGGATAAGTGTCTTAAGGTCGTTGCTGATGCGACCGTGACCATCACTTCCAATAAAGCGCTAAAAAGCCAGATTTCCGCTTTGTTAAGCAGTATCCAGAATAAAGCAGTGGCTGATGAAAAACTGACGGATCAGGAGAAAGGGTTTATCTCCAGCACCACCATTCCGGTATTCAAATACCTGGTCGATCCGCAGATGCTCGGGGTGTCTAACTCACTTATTTACCAGCTGACGGACTATATCGGCTACGACATCCTGCTGCAGTACATTCAGGAACTTATCCAGCAGGCCCGGGCGATGATTTCAACCGGTAATTATCCCCAGTCGACAATGGATATGATCATGGAAAACCTCAATCAGGCGAGTGTCCAGATTGCCGCTTTTCAGTCCCGTGTTCAGGTTCAGCAGGACGCCTTGCTTGTGGTTGACAGACAAATGAGTTACATGCGCCAGCAGGTCTCTGCCCGCATGATGACCCGCTACCAGAATAACTATCATTTTGGGGGGAATCTGTAATGCTTGAGATATATGCCATTGCTGGCGGCGACTGGTTACGGGGCAACCTGAACGCGATTGCGGCGTTTATGGGGACCAGCACATGGTCGACTATAGAAAAGATGTGTATCGCCATCTCGGTACTCATTGTGGCGGGGAACTGGGTAAAAAAACACAACGTAATGGACCTTATTGGCTGGGTCTTTTCCCTCACCCTGGTCTCTATGCTGGTTGTCATTCGTACCCCTGTGCAGATCATCGATTACAGTAACGTTGCGCAGGTCTATGAAGTCGATAATGTGCCTATTGGTCTGGCGATTCCGGCGTCGCTGACAACACGGGTAGGAAACGCGCTTATCCAGAGTTATGAGATGGTCTTCGCTCTGCCGGACAGTGTCACGTACAGTAAAACGGGGATGTTATTTGGCAGTAATCTGGTCGCGAAAAGTACGGATTTTTTGTCACAAAATCCTCAGATTACGACGCTGTTTTCCGATTACGTACAAAACTGTGTGATGGGCGATATTTTCCTCAATCATAAGTACTCTTTTGAGGAATTACTGAATTCACCTGATCCGTATACCCTGATTTTTGCAAACCCGAGTCCACTGCGTGGCGTGTTTGACAAAAACAACCAGTTCCAGACATGCGAGGAGGCCTCACGGGATCTGAAATCGGCTCTCGCGCTGGATACTCAGACAGGCGGTAAAACCTGGAACTACTATGTTCGTCAGTTGTTTGGCGGCAAACCTAATCCCGATCTGCTTTTCAGCCAGATGATTGGCGACAGCTACAATTACTTCTACAGCTCGGGACAGAGCGCCGGGCAGATTATCCGCCAGAACGTCACGATGAACGCCCTGCGCAGTGGGATCCAGAGTTATGCGGCCCGCAGCGGGGACACCGCCAGTCTGGTCAATATGGCTAACACATCATCCCTTGAAAAGCAGCGGCTGGCACAGGCCACAATGGGGCACCAGGCGCTTCGCACACTTCCGCTGATGCAGACCGTTATCATGGGGATAATGATTGGGATGTTCCCGATCATGGTGATGGCCGCCATGTTTAATATGATGACGCTGCAGGTGCTAAAGGGGTATGTGTTTGCGCTTATCTGGCTGCAGACGTGGCCATTACTGTTCGCCATCCTGAACAGCGCAATGGCCTACTATGCGAAGCAAAATGGCGTCCCAGTCGTTCTCTCTGAGTTGTCGCAGGTTCAGCTCAAAAACTCGGATATTGCGACCACCGCGGGCTATATTGCCGTGATGATACCGCCTTTGTCGTGGGGGATCGTGAAGAGCATGGGAGCAGCCTTCTCCAGTGCCTACAGCCATTTTTCTTCATCGGGTCTCAGTGCAACATCGCAGGCTGCCTCCGGCGTGGTGGACGGCAATTACTCGTTTGCCAACATGCAGATGGAGAACGTCAGCGGCTACAGCTGGGGTACCAACAGCACAACCAGTTTCGGACAGATGTCGCGGCAGCTGGCGAATGGAGGCATGAGCACGCAGACGCGGGATGGCTCGATGGTCTGGGACAGTGGTGGTGCAATGTCAAAACTGCCGGTGGATATCAACGTCGGTCGTCAGATAGCCAGTGCGCAGCAACAGATGGCCCGTGAGTCTGATGTCCAGGCCGAAAGTGCGCTGCATGGCTATAACAGCAGCGTGACAAGTGCCTGGAATAGTCTGCAGCAATTTGGCACCAATAAAGGGAACAGTGCATCAACAACGACCGGGGCCGATACTACCGAGTCTTCGCAGGATTCGATGGCCAGAAGCAAGATGATGAATGCTGTAGATTCGTATGCTAAAGCTAACCATATTAGCCGTGATGAAGCATTCGGCCAGCTTATGGACAAGTCAGTGAGAGGTGATGTTTCTGGCGAGGCTTATGTAGGAGCCAGAGGTGGTGTTGGATTCGAGCTCTTTGGTAATGGCGGTAAAGCTGAATTCGGTGGGAGGATGTCGGCGAGAGGGACAGCAAGTTCTGGATCTCAAGACAATACTACTGAGTCAGGACGCCAATCTAATGCTGACAATCATGATACCAGCAGTCAGGCAGTTAAAGACTTCAGAGAGTCTTCTGATTACTTCATCAACCAGAAATCAAGCCAGTCTGGAAACATCACTGATAACAATGCATCTTCTCGGGTTGATCAATTTTCCGCCTCTTTGGCCAGTGCGAAAAATAGCTATGACCAGTACACGACGAGCAAAACACGTAGCCATGAGTATAGTGAGATGGCCTCACGAACAGAAAGCATGAGCGGCCAGATGAACGAAAACCTGACTCAACAATTTGCTAATTTCGTACAGAAAAATGCCCCACAAAATGCTGAAGCTATTCTTACTGACACGTCTTCACCTGAAATCGCTGCCCAAAGGGAGCAACTGGCTCGTGAATTTGTGAAACAACAGGTTGAACCTAAAGTTGATGAGGCGTACCAGGAGGGCAGAAGAAACATTGGCGCAAATATGCCATCAGTTTCTGAAGGTAAAGGAAGCGGTACAGTATATGCGGACTACAACTCTCACGGTGATAGTATCGATGAGATGACCAAAAATGCAGGTATCAAAAATGATGTTCACCAATCGGTTGAACACATGGTTAGCGAAAACCAGCAAGCTCATAAGGATAGGCAAGATAGCATACATAAGCAGGAGGATGATGTTCAGAATGAACACACTCGTCTGGAAAACCACCATAATTTGGAAGGAAATAAATTTGAGAAAGAATACAATGACAAAAAGGCTGAACAGAGAGCACTTCCTGGAGCGGATACAAGAGACGAACTCCTAGCTAAGGCCCAGGAATTTGAGCGGAAGCATAAGCCCTAACTAAGGGGGGAGGAAAGTAAAATATGAAAATGATTGCTTTGCTACTTATTCAGGGTATATCGTGCCTATTAGCAGGATGGCGAGTATCAGAGACTATTTTTATAGTTGTAGCATCCGCGATGTGGTTGTTGGTGTTCAAATATGTTTTCATTAAAGTTGGTGCGAAAACAAAACGCCCAGTGCCTGATGTTAATAATCTTTATCTTGTTCTGACCGGAGTCTGTTGTATTGTTAATCCCATTGCCTGTTTGATAAGTATTGTTTTATACCCACTTTGGATTATGAATAAAGCACTAAAGTTTGCATCTGTGAAATTTAGTAATGATAATGAAAGTGCATTCGAAAATGGGATCGGCAGGAATTATGTCGGGAGAACACAATCATTGACAACCTTACCATACAAGGAAATGCTCTCCGAGCGGGAGTTTATGAGTTATCAGCTTGAGCATTGTTCTGACGGTTCAGTCAACCTCGACCAACCTAATAGTACATGTAGCAGTGCTATGGGGCCATATGGAAATGAGATATCTATAAATACCCATGATATTAATCCTGCGAGTGGGCTTCCTATGATTGAAAATGTAGACGTTGCAGGAAACGTGTATGGTATAGATCGGAATCATTAACAAATGATTAAGTCAATTTGACCACTAAAACTCAGCAGCGAGAGTGGCTGGTTTTAAAAAATGCCCCCCTCAAATTTGGCCTATCAATTATGGTGGTTAGTTGGTAGGCTAAAAATACATATACGAAATTATTAGTGCATTAATTTTAATAAATTTCCACTCAAATAAAAAGTTGGATATAGTAACTGCGCATTCTGGATGCAGAAATGGAATGTGTATGTCTCATAATGATTATGGCACAAGAAATTTGTATGCAATTAAATAAATTGATGACTGTTATGGTTGTCAGCTCTGCGCTGGCGTTGTCTGGATGTAGTGCAATGGGAACCGCTATTAAAAAGAGAAATCTGGAAGTAAAAACCCAGATGAGCGAAACAATCTGGCTGGAACCTTCAAATAATAAGACGGTTTATCTGCAAATCAAAAATACCTCTGATAAGGATATGAGTGGCCTGCAGGCAAAAATTGCCAGCGCCGTCACTTCAAAGGGATATCAGGTCGTCAGTAACCCGGATACGGCGGGCTACTGGATCCAGGCGAACGTGCTCAAGGCCGATAAAATGGACCTTCGTGAGTCTCAGGGCTGGTTAAGCCGGGGTTATGAAGGCGCAGTGACTGGCGCCGCGCTTGGGGCAGGGATTACCGCTTACAACTCCAGTTCTGCAGGGGCGACTCTGGGTGTAGGACTTGCAGCCGGTCTGGTTGGTATGGCTGCTGACGCGATGGTGGAAGATGTGAACTACACCATGATCACCGATGTTCAGATCGCGGAAAGAACCAAAACTCAGGTTCAGACTGATAACGTGGCCGTATTACGTCAGGGAACATCCGGCGCAAAAGTGCAGACAAGTACTGAAACGGGTAATCAGCACAAATACCAGACTCGCGTCGTCTCTAACGCTAATAAAGTTAACCTCAAGTTCCCTGAAGCCCAGCCTGTTCTTGAAGACCAGCTGGCAAAATCGATCGCTAATATTCTGTAAGCTTTCTATTCCACGGCCCGGTCCCCGGGCCATACTGGGATCCCCTTTCTGGTGTGTCATAATTAATTCGTCAAATAATCTATGAATTCCAGATCTGAACGGTGAACAGTTGCGCAATTTATTTGTGCATCTGTGAGGCGTTGCCGCCTTCGGCGGAATCTTTTCGTCTTTATTTGAATAGAGGTTATTTATGGCAATATCTGAACCTGTCAGGTCTCTTGAAACACATAAACTGATACCTGGCGATATTTATCCACACCCTGCTATGGGGGAGGCTTATTCCCTGCAACCCCGTGAGGTCTGTTTTCGCTGATTAATTTGTCCTTCCGACCCTAATAATTTACTGACGGATTAGTGCCATGAGTTTCAATGCCAAAGATATGACGCAGGGCGGTCAGATCGCCAATATGCGCTTTCGCATGTTTGGTCAGATTGCCAATATTATTTTCTACGTGCTGTTTATTTTATTCTGGGTACTGTGCGGGCTGATGCTGATGTATAGGCTTAGCTGGCAAACCTTTGTGAACGGCTGCGTATACTGGTGGTGTACGACGCTGGGTCCGATGCGCGATATTATTCGTTCCCAGCCGGTATACACCATTCAGTATTACGGTCAGTCGCTGGAATATACCTCAGAACAAATCCTGGCCGATAAATATACTATCTGGTGCGGAGAGCAGCTGTGGACCAGTTTCGTCTTTGCTGCCGTGGTTTCTCTTGTTATCTGTATCGTGACGTTCTTCATCGCCAGCTGGGTGCTGGGCCGCCAGGGGAAACAGCAGAGTGAGGATGAGAATACCGGCGGGCGCCAGCTTTCCGATAAGCCCAAAGAAGTGGCCCGCCAGATGAAGCGTGATGGTATGGCCTCTGATATTAAAATTGGCGATCTGCCTATTCTTAAAAACTCCGAAATCCAGAACTTCTGCCTCCACGGTACCGTGGGTTCCGGTAAATCAGAAGTGATCCGCCGGCTACTGAACTACGTGCGTGCACGTGGCGATATGGCCATCATTTATGATCGCTCCTGTGAGTTCGTCAAAAGCTATTATGACCCGTCACTGGATAAAATCCTCAACCCGCTGGATTCGCGCTGCGCGGCCTGGGATTTGTGGAAAGAGTGCCTGACGCTGCCGGACTTCGACAACATCTCCAACACCCTTATCCCGATGGGTACCAAAGAAGACCCGTTCTGGCAGGGCTCCGGTCGCACTATCTTTGCCGAAGGCGCGTACCTGATGCGTGAAGACAAGGATCGCAGCTACGAGAAGCTGGTCGATACCATGCTGTCCATTAAAATCGACAAGCTGCGCGCCTATCTGCAGAACACGCCGGCAGCGAACCTGGTTGAAGAGAAAATTGAGAAAACGGCCATCTCCATTCGTGCCGTGCTGACCAACTACGTCAAGGCTATTCGCTACCTGCAGGGCATTGAGAAGAACGGCGAGCCGTTCACTATCCGGGACTGGATGCGCGGTGTCCGTGAGGACCGACCCAATGGCTGGCTGTTTATCTCCTCCAACGCTGACACCCATGCTTCCCTGAAGCCGGTTATCTCGATGTGGCTGTCAATTGCTATCCGCGGCCTGCTGGCGATGGGGGAGAACCGTAACCGGCGCGTGTGGATTTTCGCCGACGAGCTCCCCACGCTGCACAAGCTGCCGGACCTGGTCGAAATCCTCCCGGAGGCGCGTAAATTTGGTGGTTGTTATGTGTTCGGTATTCAGTCCTATGCCCAGCTGGAAGATATCTATGGCGTCAAGCCTGCCGCCACGCTCTTTGACGTGATGAACACCCGGGCCTTCTTCCGCTCCCCGAGTAAGGAGATTGCGGAGTTTGCTGCCGGTGAAATTGGTGAGAAGGAAATCCTCAAGGCCAGCGAGCAGTATTCTTACGGTGCTGACCCGGTGCGTGATGGTGTATCGACCGGGAAAGAAAAAGAGCGGGAAACGCTGGTCAGTTACTCCGATATTCAGACGCTGCCTGACCTGTCCTGCTATGTCACGCTGCCCGGGCCGTATCCGGCCGTGAAACTGGCCCTCAAATACAAACCGCGTCCGAAAATTGCCGAGGGATTTATTCCTCGCACTCTCGATGCGCGGGTGGATGCGCGGCTCAGTGCGTTGCTTGAAGCGCGGGAAGCTGAAGGCAGTCTTGCCAGGGCACTTTTCACGCCGGATGCGCCGGCATCCGGGCCCGCTGATACAAACAGTCACGCCGGTGAACAACCTGAGCCGGTCAGTCAGCCTGCGCCAGCAGACATAACAGTATCTCCGGCACCGGTAAAAGCGCCGCCGACAACGAAGATGCCGGCAGAGGAACCTTCCGTCAGATCAACGGAGCCTTCCGCCCTGCGGCTCACGACCGTACCGTTGATCAAGCCAAAAGCAGCCGCTGCTGCCGCTGCAGCCGCAACAGTATCCTCTGCCGGTACCCCTGCTGCAGCTGCAGGCGGGACAGAACAGGAGCTGGCGCAGCAGTCTGCGGAACAGGGACAGGACATGCTGCCGGCCGGCATGAACGAGGACGGTGTCATCGAGGACATGCAGGCGTATGACGCCTGGCTGGCAGATGAGCAGACACAGCGGGATATGCAGCGGCGTGAAGAGGTCAATATCAACCACAGCCACCGCCACGATGAACAGGATAATGTCGAGATTGGGGGGAACTTCTGATGATGTCGATTGGCTCCGTTAAATCGGCGGGCAGTGCCGGTAATTACTATACGGATAAGGATAATTACTACGTCATAGGGAGCATGGACGAACGCTGGCAGGGTAAGGGGGCTGAGGCGCTGGGGATCGACGGGAAAGCCGTGGATAAGGCGCTGTTTACGGAACTGCTGAAAGGGAAGCTGCCGGATGGCAGCGACCTGACCCGGATACAGGACGGCGCCAACAGGCACCGGCCCGGTTATGACCTGACCTTCTCGGCCCCCAAAAGCGTGTCGGTCATGGCGATGCTGGGCGGCGATAAACGCCTTATCGATGCCCACAACCAGGCGGTAACCGAAGCGGTGCGGCAACTGGAGACGCTGGCCGCGACCCGTGTCATGACGGACGGTAAAAGCGAAACGGTGCTGACCGGAAATCTGATTGTGGCGAAATTCAACCACGACACGAACCGTAACCAGGAACCTCAGATACACACCCATGCCGTCGTCATTAACGCCACGCAGAACGGGGACAAATGGCAGTCTCTCGGCACAGATAAGATCGGTAAAACAGGTTTTATCGAGAACGTGTACGCGAACCAGATAGCGTTCGGGAAGCTTTACCGGGAGGCGTTCAAACCCCTGGTTGAGAAGCTTGGCTATGAGACGGAAGTCGTGGGCAAACACGGGATGTGGGAGATGAAAGGGGTCCCTGTGGAACCCTTCTCCACCCGGTCTCAGGAGGTCAGGGAGGCTGCAGGACCCGATGCCTCCCTGAAGTCACGGGATGTGGCCGCGCTCGATACCCGCAAGTCGAAAGAAGCCATCGATCCGGCAGAGAAGATGGTGGAGTGGATGAACACGCTGAAGGAGACCGGGTTTGACATCCGGGGGTACCGTGAGGCCGCCGATGCGCGAGCCGCAGAGCTGGCCCGTGCACCTGCCGCGCCGGTGAACACTGACGGTCCGGATATCACGGATGTGGTGACGAAAGCGATTGCCGGTCTCAGCGACCGCAAGGTGCAATTCACGTATGCCGACCTGCTGGCACGCACGGTCGGCCAGCTGGAGGCGAAGGACGGTGTGTTTGATCTGGCGAGAAAGGGCATCGATGCCGCCATTGAACGGGAGCAGCTTATCCCTCTCGATCGCGAGAAAGGCCTGTTCACCTCAAACATCCACGTTCTCGATGAACTCGCCGTCAAAGCCCTGAGTCAGGAGGTACAGCGCCAGAATCATGTCTCCGTCACGCCCGATGCGTCTGTGGTGCGCCAGGTCCCTTTCAGCGATGCCGTCAGCGTGCTGGCGCAGGATCGCCTGGTAATGGGTATTGTTTCCGGTCAGGGCGGTGCAACCGGCCAGCGGGAGCGGGTGGCCGAGTTAACCCTGATGGCCCGGGAGCAGGGGCGTGACGTCCATATCCTGGCGGCCGATAACCGCTCACGTGATTTTCTCGCCGGTGATGTGCGTCTGGCCGGGGAAACGGTGACCGGTAAATCCGCCCTGCAGGACGGGACGGCGTTTATTCCGGGCGGAACACTCATCGTGGATCAGGCGGAGAAGCTGAGCCTGAAGGAAACGATTTCCCTGCTCGATGGCGCGATGCGCCATAACGTGCAGGTCCTGCTCTCAGACAGCGGGAAGCGCAGCGGGACCGGCAGTGCGCTGACGGTGCTGAAGGACAGCGGCGTGAATACGTATCGCTGGCAGGGGGGCCAACAGACCACAGCCGACATCATCAGTGAACCGGATAAAGGAGCACGCTACAGCCGGCTGGCACAGGAGTTTGCCGTCAGCGTACGTGAAGGGCAGGAAAGCGTGGCCCAAATCAGCGGGACGCGTGAACAGAGCGTACTCAACGGCCTTATCCGTGACTCCCTCAGACAGGAGGGGGTGCTGGGTGAGAAAGACACGACCATTACAGCCCTGACGCCGGTGTGGCTGGACAGTAAAAGCCGGGGCGTGCGGGATTATTACCGGGAGGGGATGGTGATGGAACGCTGGGATCCGGAGAACCGGACGCACGATCGCTTTGTCATTGACCGGGTGACCGCGAGCAGCAATATGCTGACCCTGAAAGACCGGGATGGGGTCCGTCTGGATCTGAAGGTTTCCGCGGTCGACAGCCAGTGGACGCTGTTCCGGGCAGATACACTGCCGGTGGCAGAGGGGGAACGTCTGGCGGTGCTCGGGAAGATACCGGACACACGCCTGAAGGGCGGGGAAAGCATCACGGTGATGAAAGTGGAGGAAGGGCAGCTGACGGTACAGCGGCCGGGGCAGAAAACCACGCAGACCCTGGCCGTGGGCGCGGGCGTGTTTGACGGTATTAAAATCGGCCACGGCTGGGTGGAAAGTCCCGGCAGGTCGGTTAGCGAGACGGCAACGGTCTTTGCGTCGGTGACGCAGCGTGAGCTGGATAACGCCACCCTCAACCAGCTGGCGCAGAGCGGAAGTCATCTCCGGCTGTACTCGGCGCAGGATGCGGCGCGTACGACGGAGAAGCTGTCGCGGCATACCGCGTTCAGCGTGGTCTCAGAGCAGCTGAAGTCCCGATCCGGCGAGACGGACCTGGATGCGGCCATTGCGCAGCAGAAGGCCGGGCTGCATACCCCGGCAGAACAGGCCATTCACCTGGCCATCCCGCTGCTTGAGAGCCAGGACCTGACCTTCTCCCGGCCCCAGCTGCTGGCGACGGCAATGGAAACCGGGGGCGGGAAGGTTTCGATGGCGGACATCGACACGACCATCCAGGCACAAATCAGGTCGGGGCAGTTGCTGAATGTACCGGTGGCGCACGGCTACGGCAATGACCTGCTGATTTCCCGTCAGACCTGGGACGCCGAAAAAAGCATCCTGACCCACGTGCTGGAAGGTAAAGACGCGGTGGCCCCCCTGATGGACCGCGTGCCGGCCAGTCTGATGACGGACCTGACCGCCGGACAGCGGGCGGCGACCCGGATGATTCTGGAAAGCACGGACCGCTTCACGGTGGTTCAGGGGTATGCCGGGGTGGGGAAAACCACCCAGTTCCGGGCAGTCATGAGTGCCATCAGTCTGCTGCCGGAAGAGACCCGTCCGCGCGTCATCGGTCTGGCGCCGACGCATCGCGCGGTCGGGGAAATGCAGAGTGCTGGCGTGGATGCGCGCACGACGGCATCGTTCCTCCACGACACGCAGCTGCTGCAGCGCAATGGCCAGACACCCGATTTCAGCAACACCCTGTTCCTGCTCGACGAGAGCTCAATGGTGGGGCTGGCCGATATGGCAAAAGCCCACTCCCTCATCGTCGCCGGCGGTGGACGGGCGGTGTCCAGTGGGGATAACGACCAGCTGCAGCCCATCGCGCCGGGCCAGCCGTTCAGGTTGATGCAGCAGCGCAGCGCCGCCGACGTTGCCATCATGAAAGAGATTGTACGTCAGATGCCTGAGCTGCGACCGGCGGTCTACAGCCTGATTGAGCGGGATGTGCACCGCGCCCTGACCACCATCGAGCAGGTCACGCCGGAGCAGGTGCCGAGAAAAGAAGGCTCATGGGCGCCGGGCAGTTCTGTGGTGGAATTCACGCCAAAGCAGGAAAAGGCGATAGAAAAGGCGCTGAGCGAGGGGAAAACCCTGCCGGAAGGTCAGCCCGCGACGCTCTACGAGGCGCTGGTGAAGGACTATACCGGACGGACCCCGGAGGCACAGTCGCAGACGCTGGTGATCACCCATCTGAATAAGGACCGGCTGGCGCTGAACAGTCTGATCCATGACGCACGGCGGGAGAACGGGGAAACCGGCAAAGAGGAAATCACCCTGCCGGTGCTGGTCACGAGTAACATCCGTGACGGTGAACTGCGCAAACTGTCGACCTGGACGGCTCACAAGGAGGCGGTGGCGCTGGTTGATAACGTATACCACCGTATCAGCAAGGTGGATAAGGATAATCAGCTGATCACCCTGACAGACAGTGACGGAAAGGAGCGATATATCTCTCCCCGTGAAGCCTCTGCTGAAGGTGTGACGCTTTATCGCCAGGAAAAGATCACCGTGTCTCAGGGGGACCGAATGCGCTTCAGCAAAAGTGACCCGGAGCGCGGCTATGTGGCCAACAGTATCTGGGAGGTGCAGTCTGTTGCGGGTGACAGTGTCACGCTGTCTGATGGCAAAACCACCCGCACGCTGACCCCGAAGGCGGATCAGGCGCAGCAGCATATCGACCTCGCCTACGCCATCACGGCTCACGGCGCCCAGGGGGCCAGCGAACCGTATGCCATCGCGCTGGAAGGGGTGGCCGGTGGTCGGGAACAGATGGCCAGCTTTGAGTCTGCCTATGTGGCTTTATCCCGCATGAAACAGCATGTGCAGGTTTACACCGACAGCCGTGAGGGCTGGATAAAGGCCATCAAGCATTCACCTGAGAAAGCGACGGCGCACGATATTCTTGAACCCCGTAACGACCGGGCGGTGAAAAGCGCCGATCTGCTGTTCGGGCGGGCAAGACCACTGGATGAAACCGCCGCTGGCCGGGCAGCCCTGCAGCAGTCCGGTCTGGCACAGGGAAATTCACCGGGAAAATTCATTTCTCCGGGGAAAAAGTACCCTCAGCCGCATGCGGCGCTGCCGGCATTCGATAAGAACGGGAAAGCCGCCGGTATCTGGCTCAGCCCGCTGACCGACAGGGACGGACGGCTGGAGGCCATCGGCGGAGAGGGACGAATTATGGGCAATGATGCCGCCCGGTTCGTTGCGCTGCAGAACAGCCGCAATGGTGAAAGCCTGCTGGCCGGGAATATGGGGGAGGGCGTCAGAATGGCCCGCGACAATCCCGATACCGGGGTGGTGGTGCGGCTGGCCGGTGATGACCGCCCCTGGAACCCCGGGGCCATGACCGGCGGGCGGGTATGGGCTGAACCGGCGCCGGTGGCTCCGGTACCGCAGGCCGGGGCTGACATTATCCTCCCGCCAGAGGTTCTGGCGCAGCGGGCGGCAGAAGAACAGCAGCGCCGCGAAATGGAAAAACAGGCGGAACAGACTGCCCGGGAAGTGGCCGGGGAGGCGCGTAAAGCCGGCGAGCCGGTGGACCGGGTGAAAGAGGTTATCGGGGACGTCATCCGTGGACTCGAGCGTGACCGGCCGGGCCCGGAGAAAACGACGCTACCGGATGATCCTCAGTTCCGGCGCCAGGAGGCGGCGATTCAGCAGGTGGCCTCAGAAAGTCTGCAGCGTGAGCGTCTGCAGGCTGTGGAGCGGGACATGGTTCGTGACCTGAACCGCGAGAAAACCCTCGGGGGCGACTGACGCGCCTGCGGCTTGTCTGCCCCGGCAGGGCCTCCGGTTAACACCGGACACCCTACCGGGGCGCGGTAAAAAGAGAGAAGGATACAGAGATGACAGCACACACAATGGGTTTCAGAGCCGCTGACCGCTGGCTGCAGGCATTACTGACCTGGACACCGGGTCAGACGGATATGATTAAAACGGTGGCCCTGGTCCTGATGGTCACCGACCATGCCGGGTTACTGCTGGCACACAATAACGAGATAATGCGGCTTCTGGGACGGGGCTGTTTTCCGCTGTTTGGTCTGGCATGGGGAATGAATCTGGCCCGGCACGCGGAAATACGCCAGTCGCAGCTGAACAGCCTGTGGGGCTGGGCGCTGGTTGCCCAGGTGTCGTTTATGCTCATCGGGTACCCGTGGTATACCGGGAATATTCTGTTTGCCTTTGCCGTCACGGGCCAGGTCCTGCGGTGGGTCAGCCAGCCGTCCTGGTATTACACCCTCCCGGCGGTCGGACTGCTGGTCGCCTGGATACCCCTGTCAACCGGCAGCTACGGCATGGCCGGAGTGGGCATGCTCACCGCCAGCTGGCTGCTTTGTCGCGCACAGCATGCACCGGAACGGCTGGGATACGGGGTGCTGTGGGCCCTCATGGTGTTGCTGATGAATATGCATAACGTGAGTGAATCGGCGGCCGGGCTGGCGATTGCGCTGCTGACGCTGATCGTGTGTTCATCTGCCGGAGAACGTGTGAAACGCTTCTGGCCGCGGCATTTCTTTGTGATGTTCTATGCCGTGCACCTGGCGGTACTGGGTATTGTCGTCTCAATGTGAACGCAGGAGCAGGAAAGGGCGATGTCGTTCAGGTATAGTAGCTTTTATTAACTGAACGATAGGCAATTGTTATGGCAGAAGAAAAACGCCCTGTACTGAGCCTGAAACGAAAACCGGCGGAGAACAGCACGGCCCCCGCAGAGGCAACCCCTGCTCCTGGTGTGGTGCGCCGAAAGAAGGTCGTGGTGGTCTCGTCCCCGCCGGCCTGGAAGGCAAAGAAAGCGAAACTTGAGAAGGCTAAACAAGCGGCCGAAGCCGCCGCGCGCAACGCTGCGCCGGCGCCGGATAAAGCGGTAAAGACGCCACCTCCGGTGCGTTATCTTCGCCTGCTGCCGCCGGAACAGGCCATTATGACCCTGAAGGCGTTCTGGCCACAGCTGTTCGACGGAAACGCGCCACGTCTGCTGGCGACGGGCATGCGCGAACAGCTGTTTGCGGATATCGTGAACCGTGACCTGCCGCTGTCGCATAAACAGGTGATTAAGTGCCTGAAGAGTCTGACCCGGTCTGCGGGCTATCTGTCCCGGATGAAGGTGGGGGCCTCCCGCTATGATCTGCAGGGGAATGCCGTTGCGACCGTCACTGCAGAGGAAGCGCAGTACGCCAGTGAGCGCATGATGAAGGAGCTGCTGCGAGCTGAACGAAAGATGAGTCAGACCCTTTAATTATATTTACCCATTCCTGATAATTATACCTGGGAATCCTCAGCTAATAGATGTAACGAAAATTAGCTGAGGGTATGCCTGAAATAGCAACAGGTATTCATTTTATATTTGCCGCATTACAGGCTGCGGCATCATAACTGTCCGTGCAGACAGATTCTGGATGACGATGACTGAAAAAATTATTGCTCTCGTAGATTATGAAAATATTGGTACACTTGAAAGTGTCCGTCTGTCCCGTTATGAACGCCTTATTTTATTTACCGGGCCTCAGCAGGAGTTTATACGTTTTCCAGCTGTAACGTATGCAGGTGATATATCGGTAAGCGTATTCCAGGTTGCAAATGTGTCAAAAAATAATGTGGACTTCCATCTGGTGTTTGAGCTGGGAAGACTTAGCGCGACTGCACCGGAAGAGACGATATTTCATATTATCTCGAATGATAAAGGCTATGATGGCGTCATTGCCGAGCTATGCAGGGCGGGGAGACGATGTTGCCGTATACCATCGCCTTGCTCTGCAGAGAAACCGAAGGCGGCACCTATGGTAATCAGTAACGATGAAGTGCTGCACCTGACCGATAAAGTCCAGTCATTAAGTAAAAAATCTGCAGGGAACCGCCCGGCGAATACTTCATCCCTGATGAATTATATTAAATCCCTGTCCGGTAATACAAAAGGCATGGCGCTTTATGGTCGCGTTAAAGAGGAATTAATCAGGCGTGGTGTGATTGCGGTGTATGAGAAAACAGTGGTCTGGCGATAATGAAATTAAGACGGCTGTGAATGTTATTTTTATCTAAAAAGGAATCAATATGTTCAGATATTTCATTCTGCGCCCTGGTAATGCTGCCAACTTGCTGATTTAGTGTATAATGGTGTTTTTGAGGTGCTCCCGTG
>NZ_JBMEZS010000023.1:0-19228 GCF_048822555.1 Klebsiella sp. C283
CGATTATGCTTAATATTTAAACCATTCGTTATGACGTCACGCCGACCAACTTGCCAGGATTTTCATGAGAAAGATTAAAAGACTCAACGCCGACATCCCAGACGATTTAAAACCGGCTCGTATTGTTCAAGAAGAAAGCGAGTTGAGAAAATATTTTCTCCAGTCACCTAAATTGCGTAGTCACAGCCGTCCTCCCATTAATAAAGAAATTTTTTATTCTGAAAGCGTTTGGTCTGCATTGCAGAAAACCTTCCATAGCCGCTGTGCTTGGTGTGAAACCCATGTTGCGACACATGATGGGGAAATTGTCCATTTTCGCCCTCTCAGTAACGCAAAAGGGCTAAAGGAAGAGGAAAGTCTGGATTCTTACGGTTGGTTGGCATATGTGTGGGACAATCTTTTTTTGTCGTGCTCAGGGTGTAATCGTGTGCGTCGTAATTACTTCCCTGTTGGGTCCGCACGAGCTCCAGTTCTTTCGACGTGGAGAGGTGCAAACATTCTAGAAACGGTATTGTTGATTAATCCCTGTCTGGATGACCCCATTCGGCACCTGTCGCTCAGTCGTGATGGGACACTGGTGGCCTTAACAGATAAGGGGCAGCACACCCTCATGCTTTTTGATCTCAACCGAACTGACCTGATTTTTTCCCGACAAAAACAAATCAATCATGTCCATTCCTTCTTCCCCGGAAGGGAAGGTTCTGTCGATGAATTCCAAAAATTTTATTTAAGTGATGATTGCCCTCAGGGTATAGTAAATTTGATCATAGCTATGTTTATGAAGGAGCATGTTGGGGGGAGACCATGCCGTTCCACAAACAAAGTCGAATCCTTTATCAACGACAGCGTGAAACTTGGGTACTTTGCATTTGATAACAATGCGGATACCCTAGTAGAGATATTTGAGGAAATTGAGCAGCTAAGTTACAGGGATGTTGAATATGACAAATTTGCCAGCATCTTAGATTATGAAAGTCAGGCCTCTCGTCATCTGAAAAAAATCGATATTCATCATTTTAAAGGCCTTGGTCACTTCACCCTGAATCTGAAACACAGTGAGTCAAAATCTCTTGCCCCTTGTATGATGCTACTAGGAGAAAATGCGACAGGCAAAAGTTCAATTCTTCAATCTATTGCACTAGCAATGATGACCGCAGCTCAGCGTAAAAAACTGAACCTGGTCTATGACGACTTTATTGCCCGGGACAATGGTGAGTGGACTGTAGATCATATTCAACCTGCTGAGATTAGTCTTACATTTAATGATGGTACGAGTAGCATGTTTCGTATCGATGAAAATTTCAATGCCATCGGGGAAGGTGTTAGCAACATTGTTTTTCTGGCATATGGGGCAAGACGCTTTGTGAAACCACTTAAGCAAGGAGGCCTAAGAAATAGTATTATAAGCAATACGTTATTCAATCCAGTTGCTCTGTTGTCAAATCCAACCGGATGGTTACAAGAATGTGATGATGACGTGTTTCTGTCAGTTGCTAGGGCAATGAAGGAGATCCTTGCTCTAAAACAGGATGATATCATTTTCCGCAATGACCAAAGACATATCATGGTCCGTGCGCACAAGCGTAACACACCGCTTGAAAATATGAGTGATGGCTACAAGGCTTTGTTTTATGTGGCTATCGACATTATGCGTCATATGCTTAAGCGTTGGGACAACCTGGAATATGCTTCCGGAATTGTCATAATTGATGAAATTGAAACACATCTGCATCCACGGTGGAAAATGCAGGTGGTGAGCGCTTTCCGGCGAGCAATGCCAGGAATCCAGTTCATATTTACGACCCACGACCCTCTATGTTTGCGAGGAATGTTTGATGGTGAAGTGCATGTGTTAAAACGTGATGAAATGCACTCAATCACCGAGGAAGACGATCTGCCTAGGTTTCAGGGATTGAGAACGGAACAACTTCTTACATCTGAGTATTTTGGTCTTCTTACACCTAATGATCCGGATCTTGAACGGAGGCTAGAAGATATTGCCGGACAAGAGGGAGACCATCAGGCGGAATATATTCGTCAGGTAGAACAGGAACTCAGTGAAATGACTGTGCTTGGCACGACTCTGAGCCAGCGTGTAGTCCATGAGGCATTAGCGCGATATTTGATTTCCGTAACGCGAAAGCAGCCTGAAGCCAAAGATATTAAAGAGGATGCCATCAGAGCTATCCTTAACGTCCTGGTTCAAAAAGGTTATTGATCATGATTAAAATTGATCGTTCAGCCGAGCCGGTACCGACCTCACTAACCATGGCGGGTAATGTTGTTGATAATGAACGTACTGCCGCGCAAAGCTATTACACAGCTGTACCAGCTCCGAGTAAAACTTATAAATTTAAGCGATATAAAGAAGATGATATCGTCGAAGCTTTAGAACGCCTTTTTCATGGGAAATGTGCCTATTGTGAGAGTAAATACATTGGCACCCAGAAAATGGATGTTGAGCATTACCGCCCCAAAGGAAAAGTAAATGAAAGTCAGACACACCCAGGCTACTGGTGGCTAGCTCTTGATTGGGATAATTTATTGCCCTCGTGCACAGACTGCAATCGACGTCGCGGACAGAAGATCGCTGTTTTAGAGGCAGATGGAACTATTGTTTTTACCGATACGATGGAAAATGCTGGTAAGGAATGTGCCTTTCCTGTTTCCGGCCCCTACCGGGCGTGGAATAGCCAAGATAACCTCGCCCTTGAAGTCCCTCTATTGATCAACCCCTGCCAACATGATCCTGATGACCATCTTAGTTGGCATATCAGT
Organism: Klebsiella sp. C283; assembly: GCF_048822555.1. Lineage (NCBI taxonomy): Bacteria > Pseudomonadati > Pseudomonadota > Gammaproteobacteria > Enterobacterales > Enterobacteriaceae > Klebsiella > Klebsiella sp. C283. The sequence continues at coordinate 2,779 of NZ_JBMEZS010000023.1, forward strand.
AATACGAAGGCGCCGATCCTATTGGCAAAATTATTGGGGGCACAGCCGGATCAGAAGGGTGTAAGTAGCATTGAAATCATGGGGTTAAATAGATTTGGACTGGTGAATGAGCGGGCAGCAGTGTTACAACAGATTGAAGTTCAAGTAAAAAATATTTACCAGCTGATAGACATTACAGCGATTATGCCAGCCTGTGAAGCGAGGGATCGCTGCCTAATAAAGATTGGGCAGGATATCGATGAGTTGCATGCCTGCTATAAACCTAACCGGCAGTATGCCTCAATGGTGAAATCCTACATCGAACCGCATATGAAAACGCTAAAGCGATATCTTGTTGGGTTGTTGCCATGATTTAATCGATGTAGCCGTTGTCACTGTAATGATACGCTATCCACATAGCCTCGTTCCCTCAAAAAAAACAGCGTGGCAGTCTACATGCTAGTTGGCAGTCTGCAGACTGCCAACTGACATTTTTCTGAAGACAGTTTGGCTGACTTTTCATGAGGGTAGTGATGCCATCCTTTAACTAGTTTACTGTCGCGAATGGTACTGTAAGCCAAAGACTGAATTGTGCCGAGGTGAATCAGCTTAGGTTCAAAGCCTTACCCATTGCCCTCTCTATCAGTCCAAGTAATTCTTTTTGTCTCTGCTCGTAGAATGCTTCAAAATTGTCAGTGCGTAATGAGTCTACTGGGATGTTATGACTTCTCAAGAGATCATTCATCGCGGCGTCAGCTAGTTGTACTTGGGGATGAGATTGCAACGACGCTAGATAAACCGATGGGGCTGAACCGCCAATCATTCTGTTTGCTTTAAATGAAATCGGTGTTTTGTTAATGATAGAATCATACTTACGTCTTGGTATTCCGTTCTTCTCGCACCAATCTTTCGGGAAAATATGATGGATATCGACTGGAACTTCGTCGGCCTCAAGGCTACGGATTTTCGATTTCCAGAAAAGATCCTGGGCACCATCGCGTAATACTAGAACGTTTATACCCTTATAAGCAGCACTAAGTCTGGATGATAGTGACCCAAGACGATCAATCTGGAAATTGGCATCATTAATTGTTCTTGGAATTTCCCCATTTTTCTCAATCCAGCCGAGTAGTTCTTCAACGTCGTTGGCTATGCGTGTTTCTACCGCGCCACCGTAAAGCTCGCCCAATACACCGCACCAGAACCATCTGGCCAGTTTCTGATGAATTTGTGGTTCTCTCCAACGTTCTTCGTCCTCGCTGCAAAGTAGGGTCATCACAGCTGCTAGGGGGGCAATCTGGGTTCGGTAGGGTAACTCACGTTGAGAGCTAAAACATTCCTGGCGAAGAAACTTAGCTGCGCACTTGAATCCATTTTCTACATCGTCAGCCCAATTTTTGTAAGCTTCTAAGGGAAGTTCGAGAACAGAAGCTCGTTTTGCACTGACTGGGGATACTTGTTTACCTGTTTTTCCTGCAACTATATCGGCTTTACGTTTTTCCAACGTGTGCAGCATGGTGATAGCTTGTAGAAAATCTGTGCTTTCAATACCATTTAAGATCGGTTCTTCGGAAATACGCTGTTTACGCGAGGTAACACATCTGTCATCACTTCCAAACCAATCATCACGAAGATTGTATCCATCAGCTGCATAGCTTGCAGTAACAAGCTCAAATACGGATAGCGGTACGCCACCAGTATTTACTTTTTCGAATACGAGGCATACAGCTTCTTTGGTGGTATCTTTTTTCAGAATAATTAATGGAATTTGATAGTCGTTATAAGCATCCAACACTTGTGTTTTGAATTCAAAGAAATGTGGTACAGCTGCAGCATTATGGTTATAAAGATCTTGTAACCATGTCATTGCTTCGAGGATTTCCGAACATGGGAAATAAAGTTGTTGGCATTCGAGTTCTCGGGTAGAAAGATCAAGATCGACTTTTCGACCAAAATCACTGCGTATTTGACGATTACCATCAGTCGCAATAATAGCTTCATCCAGCCTGTCCGCTCCCGTAAGAGCTGTAGGGATATGGATATAGTAATAGCGATCGATGGGTTTTCCCTTATCGGTCGTTGTTTTCACTGGGCCCTGAAGTTTTAGCACCTGAGTTAATGTTGTTAACCGTTGCTGCCCATCTAAGATTAGTTTTTCTGGGGATGGCAAATCAAAAGAGGGAACATTTTCCACCGGTCTGACCTGAAAACGGACTTCACCTCCTGTTTCCAGAAGCATCACTGCACCTACAGGGAATGAGCGACCAAGACTGACGAGTAGGCTACGGACATGTTCATCATCCCACACCCAACCTCGTTGAAAATCTGGTAACTGAATTTTCCCCTCTATGATCTCTTTGAGAAGGTCTTTAAGGGGAAGTTTAGTGCTATCAAAAGTCGACATCTTCACGTCCTTGCGAGTTAACAATTGTTCGAACTATACAATGATGTTGGATTGTATGCATTGTCGTTGACTGGATTGTATCAAGCTAAGTGAGCGAAGCTTTTCAAAGTAGCACTACTTACCTCAGAATGTAAAAATCCATTACATAACAACAGTTTGTTACGAGTACAAGTTGAAGTATCTCCTTACTAGAAAATTAACTTTGTAGTTGGGTGATCATCGTAACGTAACAAATTTAGGAGGTTACTAGGGCTAACTACATGCCAAAATCTCTTCCTTATTTATTGCATACGGGATAAGGCAAACAGCTTATTAAAAATTGAGAATACCAGATCAATAGCCCTCGATATGTACAGTGATACACCATGTTTAGCGATACAAACAAATACTTGCGATCGTACTCGCATCGTGGACAATGTTTAACCATGAGGATTTTATATCAACGAAATCAATAGTTTTATTTAAGTCACGGGATGGGGAATGGACAGCAATACTCAAGGATTCACTTCATACTGGCGTAATACCTTAGCTGATGCCGAGTCTGGAAAAGGGGCATTTGAGCCCAAAGATGAAGATTCATTCACGCAATGGATAGATGTCGATCAGAGAAGGTTGAGTGAAGAGATCGTGCAATCGTTCTTCAAGGGCGAAGACGAGCAGGTTAAAACCATCGAGGTGTTGTTACGGCCGCAGGTATGGATCCGTCAGTTAAAACATGGCAAAGAGCGGACTGCTGGTGCTCCTAGTATCGTTACACCTTTGGTTACCGCTGCTCTCCTTAACCGCGAAGGCTTTTTATTCCCTACATCGCCTGCCACCATTCCCCGTGACCTGCTTGAACCTCTCCCTAAAGGTACCTTTTCTATTGGTGAGATGGCGGAATATGACAAGTACAAAACCACGCATAATTCAATCACTTTTAGTCCCGGTAATGAGGATGGGCTGCGTGATGAGACTGATGAACAACGAGTGGAACGATATGCTCGTTATCAGCAGTTGTGGCAAAAGTACCTTAAAGACACTGATGAACTTTTAAAAAATGTTGCTGGCAGATGGCTCGCATCACCTGAGCAATATGAACCTGCTGGATATGGCTACATCATTAAAGCCAATCAGTCTGGAGGGGCCAGCATTCATATCCTGCCTATGTACGATCATCTGCTGTCGTGCAAAAAAGAAGTGCCATTACTGGCGTGCTTTGCCTCGGCAGAGAAGTCTCCTGTTGAACCGCTCCTTGCCAGCAATGCCATGTTCTGCGAGCGTCTGGGACATTCTGGTGATAAATTTCCTCTGGCTGTGGCGCAGCGCGATGCCCTTAGCCATTACCTCACTCAACAGCCGGGCGATATTCTTGCCGTGAACGGTCCTCCGGGAACCGGGAAAACTACTCTGGTTCTTTCAATCATTGCTACTGAGTGGGCGAGGGCAGCTTTAAACAAAACTGAACCGCCGGTGGTGATTGCGACATCAACCAACAATCAGGCCGTCACCAACATTATCGAGGCCTTCGGTAAAGATTTTGCTACCGGCACTGGGCCTATGGCCGGGCGTTGGTTACCTGAAGTAAAAAGCTTTGGCGCTTACTTCCCGTCTTCGGGACGGAGAGCCGAGGCGGTAAAAAAATACCAGACGGAAGACTTTTTTAACCGTGTTGAATCCCTTGAATATGTTGAAGATGCCCGGTGCTTCTTCCTTGAAAAGGCAAGGGCAGCTTTTCCTGGTAAGGAATGTCATTCACCTGAACAGGTTGTGGATCTCTTGCATCAGCGTTTGGTTGAAATCTCTGCAGAGCTTGAGCAAATCGAGCCTGCGTGGGATGACCTCAACGCAATTCGTCAGGAGCGGCATGCCATCAGTGACGATCTCGAACAGTATATTCAGGATAAGAGAACGTTACTGCTCAATAGCACAAATGAAATCTCGCTATTAACGCAAGGCAAAAAACAGTGGGAGCAATATCGAGCCGGTGAGTCGATCATGTTCACTCTCTTCTCCTGGCTTCCCGCCGTTCGTATTAAGCGTCACTATCAAATGAAGCTGTTTTTGGAGGCTACGTTTGGCGAAAGAATGACAGCATTCCAGGGATCTCAGCCTGATGGAATTGATGCCTTTATCGATGGATTGATTGAGCAAGCTCATAAAGTACAGGCCGGGTACCAACAGCAAATTGATCACGCTGAGGACATTTCCCGACGTGAAAGTGAAGCCGTCATCCATTGGTGCGAGATAACCCATTCGCTGGGTTATGCAGGCGAGACGGAGCTGAATCTGAGCGAAGCCGATGAGCTTGCCGATACACAGCTCCGTTTCCCGGCGTTTTTGCTGGCGACGCATTACTGGGAAGGTCGGTGGCTGATGGATATGGCTGCTATCGAGGACCTTCAAAAAGAAAAAGGTCTCAAAGGGGCGAAGGCAATTAAAGCCCGCTGGCTGCGTAGAATGAAGCTCACCCCTTGTGTCGTCATGACCTGCTTTATGCTTCCTCACCATATGCTTATCAGAGAACATGTTGGTGGCAAGAAATTTGATGATGGTTATTTATATAACTTCGCCGATTTGTTGATCGTCGATGAAGCGGGGCAGGTGCTTCCTGAGGTTGCTGCAGCTTCTTTCGCACTGGCGAAGAAAGCTCTGGTAATTGGCGACACAGAACAGATTGCGCCTATCTGGAACAGCCTGCCTTGTATTGATATTGGCAATATGGTTGAGGAGCATATCCTTCCAGAAGGTTCTCAGGAAGAACTGACTGAAGCTTATGCTTTGGTTTGTGAATCAGGAAAAAGCGCTACATCCGGCAGCGTTATGAAGGTTGCACAGTTTAACTCGCGCTACCAGTACGATCCGGATCTGGCGCGGGGGATGTATCTGTACGAACACCGTCGCTGCTTCGATAACATCATTGGCTACTGTAACACCCTTAGTTATCACGGTAAGTTGCAGCCCAAACGAGGGGAAGGAAAAGAGACAATATTTCCTGCAATGGGCTATCTGCATATAGATGGTAAGGGTATGCAGGCCAATGGTGGAAGTCGTTATAACGACTTTGAAGCGAAGACGATTGCTGCATGGCTTGCAGCGCACAAAGAAGAGATTGAGCATCACTACAATAAACCGTTACATGAATTAGTCGGCATTGTGACCCCATTTTCGGCGCAGGTCAGTGCGATTAAATCGTCATTACGTAAGCTGGATATCAATTGTAGTGGCGATGAAAATTCGCTGACAGTGGGCACGGTTCATTCATTGCAGGGGGCGGAACGGGCAATTGTGCTGTTCTCTCCTGTGTATTCGAAACATGAAGATGGCGGATTTATTGATAGAGACAGCAGCATGCTGAACGTTGCCGTTTCACGTGCTAAAGATAGCTTTTTGGTCTTTGGCGATATGGACCTGTTTGAGATTCAGCCCGCTTCCTCGCCGAGAGGGTTGCTTTCAAAATACCTGTTTGCATCCGATAATAATGCACTGCAGTTTGAGTATAAAGAACGCCAGGACCTTAATACAGCGCAAACACAGATCTCTGCCTTGCACGGTGTTGAGCAGCATGATGTGTTCCTGAACCAGACTTTTGACGCTATTGGTAAAAGTATTACTATTGTTTCCCCTTGGCTGACCTGGGAAAAATTGGAACAAACCGGTTTTCTTACATCAATGATCCAGGCTCGTGCTCGTGGTATCGACATTACTGTTGTAACGGATAAAAGCTTTAATACCCAAGACGTCAGTTATGAAAAGCGCAAAGCAAAACAGCAGCGCCTTAATGATGCAGTGGAAAAACTAAATGCGCTGGGCATTGAGACTATGTTGGTAAACCGTGTTCACAGTAAAATCGTGATTGGTGATGAAGGGCTGCTGTGCATAGGATCGTTCAACTGGTTTAGCGCTACGCGTGATGAGAAGTACAAACGATACGATACGTCGATGGTATACCGTGGCGAAAGCTTACAAGCGGAAATTAAAACGATTTATTCCAGCCTGGAGCAGCGGAAGTTATAGGGGGCTTAAAGCAATGCAGGTATCGAATGTGTTGAATTAATTTAGCACTACTCAAGGAGGTATAGCTTCAAGATGCTATGCCTCCAAACCATGCGGTTGCATTTGGATGACGTGTTTGGCAATGATGGTTTAAATCATCAGTTAAACTTAGAAAAGGCCACTTTTTTGGATGGCCTTTAGTCTAAGGGGAGTTTATGCTGTTGCCCGATGATTCCAGGAATCTTTGTAAATGATATTCCCATCGCAATGTTTCCAGGTGATGGCCTCATACCTTAACTGAATCGTCTCGCTGTGTGTACCTGTACCAGAATCAGGAAATAAGTTGGGGGTAATTCCGGTTACTTTTACATTTTCTAAAATAATATTAAAGTATTCGCTTTCAACACCTGCATCAAGGATCTGATACATCTTTATGGTTGCCGACTTTAATGTTTGGTTCTCACTCAACGCTTTGTATAAAAGGGGCGTTGTTTTATCAAAATCTTTCTGTACCGTAATAGGCGTATGTACTCTGGTTCCTGTTAATCTCCCGGTGTTTCCATCCACAGGAATGGATAGGTGGTGCGTTACCGCTTTTAATTCAATAGCGCCAATACGCCCTGTAACGAGAGAACTACCCGTTATAGGGGAGCCGTTTGTATCGGTTAGCCAAAGATATGCTGGATTTGACATGATTATTCCTTATCTCTATTTATAAATGAAGGTAAACAAAACATTATAATGACCCACAAAAACAGACCAATAATCTTAACAGGCCACGGGTTAAGTAAGGCTGTGCAAACAATAGAGCCTATAATTAGTAGCGGGCCTGATAGTAAATTAAAAATACCGCTTAATATACCTATCTTTGTGCCCAGGTATCTATTCAATACAATGGCAATAATATAAGCGCTGCCGATTGTAATCATCACTGCGATTATTTTATTGCGCCAGTTATTAAACTCAGTCAGGCAAGTAAAGCATGCAGTGACAATATAGGTGCAGAGAACTATATCGACGAGGGGTGCAATAATTTTTTTCATATCACCCAGCCTTAGTATTCATATTTAAATGTTCTTCCACTCTTTTCATAATCTTGTCGAACACGGGGCTGCCCTCGGTGTATCCTGCATGGATGGCATCAACAAAAGGTTGTACCGCATCGGCAAATAAGAAATACAGCAGATCATAATCGCGGGGCCTTAATAACGTGTACACCTCGGGTGCTTCATTCCTGAGACTATCAGAGGTCCTGATGGAACGCTCTGCCATTCCACCAAACAAGAGGATAGTACTTAAAAAGGCTATTGGATTCCCTTTTCCCTTAAATACTACGTAAGTAAATGATGTTTTTTCTATAACGGCTTTAGCGATGTTCGATGCGATAATATTCGTAGAGATTCTACCCACGATAGAGGTAACTACACTTCTGTATATTCTATCTTGTTCTGATTCGGATAGGTATTTATTGAACAATTGGAAGATTAATTTAACTGCATTAACGATATTTTCATAGTTAATGATGTCATGTCTTATCGCGGTCATCATACGGATTCTTTCTGTTTCACGTTCATATCTTGTATCCGTATCAAAGATACCGTAAATCAGATAACCATAATCTAAAGGAACAGATAATCCACCATTGATAAGCCCTGTAACTGTATCAGGAGAGATAATGATGTCATATATCTTCCGAGCTATCCCTTCTATGTCTGCCATATAGCTATCCTATGTTTAAATAAACGACTGAAGATTTACATCACTTTTGCAAGAAATAACCGACGATAATTTACAAGAGAATAAATAACTTGATAAGTGTTACCATAATCTAATTGTTACAAATTGTATTGCGTGAGATGTATTAATTCAAAAAATAATAAAGCGCATATAAGTATTCGATTAGTGATTGGATACTCGGAAATTTGAATGTTAAAATTATTAATTTATATGCATTTGCGCGGACTTGTTCATGGTTGAATCAGGTTTATGACTCGTGAACAGGCGGTTTATGTGAACACATCGACAGCATCATGTTGTGCCGTCGCTATCCTTCACGAGTAAACATCGACGAATTCATCAGAGTGATATCCGCTTCCGGCGTGAGGACGCGTGCTATAGCCAATTCTTTGAAAATAAATAAAAGCAGGGCTAACACCAATCGTTTCATCACATCATTATGCGAACTACGGCGGGTGAATAGCGATTGGTTTGCATTATGGCGTGACGACCGCGGAATTGACGATGAGACGTGGGTAGAGGGCGTGAAACGTGGTAACTTCCGTTTGCATCCGGGGGCGGTTGTCGAGGGTTGTATTACTATCGCCCATAATTCTGATTTTGCCATGATCCGGAATGCGCTTACGAAAACATCACTGGGTCATGTTCCCTGCATGCGTTCCCCGCTGGTTCGCGGTTAGGGGGAGATTGTTGCCAGTGGCTGTAACATCTCTTGCCCATAATATAAGTAAAATTATTTATATTATATTGCTGTTTTTGGTTCTGGGTCTTGCACTTCCAAGGCCGGAAAACTATCTCGATTATGATATCGCAAGGGATGTTTGCCACTTCTTGTTCGGGAGTGTGAACGCCGATACGATGTATGACACTTTCTTTTATATATTGCTGGTAATAGTGATATTCCTTTCAGCTGTACTCTACATTATTACATTGCAGTTAATTTCAACGATGAGGAGCAAATGAGATGCCAATTCCTCCGTATATGTATCTTAAAGACGATGGTGGCGCAGACATTAAAGGGTCCGTTGATGTTCAGGAGCGAGAAGGTAGCATCGAAACCCGCTTATCACCATCCCCCCTCACCCCCTGAACACCTCCCGCCGGTGCCACGCCACAAACCCTTCCTGGGGATAGCATGCTTTCCCCTGCGGCAAGGTAATCGGCTTACCATTAAAATCCCAGAACAGCCTGCCAACGATGCCTCCGCCGTTCACCGCCGGCGAAACCTGGATGCGCATATCCTCATCCAGACCAATGGATCCTTTATCAAAAGCCTTATGGTGAATCGCGCAGAGCGCCAGGCCGTTAGGGATTTCGCAGGGGCCGCCGTGCTGCTTCCATTTGATATGGGCCGCTTCCAGGGCGACGGAGGTATTATCATGGCGCATATTGAAGCCGCAGATCGCGCACTCATAGTTATAGGCGCGCAGCACCTGCTGGCGAAAATGCGGGTCGCGTTCTTTACGGATCTGCTGCAGATCAAACCCCATCTCTTCAGCCAGTTCTTCCTGAATACTCTCCGGGAAATGCGCTTCGAGGATCTGATGGGCGAGGGTATTGATCAGCTTCTTATTTCTGTTGAGTAGCGCAAAATGCGGCTCATCGAAGCCGCCGGCGACGTGACAGAGCTCCAGCTCTTTGCCGGGCGGCTGTCGGCTGCCCTGGGTTGAGCACTGTTCGCTGTTGTGCAACTCCCAGAAGCCGTCGCCTTTCAGGCGCCAGAAGGGCATGTCCGGCCGGTACTGGCGGCGTTGCGGGCCAAAGCGTTCCAGCAGGCTATGCAGCTCATCGCGTATCTCCGAGGCGTAGTCGAACATCCGCGCATGGCCGCGCTGGTACTGTGAGAGGACGTACAGCAGCAGTAGTGGCTTATGCGGCGCACGCTGTTCGCCTTTGCGCCAGATGGTGATGTTCTCGATCGCGTGTTGCAGGGTCGTGCTGGAGGGCATAGCGTTACATTGGCAGCTAAATAAATGCGATGATGCTCGCAAAATCCTTGCCGATCAACCTACCAGATGCGGCGATTCTACGTGGATCGCGATTTAATTATCACTGCCAGTTATTTGTTCGAAAAGCCCATAGCTTTCTATTTATACTCAAGCTTCGCGCCATCAGATAGCTATGTCTTATGAAAAAACTACCGGACCATTTATCCAGGGAATGCATCATCGCCGCCATTCGCGCTTACGATGCAGGCGTTGCGCATCAGTTTAAAAGCGCGCGTCTGTATGAGATCGAGTTTGAGGGGCGTCGGTATCCTTCAAAAGCCATCGTCGGGTTAGCGGCCACGCTTGCGACGGGGACGGAATTTACCCCGGCGGATTTCAGCGGAGGGATTAAATCCAAATGCGTGCGTCTGTTACTGGAGCAAGGATTTACGATCGCGTCGCAGGGCGCTGGCGATGACGAGGTTGCGCTTTTCCCCGATGAGGGGCAGACGACCATGGAGTACGTGGAAGGGGCGGCGATACAGGTAGTGGTCAATCGCTATGAGCGCGACCGTCAGGCTCGTCAGGCGGCGCTTCGCCTGCATGGCTGCCAGTGTCAGGTATGCGGTCTGGATATGGCCAGCCGCTATGGCGATATCGGCCAGGGTTTTATCCATATCCACCATCTCATCCCGCTGGCCGGGATCAAGCAGGACTACCGTCTGAACCCTGAAACCGATCTGATCCCGGTATGTCCCAACTGCCATGCGATGCTGCACCGGCGAGATCCTCCGTTTACTCCAGAAGAGCTGAAGGCCCGGCTGCGCCCCACAGACTGATATCCGACAGCGCTCGCTTTACGTTCATCAAACACACCACAAACCCCACGCTACCTTACCGGTAGCGTGGGCCCATTCTCTTTTACTTATCCCGCGTCTCGCCAGCCTCCCAGCTGTAGCTGCCATCGGCCGCTAAGCTATCGCCCAGCTCCTGATACTCGAACTGATAAAACTCAGCCTGGGTACCGTACCCGGCGTAGTCTACCGCCGCCAGGCCGACGAACGCCCCGGTAAAGAACCCGCCGTAGCTCTGCAACACATAGTCATCGGACAGCACCGCGGCATCCAGCTGGACCGGGATCTCGGTGAACGTCACGCCATCGAAGCTGTATTCATAGCTGTAGGTCTGCTTGCGGACTTTGGTCCGGAACCAGACGTATTCGACGCCGTCCGGCACCTTGATGGCGTTATCTTTCAGGTACGACGTGTATTTCCCGCGGTTATTTTCGCCGACTTCGATGACCTTGCCGTTAATTTCATTCCAGGTCAGGAAGACGAAGCTCCAGTGGCGGTCGTTATAGTAATTCGTTAACCCGGCCATCTGCTGGTAGCTGAAGGGCTCGAATTTCACCTTCACTGCAGCATCAAAATAGAAGGCCTGCCAGCGGCGGGCAATCAGCGACAGGTCATGGGTATTGGCTAACGAACCCTGGCCGATTAAGGTTAACTTGCCGTTGCCGGTGGTGCCCATTTTGGCCGTAAACGGCACCCGCAGGGTATTCCAGTTCGGATCGAGCGCTGGCGACGTAAAGTCATCCTGCTGGCTATTATCGCTGGCGCTTTCGGTGAAGATGGCGTCTTTCGGCCCTTCGACGAAGGTTTTCCCGCCGTGACCGCCTTCAATACGCGGCCAGCCCTCGTCGTCCCAGTACACTTTCTGGATCGCGGTTTCCCGGCCGAGGGTTGACCAGCCGCGCGGGTCGTAGATGGATTCCCCCGGGCGATTCCACGGCCTGGCGCAGAGCGAGGCGTAATACCATTCGCCTTCCGGGGTGGAGACCAGCGCGCCATGGCCCTGTTTCTGGATGTAGCTGTCCGGGGTATCGACGTTGGTTAAGAACACGTCGCCCGGTTCGGTTTCGAAGCTGTCGGCCTCGAGGGTTTTCGACCGCGCCACCACCTCCTGGTGGGTAAACACGGTGCCGCCCTGGGCGGCAAACAGGTAGTAGTAGCCGTTCAGTTTATAGAGGTGCGGCCCCTCGACCAGCGCCACGGCGGTGCCGCGGTAGATGGTGCGCGCGGTTTCCGGCATTAACTTCAGCGTGTTGGTATCCAGCTCCGTTAAGGTAATGCCATCGAAGGGGTGATGGTACTCCCGGTGATCCCAGGTTTGCTGGACGATATATTTCCGGCCATCGTCGTCATGGAACAGCGAGGCGTCAAACCCGACGCCGTTCAGCTTGATCGGGTCGCTCCACGGCCCCCGAATATCCTTCGCGGTGGTCAGGTAGTTGGTCATGTCTTTGAAGGCGCCTTCGGTGACCTTCACATCGGTATACACCAACCAGAATTGCCCGTCGGCCCAGGAGAGCGCCGGCGCCCAAATGCCGCCGGAGGAGGGGTTGCCCTTCATGTCCAGCAGGGTGGTGGTGGAGAGCGGCGAAGGCAGCAGGTTCCAGTTTTTCAGGTCTTTCGACTCATGTAAACGCACGCCCGGGAACCACTCAAACGTCGAGTTGGCAATATAGTACGTATCCTCGACACGAATAATACTGGGGTCGGCATTAAAGCCGCGTAATATCGGGTTTTGAATAAGTGACATTTCATTACACCTTTTAAAATGGAAAGTGACGAATCGGTCTGATTTATAATTTTTTTAACTACACGCGGATCTCATCCAGCTGACGGTTGATGTCGGTAACATGTTTATCGGAGATCGGATAAACCTGGATAATCACCATCGAAATAGCGGCCAGCGCGATCGGGATCCACACCGCGGTCATAATGATCCCGTCGATGGCGCTGGCGCTCTGCACGGCGCCGCTTTCATTAAAGCCATACACCGCCAGCAGCCACAGCGGGATCGCGCCGCCGATGGTGAAGCCGATCTTGAAGAAGAGTCCCATAATGGCATTGATAATGGCGGCATTGCGTTTGCCAGATTTTAATTCGCCGTACGCGATGACTTCCGGTACCAGCGCCCACATAAAGCCGGTGGCGGAGGTTAAGCCCCACTGTTTAATAAAGGTGGCGATGTAGGCCAGCCACAGCGCGTCGTGCATCCCTTCGCGGGACCAGACGTAGGTCAGCAGTTCGCCGACGATGAACATGGCGAGGAACAGATGGAAGAAGCCTTTTTTACCAAAGATTTTTTTCAGTTTCGGCCAGAAAATCGGGAAGGCGATGCCGGGAATAGACGCGACGAGACCCACCGCGCCCATCCATTCGGAGTGGCCGACGACGTACTGGTTGAAGAAGCCGTTAACGGTGTTCATGAAGAACATGAAGGTAAAGGCCAGCATAAAGAACATGCCCAGAATAACCAGCGGGCGGTTATGTCGGAGCTCGTGGAAAAGGTCGGTGGTTTTGACGTTGGCGGTCTGCTCGGCGGTCGCGACAACGCGTTCTTTGGTGAATTTATAACAGATAAACAGAGCCACCGCGCCGATGATCATATAGATGGCGTACACGCCAAACCAGGCGTAATTTGCCGACGGATCGGCATAATTCCCCAGATTCAGCTCAAGGCCAAAAAAGCCGGTGTCTTTCAGGCTGCGATCTTTCGGCGCCGCCATCTGCACAAACATCGGGAACAGGGTATAGACCAGCAGGTTGGCGCTGTTGGCCAGCATCATGCGGGTACTGGTGAGCTTATCGATCGATTCCGGGTCGCGGGTCAGCGACGCATTCAGCGAGCCATAGGGAATATTGACTAAGGAATAAACCAGGTCCAGCGCCAGATAAATAATAAAGGCAAAAGCCACCGAACCTTTCACTCCGGGGATGGGCGCGAACAGTAATGCCGAGAGGATCACCAGCGGTACGCCGGCTCGTAACAGCCACGGACGATATTTCCCTGCTTTCGAGGTTCGTTTATCCACGTAGGTGCCGACCATCGGATCCCAAAACACGTTAATTATGCGGACAAAAAGAAAAATAAAGCCTGCCGTTGCCGTGCTGATGGTATTTACCGTCAGCATATGCAAAGCCAGAAAACCCCCAATTGTGCCGAAAACCAGGTTTTGCGCAAAGTCGCCCATGCCATAACCAATTCGTTCTCCACGGGTTAATTTATGATATTCATCATGCCGACTGTGCATTATGTTTTTACTCATTCTAAGCAGACTCCGGTTTGTTTTGTGTAGGTGAAACACTTTCTGACACAGTTGACATGGAAGAATCTATTACGTTTTTAAATTAAGTAATTATGTTTTTTTACTTCTGTGATCCTCGAAGCAAAGGCCTGTATCACCTGCGTTGAGCCGCCATCCGCCGCTAATTTTTTGGCAGACAGGCAATGTGACAAAACCGGCATTTTAATTCGCTATGTCCACCTGAATTCCCCAGGAAGTGTACTCTATACGCGCGCGAATCGAGATATTTAAAATAGTTTTATTTGCGAGATGGCTCACATTTGAGCATTTTCTCAATCGCTGAGTGAAATAACGTAATTGAGCAACCGACGATGAGAATACACGATGTATCACAGTTGTTAATTTTCGGCTTCCTCAATTTCGGAGTTCATCATGCAAACTTATTTTGACCAGCTCGAACGCGTTCTTTTTGCCGGACCTAAAACCGATAATCCTCTGGCGTTTCGCCACTATAATCCGGATGAAATCGTGCTGGGAAAACGCATGGCAGATCATCTGCGTTTTGCCGCCTGTTATTGGCATAACTTCTGCTGGAATGGCGCAGATATGTTTGGCGCCGGCTCGTTTGAGCGTCCCTGGCAGGCCGCGGGCGATGCGCTGGAAATGGCCAAACGCAAAGCGGACGTGGCGTTTGAATTTTTCTACAAGCTCAACGTGCCGTATTACTGCTTCCACGATGTCGACGTCTCGCCAGAAGGCGCGTCGCTGAAAGAGTATTTGCATAATTTTGCCGTGATGACCGAGGTGCTGGCGGAGAAACAGCAGCAAACCGGCGTGAAACTGCTGTGGGGCACCGCCAACTGCTTTACCCACCCGCGCTACGGCGCCGGGGCGGCGACCAACCCCGATCCGGAGGTGTTTGCCTGGGCGGCCACGCAGGTGGTGACCGCCATGAACGCCACCCACCAGCTCGGCGGCGAAAACTATGTTCTGTGGGGCGGCCGCGAAGGTTACGAGTCCCTGCTGAATACCGACCTGCGTCAGGAGCGCGAGCAGATTGGCCGCTTCCTGCAGATGGTGGTGGAGCACAAGCATAAGATTGGCTTTGGCGGCACGCTGCTTATCGAGCCGAAACCGCAGGAGCCCACCAAGCATCAGTACGATTACGATGTCGCGACAGTGTATGGCTTCCTGAAGCAGTTTGGTCTGGAAAATGAGATCAAGGTGAACATTGAAGCCAACCACGCCACCCTGGCGGGGCACTCTTTCCACCATGAAATCGCCAGCGCCATCGCGCTGGGGATCTTCGGCTCCGTTGATGCCAACCGCGGCGATGCGCAGCTCGGCTGGGATACCGATCAGTTCCCGAACAGCGTGGAAGAAAATACCCTGGTGATGTACGAGATCCTCAAAGCCGGGGGATTCACCACCGGCGGCCTGAACTTTGACGCCAAAGTTCGCCGGCAGAGCACCGACAAATACGACATGTTCTATGGCCATATTGGCGCCATGGACGTGATGGCGCTGTCCCTCAAGCTGGCCGCGCGGATGATTGAGGATGGCAAGCTCGATCGGGGTCTGGCAAAACGCTATGCCGGCTGGCAGGGCGAACTGGGGCAGCAAATTATGGCCGGCCGTATGTCGCTGGATAATATTGCCCGGTACGCTGAGCAGCATAATCTGAATCCGCAGCATCACAGCGGGCGTCAGGAATTACTCGAAAATCTCGTCAATACCTATATCTTTGGTTAAATTTGGCTGACATGCCCCTGCGGGGGCATGTATTCCGCCGTCTGCCCGCTGCCGGGAAATAGCGTTTATTTGTTCGTGTTGTATTTATGCTGTCTGTGCCGAAAGGCTATCTGTTTGACTGTCTATAGAGGAACAATCCGCCGCGCGGATGGTTCTGCCATTGTGCCACCTGTTTAATATCAGTGAGGGAGGGCGACTAGCGATAATTGTGTAATACCTCTGTGACCGTACAAAATAAAAAATAACTTGTTCTGATGATAGCGACATATTCTGTCAGCTCAGAATAGGCTGGTTATTGTCTGAATAAAATTAACCTATATTGAGAAACTCATGACAATGATAAAAAAACTTCCATTAACCATGGCGGTTATCGCCGCTTTTTTTCCGCTTACCTCTGTAATGGCGCAAGAATTTACTCAGGAACAGATCGACGCCATCGTCGCCAAAGCCGTTGATAAAGCGCTGGCCGACCGCCAGGCGAAAATCGACGCCGCGGCCGACAAAAAGGTCGACGTCATTACCAACCCGCAGACCACCGCCGCCTCGCCGGATATGGCCATTCCGTTCGGCCTCAAGTTCAGC
>NZ_JBMEZS010000024.1:0-19189 GCF_048822555.1 Klebsiella sp. C283
GAGGAGGCCTGCGGGATCCCTCCCCCAGGCCCGGCAAGCGCAGCGCCGCCGGGCGGTCTGCCGCCGCACCCGCGGTAGTGCCGGATGGCGGCATAAATGCCTTATCCGGCCTACGTTCCTGAGGAGGCCTGCGGGACCCCACCCCGTAGGCCCGGCAAGCGCAGCGCCGCCGGGCAGGACACTTCAAGCTCCATACCTGTGGTTGTGCCGGATGGCCGCATCAATGCCTTATCCGGCCTACGTTTCTGAGGAGGCGTGCGGGATACCCCCGTAGGCCCGCGCAAGCGCAGCGCCGCCGGGCAGCTGGCCCAGGTTCCCTCAGTTCACCGTCAGGCGCAGGGCAAGATCCTGCGGGTAGGGGTCAAAATAGTTCTGCGCCTGCAGGTAGCGATCCGGATACTCGGCCAGATAGTGCTTAAGCAGCGTCAGCGGCGCGAGGATCGGCAGCAGCCCGGCGCGATAGTTGAGGATCACCTCCCGCAGCTCGCCGCGCTGGCGGCTGTTCAGCTGGTCGCGGAAATAACCCTGAATATGCATCAGCACGTTGGTGTGGTTTTTCCGCGAGGCGGGCCGCTTGAGGATCGCCATCAGCTTCTCGCGGTAGACCTCGAAGAAAGCCTCCAGATCCTCCCATTCATGCAGCGAGGCGACGAAGGGGCCGATCTCGCGGTAGCCCGCCTGGTGGTGAGCCAGCAGCTGCAGCTTGTAGCGGCTATGAAAGGCCAGTAGGCCGTGGCGGGTCAGGCCGCGGGCGCGCAGGGCGTTGAGTTCATGCAGGGCGAAGACGCGCTCGACAAAATTCTCCCGCAGCAACGGATCGTGCAGCCGGCCATCCTCTTCCACCGGCAGCCACGGGTAGCGCGCCATCAGGGCGCCGGTAAACAGCCCCACGCCTTCCTTACGCCCGCGATTGCCTTTTTCATCATACAGCCGCACGCGCTCCATCCCGCAGCTCGGCGATTTGGCGCAGACGATAAAGCCCGACAGCTCGCCCAGGGTTGCCAGATGGGCGTTGGCGAAATCGGCCATCTTCTCCGTCACATCCTCGTGCGGGGCGTGGCTGAAGCGCATGCGGATCTCCCCGACCGGGGTCTGCACCAGCCGGAGCGCCGGGCGGGGAACGGGCAGGCCGATCGCCATCTCCGGGCAGACGGGCTTAAACGCCACCCACTGCGCGAGCTCATCCATCACAAAGCCCATACGCTTATGCCCGCCGTCGAATCGCACGGCTGAGCCGGTTAAACATCCGCTGATCCCAATGACAGGTTGCGTGTTCATGGCGCTGTCCTCTCTTCTGCTGTGGTTCGGGTAAAGAAAAGGGTCACGGTGGCCACCGTAATGCCGAATTTCTTCATCTCGGTTTTGTTAAACAAATGGCTGCCGTCCTGCAGGAACATCCAGTCGTCAAAGTGCAGCAGCCACCGGCTGCCGCTGGCCTCGACGTTCATGCTGTAGCGCCAGTGAAAGGCATTGCCTGCCGCCTGGCCGCTGGCCACGCCTTCGATATCCCCGGCGGTGCCCTGATAACGGTTATCGCCGGTGCGGCGAATGCGCCACACCCGCTGCTGTTTCTCGCCATCGTCATAGACAAAGCGCTCATGGAGCGTCAGGGTGTCGCCGACGACGTCGCCATCGATCGCTACATGGAAGCGGCGCAGCTGTTTGCCGCTGCGATCCTGCACCATCCCCCACGCCTCGGTTCGGCCCTGAAAATAGTGGAAGATGTCGAGGGCGGGCTGCTGCTGCCGGTACTCGGTGACCTCGGTGCTGCAGCCGGCGAGCATCAGCATCAGCATCAGCAGCGCCAGGCCACGGGTCAGAATGCGTTTCATGGTGTACCTCCGATCAACTGCTGACGCAGTTCGGGATAAGTGGTGCGCGGATCGAGCCAGATGGCGAGAAAGCGGGTGCTGAACGCCGCCGACTGGCGCGGGCCGAGCGGGGTAAAGGCGGTCTGCGCGGCGCTGGCGCGGTACCAGAACTGCCCCTCGCCGCCGCTGACCACGAACGCCAGCTGGCTGCCCGGCGCAACGTCCGGCCAGATCCCCTGCAGCATGCGCAGCCAGGCTTCGCTGCGCGGCTCCTGCTGCAGAATGCCCTGCGCCTGCCACTGGTCGCGGGTGGCCTCCACCAGCGCCTCGCGATCGATGTCGCGCCGGTAGGTGATGATCAGCGCCCGATCCTGCTGCGGGCCGTCATACCGGCCATTGGGCGTGCGCAGCTGTGAGTGATAGACGGTGAACGGCCCCCAGGTGAGGGTCGCCTCGCCGACGCGGCGCCACGTCAGCCAGTCGGCGGCGTGGGCCGCCGGGGCGAGGGCGCTCAGCCACAGCAGTAACAGGGCGAATCTCATTTTTGCCTCCCCATCCCCAGATGGAACAACAGCATGAGCACCAGCCAGCCGCAGGCCACGGCGGCCACGGCAAGCGCCGTCGGTACCAGCAGGGTCATGGCTCCGAGGCGAGCGCCGATCAGGTAGGCCACCGGGCCGCCGACGGTGGCCGCCGCGGCCAGCACCCAGCCGGGAAGCGTCGTGGTGCGGGTCAGCCGGGTCCAGACGACGGCGAACATCAGCCACAGGGCCACCATCCACAGGGGCAGCAGGCTGTCGCCGGGAAAATCAATCAGCCCCGCCAGCGCCCAGCAGGCGTCCAGCCCGCAGCCCGCCGCGGCCAACAGCAGAGCGGGCGGACGACTGGCCGCCGGCAACCGCAGCCAGGCGAACAGCGCCAGCGTCAGCCAGATCAGCAGGCCGCGCTCGCGCAACATCACCACCAGCGTCCAGTAAACATCGAACGCGAGGGCCATCAGCAGGTGCTGCGCCGGGCGTGTCATACCCGCTCCGCGGTGAGCTGCACCACGCTGATGGTGCGGGCGTTAAATCCGGCTTCGCAGTAGCCGAAGTAGTAGAGCCACATCCGGCGGAAGCGCTCATCAAAGCCGAGCTTTTCAATATCCTGCCAGGCATGGGTAAAACGCTGCCGCCAGTGCGCCAGCGTGCGGGCATAGTCCGGGCCCATGTCGAACAGGTTGCGCACCACAAAATCGGTATGGCGGGTCATCAGCTCGCTCATTGCCGTGATGCTGGGCAAAAAGCCGCCCGGGAAGATGTAGCGCTGGATAAAATCGACGCTTTTGCTGTAGTCGCGATAGCGCTGATCCTGGATGGTGATCGCCTGCAGGGCCATTTTGCCGCCCGGGCGCAGGCGCGCCTGACAGGTGCGGAAAAAGGCCGGCAGGTAGCGCTGGCCAACCGCTTCAATCATCTCCACCGACACCAGTTTGTCGTACTCGCCGCGCAGATCGCGGTAGTCGCAGAGCAGCACCTCGACGCGATCCTGCAGCCCGGCGCGGGCCATGCGCTCGGTAGCCCAGCGGTGCTGCTCCCGGGAGAGGGTGGTGGTGGTGACCCGGCAGCCGTAATGGCGGGCGGCGTACTCGGCCAGCGCCCCCCAGCCGGTGCCAATCTCCAGCAGATGATCGCCGGGAGTGAGCGCCAGCTGGTCGCACAGGCGCGCCATCTTGGCCCGCTGGGCCTGGGTCAGATCCTGCTGGTCGTCGGCAAACAGCGCGCTGGAGTAGAGCAGGTCGTCATCCAGAAAGTGGGCATAAAATTCATTGCCGAGGTCGTAGTGGGCGGCGATGTTCTCCCGCGCCTGAGCGCGGGTGTTGCGGCGGGTCCAGTGGCGCAGGCGGGCGACGGGCTTGCCCAGCAGACGAAAGCCGCGCTCCAGACGCCCCAGCACCTCGCCGTTGCGCGCAAGGATCTGCAGCAGCGCCGTCAGCTGGTGGCTTTCCCAGTCGCCGTCCATCCAGGCCTCGGCCGCCGCCAGGCTGCCGCCGGTCAGCAGACGCCAGTACACCTCCGGCGTGCAGACCCGCGCCTCGGCGCGCAGCGCGGCGGCGGGGTCGCCAAAATGAAAAGTCTGCGCCCCTTCGCGCACGGTGAGCGAGCCTTCGCGGAGGCCGCTCAACAGACGAAAGAGCAGCCAGCGCGCGAGCCGCACGTTGCGCGGCACATCGGGTTCAAGCGCAAAGACGGGATCGGTCATGAGCGTTCACTCCTGCTGACAGGATGGTTGTACAGCGGCACGCGCTTCAGCCACAGCCGCAGCGCCTGCCAGTAGATGGCGAGGACGGTTTTCAGGGTCATCATCGGCAGACGCAGCAGCAGCCCGCGCAGGTTGGCGCGGGTTAACGGCACGCGGCTCAGGGCCAGCGTGGCGTCGAACACCTTGCTGGCCTGATGGTTTTCAATATGCATGTGCAGCGTTTTGCCGGGCGCGTTGAAGCGCCAGTGATAGACCATGTCCATCGGGTTAAACGGCGAAACGTGAAAGGCTTTCTCCAGCGGGCGCGCCTGCTGGCCGTCCACCGCGTAGTAATGACGCTCATTCCACGGCGTGTTGCGCACTTCGGCCAGCACCCAGCGCAGGGTGTCGGCCTCGTCATAGCAGTAGTAAAAGTTGACCGGATTAAAATGGAAGCCGAAGTAGCGCAGCTGGGTCAGGAGCATCACGCGTCCCGCCGGGCGGCAGCCGGTCAGGCTCTCCAGCCGGTTCAGCGCCTGAGCCTTCAGCGGCGCGCCCAGCGGATAATCGGCGTCGTACCAGGCGGCGGCGGCCAGGCGGTTGCGGCGGATGCCCGCCTCAGGCAGCCTGTCCAGTTCGTCGAGGTCAAGCCAGGCCATAAACAGGCGGTAGACGAAGTGGTGCGCCTTCGGCTGCAGACGACGGTGGCGCAGGACGCCCTGATAGAGGCAGCTGTTCATTTCAGTTGCCCTCCGCCGCGGCGATGCCCTGCACCACGTCGAGCGCGCTGCGCACCCCGTCCTCATGAAAGCCGTTGTACCAGTAGGCCCCGCAGTACCAGCTCCGCCGCTGGCCGTTAATCTCGTCGCGCCGCAGCTGGGCCGACCAGCTTTGCGGGTTAAACAGCGGATGCTCATAGACGAAGCGCTGCCAGACGTAGCGCTCGTCCACCGGCGCGTCCGGGTTCAGGGTGACGCAGAACAGCGGCGCGCCCGCGGGCAGCCCCTGGAGAATATTCATGTTGTAGGTGACGCAGGCCCGTGCCCGATCCCCGTCGCTCAGGCGATAGTTCCAGCTGGCCCAGGCGCGCTGACGCGCCGGCAGCCAGCGCGGATCGCTGTGCAGCACCACCTCGTTGCGCTGCCAGCCGATATCCCCCAGCACCTCACGCTCGGCGTCGGTGGGCGCCGCCAGCATCGCCAGCGCCTGCGCGGAGTGGCAGGCGAAGATCACCTGGTCAAAATGCGCCTCCCCGGACGCCAGCCGCAGGGTAACCCCTGTCGGGTGGCGCTCCACCTGCTGCACCGGCGCGTTGAGCCGCAGGTCCAGGCGGTCGCCGAGCCTGGCGAGCAGGGCGCGAACGTATTCCCGGGAACCGCCGGGCACTACGTACCACTGCGGGCGATCGCGAATGTCCAGCAGGCCGTGGTGTTCAAAGAAGCGCAAAAACAGCGGCAGCGGGAAGCGGCGCATCTCCTGCAGCGACGACGACCAGATGGCCGCCCCCATCGGCAGGATATAGTGGCGGGCGAAGAAGGAGCTGAAGCGGTGGCGGGCGAGGAAGCTCTCCAGCGTCGCCCCCGGATCCAGCGCCTCGGTCAGCGCCAGTTTCGCCAGCCGGTTGAAGCGGACGATCTCGCTCAGCAGCCCCCAGAAGGCCGGCTTCAGCAGATTGCGCCGCTGGGCGAAGAGCGAGGTCAGGCTGTGGCCGTTGTACTCCAGGCCGCTGGCCGGGTTGTGGACCGAGAAGCTCATCTGCGTTTTTTGCCCGTCGATCCCCAGCTCGCTAAGCAGGCCCATAAAGCGCGGATAGGTGCGATCGTTGTAGACAATAAATCCGGTATCGATGGCCCAGGAGCCCTGCGGCGTGGCGACATCCACGGTGGCGGTGTGGCCGCCCGGCGCGGCGCCCGCTTCGAACAGCGTCACCTGATGGTGTCCGGCCAGCCGCCAGGCGCAGGTCAGCCCGGCGATGCCGCTGCCGATGATGGCGATGTTCATGAGCGCACCATCCTGCGCAACAGCAGGCGCTGTATACCTGACGGCAGGCTGGCCAGCAGCCGCAGGGCCAGGCTGAAGCCGGTGGGGAAGGCGATGTGGTTTTTGCCCTTCGCCAGGCCGTGGCGGATCGCCGCCACCGCCCGATCGACGCTCACCCGGCCGGGCATGGCAAAGTCGTTTTTGCGCGTCAGCGGGGTGTCGACGAAGCCTGGAGAGACCACCGTGACGGCGACCCCTTTCGGCTCCCAGTCCAGACGCAGGCTATTGGCAAACCAGGTCAGCGCCGCCTTGGAGGCGCCATAGGCTTCCGCGCGCGGGAAGGGCAGCCAGTGCGCCATGGAGCTGACCAGCACCACCCGATCGCCAGCCTCCAGCTGCGTCTGCAGCGCCGCCAGGCAGTTCACCGGCCCGAGGAAGTTGGTGGCCATCACCCGCTCCACGAGGGCGGCATCCACCTGCCCGTGGTCGAGGTATTCGCAGGTGCCGGCGCAGAGAATGATCAGGTCGGCAAAACAGCCCGTCAGCGCCTGGCGACAGGCGTCCCTGTCTGTCATATCGAACAGGCGCGCGCTGATGTTGGGGCTGAACTGCTGCAGCGCCGTCAGGCGCGAAGCATCGCGCCCGCAGGCGATGACCAGGTGGCCATCCGCCGCGAAGGATTTCGCCAGGCCGGCGCCGATCCCGGAGCTGGCGCCGGTGATAAGCACCGTCATCATGAGCGTACCCTCCGCTTCACGCCGCGTACCGCCCAGCCCAGCAGGGGAAGGTGCTCGTAGATCATCTCCCCGGCGTCGTAGTAGTCGCGCTGGTGGAGAACCTGCTCCCCGGCGATGTCCACCACCGAGCAGCCCGGCAGGGCCAGGGTTTCTCCGCCGGCAATACGCGGATGCGACCAGTGCATGGTCCAGGTTACGGCGAACCGCTGACCGTCGCAGAGCGGCGCGTCGATGGTGAACCGGCACTGCTCCACGTTGGCCAGAAGATGGGTAAAGTAGCGCTGGATGGCAAACAGTCCCTGGTGCTGACCAAAAGGATCGCTCAGCGTCGCGTCCGGATGGTACAGCGCGGCCAGCGCCGTGGGCGGCTGCGCATCCAGCCCGGCGTAGTACTCAACGAAACGACGAATGACGGACGGCGTGGTGCTCATGGATCACATCCTGGCTAAACACGGTGGCGTAATGGCATACTTAAAACTTACACAAATAAAATTATTTGTCCAAGTTTGTGAAAAAATATATTTTATTTATGTTTAAAATCAGGTTGTTATGATTGGTGTTTTAAAGGATGAAAATCGCGGGTTGCACGAAGGGCAAACGTGCGCCCGCCGCGCCGCCGGGCGCAGGCGGAACAGAGAGTGGAGTAAGTGAAAACCGGGGGTTAGAGCGGGATCACCTCGAGGGAGACGACCTGCTGCTGCCAGAGTTCGACCTGCCTCTGACGAGCGGCGGAGAGTTTGCCGCTGGTGACCAGCAACCAGTTGCGCTGGGGGAAAATCTCCGGCGCCAGGGCGGCGGGAGGCACCGGCAGGACGTCGATGCGATGGCCCTGGCCGGTGCGTTTGAGCGCTTCAAGCCAGATTTCGCAGGCGTCGGTCAGGTGCCAGCCGGTGATCAGAAAGTTGTCCCCGGGCGCCTTCTTGTCGCCTTCGAGGCAAAACGAGGTGTAGGCGATGATGATGCCGTCGAGGATTTCGCGCAGGGTCATAATGGCCGGCACGTTGGCGGAGACCTGGCTGCGCAGCGGACGCAGCACCTCGGTCACCAGCTCCTGGCGCGGATATTCGCGGCCGGCATCGTAGATCAGCTGGCGCAGGGACTCGATTTTTCCCTCTTTCAGCCGCTGCAGCATGGTCTCCTGCAGCGTCAGCCAGTTGTTGGTGCGCCGCGCGCCGGGGCGCGACAGCAGGGGCTTCACCTGGCTGACCGGCACCCCTTTTTTCACCCAGTCGAGGATTTTAAGCGCCTGCTGGACGTCGTCATCGCTGTACAGACGGTGTCCACCATCGGTGCGCAGCGGCTTGAGCAGGCCATAGCGGCGCTGCCAGGCGCGAAGCGTGGTCGCATTTATCCCGCAAAGTCGGGCAAATTCGCCGATGGAGTAAGGCATGGAGGCCACCTGTTAACAAAGAATATTCTCAATATACTACGAATCACGTCGGCTGGCGTGAAGTGTAGCGGCTTTGCACTACACTTTTCCCAACCGCGTAAATGAAAGGAGTTCTCATGAAGCTATGGCCTGTTGTCACTGGCGTCGCTATCGCGTTGACCCTGGTGGCCTGCAAATCGCCCACCCCGCCGAAGGGCGTTCAGCCGATTAGCGGGTTTGACGCCAGCCGTTACCTCGGGAAATGGTATGAGGTCGCCCGCCTGGAGAATCGCTTCGAGCGAGGCCTGGAGCAGGTGACCGCCACCTACGGCACCCGCAGCGACGGGGGGATCAGCGTCGTCAATCGCGGTTATGACCCGGTCAAAAAACGCTGGAATGAGAGCGACGGGAAAGCCTATTTCACCGGCGCCCCCACCACCGCGGCGCTGAAGGTGTCGTTCTTCGGGCCGTTCTACGGCGGCTATAACGTGATCCGTCTGGACGACGACTACCAGTATGCGCTGGTCAGCGGCCCCAACCGCGACTATCTGTGGATCCTGTCGCGTACCCCCACCATTCCGGCGGCGGTGAAGCAGGATTATCTGAATACCGCGCGCGAACTGGGCTTTGACGTCGATCGACTGGTGTGGATCCGCCAGACGCCGCGCTAGCCTCGCCCCTTAGCGGCTGAGCAGGTGGGTATAAACGAGGTACAGCCCGGCCAGCGCCGCCACGTTCAGCGCCACGCTGATGAAAAACCACGTCCGGAAGGGCTGCTTTTGCGTTTTATGGCGAAAACATTGCTGGCCGAGGATCGCCCCCGGCCAGCCTCCCGCCAGGCCGAGCACCAGCAGCGTGGTTTCCGGCACCCGTCGCCAGGCTTTGCGCGCCGCCAGCTTGTCGGCGCCATAGATAAGCCATGTCAGAAGGCTGCTCAGTAAAAACCACATCGCCAGCGGGTAGGGGAGCAGGGCGCTGCCCACAGCGGTGAGCAGCAGCAGGGAATAACATACCAGGTTCAGATTCATAGGGACGTTCACGCCGGCCAGAAGAATGGCGCCACTATAGCCAATTTCCCGGACCGGCGTAAACGCGGTGGGCTAGCGGCCGCGCTTGCCCCGATGCCGGGACAGCCACATCAGCTTATACGCCGCCGGAATAATAAACAGCGACAGCAGCGGGGCGGTGATCATTCCGCCAATCATCGGCGCGGCGATGCGGCTCATCACCTCCGACCCGGCGCCGGTGCCCCACAAAATCGGCAGCAGGCCGGCGATAATCACCGCCACGGTCATCGCCTTCGGCCGCACGCGCAGTACTGCCCCCTGATACAGCGCCTCGTCGAGCTTCCCGGCGCTGAAGGTCTGCGGGTTCTCCAGCGCCGGCTCCGCCTCGATGGCGTGGCGCAGGTACATCAGCATCACCACGCCAAACTCCGCGGCCACGCCGGCCAGGGCGATAAAGCCGGTGCCGGTGGCCACCGACAGATGGAAGCCCATCCAGTAGAGGAACCAGATCCCGCCCACAAGGGCGAAGGGCACGCTGGCGATGATCAGCAGCGCCTCGCCGACGCGGCGGAACGCCAGGTACAGCAGCACAAAGATAATCATCAGCGTCATCGGCACCATCAGCTTCAGCTTCTGATTGGCGCGCTCCAGCAGCTCAAACTGCCCGGAATACGACACGCTGATGCCCGGCTTCAGCTTCACCTCCTTGCCGATGGCCTGCTGCAGATCGTGCACCACTGACACCATGTCGCGGTCGCGGGCGTCGATGTAGATCCAGCTGGTGGGGCGGGCGTTCTCGGTCTTCAGCATCGATGGCCCGCTGACCACCTTCACCTCGGCGACGTCGCCGAGGACGATCTGCTGCTTCAGCGGGGTGAGGATCGGCAGCTGGCGCAGGGTCTGCGGGCTGTCGCGGTAGCTCTGCGGATAGCGGATGTTGATCGGATAGCGCTCGACGCCCTCCACCGTTTCGCCGACCATCGCCCCGCCGATAGCGGACGAGACGAACAGCTGCACGTCGCCGACGGTCATCCCGTAGCGGGCCGCCTTCTCACGCTGAATATCAATGTCGAGGTAGCGCCCGCCCACCAGCCGCTCGGCTAACGCCGAGGTCACGCCCGGCACGCTGCGCGCCACCCCCTCAATTTGCCCGGCGATGGCGTCGATATCGGCCAGGTTAGTGCCGGAAACTTTAATGCCGATCGGGCTCTTGATGCCGGTGGAGAGCATGTCGATGCGGTTGCGGATCGGCGGCACCCACAGGTTCGCCAGCCCCGGCAGGCGCACGGTCTTGTCCAGTTCGTCGACGATCTTCTCCATGGTCATCCCCGGCCGCCATTGATCCTGCGGTTTGAGCTGAATGGTGGTCTCCACCATCTCCAGCGGCGCTGAGTCGGTAGCGGTGTCTGCCTTACCCGTTTTGCCAAACACCCGCGCCACCTCCGGCACCGTCATGATCAGCTTGTCGGTCTTCTGCAGCATATCCGCCGCCTGCGAGGCGGAGATCCCGGGCAGCGTTGACGGCATATACAGCAGATCGCCCTCGTTGATCTGCGGCAGAAACTCGCCGCCGACCCGGTTAAGCGGCCAGACAACCGTCAGGATCGACAGGAGCGCGATCAGCAGGGTGGTCTTCGGCCAGTGCAGGACCTTCAGCAGCAGCGGATGGTAAATGCGGATCAAAAAGCGGTTCAGCGGGTTGCTGCTCTCCGCCGGGATCCTGCCGCGGATCCAGAAGCCCATCAGGATCGGGATCACCATGATCGCCAGCAGCGCCGCTCCGGCCATCGACCAGGTTTTGGTGAAGGCCAGCGGACCGAACAGTTTGCCCTCCTGGCCTTCGAGGGTGAAAATGGGGATAAACGACAGGGTGATGATCAGCAGGCTGATAAACAGCGCCGGGCCAACCTCCACCGAGGCATCGGTAATGATTTTCCAGCGCCTGTCGTTACCGAGCTTCTCTCCCGGATGCTGATGCGTCCACTCCTCCAGCCGCTTGTGGGCGTTCTCAATCATCACGATGGCGGCATCGACCATCGCCCCCACCGCAATGGCGATCCCGCCCAGCGACATGATGTTGGCGTTGAGTCCCTGGAAATGCATCATGATAAAGGCGAAGCACAGGCCGAGCGGCAGGGAGATAATCGCCACCAGCGCCGAGCGCACGTGCCACAGGAACAGGGCGCAGACCAGGGCGACGACGATAAACTCTTCCAGCAGCTTGTGGCTGAGGTTATCAATGGCGCGGTCGATAAGCTGGCTGCGGTCGTAGGTGGTGACCACTTCAACCCCTTCCGGCAGGCTGCTTTGCAGCGACGCCAGTTTTTCTTTGACCGCCGAGATCGCTTCCCGGGCGTTCTTGCCGGAGCGCAGGATCACCACGCCGCCGGCCACTTCGCCTTCGCCGTTCAGTTCGGCAATGCCGCGGCGCATCTCCGGGCCGACCTGCACCCGCGCGACGTCGCCGAGATACACCGGCACGCCGTTATCGCCGGTTTTCAGTACAATGTTTTTGAAGTCGTCGAGGGTCTGCAGATAGCCGCTGGCGCGCACCATATATTCGGCTTCCGCCAGTTCGACCGAAGAGCCGCCCGCCTCCTGGTTAGAGGCGTCCAGCGCCGATTTCACCTCGCCGAGGCTGATGCCGTACTGGGTCAGCTTCATCGGGTCGACAACTATCTGGTACTCCTTGACCACGCCGCCCACCGACGCCACTTCCGAGACGTTAGGAATGGTTTTCAGCTCATATTTTAAGAACCAGTCCTGCAGGGAGCGTAGTTCGGCGAGATCGTGCTTGCCGCTGCGGTCGACCAGCGCGTACTCGAAGACCCAGCCGACGCCGGTGGCGTCCGGGCCCATTTCGGCGCTGACCCCGGCGGGCAGTTTGCCCTGCACCTGGTTGAGATACTCCAGCACCCGCGAGCGCGCCCAGTAAGGGTCGGTGCCGTCTTCAAAAATCACATACACATAAGAGTCGCCAAACTGCGAGAAGCCGCGCACCGTTCTGGCGCCGGGCACCGACAGCATGGTGGTGGTTAGCGGCCAGGTGACCTGGTTTTCGACAATCTGCGGCGCCTGACCCGGATAGCTGGTTTTGACGATCACCTGTACGTCGGAGAGATCCGGCAGGGCGTCCACCGGGGTGTGGACGATGGTCCAGGTCCCCCAGAGGCTGAGAAACAGCGCGCCCATCATCACCAGGAAGCGGTTGGCCACCGAGCGGCGGATAATCCATTCAATCATTGTTCCGTTCCTCAGTGCGCGTGGGCGGCAGCGGCATCAGGGGCCTGCGCGCGCATGCGCTCCAGCGCGCCGGCGATATTGGCTTCCGAGTCGATCAGGAACAGGCCGCTGGCGACCACCTTCTCGCCCTCCTTCAGCCCGCTGCGAATGGCCGTGACGCCATTGGATTCATGGAAAACCTGGACCTGCTTCGGCACGAAGCGGCCCTCGTTATCCATGGTGATCACCCGCTGCTCGCTGCCGCTGTCGATCAGCGCTTTGGAGGGGATCAGCAGCATCGGTTCGCTGTCACTGGTCAGCTGCAGATAGGCGTTCATCCCCGGCTTCAGCGCTTCATCCGGGTTGTTCACCTGCAGGCGTAGCTGCAGGGTGCGGGTGGCGCTATCGACGCTGGGGAGAATCGTCCATTTGCTGATGCGGAAGGTTTTGTCCGGCCAGGCGGGAACCTGAATGCGGAACTGCGAGGCGTCTTTAATCAGCCAGGCGATGGACTCGGGGACCGCCACGCTGACCCACACCGGGTCCATGCCCTGAATTTTCGCCACCACGTTATCTTTGGCGATGTTCATTCCGGCGCGCAGATCGAAGGCGGTGATCACCCCGTCGATGGGCGCCTTGAGGGTGAAGCGGGTCTGGATCTTGCGCGTGGCTTTCAGGCGGCGGATATCGTCGTCCGGCATTCCGGCGAGACGCAGCCGCTCGAGGATCCCCTCGACCTGGGTGGCGGTGCCGCCGGTCTCCTGCAATAGCAGGTATTCGCTCTGCGCTTCCACCCAGTCCGGGATGGTCAGTTCCAGCAGCGGCGTACCTTGTTGCACTTTGTCGCCGACGGTCAGGGGATAGACTTTATTGATAAAGCCCGCCGCCCGCGCCTGCATAATCACGTACTGGTACTCGTTGTAGCTGATGTTGGCCGGGAAGGTCTGGGCGTAGCGCAGCGGCCCGCGGGTGACGGCGGCGGTTTTCACCCCGAGATTCTGGGTCTGCGTCGGGTCGATACGCACCCCCGGCGCACCGGCGGCGGCACTCTCCTCATCGGCGTATTTCGGCACCAGGTCCATATCCATAAACGGCGATTTACCCGGTTTATCAAAGCGGGTGTTCGGGTACATCGGGTCGTACCAGAACAGCACTTTTCGCTGCTGCTCGGCCGCCGGGGCGGCGGCGGTAGCGTCGAGGGGCGGCGCCATCCGGGTATACAGCGCTGCGGTGAGCGCGCCGCCGATCGCCATGCTGCCGAGGATCAGCGCCGTGTTTTTCAGTGTCAGGGATGCCATGTGTCGTCCATTCAGTTGTTGAGGAGCCTACCGTCGCCGGGCCATTAGTGGGCGCGGATATCCTGTAACAGCGACAGATTGCCCTGCTGAACGAAGGTGAAGTCCACGCTGTCGCCGTCCTTCACATTGTTGAGCTGGGTCTGCGGGGTGATGGTGAAGCGCATGGTCATCGGCGGCCAGTTCACCGCCGGGATGGCTTCGTGGGCAATGGTGATTTTTTTGCTATCCATATCAATGGCTTTAATGACCCCTTTGCCGCTGATGCTTTGCGTCTGCGCGGCGGCGGGCTGTTCGTGCATCGCCATGCCGGCGTGCGGGTCGGCGGCCTGGGCGGCGAACACCGCGCCAGAAATCAGAGTGAACAGGGCGACTTTAGACAGTGAATTCATAATCAAGACTCCTCGGGTTATTCCATCCAGCCGCCGCCGAGGGCGGTGAACAGGGTGATTTCATTTGCCTGACGGGAATAGTTGAGTTCCAGCAGGGTTTGTCGGGTGGTGAAAATGTCGCGCTGGGCGCTCAGCACTTCGATGTAGCTGACCGCGCCGTGGCGATAGAGCGCGGTGGCGCGCTGCAGGGTGATATTGAGTGAAGCGAGATAGCGCTCCTGGGCGGCGATCTGATCGGCCAGGCTTTGGCGCAGGGCCAGCGCGTCGGCCACTTCCTTAAAAGCGGACTGAATTTTTTGCTCGTAGTTGACCACCTGCTGCTGCTGGCGGATCTCCGCCAGATCGAGGTTGGCCTGATTGCGCCCGGCGTTGAAAATCGGAATGTCGATTTTGGGGATGAAGTTCCACATCGCGCTGCCGGCGTTAAACAGGCTGGCGAGCTCGCTGCTGCTGCCGGAGAGCGAGCTGGTCAGGGTGATCGACGGGAAGAAGGCCGCCCGCGCGGCGCCGATGTTGGCGTTGGCCGCCCGCAGGCTGTGTTCGGCCGCTAAAATATCCGGCCGCTGCAGCAGGATCGCTGAAGAGAGCGACGGCGGCAGGGTTACGCCTTGCAGGTCGACGGCGCTGCTGGCGCTATCGTCCGGCAGATGTTGATAACTACCGAGCAACAGCTGCAGAGCGTTATTAGCCTGCGCCAGCTGGCCCTGCCGCCTGGCGATCTCGGCGCGGGTGCTCTCGATCATCCCCCGCGCCTGCTCCAGCGCCAGGACGGTGGTGCTGCCGGTCAGCAGCTGTTTTTCAACGAACGCGTAAGACTGCTGATAGTTTTGCAGGGTGTCGTTGGCCACCTGCAGCTGCGCTGCCGCCAGCCGCTGGTTGAAGTAGCTTTGTGAAACGTTAGCAATCAGCAGGATATGCACTGCGCGCCGTGCCTCTTCGCTGGCGAAGAAGTTCTCCCGGTCGGCCTCGCTGAGGTTTTTCAGCCGGCCAAAGAAGTCGAGGTCATAGTTGAGATTCAGCCCGGCGGCGTAATCGCTGTTGGTGGTGGTGTCGCCTTTAAGCTTGCCGCCGTAGGTGGTGCTACCGTCACCGTTCAATTGCGGGTAGCGGTCGGCATCGGTCACCCGATACTGGGCGCGGGCTTCCTGCACTTTCAGCGTCGCCATCCGCAGATCGCGGTTGTTGGTCAGCGCGGTGCCTATCAGGCTTTTCACCTGCGGGTCGACGAAAAAGGTTCGCCAGCCGGTCTCCTGATAGCTCGCGGTTGCGGGAACCAGCTTGTTCTGGCTGAGAGAGAACTGCTGCGGTACCGGCGCGGCGGGGCGCTGGTAGTCGGGAGCGAGCGAGACACAGCCGGTTAAGGCGAGTATCACGCTGAGGGTAAGAAGCGTTATTGGGCGCATGGCGGCAGACGTTTTCGACGATTTATCCATGGCGGCTACTTTACGTAGCGGCCTCTGTTCAGGACGTGACAGGAAAATGACAAAGCTGTCATTTTCCTGATATTTCATTGCTATCCGGAGGCGCTCCTCTAAAATTGAATACCCGCACAGAACGCGCGTGAAGGAGCCGGCGGTGAAGATATTGATTGTCGAAGATGAGAAGAAAACCGGGGAGTACCTGACCAAAGGGCTTACCGAGGCTGGCTTCGTCGTCGACCTGGCCGATAACGGCCTTAACGGCTATCACCTGGCGATGACCGGCGACTATGATCTGCTGATCCTCGACATCATGCTGCCGGACGTGAACGGCTGGGATATCGTGCGCATGCTGCGCGCCGCCGGGAAAGGCATGCCGATCCTGCTGCTTACCGCGTTGGGCACCATTGAGCATCGGGTGAAGGGGCTGGAGCTGGGCGCCGACGACTATCTGGTGAAGCCGTTCGCCTTTGCGGAACTGCTGGCGCGGGTGCGGACGCTGCTGCGTCGCGGGGCGGCGGTCATTGTCGAAAGCCAGTTTCAGGCGGCGGATCTCAGCGTCGATCTGGTCAGCCGTAAGGTGACGCGCGGCGCCACCCGCATCACCCTGACCAGCAAGGAGTTCATTCTGCTGGAGTTCTTCCTGCGCCATCAGGGCGAAGTGCTGCCGCGTTCGCTGATTGCCTCGCAGGTGTGGGATATGAATTTCGACAGCGATACCAACGCGATAGATGTGGCGGTGAAGCGGCTGCGCGCCAAAATCGATAACGACTTCGAGCCGAAACTGATCCAGACTGTGCGCGGCGTCGGCTATATGCTTGAGGTGCCGGATGGTCGCTAAGCGCCCCTTTTCCCTGGCTACCCGGCTGAGTTTCTTTATTAGCCTCGCCACCATCATCGCCTTCTTTGCCTTCACCTGGATCATGATCCATTCGGTGAAGGCGCATTTTGAAGAGCGCGACGTTCACGATCTCAGGCAGCTCAGCACCACCCTGGAGACGGTCCTCGACCACGCTGACTACCCGCAGGCGCGGCGGCTGGAGATCGTGAAGAATATCATTGCGGGCTACGCCAACGTCTTTATCTGCCTGGACGATGGACAGGGCAATATTCTGTTCCAGTCGCCCAACGGACCGGATCTCAGCCATATGCTGAGTACGCCAGGCCTGGCGATGCAGCTCCGCGACGGGAATGTGATTTCATGGACCGACCCGCAGCCGCGGGCAATGGCGCACGATAATCATCAAATGGAGACCCGTGCCTGGCGGCTGATCATGCTGCCGCTGGGCAAGCAGGCGGATGGCAAGCCGGCGTACCATCTGCTGATGGCCTTATCCATCGATTTTCACCTGCACTATATTAATGAGCTGAAAGCGAAGCTGATTTCCGCCGCGTCGATAATCAGCCTGCTGATCATCGCCATCGTGCTGTTTGTGGTCTATCAGGGGCATAAGCCTATCCGCCAGATCAGCCGGCAGATCCAGAATATTACCTCGCGGGATCTCGACGTGCGCCTCGACCCGCAGGCGGTGCCTATCGAACTGGAGCGGCTGGCGCTGTCCTTTAACCATATGCTGGAGCGAATGGAGGATGTCTTTACCCGCCAGTCGAACTTCTCCGCCGATATCGCCCATGAGATCCGCACGCCGATCACCAACCTGGTGACGCAAACCGAAATCGCCTTAAGCCAGAGCCGCAGCCAGCAGGAGCTGGAAGAGGTGCTCTACTCCAATCTCGAAGAGTTCTCGCGCATGTCGCGGATGGTCAGCGATATGCTGTTCCTCGCCCAGGCCGATAACAACCAGCTGATCCCCGAACAGCGGGAACTGGATCTGGCTGAGGAGGTGCATAAGGTGTTTGAGTTTTTCGAGGCGTGGGCGGAAGAGAAAGCGGTAGCGCTGCGCTTTGACGGCAGCCCCTGCCGGGTGACGGGCGATCCGCTGATGCTGCGGCGGGCGATCAGCAACTTGCTGTCGAACGCGATCCGCTACACCCCGGCTGGCCAGGCGGTGACGATCGCGCTGAGCGAAAGCGCGGAGACGATCCGCCTGGTGGTGGAGAACCCCGGTACGCCGATTGCCGCCGAACATCTGCCGCGGCTGTTTGACCGTTTCTATCGCGTCGACCCCTCGCGCCAGCGCAAAGGGGAGGGCAGCGGCATCGGCCTGGCGATTGTGAAATCCATCGTCAGCGCCCACCACGGCAGCGTGGCGGCGCAGTCCGATCTGCGCTCGACGCGGTTTATTGTGGTGCTGCCGAAACAGGCGCAATAACGGCTGATAGCCAGCGGGCAGCGCCAGGCGGCTGCCCGTAGTCGTACCGTGGCTTACTCTTCGAAGTACCAGTAGCCTTGATTAATCAGGCGCGTCAGTTCGCTCACAAACGCCGGGTTTTGCAGGCCGCTGCCGAGCTCCTCCTGGCCTAATGAGGTATAGCGGCACAATGCATCCAGCGCTTCGGCATCGGTGGTGTCCAGCTGTTCGCTATGCACGAAGAAGCTGTCGCCGATATGCAGAACGCGCAGGCCGCTCAGGCGAGAAAGTTTTTCGCCGCCCAGCAGCGCATCGACGACTTCCTCTTCTTCATACGGTGGTTCCGCCGGCGCAATATCCAGCTCGTGACGCGGGGTGGTGACGAAACTGCCGAACCACTGCTTGAAGTCTTCCGGCTGGCGAATCATGTCGATCATCATGCCGCGCAGACGTTCGAGTTCATACTCTTCAACCCGGCCCGGATGCTCGCGGCAGGTGAGGTCCGGATCGCTGTAGTGTTCGCCGCCGAGATCGTTCTCCAGCACATAGTCGGCGAAGCTGCTGATCAGGTCGCGCCCGTTGGGCCCGCGGAAACCCACGGAGTAGTTCAGCGCGGTTTCGTGGGTGATACCATCGTGCGGGAATCCCGGTGGAATATAGAGGATATCGCCCGGCTGCAGATCCTCATCAATAATCGGCGGGAACGGGTCGACGTGCAGCAGCGCGGGATGCGGGCAGAACTGACGCATCGGCAGCTTATCCCCCACGCGCCAGCGGCGGCTGCCCATGCCCTGAATAATAAAGACGTCATACTGATCGATATGCGGCCCGACGCCGCCGCCGGGGACGGAGAAGGAGATCATCAGGTCGTCCAGACGCCAGTCCGGCAGTACGCGGAACGGTCGCACCAGCTCGGCGGCCGGCATATGCCAGTGGTTTACCGCCTGGGCCAGCAGCGACCAGCCGGTCTCGCCCAGGCCATCGAAATGTTCAAAAGGTCCATTGCTGGCCTGCCATTTACCGTTGGCCAGACTGACCAGCCGGCTGTCGACTTCCGGCTCCATGGCTAACCCGGCCAGCTCGTCCGGGGTAATCGGGTCGACGAAGTCCGGAAACGCGTTTTTTAAAACCACCGGCTGCTTTTGCCAGTATTTCTCTAAAAACTCGGGCCAGTTAATGTTGAGTTGATAAGCCATCGATTATTACCAGTAAGAAGAAACGGGCCTGATTATAGAAACGGGGGCTGGGCGGGCGCTTTGTCGTGGGTCAAGAGTGGCGCTTAATTCACCATCGGCGCGATAATGGCGTTGGGTAAGAGAGAAAAATCACATTTTTGCCAAAAACCAATTTTCGAGTTAGCTAC
This sequence comes from Klebsiella sp. C283, assembly GCF_048822555.1. Lineage (NCBI taxonomy): Bacteria > Pseudomonadati > Pseudomonadota > Gammaproteobacteria > Enterobacterales > Enterobacteriaceae > Klebsiella > Klebsiella sp. C283. The sequence goes on from NZ_JBMEZS010000024.1 coordinate 19,067, forward strand.
GCTGCAGGCCGCATGAACACTGGGATGGCGGCTTTAATGGTAGGAAGAGGAATAAGCGAAAAGTTCAAATAATGAGCGGTCGATAAGATTTTTCTATTTTAACCCTTGCTACTTCCGGCGAAC
>NZ_JBMEZS010000025.1:0-14665 GCF_048822555.1 Klebsiella sp. C283
CACTCACTTAAAACTACTGTATATAAAAACAGTGTTAATGGGAGGGCAGATCATGCTTCGACAGTCAGACATCGCCGCGGCTTTTCGCGAGTCGGTTTTGCGCAGCTCCAAGGGGTTCCAGTACCTTCACACCCGCGACTTTGTTAGCGCGCTGTGCCAGCATGGCATCCACTTTTCCGAGGTGGAAGCTAACGCCTGGATAGCGCGCGAGCAAACGTATTTCGTCGATAAGACGCCGGACCATAGCGAAAACACGCTGTGGATGATGGCCAACATGGGGAGGGTTCTGTAATGGGCTTTCCATCACCGGCGACGGACTACACGGAACAGCGATTAACGGTTAACTCGATCTGCAATGTCGGTCCAAATACGCTCGTCTTCGAGCAATCTGGCGGTTACGTTGTGCTGGATATCTCCCTGAAACCAAAGCAGGGTAGTCAGGTTCTGATCCAGCACGGCGGCGGGACGGAGCTTGCCACGCTGAGAGGAAAGTCACTGATTACCGAAGATGGTGAAGCGATCGAGGGTGAAGCCCTGGACGATGTTACTGTCATCGGCGTCGTGACGTTTACTATCTGCGATGTGCGCCAGGACAACGCGGTTGTTTAGTTGCTGTCAGCTCGAGGCTGCTGTGTCGTAGATGTGGCGTTACAGGAATGCACGATAAATACAGGGATGTATTCAAACGACACGAAACGACACAAAACCGGATGCGAACGCGGTAAACATGTGTGATTACAGTGAGTTATTTAACGCTCTACTTTCTTCTAAGCCGTAGGTCACAGGTTCGAATCCTGTAGGGCGTGCCATACTCACTTCTCTTAGCGTCCTCTGAAGTCTACTAAACCCAGCATATACGCGGCATTCTCCAATATTTCATTATCTCAATGTCTACTATGGTCTATTGAAATCCACATTCATGTGGGGGTACATTTGGGGGTAGATTCCTGTTCAATGAAATGAGATACCCCCAAGTGAAGCTCACAGCCCGCCAGGTCGATACATCTAAAGCTAAGGACAAACCCTATAAACTGTCTGATGGCGGTGGCCTTTACCTCTTGGTGAACCCCAACGGCGCTCGATACTGGCGGCTGAAGTACCGGGTCGCCGGTAAAGAAAAGTCATTGGCTTTAGGTGTATACCCTGAGGTCTCGCTGGCCGATGCACGTCAAAAACGAGCAGAGGCTAAAAAAGTACTGGCTGCAGGTGGTGACCCGGGACAGGAAAAGCAGGAAAAAAAACATGCCAGGGCGATGGCCGTATCAAACAGCTTTGAGAGACTGGCGCTGGAATGGCATGAACATAAATCGATGAACTGGTCAGCAGGCTATGCCAGCGACATCCTGGAGTATCTGAGAAAAGATATTTTTCCTTATATTGGCTCCCGGTCGATCACTGATATTAAGCCCGTTGATATGCTGGCTGTTCTTCGCAAGATGGAACAACGTGGAGTACTTGATAAGCTCAAAAAGACACGTCAAGCCTGCCGTCAGATCTTCACCTATGCTGTCATCACAGGCAGAGCAGAACATAATCCCGTGGTCGATCTCGCCAGTACTCTAAAAGCACCAAAGCAAAAACACTTCCCTCATTTATCGGTTGAACAAATACCTGACTTTCTGCGAGCTCTGAACGACTATAGCGGCAGCGTGGTGACTCGAAATGCTACCCGCCTGCTTATGCTTACTGGGCTCAGGACAATTGAGCTCCGTGCTTCTGAATGGGTTGATATCGACTTCGATAAAGGGATCTGGAATATCCCAGCAGAGCGAATGAAGATGCGGCGGCCACATCTCGTTCCTATCTCAACTCAGGTTCGCGAACTGCTTGAAGAAATCCACCAGCTTACCGGGCGAGGGAAGTATGTTTTCCCGGGGCGGAATGATGCCGGTAAGCCAATGAGTGAGGCCAGCATCAACCAGGTGATTAAACGAATCGGTTATGACGGTAAAGCGACCGGGCACGGCTTCCGCCACACCATGAGTACCATCCTCCATGAACAGGGATATAACACAGCCTGGATTGAAACGCAGTTGGCCCACGTCGATAAGAACTCAATACGCGGGACATATAACCATGCTCAGTATCTGGATGGCCGTCGGGAAATGCTCCAGTGGTATGCCGACTATATGCAGGCGCTGGAGAATGGTGAAAATGTGGTCCATGGCTCGTTCGGGAAACGCGCCTGACTGGATGCATAGACAGTATATACAGACGATAGTAGACTTAGGTAGACGAACAAAGAATAGGCTATGTCTAGGCTGATCCCCGAAAATCTGCACACCTCTGCGGATTGGCATAGCCGCCAAAATCAGAGGGCGCGAGGTGGCGTATGCCTATTGTCGAAAATCTTCCTGACTTATCCCACTGGAAAACAGTTCAAGAGTTCAGTATCTCCCAAGCTGCTTTATTACTGGCTGGAATTGATCCATTTGATTTTGATGAAGGAAAAGAACTTGATCAAGTAAGGGCTTGCAACCATGAACGTTGGAAACAAGCATGGGGAATGTGTTCGGGGATTTTAACGGCTATTAGGCGTGGGATATTAACGCCGATACTCTGCTATTCAGAGCAAATAGTAGAAAACTGGAATGGGCCTGATTATATTGAATATACACCGGTTAAACCAACTGACAGAAATTGCGAAATTTCAAAGAGTAAAACTATTATAACAAGAGACTCATTGTATGCATGGATTGAGAATGAGAATGTCGATTTTGTGCGTAAGCCAGCGCCAAAGAAAGTAATTTCTATGAATTGCGAGATAATTTCTCCTCAACATGTCATAGATGTTGCTCCAGAGCCAGTCAGTGGCGACATTCTATTTCTTCCTAAGTATGAGCATCAGAGTGAAGGTTTGGAGTTTGTCCAAGATGCCATAAAGGAACTTTGGTCAACATATGATGTAGATGATCCACAGACGGCACCAACTAAAAAAGAAGTAATTGACTACTTAACTGAAAGGGGGGCTGGTAAAAATATGGCGGAGGCGGTGAACCTTGTTCTGCGTCCTGTCTGTCTGCAGGGTATAGGTAGGCGGGCAAAAAAATCAAAATAATCAATATCGTATCGTGTGCTCACCATTTATGGCTAATGGTGGGTACTCTACCTGATTATCCTTGCTATTGGTCATTTTAAGCATGTGTTACATAGCTATCATTAGTGCCCACTGATACTTTAGTTTCTTCTCAAATAGAGGGCATCCCACAAAATGGTGCCTATCTATATTATGCTGATTTTTAATGTAACTATCTCGTAAACCGCAATAGACGTTACGAGGTAAATATGCCCCAATCATTAATTCGATTCTCTGAGGTTCAGAAACGCACTGGCTACAGTAAGGCGTGGTTGTATCGTCTTATGAGCGAACAGCGTTTTCCCACCGCAATTAAAATTGGCTCGCGCTCGATCGCATTCATTGAAAGCGAAATTGACGAGTGGATTAATCAGCGCATTGCCGAATCGCGTGGTGAGGTAGTGTAATGAAAAAGAAAAACCGCCCCGAAAAGCAGGCGGCTAACTCAGATATTCGCACCTCTGATATTACGCCGACCACCAGCCCTGTACAAGTACCTAAGCGTACCCCAAAAAAGCATCGTGCCCGCGTTTATATGTTGCGTACCGGCTTTGAGGGATGGACAGAAAACGATATTCTGCGTTACTGCCGCCTTTCGTCTGGCAGGAACTACGCTAGTGAAATTGAGCGTCGACTTAATATTCAGTTAGAACGTATCGACGAAAAGAACCCTGACGGCATCGGCTCACACCTCCGTTACCGCTTTACCGGGCGCGGTGACGTTCTAAAAGTTATTCAACTGGTAAACAGTAATGCTGCCGCTGGTGGTTACTATGGCCTTTCTAAGCAGGATATCGCCGACATTCTGAATCTCTACCCGGACAACCTTACCGCCGCATAAAGGAGCTGACAAAATGAGAATCGAAAAAAGCAGATTTAATTCTGAGGCCGCCCCTCAACCTGACGTTAACTCTGGTGTAATTAACGGTAATGACTTTGCCGCTATCGTTCCCGTTATTTCCGGTCAAATTGGCGGGCGCGAAACTAATATTGCTAGCGCCAGAGCACTGCATAAAGCGCTGGGTGTGGGGCGCGACTTCACCACCTGGATTAAAGGGCGCATTAGTCAGTATGGTTTTGCCGCTGGTGTGGATTACATCACCGTTGAAAATTTGAGCTCACCCGTTTCGGGGAGCGCAAAATTTCGCCAGCAAATTGAGCATGATTATCTTCTCTCGCTGGATATGGCTAAAGAAGTGGCAATGGTTGAGCGTAACGAGCAGGGGCGAGCTGTGCGCAGGTACTTCATCCAGTGCGAGGAGGCGTTACAGCTGAGTGCGCCGGAAATCGCCGCGAAGTACCGCCGCCATCTCAAAGCCCGCATTGGTGCTGCCAATTTCTTTAAGCCGATGTGCGCCGCTCTGGAGACTGCCCGTGCTGAGATGGGTAAGGAGACTCAAACTCGTCATTACAGCAATGAAAGCAACATGATCGCCCGTATTGTGCTGGGTGGCATGACCGCTAAGCAGTGGGCGCAGGTGAACGGTATCGACGGCGAACCGCGCGATAGCATGAGCGCCGCCCAACTGGAACACCTCAGCTACCTGGAGGGTACAAACATCACGCTGATCGATATGGGCATGGAGTACGGCCAGCGTAAAGCGGAATTAACCCGCCTCTCTCAGCGTTGGCTGGCTAAACGTCTGGGGGCTAACGATGAATAAGCCCACCAGCACACCGCTGCCAAACCACTCCTATCGCGACGCTCACGGCCAGATGGTGAGCGTAACCGCTGTAGCGCATAACCGCGTGACGTTCTATCGCGAGGGCTATCAGTTCCCATGCGTACAGCCCATTGAGCGCTTCATGAAGGAGTACACGGAGGTGAAGCAATGATTACCGGTGCACGGCGCAAAAGCCTCTCTCTGGCTGGCCTGATGTATGCAAAAGTTAACGCTCTGCAGGCGGTGCGCCACCGTGGAAACCTGTCAAAACCTGTCACTTTGCGGGCCACTGATAGTGGCGTACAAAACGCCTGGCAGAGTTTCGAGACAATTACGCCCGCGGGTAAACGTTCGGAAACTGACTATCTGGAAGATAGCGTGTCCGGCGCCGGCGGTGGATGTGGAGCACATCACACCGCCAGCTATAAATTGCCGCACCGTAACAAAAAGGGCTTGCGGCCTGACGGTATCCCGGTCTATGGTTATAACGCACCAGCAAAATCTGGTGCCGGGATTGGCGTCCTGGAAAAGTACAAGGCGACACATGACGCGCCTAGCGTCTTTTTTTGTGTCCTCACATTCGCTCACCCTTTTTTCAGCGCTGCGGTTATAATCCGTGCCGCTTGCAGAGTTATGGTGAGTTGGATGGGGGCGGAGAAATCCGCGCCGGTTACCTTGTACGCCGGTTACGCCAACCCTGTTCAGCTCACCACCAGTGAAATTGGCGTTTCCGGTGGTGGGATTAATCCCCAGTACAAGGAGGCTGCCATTGTGGCTACTACCCCTACCCCAAATCCGCAGTTTATCTGGATTATCGCCGCTGTTCGCCGCGATATGACGACAATTAAAGCCCAAATTCACCATATCGCCGCACCGTCTGAACGTGACGCCCGCCGTTCACTGGCTCGCGATCATGTCTGCTTTTTCGCTGGTCGCATCCGTCTGGAGGTGGCTCATGCGTAACAATTTCCGCATCACCGGCTACGCCGTTAATAAGCGCGGTTTAACCGTTGGCATCGGCTATCAACTCACATCCAGCGACACTAAAACAGCAATGGCCCACGCAGTGCTTCAGGCGCAGCGTGAGGGGTTCCGCCATGTACGCATCACACGCGTTCAGGAGGTGGCGGCATGAGCCTGTATAACGATTTAGTTCGCCACGAATTCGGCAAAGGCGCCACCGTTGATGAGCTGGAAGGCATTCAAAACCGCATGGATGAGGCTGTGAGTGATTTGTTACTCGGCATTAGTGCCATTGGAAGCCTGATGTTCTGGGCCACGGACAATGACAACTACACCGAGGAGACCGCAAAGGGAGACATGCGCAAAATAGGCGCAATGCTGGGTACGGTTGGTGAGGTGGTGCTGGCGCTGAACGATACCGTAGCGAATGCGGGTGTGTGTCGTTCTGACTGCGTCAAAGAATCAAAAATGAGGGCGGGAAAATGAATATAAACGCTATATACCGCCATCCTGCTGAACTTGAGGCCGAGGCGATGCTATCCCGTGAGCAACCGTATCCGGAAGATTTTACGCTGGCAGAGCGTACCGCAGAACGTATGGCCCGCGCTCGCAATGGGTTGGTTCATGTAATGACAGATTTATCACCATACCTCGACGTTGAGCAAGCAGTCATTGTGCATTGCTGGCTGGATAAAGTCCTGGCGATTGTCGATATGGCCAGAATTGATGCGGAGGTCAGGGTATGAGCGATATGCAGCTTATTGATGCCCAATGTCGTGTTGAACAAGCACAGGCACTGCTCTCAATATGGTTAGAGGGCACGAAAGCATCTGAACGGGATATGCAGTTAATTTGTGCTCTGATCTCGTTACTCCAGGATGTACCAGAAACGATTAAAACGGCGGATGAAGAACTTGCTGATTACGTCTTGCGTGCACATCGGGAGAAGCGTCAATGAAACTGGCACCTAACCTGAAACATTTGCCAAAAGAAAAATTTACTGAAGCAGTTATTTTTGCTGGAACCGATGCGTATGCACATGCAAAAGGATGGGAAGAGGGCATGGGTAAACAAGTCGCTGAGGACAGAACACCTCCCATTTATCTTGGACCGAAGCAGCTGGCGGAACTGGAGAACCTGCAAATTATTGATAAAGGGCGTCGCAGTGCTCGTGTTTATCTGGCTGGAAGCATTGAGCCAATAATGATTAATGCCATTGGGGAAAAACTTGCTCAGGCAGGTGTACTGGAAGCGAAATTATATAAGGGAATTCCTGACCAAAAACCGGAAAACTGGAGGCAATATCTGGCCAGGCTCAGAGAACAGGGCGAGCACACAACGACATCAATTCTGAAAGCCAATAAATCTGCGAATAGTGACAACCTGAAGCCACATGTTGAAAGCCGAGCTGACGGTATTTTTTGGGTTGAACCCAAATCAGACAAAGATACCGGGGAAATAACTACCCGTGAAAGCTGGCTGTGTTCTGCTTTGGAGGTCATAGGCACTGGCATAGATGACAGTAAAACCCGGTATCTGATCCTGCGCTGGCGCCCATTCGGTTCGAAGGGGGATACTGTCCAGGCAATACCATTTGCTGATATTGGTGAACGCGAAGGCTGGCGAACGCTCAAAGCTGGTGGGTTGAACGTCACAACCAAAAGTGGTTTACGTGCAACGTTGGCCGACTGGCTGCAGAGCTGTGCCAATGGTGAGGTATGGCGGATTGCGCATGCTACGGGCTGGCAGTGTGGCGCCTACATCATGCCGGATGGCGAGATCATTGGTACTCCAGATCAACCGGTGCTGTTTAACGGACGAAGTTCTGCCGCATCCGGTTATACCACCAGCGGTACTGTTGAAAGCTGGCGAGAGAGCGTTGGACGTCTGGCCTTTGGCAACTACTCGATGATGACTGGTGTGGCCGCAGCTCTGGCCGCCCCGCTGATTGGCCTTGCTGGTGCGGATGGATTCGGCATCCACCTCTACGAACAGTCGAGCGCGGGTAAGACTACCACTGCTAATGTGGCCGCCAGTCTTTACGGTAACCCTGACGTGCTGCGTCTCACCTGGTACGGTACAGCGCTGGGGCTGGCGAATGAAGCTGCCGCACACAACGACGCGCTGATGCCGCTAGACGAAATCGGCCAGGGGGCTGACCCGGTGGAGGTCTATAAATCGGCCTACGCGCTGTTTAACGGCACGGGAAAACTGCAGGGAGCGAAGGAAGGGGGAAACCGTGATCTTAAGCGCTGGCGTACTGTGGCCATCAGTACCGGTGAGATGGATCTGGAGACCTTCATTGCCAGTGCCGGCCGTAAGGCTAAAGCGGGCCAACTGGTTCGCCTGCTGAACATTCCGATGCGTCGGGCAGTGCGTTTCCATGAGCATACCAATGGTAAGCACCATGCCGATGCTCTCAAAGATGCATACCAGCACAACCACGGAGTGGCCGGGCGCGAGTGGGTGAAGTGGCTAGCGGACCACCAGCAAGAGGCAGTAAGCGCCGTCAGGGCAGCGGAAGAGCGCTGGCGTAGTCTGATCCCGTCGGATTACGGGGAGCAGGTCCATCGTGTTGGCGCCCGGTTTGCCATTCTGGAAGCCGCACTATTGTTAGGTAATGTGATCACCGGCTGGGATGAGCAGACGTGTCGGGATGCTATTCAGTACAGCTATAACGCCTGGCTGCGTGAATTCGGTACCGGCAACAAAGAGCATCAGCAAATTATTGAGCAGACAGAGGCATTCCTGAACGCTTACGGCATGAGCCGCTTTGCACCGTTCCCGTATGACCCGACCAGTCTCCCCATCTCCAACATGGCGGGATACCGGCAGAAGGGCGGTCATGAGACTGACCCGATGGTGTTCTACACCTTCCCGGCAGCCTTCGAAGGGGAGATCGCCCGCGGCTTTAACACTCGTCAGTTTGCGGAGGTATTGAAGAAAGCTGGCATGCTGACACCGCCGACTTCAGGCCGGGGGTTTCAGAGAAAGTCACCACGCATTGATGGGCGACAGATTCGGGTTTATGTCCTGCAGTATTTGCCGGACGACGACCAGCCAGAGTAAAAGCATTCTTCCATGTGTGTAGTTTAGGTGTTGGTTCAGTTGGTTCAGTTGCCTCAGTAGTTATATCTATCTGTTTAATAAGGTTTCATGTTTAAAAAATGAACCAACATTGAGGCAACAAACTACCAGTTTGAACCAACACTGAATCAGGTACAGGGTATCAGAAGAGAGGATCACTGCGATGACAGCTCAAATTTCAGCGTATGGCCGGCTGGTGGCCGACCCGCAGACCAGAACAACGGGAAAAGGTACGAACATGACAATGGCCCGCCTGGCGGTAGCTCTGCCCTGTAATGCGGCAGATAACGGAGAGGCTACTTTCTGGTTGGGCGTGATTGCCTTTGGTAAGCAGGCTGACGCGCTGGCCAAACACCATAAAGGCGACCTTGTCAGCATGGCGGGCAATATGCAGCTCAATCAGTGGACTGGTCAGGATGGTGGTATGCAGCAAGGTTATCAGGTTATTGCGGACAGTGTACTCAGCGCCAGAACGGTCCGCCCAGGCGGTAAAGTAGGTCAACAAGGACAGGCTACTGATGCCCTGCGCCGGGCCCAGGAGCAGCAACCGCCCGCGACCGGGTATGAAGGATACGACCAGACACCTCCGTATGACGATGATTTTTGACATGGGTATGGATCAGTAACATGCGACTGACTACAGAACAGAAGGCGGAAATCGCTCGCCTCAAACGTAGTGGTGTAGGGTATCGCACCATCGCGAATAAAATGGGACTTAAGCCCAGCACTGTGAGTAGCTTCTGCCAGCGCAGTGGATTGTTCGCTGATAATCCGGCTCACAAGGTTCTTTTCACTATCCCTGAGGCGCGCTTTTCGAACGTACCTGCGTTAACAAAGGCACTGCCGCCCCAAAAGGTCATCACTGGTCATAAGCAGACCGATGCTTATTTGTGGGTGCTGGAAGTGATTAAGCTGAATGAGCCAGCACATCTGGATGCTGCAGAGGCAGCACTTGAGAAGCTTACCATTAGCCCAAAAGACGTAGAGAAACGGTATCGTGACTGGATGGTCGCTAATGGTGCTGACATATTGCAAACCGCTTTCGGTACCTTTTTCATGGATGATCCTCAGCACTACCTCAAGCTTGCCAGGGAGAATATCAGGAAGGCCAGCGAAGTTCGTGCTGTGTTTGGTAGTTATGAAGCTGCTATGGAACCAGTAGAAGCAGAGTTGCTCATCTCACGATCTGCATTTCTGGTAGATGAGGATTTTGGGCTGACGAGGGAAGAAGTCGCCGATGGAAGTATTTCAGGTATCGAGCGATATCTGGAACTGGATGATGCTCGGAAAGATGCACATCATGGTTTCACGGATGTACTGCCTTCACCTCACACACTATCCGATGTTGTCCGCGAATTTGATTACTGGACGTGGCTTTATTGGATACGCGATGCTGCTGGGCGAGAGTTAGGTCACCAGTATTCAGAAGGGCTGAGTCAGGAGGTCTATGATCGAGAGGACTGGCTTGATACCCAACTTGCTACGATCAGTCCTATCCACCAGCAGGAGGCTATTGATGTGCTGAAATGGTTACTCAAAAGTGACCGACACGAAGGGCGAGATGAGGTAGATGCTATTCTCATGAATTTGGTTACAAAGGGTTAGGTGTAAAAGAAACCCGGCACGGTGGCCGGGTTATGGACGTTACATTCTTATTAAATAGGTATCAGAATTTTGTGATGTCGATATTGTAGATCGCCATCCATGCTTCTGCAGGGTAGGAGTTTAATGGAACGGATTGGTAGTGAGGTGTAAGAATTTCTACTGATAGGTTGTGGTAGCTGCAGTAGTTTGCCAGCGCCTGCCAACTGTACTTTCCAGGCATAACGCTTTTAACATGCGCAATCGTAGCGTGCCTAAATCCTTCGCCTTTGCTATGAACATACTTGTTGTGCTGCATAACATGTTGACCATAGGCGCCGCGCACTGATTTAAACTGACCATCTTTCTTTTCCAGCATAAGTTGTGCACGCTCAGTCGCTTCTGCCTGATCGGCAAGTTGTCGAAGCGCATCAGCATAGGTTTGAGGCACCATGTTATATCCGCCAGTTTTACGGATAGATGGAAGAACCTCAGAAGTAACCCATTTTTTAAAGTGTTTCGCTTCTACCTTCTGCGACCCCATTACTGCATTATATAACCCAGACTCATTAATAAGTGTCTGATTTGTGTAGTTTCGTCCATTTTGCAGGGTCTGTTTTCTTTTCTCATCCTCATCCAGCCTTTCAGTCATGTTGCTGGTTTCTGCATATCCAAGAATATCTGCAACATCTTTTGCTACAAACCACACCTCTGAATATTCATCAGTCATAGTTCTTACGGCATTACCGTTAAAATCGAACTCATTCAAAGCAACAGGATGACTCATCGCACCACCTAAAAAGATGGCATCGAATGCTTTACAGGGGATCTCGCTTGAGTTAATCTTCTAAACCGAGATCTCAAGAAAGCATTGTTAGCCAATTAATGATGTTTTGCAGCCCCTGAATAGCTCCAACTGTTCAGGGGTTTTCCTTTTGTGTATGAGTACAAAATGCTCATACAACACTCAAATCCTACCCAGGAAAATAATAAACTTCAATAAAATGATCAGCTTATCGCTGTGATTTTTTACACATGTAATGTTGTACAATAAAAAAGGCCGCATTTCTGCGACCTCTCTCTACCCACCGATTACTTACCCATGCTTCCTGTACGTCTGCGGCATTACCAAAAAACATCGAACTACCGGTCTGGCTTACTCAAAGTCATCCCGCCCACTCCTTCGCTTGAAGAAAATTTTGTCCAGCCTGAGGACTATCCCAACCAACCCGATAATCAGCAAAGTAATAAGTATGGGGATAACTAAGTCAGACATGCTTCCTCTGCATTGTTTAAATCTTATTTAGGCGGAGCATCAGAGGACTGGCTGTCTAGCCATTCTGCAAGTTTCTTTAAAATCTGCACTCATGTTGGATCTGCCTTATGTACCTGGAGTCGCATAGCCACCCAGAATGAACCACGCCAGAAAAGCTACAGCAACGATAAATACGATCACCGGGAAGGCAATACCTATCCTCATCGATCCTCCTTGAATCAATTAATTTAAAGCAGCGTTCCAGCACCACAACTCGCATAACGAGCAACAGCGCATAGCGGCGCAGAGAACCACGATTTTGAGCGTAAACCTCATGGCTTTTGTCCGGAGAATGAGCTTAGCGCCTGACTCCGCGGTATCCAGCATTATGCTCAGAAAAGCACAACGATGAACTAAATTAACAACAGTACAGCCATCATGATGACGATAACGGTCAGTGCAAATATCTTTGCATCCTTCATGCGACCTGCAGTGTCGGGGTATGACACCTCTTCACAGACTGGCGCAGAAGAACTGTCAGAGCTATGCGTACAGGGTATGCAGATGATATAGCTCAATATTAGATCGGAATCAGGAGGGGCGATACCTGTGTATTTATCAGGGATACGTGTTAACTCCGTGCTACATCGACACGGTGATCCATTCGCTTCTACCTACTACAGGAATTGGTGGTGATTTTTTGCTGCTTCGATTGATGTTAGGATAAATCCGAGCTGACATAATGAGATTAGGGATATGAAAAAGACACTTTTAGCATGCGTTATTGCCACTAGCCTCTTGGCTGGGTGTGGGCCAAAGGATTTAACCCCGGAGCAGAAGCAGGAAGTTGCAAGTCTCCGTAGCGAACTGGCTAAGGCTGAACAAGAAATTGTCGAGGCTAAATCACAGCAGGGGCAGTATACTGGGGGATTAATTAGAAATCTTATAACAGCCAGACTTGAAGTCTTAGGGACTAATAAAGCCCTTTTGGAGCAGCGTATTAACGCGATTGAGTCGGGGGCTAAGATTGAGATATCTGTTAGCGGTGTTAAACCAAATCCTGAAGCAGCGGCGGCATTAAAAACTGAAATTGAAACTCTTGATACACAGATTGCCGATGCTAAGAAAGATGCAAGTCAGTACAGTGGTGGTCTGCTACAGGCACTGAAACTATCTGCTATTGCGACGCAGGAGCAAACAAGGGCGATGCTTCAACAGAGATACCTTTCGGCAACGTATGGGTTAGCTGAAGTGAAAGTATCTAATGAGCAAGCAAACGAAGCAATCACAGAAAAACAAGCAGACAAAGCAGAACCCCATTCCACCAGAACGCCGTTACTTCCACCAGGTGAAGGACCATTCGGTTTAGAGGCCGGTTTGTCTAAGAAAAATATTGAAGACATGATTGGTGAAGAGCTTGAGCCAATGGCGAATAATGTCAATCTTTATACGGCTAACTCTTTACCCAAAATGAATGCTGGCTTTGAGGCGTATGGGCTGTTGATATCTCCAACAGTAGGGCTATGCCAAATAAGAGCTCTTGGGAAAGATATTGATACAGATAGTTATGGCTTTACTATCAAGTCAAGATTTAAAGAGCTCATGGAGTCACTATCTTCTATCTATGGAAAGGCCAAGGAAAATGATTTCCTTCTGGCTGGTTCAATATGGAAAGACCCCAGAGACTGGATGATGGGATTGTATAAGCATGAAAGATATTTGTCAGCTGAGTGGAAAGGAACTGCAGAGGCTCCACTAAAAAGTAAATTAACTTCCGTATCGATCGAAGCTAGAGCAAACAGTTCTGATAAAGGATATATCTTCCTTCAGTATAATTTCAATAACTATGATGTTTGTGAAACTGAGGTTGAAGCAGCGAAAAAAAGCTCTCTTTGAATAACCAGAAAAATGCGAGCCCTGTTATCACAGGGCTCTGATTATGTTTTGCTAATTAGCCTGTTATGTGTTCGGTAGTTACAAAAGCCCTGAAAGAAAAAGAGATATAAGGTTTGACAAAGGATTACCTGATAGCGGCCTACTTGACAGCAATTGCTATCTGGCCAGTCACCCTGGCGTTAATTGGTCTCTCTGCAGGAGTGGCATTCTTTACAAGGTGCAGGGTGATGGGCGTTGTCCTCGTCGTTCTGTTCATGCTGGTCACCGTTGCTGCGTAGCAGTTTGAGCATTACATGTAGAATCATACCACCCCATGAAAATGCCCATATTTTATTTATAGGCAGAAACGGTGTGTTCTGGCTATGTATGGCAGGAATGGTGTGTTATGCCTATAGATAGGCAATCTTGATGAGTTCTGCCTATAAGGACTGATAGCGCTCGAAAATGGTCGTTGAGACGGGCTGTGGCGGAAGATAGTTAAGCGCCCACCAGCCTCTGCAGAAGATTTCGGAGGCCTTCACAAACCGCTAAGGAGACTAGGCACCGCATGGGGATTACTCAGTCAAACGCCGAGGCGTTCAGGTTAAAAACAAGTCGATGAAAGTGGCTGTATTGGATTAGTCTTCTTCGATGTTACGATAATACTTCATTTACTTTTGGGGATAAGTTGATGTCAGTATGGCACATCATTGTGTTGATATTCGCTATTATCATTTATGTTCTTCCCGGCGTTATAGCCAGTTCAAGGGAGCATAAAAACGCTACGGCAATATGGGTGCTAAATATTGTCCTGGGCTGGAGCTTCTTGGGTTGGATAGCCGCGCTTGTCTGGTCTTTCACAAACCCCGGAGTGGTTAAGCTTGAACCACAGGTGTTTGGCGCGGACTCAGCTGGTGGCGGTTCAGTAGACGATACTAAAAAATGTCCGTATTGCGCCGAAACAATAAAAAAAGAAGCAATATTGTGCCGATTTTGCGGAAAAGACATACCATAAGTGTTAATCATCCAGAAATAAAACCCCGCTTCGGCGGGGTTTTTTTGTACCTTAGTGTTTCACAAAATGCAATGCTTGTCATTTATGTTGCATAAACTACAATATGAATTGACTGTATAAATATCAGGGGTAAGCAGATGAACCGATCA
>NZ_JBMEZS010000026.1:0-11810 GCF_048822555.1 Klebsiella sp. C283
ATATATACAGCCTTAAGCGAGGAAAAAAACGATGAAGTTCATTCCTGCAGTATCAGAAGCCAGCATAGTAAAAATTCCTTTGTTCACAGAGCGATGCCCTGCGGGTTTTCCGTCACCGGCAGCAGACTACACTGAGTCTGAACTGGATCTGAATGAGTACTGCATTCACCGGCGCCACTCCACCTATTTTGTCAGGGCGATTGGCAACTCAATGACTGATATTGGCCTCTATTCCGGCGATCTGTTGGTCGTGGATAAAGCAGAACAGCCGCGGCACGGGGATATTGTTATCGCGGAAATTGAGGGTGAATTTACGGTAAAACGCCTGCTTCTGACGCCGCGGCCAGCCCTGCAGGCGATGAACCCGGACTTCCCTTCCCTGTACCCGGATCCGGAAACGCTGCAAATTTTCGGTGTGGTGACAGCCTTCATTCATAAAACCCGGAGGGCAGACTGATGTTCGCCCTGGCTGACGTCAACTCCTTCTATGCCAGTTGCGAGAAGGTTTTCAGGCCGGATTTGCGCGGCAAACCTGTCGTCGTTCTCAGTAACAACGATGGCTGCGTTATTGCCCGGAGTGCTGAAGCCAAACTGCTGGGTATAAAGATGGGCCCCCCCTGGTTCCAGCTCAAAGAGGCGCAGTTTCCTGAAAAATTGTACGTTTTTTCCAGCAACTACGAGCTCTACGCGAGCCTGAGTAACCGTGTGGTCGCCCTGCTGGAAGAGCTGTCGCCCCGCGTCGAACAATACTCAATTGACGAATGTTTCCTGGATGCCCGGGGAATTGGCCACTGTATGGATCTGGAGGATTTTGGCAGGCAGCTGCGTGGGCATGTTCTCAGTGGAACCGGACTGACGATCGGTGTCGGCTTCGGCGCCACAAAAACACTGGCCAAATCGGCGCAGTGGGCGTCAAAGGAATGGCCACAATTTAGGGGGGTACTGGCGCTGTCGCCCGAAAATCCACGCAGAACGGCAAAATTACTCAGCCTGCAGCCGGTGGAAGAAATCTGGGGCGTGGGGAACCGGATAGCGAAAAAGCTGCACGTTATGGGGATCACCACCGCCCTGCAGCTGTCGCTGACGAACCCCACATTTATCCGGAAAAACTTCAACGTAGTTCTGGAGCGCACGGTACGTGAGCTGAACGGCGAGAGTTGCATTTCACTGGAGGAAGCGCCGCCGCCGAAACAGCAGATTGTCTGCAGTCGCAGCTTCGGGCAGCGGATCACCACCTACGAAGAAATGCGCCAGGCCGTCTGCCAGTATGCCGAGCGCGCGGCGGAAAAGTTGCGCGGTGAGCGACAGTACTGCCGGCATATCAGCACCTTCATCAAGACATCCCCTTTTGCGGTTAATGAGCCGTATTACGGTAACGTGGCCACGGAAAAACTGAACACCCCTACCCGTGACACCCGGGACATTATCGCGGCAGCGGTCAGGTCTCTGGACAGGATCTGGCTCGATGGCCACCGCTACGCAAAAGCGGGGATAATGCTCAATGATTTCAGTCCGAACGGCGTCGCGCAGCTGAATCTGTTCGATGACGTGCAGCCACGGCCGCACAGCGATGCGCTGATGAAGGTACTCGACGGCATTAATCATTCCGGACTCGGGAAAGTCTGGTTTGCCGGACGGGGTATTGCGCCGGACTGGCAGATGAAACGGGAGATGCTGTCACCGGCATATACCACCCGCTGGAAGGAGCTGCCGGTTGCCCGTTTCTGACCGTCGAAATGACAGACGGGACTTGCCGCCAGAGCTTACTTTACCGATCATACAGATGACTTGTCTCAGGAGGGAACCATGACAAACATCATTCTGTGTGATGTGACTGCCAGCGTCTGAGAACTTAAAAACGATCCGGTGGCCACCGCCAGTGCCGGCGGCGGCTACCCGGTCGCGATTATTGACCGCAACCGCCCTGTTTTTTATTGTGTGCCCGCGGCTCTGTATGAACAAATGCTCGATGCGCTGGACGAAAAAGACCTGGTGCAATTGTTGACATCCTCCCCGCCCTGAAGGGCGAGGATTCCTACAGCGTTCAGACCGGAGCCTGACTCGCCTCGGTGGGTTCCTGCTTCAGCGGGCGGCCCGACTGTATCATCCCTCCACAGGCAAGCACGGCATGTCCTGCCGCTAAAATGTTACGTGCTCCGTTGATATCGGCGTTCTCGGTATAGCCGCATACCTGACACACGAATTTACTTTGCGTTTGACGGTTTTCTTTCGCCGTATGACCACAGCAGGCACAACGCTGGCTTGTGTATGCCGGAGGTATCGCCAGTACCTGACCACCACGCCAGAGCTGCTTGTACTCAAGCTGTCTGCGCATTTCGTACCAGCCCTGATCCAGTATCGAACGGTTTAAGCCTGATTTGGCTCTGATGTTTCGTCCGGGCCGCTCTGCCGTACCTTTTGCCGATTTCGACATGTTACTGACCTTCAAGTCCTCAATGACGATCATCGCGTGGTTTTTGCTGATTTCACTGGTGACTTTGTGAAGGTAGTCGCGCCGGATATTGGCAATGTGTGAGTGCAGACGCTGGATTTTTTTCTTCTGTTTCTGCCAACTGGCACTGAATTTAACTTTGCGGCTTAACTGCCGTTGAAGCATAGCCAGCTTACGCTGGCTTGCTTTGAAGCTGTTGACTGGCTGGTATACGGTGCCATCAGAAAGCGTGGCAAGTTTCGTGACTCCGGCGTCCAAACCGACCATTGACGCTGCCTTATGAACCTGTTCAGGCACTTCGTATTCCGTCTGGATGCTAACGTACCATTTGCCGCATGACTGGATGACCGTGACGTTTTTAACTTCGCCGATGACTTCACGGCTATTGCGATAGCGTATCCAGCCCAACTTAGGAAGCGATATACGATTGTTGGTCTGATCGAGCTTCACGCCTTGCGGGCATCGTTTTGGCCGCGTTTCTTGAAACGAGGGAATGCTGCACGCTTCTGGAAGAAATTCTTGTAGCCGCGCTCCAGATCTTTGAGCGACTGCTGCAACGGCTGTGATGGCGTGTCTTTTAGCCACTGGGTATCAGGGTGTGATTTCCACTCAATGAGCCATGAAGCCATTTTGGTGTAGGAAACATATTTGTTCCCCGCTTCATGGTTTTCGTTTTGAAGCGCCAGCGCACGGTTAAAGACGAAGCGACAAGCCCCAGCGAAGCGCCGCATATCGCGCTCCTGCTGACCATTCGGTCTTAACTGGAATTTGAAGGCTTGAAGTCGTTTCATGAGGCTATTTTAACCGAAGTTAGTCGGAAAACCGCGCCTTATATCCCCGCCCTGAAGGTCGGGGTTTTACGGCGCACTGGATAACAGGGGCCTCCTTGCCGTCCCCCAAAAACAAACGGTATGTTTATGCGCTGTGATGATTCCCCCGGATTCTTTTTATGGTCCAGTGGTGTCTACAAAGTCAATTAATACGATAACGTGACGGACTTTCAATATGTTACCCACACGGTTATCCCCCGTTACTGTGGATAATCAATATATTGTGTCTCTGGCAGTTGCTTTTCCTACCATATGTTGTCCCTCCCCGTTCTATTTTGTGATCGCACAGTGTGAAAAACGACATCACAGTGGAGACGCTGCTGACGGGATGATGTTCATCCAGGGTCGTAAGATCGGCCGGTACTGGTTACCCGCCGGACGAAGGGCCGGCCAACGCGCAGCGTCGGTAGCTGGCTTTAAAAATGCCGGCGGAAATTTAAAGATTAAGCTGCATACTCTGCGAAATTTTGCAAATTTCACTCAACATGCTTCGTTCAGATCCCAATAGAGCTTTCACCATCGCCTGTAATAGCCGCCCTGCTGCGTGATTACTCCGCTCATCGGGTTGCTGGCGACAAGCCAATACCTGTTCGTGACAGGCATTGATTGAACCGTTATCCCTAACTAATAATGTGCCGACGATGCAGGTGGGACCGTGGTCCCAGGCAGATAAGCTGACAGATGACGCAGGTGGGACCGTGGTCCCAGGCAGATAAGCTGACCGACGACGCAGGTGGGACCATGGTCCCAGGGAGATAACTTGACCGACGATGCAGGTGGGACCGTGGTCCCAGGGAGATAACCTGACCGGCGATACAGGTGGGACCGTGGTCCCAGGCAGATAAGCTGACAGATGACGCAGGTGGGACCGTGGTCCCAGGCAGATAAGCTGACCGACGACGCAGGTGGGACCATGGTCCCAGGGAGATAACTTGACCGACGATGCAGGTGGGACCGTGGTCCCAGGGAGATAACCTGACCGGCGATACAGGTGGGACCGTGGTCCCAGGCAGATAAGCTGACAGATGACGCAGGTGGGACCGTGGTCCCAGGCAGATAAGCTGACCGACGACGCAGGTGGGACCGTGGTCCCAGGCAGATAAGCTGGCCGACGACGCAGGTGGGACCATGGTCCCAGGCAGATAAGCTGACAGATGACGCAGGTGGGACCGTGGTCCCAGGGAGATAACCTGACCGGCGATACAGGTGGGACCGTGGTCCCAGGCAGATAAGCTGACCGACGATGCAGGTGGGACCGTGGTCCCAGAGAGAATATTCAGGCCAGTTATGTTTTCTGGCCTGTGAGAAAGGAAATGAAGTAAAGGGAGATCACCGTAGACTAATGCGTGTCCGCATCAGACTCCTGGTTTCTCAAGCTCCTTAAGAATGGCTTCTATTTTCTCTATACACTCCGCAGGAATGCGGGACTTATCCAGGTTAAGCACCATTTTATCGCCCTTATACAATGCTGTTGCCCCTGGAGCAAACTGATGACGTGAGCTCAGATTAACTCTTGATGCGGGAGATTGTTTCAGTACGGATGTTAAAAGACTAATGACCTCTTCAGCTTCAAAGATTAGTCCCGCTTTCTTCTGATCGTGGAGAGTCTCAGCCTGCTGCTTCAGTAATTCTTCTTTATCTGCAAAAGCCTTCTGAAGGGCTTCACCTGACCGGGCAGACAGTTCTCCAGGATGTGCAAACAGGGCAACAACGGATTTAGGCAGTTTGGCCGTATTAATACAGCGGGTAATGATCTTACGAGAGATATTTTCCGCATCGGCAAGCGCAGAAATATTTCCTGCAAACTCATTCTGCAGCCGGCTTGTATAACGCAGGCCACGTTCATAAGCACTCGTCGGCCGATAATCGTTACCCAGTCGGGACAATGCAGCCATCTGCTCATCGTCCAGTTCACCAACCAGAACGCGATAATCACTTTCCGTCAGGATTGCGGCTTTACGGCGACGGCTGCCGTCTGCAATTTCTATGACATCAGAAACCCGGCGGCCGAAAGCTGGAGTCTGCTGACCGGTCAGTAAAAATGAAGGAATGAGATCATCCAGAGCATCTTCGGTAAGTAGTTCCTGATCACGCTCATTTCCTGACCATACGCGTGAGGCGCTCTCAACAGAGTCTCCCCGGAGCACCTCAAGGGTAAATTTTACTTCCCGTCCACATACCGGAAGAGAGATAGCATTACCGCGGGCCATAGCACCCACGCGCGCAATTAATGAATCCACCATCGGCGCGGCCGGCGCCGGTGATGAAGTATCTTCAGTCGATTGAGTATGTGTGGTATGCCTTGGAATGACAGGGGCACGCTTCATTATCTAATCTCCCAGCGTGGTTTAATCAGACGATCAAAAATCTCATTACAAACAGGTTCCCAGATTGAAAGTGCGTTTCGCCATGCGCCGGTCGAAGAACGTTGATCAATCGCCTGTTCGAAAACGGTTCTCATGCGGATCTGGCCTTTACCAACTTCATCGGTTTCACGTACCACATTTTTAAGAACCATGCTTCCCCATGCATCGCGAATTTGTTCTTCCATCCACGGGGACTGCGAACCATTGTTATTACTGTATTTGGTAAGCAGAATACGGACATCCGGCTCAAAGCCTTTAAGATCCACATTCCTGAGCAGATCACGAAGCATATCGAAAAACTGCAGTGCAGAAGTGTAATCGAACAGCTCTGCCGGGGTGGGAACAATCAGCACATCAGCAGCGCATACGACATTGATCGTGCCAATACCGAGGTTCGGTGCGCTGTCGATAACAATCACATCATAGTCATGAGCGATCGTTTCAATAGCAAGGCGGAGCATCAGATGCGGGTCGGTGGGCAGTTTTCCTTCATCAAATTTGCCCATCAGTTCAGTTTCAATGCGATGCAGTGCCAGGCAGGACGGAATGATATGAAGGCCAGGCCAGCAGGTTGGTTTTATCGCATAACTGGCATCATCCTTTTCACCAAGATAAAAGGGCAGGAGAGTATCTTCCGCGTGTATATGAAGATCGGGCACCCATCCGTGATACATCGAGGCTGTGCCCTGAGGATCATTACCCTCGACAAGCAGAACGCGTAATCCTTTCAGGGCCAGGTCCTGAGCCAGGTGAACAGAAACGGAGGTTTTGTAAACACCACCTTTGTGAGCAGCAACACCAATCACCGGCGGAAACGCATCTTCAGCACGGCGCAGTCGTGTACCAAATACATCCCGCATGTGATTGATTTGCTCGATGGTATAACCAACGCGTTGCTCAACTCTTCCACGGGTTTCCATATCAGGGTGAGGCAGCCGGCCAGCTTTCTCGGCATCCCTGATAGCCTGAGATGACACGCCAACTAAATCTGCTGCTTCACCAATCCTCCAGCGCCGGGTTATTTTCCGGGCTTCCGGACTGTCATCATTAAACTGCGCAATGGCGATTGCTTTCGTCATTTCATGACCAGCACTTATGCACTGGTTGAGTGTATCCATGAGTCCCATACTGAACATCCTTTAATCATCACTTTGCATTATTTTATTAAATCTTGGAATTTATTGCAAAGCAACAATAAAAACGCAAAGTGCACGAAAAAGTGCAAAGTGAACCGCATTGGGTGATGCAAAGACCGCAGGGGAGTACAAAAGAGTACATACCGCAGCCAATATTAATCACTGCCGCTCGCCGCAGTAAGCGATCTCACGGAGTGAGAAAGCGGCGAGGAAGCGGAAAATCACAGAATTCACAGATTGCACGTACGTCGGGTTGCTTAAGATGGCTCGGGATCAGCCAGTTATAATGAAATTGACTGCGATATGTAATATATTGACTGTGGCATGATACTTACTGTATCTGTGTCGAGAAAGAGGAAAGACGACTCAGCATACCGTAGTCAATGTTTCATTGTTGTACCTGTAGATCTCAATCTTCCAGAGCGTATTCAGGAAAATCAGGGCAGGGTTCTGGATACCTGGTGTGGCGCTTCCGGCCTTGTATCTGAGTTATTCAAGGTCTCGATCCAATAATTGATCCCAAGGAGATCATAGTGAGATCCAAAAGAGATCCCCGGATCGCTCCAGCATGCGCTGTAACTGGCTTTAACGTCTGTCTGGATCGACTGCGGAATGTAAAATGTTGACTGTTATATGCATAATCTAATACTGTGATATGCAACGGTATTTACTGAGGTATGTATATCCGTTGACTGCGATACGTATTACTACATCCTTTTGTGGATAACCGTTGAGGATCAAGATGACGAGCGAAAATAACAGCTTACTTCTGAACCTTCAGGAAGTTGATAAGACAACCGGCGAAGTTGTTAAGCTGGATGTCAACAGCACCAGTACCGTGCAGCCAGTAGCGCTCATGAGACTCGGTCTCTTCGTCCCAACTCTGAAATCAACAGGGAAGAGCAAGGCGAACCGGAAAAACGTTACAGACGCGACTGAGGAGCTTGTACAGCTGTCTATTGCCAAAAGCGAAGGGTACACTGACGTTAAGATCACCGGTTCGCGTCTTGATATGGACACGGATTTTAAAGTCTGGCTGGGGATAATTCGTTCCATGTCGGAGTATGGGGTAAAAAGTGACACCCTGGAACTGTCGTTCGTCGAATTCGTTAAGATGTGCGGATTTAACTCCCGTCGTTCAAACAAAAAAATGCGCGATCGCATCAGTAATTCCCTGTTTAAACTTGCCTCGGTTACGCTGAAGTTCCAGAGCGAGACCAAAGGATGGACCACCCATCTGGTGCAGTCAGCCTATTATGACATCACCGAGGATATCGTTGAGATAAAGGCTGAACCTAAGCTGTTTGAGCTTTACCACATGGACAGAAGGGTACTGCTGCGGCTGAAAGCCATTGACGCCCTGCAGCGCAAGGAATCAGCCCAGGCGCTTTATACCTACATCGAAAGTCTTCCCCAGAATCCTGCACCTATTTCCATGAAACGGATGCGTGACCGGCTAAATCTCACCTCAAATGTCTATACGCAGAACCACACGGTGCGTAAGGCGATGGAGCAGCTGCGGGATATTGGTTATCTGGATTACACCGAGTTTAAACGTGGCCGAGCCACCTATTTCAGCGTGCATTATCGCAACCCCAAACTCATCAGTGGTCCTGTGAAGGTTCCGCGCAAAGAGGAAGAAGAGAAGGCGCCAGAGCAAAATTATGACGAAGTCATTAAGGCGCTGAAGGCTGCTGGCATCGATCCTCTTAAACTGGCTGAAGCCCTCTCAGCGATGAAGCCAGAAAATTGACTGCGATATGCATAACATGACTGCCGGATGCCGCTAAGGACATTCCATTGACTGTGATATGCATCACGCATACCGCAGTCAATATTTATTCTCTATCATCTCTGCCCGGATCGAACAATATTGACTGTAATATGTGATTTGGGGTCGTGATACGCAGATATTGACTACGGCATGCGGGTTAAATGGGGGTAATCCCTGGTCTGTTAACCATTCCATGGGTGATAACATGCCACAGTCAATTTTTCAGTAAAGCTCTATACCCCTTATGAAAATCTCAATCGGGTGCTGAGACGGTCATGTTACCTGACGGTATCCGTTCCCCTGTGTACTGCAGGTTTAGCCCGGCAGGATGAGACTGCAGCTGTCTGTATAACCCGGCGCCAGCTTCACACTGCTAAATGCGATTAGGAAACGGGAGCCGGATGGCAGAAAGGTGTTGGCCACAGATGGTGAATGACTTTCGCGGTTAACGGGATGATTTGCTGAGCTTCCAGGAAAAACGCACAGTGGGATGCACGGCCAGTATGCCTGCATTGTGCCCTGTCTTGACTGCGGTATGTTGATGCCTGCAGGATTGCAGGTCACCGGGTAAGACCATGGCGGTTCAGTCATCAGCATGATGGCCTGGTGTGCTAGAGCAGGGAGGGGGCTGAATGCTCTCTGCTCCTGTATTCCATATTAGCGGAATACAGGACGTCATGCCAGGGCCGTCAATCTCAGCCGGCCGGGGGCAGGGAGCGAAGGATCTCCGCGGCATCTCGCCCATCACCGGTAAAGGGAACGGCCAGGGTGGCAGCCATGTCCAGCGCAAATACCCGGGTATAGACTTCCATCGAGCGCGGATCCTTATGCCCGGCCAGTGCCTGGATGACCTTCCTGGGCTGCCGGTGATAAAGCATGTGCATAATATAGCTGTGACGGAAAGTATGCGGCGTCACGGGGATCGAAAAATGCACGCCGTCAGCTTCAGCCCGCTTCACCGCCTGTTTCAGCCAGTTGCGCATTGTCTCATCCGTGACCGGCCATAACGGCTCACGCCGGCGGGGGCGGGTGGTGACCATCCAGCTTTCCATCTGACGTACAAAACTGGCATCCGTCAGCGGTACCAGACGCACTTCATCTTTTGGCGGCCGGCCACGACGTGCCCGCACTTTTTCCGACAGCACCCGAACAAAAGGGCGCAGACCATCCAGGTCGAACGATTCCGGGGTGAGCGTCCGGGCTTCACCGATACGGATCCCGGTATTCCACATGGTGGCGAACAACATGTGGTGACGCTGGTCAGGCATATACCAGAGGAGGGCGCTCACTTCCGGCGCCAGGAGGTAAGCCGGCGTGGCACCTGTTGAGGTGGCCATCCGCCGGAGTGCCACCGCGGTCGCAAAATCAACGCCCGGGGCGATCGGCAGCAGAGAGACGCGTTCTGGTGAATTCTGCAAGGGAATGATGCTGTTCATGAGTTATTTTTCACGTAGCGCACGCACTGTTTATGGATACAGGTATTTTGCACCTGACGGGCCGATCCTGCCATGACAATAAATCGCAGCGCGCGGATCCTTTTGTTGTCTTATCCCGCATTATTGCGGGTAAAACCAAATGCGTAAAGGATCGTTTTTCTGCTCAGATCCTCCATGAAGCCAGTAATGACGCGGGTTGATGGCTGTTTTACGGTTTTTGGGAGAATTGGAGTAATGCCAGGATGTACATGTTAGGCAGGAAAAAGAAGAGAAGAGAGCGCTACGCGATTTCCGGCCTGGTACACCCCTGTAACCTTGCGGGATTTCGCGTAACGCTTTCATAAGTTTACAACAGAAGAGAAAAGATATTTGCTGAAAAATGAAGTCCGTAAGTTAAATAAAAAATCATGATCCGTCCGGCACTATGTACTTAGCTGTCGTTTAGGTCTTAGGTGTTTTTGCTAAATTACGATGGTATCCCTTGTCAGAGTAATCTGGCTTGTCCTGCACATCTTCAGGTGACAATCCAGTGCAATTTCAGGGGTTAATCCTTTTGTCGTCAGCAGAATCTATCTATAAACGGGCTGTTTGTTGGTTCGCCAGAAGGAAAAAATTTAGCGTCTGAAGTGGTCAACAAAAACTGGCCACCGCGTTAGAGTTTTTCCAGTATCGGTTTTCTGATTCGTTTGGCGGTAACCCACCATTATATTCGTGCGGTCTTAGTGCGCTGTAATATCCAACGATATAGTCCGTTATTGCGCGAGCTGCATCGCTGAAGCTTACATAGCCCGTCGCCGGCACCCATTCGTTCTTCAGACTCCTGAAGAAGCGCTCCATTGGGCTGTTATCCCAGCAGTTTCCACGCCGACTCATACTCTGCCTGATCCGGTATCGCCACAGTAACTGCCGGAACTGCCTGCTCGTATAATGGCTGCCTTGATCCGAATGAACCAGCACCTGTTTTTGGGGATTACGCCGCCATACAGCCATCAGCAGTGCGTTCAGGACAATGTCCTTTGTCATCCGGGATTGCATGGACCAGCCGATAATTTTGCGTGAGAACAGATCAACAACCACGGCAAGATACAGCCAGCCTTCGTGGGTCCTGATATAGGTTATGTCGGTTACCCAACGCTCATCCGGAGCATCCGGATTGAACTGTCGCTGGAGCCTGTTGGGCGACACGATACTGGCCTCGCCTTTACGTGCCCGCGGGCTCCGGTATCCGACCTGAGCCTTTATCCCGACACGTTTCATCAGTCGCCAGACTCTGTTCACTCCGCACTGTTGCCCGCTGTCCCGCAGATCCAGATGGATCTTGCGATAACCATAGACGCATCCCGATTCCAGCCAGAACTGTTTAATCTGTCCTGTCAGTCTCAGGTCTGCCTGATGGCGTTGTGAATGCGGCTGCTGAAGCCAGGCGTAAAAGCCACTGGGATGAACATCCAGCACCCGACAGAGCAGGCGAACAGGCCAGCAACGGGCGTTGTCACGGATAAAGGCGAAGCAGGAAAATCGTCTTGAACGTCAGCTGCAGCAACTGAGTTATGCGCGGGTGCTTATCCTGGATGAAATAGGTTATCTGCCAATGAACCGTGAGGAGGCGAGTCTGTTCTTCCGGCTGCTGAACCGCCGGTATGAAAAAGCGAGCATCATCCTGACGTCAAACAAAGGGTTCGCCGACTGGGGTGAAATGTTCGGTGATAACGTGCTGGCGACGGCGATCCTGGATCGTCTTCTGCATCACTCAACGACGCTGAACGGCTTTGTTGAATAAATCGAACTTTTGCTGAGTTGAAGGATCAGATCACGC
>NZ_JBMEZS010000027.1:0-11617 GCF_048822555.1 Klebsiella sp. C283
TAATTTCCAAAAATGGATTATTCTTAACAGAATCCAGCTTCACCTGAAGAGTCTGACAGGCAGCTATGACGTTTTCAGGGATGTCTGGTAATACTCTTGTTTCATCCCTTTCAATGTATTTCACTTCAATTATTTCATTTTTTTTTGGGAAAAAACGTTGTAAAAGACGTTGTAAAAAATTAATCCATTTCAAAATAACTCCTTAGGCATGACATGAAGCAGCTGCACATTGCAAAAGCAGATTAAACGACACGGATCCAGTAGGCTGGTTCAACAACCCAAACTCCGCAATCATATGCGATAGCCCTACGATGGCGGTTCATCAGCCAGAACGTCCAGGCGACAAACCGACTATTTCCACTATAGACGGTTCTATCCCCATCCAGCATGACAGAATAGCGAGGCTTTTTGTCCATATTATGATTCCTTATGTTGTTTACCTGGAATTATCGGAGCATCCAGGTGGCAAGGCAACTCTGTATCAGAGGATATTTTACCCCGCGCAACCAGCCATGCGCGACGTTGTTCCAGCCATGTTTTGAAAGCGGGTGTCGCTTCGACTTTTTTCACTTCCTTCTGTTTCCAGGCTTTTACCGGGCCTGCACTGAGCGGCGCACCGAGAAATTCACTGATCGCCTTGTCAGTCCAAAGACGAGCTTTCAAGCCACGTTTACTTATCCACTCAGCATGCCATTCATTGCTCGCTTGGGCTCGTCTATCTACTGCATTGTAATAAAGCCTCACGGTCATGGCACATCTCCTTGTACTTCTACATCATGAATGGGTTTGGCATAGAGGGACCAAAGAAAAATACAATGATTGAGGTAAGGATAAAACAGGTTAACCAGAGCCATTCAAGTTTCCAAGGTCTGAATAATTGCCAGATAAATCCGGCCGCGATAGTGCCGCAAACAACACCACCAATTAGAGCTTCAGAAATTGTCGAGTGTTCCATTGATTTTGTTTCTCCAAAAATTACGCCATTGTGCTTTATAAAACTACAAGCGATGCGACAGGGAATTTCATACTGAAAGAAATCACAAAAAACCTAGTTTTTTAGATAGTTAGGGCTGAAAATGTAGTGGGAACTTTTTAGTGGAGTCACACATTAAATTCCCACATTTTTTTATTTTTCGAAGGACTGCATGTTGCCCATAACCAGCCTGATGGCCTTATCTAACTCAGCCTGAACTGAAGCAGGAAGACGGGCAAATTCATAGGTCACTAAGCGTTTAGACGGATCGGTTTTCTTCCGGGCAAACTGCTTTTTGTCTTCAAACTCACGTAGCTTTTCAGTTTGTACAGTTTTCACTGGCGCTGGCTTCAGCTGCTTCGAATGGCGTTTAAAAGAGTCCATAATTAGCGACTTACTTACGCTTTCAACTTTTGCTGCACTGATGTCTGCCTGCACTTTTCCGAGCAAATCAGACAGAGGCACACCTTTGCTATCTAAGTCCTCTGAAATTTTTAACAGCAGCTGGTAATCAGCAAGGGAGAGTTCATTGATAACCGGGAATAACTCGACCATTTCAGCTGGCACAGAAGCAGCTTGAAACGCTCGGGAAACGCTTGCCGGTGAGACGTCCTCTACGCGCGCAATTTCATCCTTAGACATGCCATTTGCGTACATAAATTGATATCTTTGACCTATCTCACGAAGCGTATGCTCACGCGCGGTCTGAATGTCTTTGGCAAGCTGACGAGCATCTTCAAGACTTATCTCATCTTCTGTAACCAGAATTTCGAATTTCGCGCCACTGAAGATACATGCCGCCCGGCGCCGGGAACCATCTAACACTTCAATACAACCGTTAATAACTCGGCCGATTGCTGGGAAAAATTGCTGCAGGTTGATAGTTCGCGTTATGTCGCTCACTGACTCAGGGGTTACATACCTTTGGTCGCGACCGTTAACAGCTGGATCCACAAATGTCTTCTCTTCAATATCACCATTCAAAATGGTTGAGAGGGTGAACTTGGCCTGATTACCGGACTTAAGGGTGAATACCTTCTCTGCTTCTTTGGTTTCGAGGCTACGGATAAAATCTGAGCTATCACTACCTAAAATGTTTCGCCCGCGAGCTACTATTTTTTTCTTCACGCTGATTGGCTCCTCAGGAATTCAATACGGTCAAACACAGCCTTCGTAAAATGCTCTGCTTCTGTACGCGCTTTTTTTAACGCGTCGTTGCTACCGGGATAAGATGCTGGGTTGGCACTAATAATCGTATCAAACGTTTCTCCGCAACGTTCAAAGCCATCCAGGCGGGGCAGGGAAGAGTCCAGTATGCTGCTTGTGTAGACTTCACGAGCAAGGCTATGTGAAACCAGATGATCGGGCTTGCCAGTCATTTTCGACATAAAACCAATACTGGCAGCCAGACGCGGTTCAATGCCTTCTTCTTCCAGCGTTTCCAGCATTTCAGGCAAGCGGGTAAGGTATTTCAACGTGGAATGGAAATCGACTTGCGCCGGCGGAGTAGGGGTGAGAATAAGGTCACTTGCCGCCAAACCGTTTAGTAAAAATGGATCGAGGTGCGGACCTGTATCAATCAGGATGAAATCGTAGTCATCAGCCACACGATCGATAATTATTTTGCGAAGCACTTCGTACTGGTTTACGCCCGGCAGGTGCTCGCTAACCAGCTCCTTCCATGCGCTGGCTACAAAACCATCATCAATAGAAGCAGGAATAACATCTACACCTGGAATGATGGTTGGCCGTATCACTTCGTTACGCAGGGTTTCAGCATCGACATCGTTTAGCATCGCTTGCGCGGCGGTTTCAAGAATGGAACCAATACTGTGCGTGTGATCGAGGAACATGGTGCTGGATGCCTGCGGATCAAGGTCAATAACCAGAATACGCAGATCGTGACGCAATAAATCCTGATGCACTCGCAACGCGTGCGCCAGCGTTACAGTTGATACGGTTTTGGATACGCCACCTTTCAAGTTAACGACGAAAATAACGTAAGGCGATTGATGGATTTCACGATACTTCGGGATCTTGCGGTGGGCGTAAATATCAATAACATTCTGTACTGTAAGAGCATATTGCTCAACATTTCCGACGCGTTTCTTGTTGAAATCGTAGCCTGCATCTTCCATTTCTTTAATGGCCTGCTCCACGATGCGACGGCTTAGCTTGGGTAATTTGGCTACTGCGTTCCGGGTAAATGTCTGGAAGTATTCTGTAAGGTTAAACTCTTTGCGTTGATCTTCAATGTCCCGGCTCATTGACTCAAGCAATATGCCAGCTCGTCGCGCTATCGAGCCTACTCCACCGTAATCTCGTTTCATTCTGTTCTCCATGATGTTTTCAATGTAGAGGACATTGATTGTACAGCTCGGAGTGTACAACAAATACCGTGACGTGCAAGAAATTATTGATATTGGTGTTTTTGTTGCACGTTCAGCGAGTGACTCAAAGGCTGAACGCTGATACATGTGTTTATAAATCGGCTCGGAAGTGAGCAAACAGGTGTGTTTACAAAGCGGAAACAATATGAGAGGGAATAGATGTGTTTATAAAACGGATGCTGATGCTGTGTTACCGGGAAAACAGCAAACACTCGCAGTCACTGCGGCACATATCCGCTTTACAAACACAGTCAGGCGCTTTTACTCTCCATCTTTTAAGGCTTCAGACATAGCCTTAATGTCTGGCCTAGGCGTGCGACGGGTTATGATTAAGTGCCATTCACCATCCTTTTTAACGACATCGCCATCTAAATAACCGACCGCTTTAAGCTCGTCTATAGCCTTGTTAATCACTCGATTCTGCTGGTTATTGGGTGAGGTAAGCATTAGGCGACGTTTAATACGCGCGAACGATAGTGGTATTGGTCGCTCAGGAAGGCTCTCAATGAAAGTGTATAGGGCCTGTGCTGTCCCTTTGTTCGCAAGTTGCCGGATTATAAACATCTGCAGAAGCACCTGACGGTCGAATTGATAAAGCTCCCAAAGAGACTCATCGGCGGTAAGTTCCATGATGTCGTCTTTTTCGTCCCACTTACCACGACTTAACAGACCAGATACAACACCATTCCGATCCTTTTCTGAGGCAAGCTTGATAGTTGTGCTGCGAAGACGAATAAGAGAGTCGGCCAAGCGCGTTCTGAGTCCTTTATCTTTGTCCTTTGAGCTAAACCCGCAGAATGTAGCAAACTCGCTGAATGGAAGTTCA
The DNA here is from genome assembly GCF_048822555.1 of Klebsiella sp. C283. Lineage (NCBI taxonomy): Bacteria > Pseudomonadati > Pseudomonadota > Gammaproteobacteria > Enterobacterales > Enterobacteriaceae > Klebsiella > Klebsiella sp. C283. The sequence continues at coordinate 4,190 of NZ_JBMEZS010000027.1, forward strand.
ATGGTGCTGCTGTTTAAGCCATATTTCGAAAACGCGAGAATGATGCCAACCCACACCTTGAAGTCAGTCTCCATCGAAAGTCGTGGGCCGGTAATACGGATGTCTGTATAACCTTCGGCTCTTGCCAACTCTAAGCTTTGAAGTTCGCTACTCGCATCAATACTGATATTTTCTGTGTCCTTTCCTTTTCGTTTTAAGGAAGGTAGAAACAGACCTAAGCGCATCAAAGCTACAGGCTGGACAGTAGCGTTTCTGGAAGGCATGAGCTTCTTATTTTCATCGATTTCTACGAGAACCGATTCAAGTGATAGATCTACACTTTTCTTATACATAAGGACTTATCCACAGTTAAAGGATCATCCACAGACACAGCATGCGTAATCCCATTTATAAACACGCGCAATCCGTTTTATAAACACATATATCCGCTTTGTAAACACAGAATACCGATTTACAAACACAAATATCCGACTTATAAACACATGAAATGGCTGTTAGCCTATGCATGGCGCGGTTTTCAACGTACCGGGATCTGTTTGGATCATTATATGGATCTTTGCTGGATCAGATATTTGGATCTGCCCGGTGGATAACTGGATAAGTTGTCCATTTAACTTCGAGCGTAAGCAGAATTTATCCGTGCAGTTCCCTGGTGCTTCCTCGCTCACTCGCGGGCTTCGCCCTGTCGTTCGGCTGCGGCGAGCACTACTGGCTCTCTCTGAAAAGCGAAATTTAACTGATCCTCGCTATGGGGATATCTTTCCAGCGGGTGGTGTACGCAGGGGAGAGCATGTCGCGTTTCATTTGCCATGATGGCGCTATCCCTCGTCCGGCAAACCAGAGCTGTCCCAGCCCGGAATGATTAATGCCATCGAGAACCTTCATCAGCTCAGCGCTGTGAGGACGTGGAGGACGTTCGTCGAACAGCTGCAGCTGCGAAACACCGGAGCCGGTGAAGTCATTCAGCATCACACCGGCTTTGGCATACCGGTGCCCGTCCTTCCAGATACGCTCCAGAGCCGTTGTGGCGGCCGCAATGATGTCCCGGGTGTCCTGAGTGGGGGTAAGCAGTTTCTCCGTGGCCACGTTGCCATAGTAAGGCTCTTTAACGGCGAACGGAGACGTTTTGATGAATACGGAAATATGCCGGCAATACTGGCGCTCTTTACGCAGCTTTTCTGAGGCCCGCTCTGCGTACTGACAGACAGCCTGGCGGAGCGAATCGTACTCCGTGATTTTCTCTCCAAAACTGCGGCTGCAGACGATCTGCTGCTTTGTTGGCGGGGCTTCCTCAAGCGACATGCAGCTTTCCCCGTTCAGTTCGCGTACCGTTCGCTCAAGGACTACGGAGAAATTTTTGCGGATAAAGGCCGGGTTCGTCAGGGCCAGATCGAGCGCGGTTTTGATGCCCAGAACATTGAGCTTGCGTGCAATACGGTTTCCCACGCCCCAGATCTCTTCGACCGGCTGCAGTGAAAGCAGTTTCCGCGTTCGCTGTGGATTCCCCCGGGTGAGTGCGAGCACACCACGAAACTGTTTCCACTCCTTTGAGGCCCACTGGGCTGATTTTGCGAGGGTTTTCGTTGGTCCGGCGCCCACACCGATGGTCAGACGGGTACAGTCATACACGTGCTGTCGCAGCTGCCGGCCGAAGTCCTCCAGGTCCATGCAGTGCTCCACACCGGTCAGATCGAGGAACATCTCGTCAATCGAATACTGTTCCACCCCCGGAGCCAGTTCCTCCAGGCAGCTCATCACGCGCGCCGACATGGATGCATAAAGTTCATAGTTGCTGGAGAACGCGTATATTTTTTCCGGGTATCTTTCGTTTTTCATCTGAAACCACGGCGTACCCATTTTGATCCAGGGCTTTGCCTCGGCACTTCTCGCGATTACGCAGCCATCGTTATTGCTGAGCACCACAACCGGCTTTCCTTTCAAATCCGGGCGGAAAACACGTTCGCAGCTGGCATAAAAGCTGTTCACATCGGCCAGGGCAAACATCAGTACATCTCCCTCGGGCGGTGGATGATGTGCGTGACGACGCCAAAGATATCCAGATCGTCCGGGTCGGGATAAATCGGCGACCAGGCGGCGTTCATGGGCTGCAGCGTCAGTCGTGGCGTCAGCAGCAACCGTTTGACCGTAAACTCCCCCTGCACGCTGGCCACAACAATATCGCCATGCCGGGGCTTCTCGGCACAGTCCACAACCAGCAGATCGCCATTGTAAAGGCTGCCGTCGGACATACTGTCACCGCTGGCGCGAAGGTAGTAAGTCGCGCTCGGATGCCGTATGCAGTAATCATGGAGATCCAGGTCAGACTCGACGTAGTCAGCTGCAGGGCTGGGAAAACCGCAGCTGGCCAGGTCTGCAAACAACGGATGGGCCTGTGGCGGGAGTTCTTTCCCGGTGCTGAAAAGCTGCAGTTTCATCTTTCCTCCTGATGTCTAAATATACTGGTTATGCATACAGTATATTTAACAGCGTGAGGATAATCCAGATCGCCTGCGACATGAACAGTATGAGTAACATAAATTACTCAAAATGCTCATTAATATCATTTTGATTCATCAGTTTTACTCATAATGAGAAATAAGGCTTTTATTTTTTCATTTTGCTCTTATAATATGTATCAAATTGAGTGTAATTGACGGAGCATAATGATGAATATTTACTGCGATGATGGTTCAACTAATGTTAAGCTGGCATGGTTTGAAGGAAACGAGCTGCAGACCCGGGTTTCTGCTAACTCCTTCCGGCATGGCTGGAAAGTGGCGGAATTCAGTGCTGCAACGTTCAACTATCAGGTGGGTACGCTGAAATACACCTGGGACAGCGTCAGCCGGGATGCCATCCCGACAACAAACGTGGAATATCAGTACGGTGATCTCAACCTGCTGGCCGTGCATCATGCGCTGCTGAACAGCGGACTGGAGCCGCAGCCGGTGAGCCTGACCGTGACGCTGCCCCTGAGTGAGTATTACGACGGGGACTGCCAGCGGAACGAGGAGAACATACGACGCAAACGGGAAAACCTGATGCGTGAGCTGGTTCTGAATAAGGGCAGGGCATTTACCGTAACGGACGTGAAGGTGATGCCGGAATCACTACCGGCGGCGTTCTCCCGTCTCGCGGAGCTGAAACCCGGCCCCGCTGAGACCACCCTGATTATCGATCTCGGTGGTACCACGCTCGATGCCGGTGTGATTGTCGGCCAGTTTGATGATATCAGTGCGGTGCACGGTAATCCGTCTGTCGGCGTGTCACAGGTCACCCGCGCAGCTGCAGGCGCGCTGCGTGCGGCAGACAGCGAAACCAGCGCCCTCATCGCTGACACTGTCATCCGCAACCGCAATGATCGTCAGTATCTGCAGCGTGTGATCAACGATGCCGGTAAAATTGACGAGGTTCGGAACAAAATAACAGAGGCAATCACTTCCCTGGGGGCGCGTGTCACCAGTGAGCTGACGGCCTTCAGGAACGTTAACCGGGTATTCCTGGTCGGGGGAGGGGCTTCCCTCATAGAAGAAGCTATCCGTCAGGCCTGGCCTCTGGCTCATGACCGTATCGAGGTTATAGGCGATCCGCAGATGGCGCTGGCCAGGGAGATTGCCCTTTACAATAAAGAGGACTAAACGTGCCGGACGGCCAGTATTCTTTCTATCTGCACAGCGACGATCGCACCGACATCGCGGCGATGGCAACCATCAGCACCATCTCACAGCCCCTGCGCGGTGAGTTCATCCGTACCGCCGCCACCGCCGGGGCGGTGGTATACCAGGTGGATGCCCGTTTACCGGCGCTGATCCCGGTGTTCTTTGCCGGGCAGCTGAGCGCTGTCCGCCTTTGCGCCGTGATGGCCCTGGTCTCCGGAACCTGGTCCTCACTCACCGGCCTTCCGGATGAGCCCGAAAATGGTGGGGCTGCTCTGCCCGTGTCACCGGAGACGGAATACCAGCGCCGGCGTTACACCCTGACGCTTCAGAATGGCCGGAGTGGAGAACGGGTGGAAAGTGTGCTGACGGAGGCGTCATCCCGTCTGCGTGGCGATCTGCTGAGAAACCTGATTATCACCGGTCTTGCCCTCCACACGACGGCACCGGAGCTGCCGCGCCTGCTGGCCAGTATGCCGGTACCGCCCACCTCGGTCAGTGAGCTGCAGGCACTGGTTCAGCAGATGGCCGGCACCGCTGACGTGAACAGGGCTGCAGCTGCAGTACCGGATACGCCGACAGCATCTGCCGCGCCGGTGTCCGGGTCGGATACCCGGGAAATAAAGAAAAATATGCGGCGTGCATTCGGTGACTAACAACGAATCACATCCACTACTACACCGATTTCAAATGACTGGCATCCCAGGGAGGTTCTCATGTCACCAGGATTCAGAAATGTTCTCCGTCTCGCCCGCATTCCCGTCGACAGCAGTGAACCGGTGCGCAGAAAATTTGGCAGCCGGCTGATTGGCATTGTGACGGTATGTCTGCTTCCGCTTCTGGTTTTCGACGTTCCGCAGTGGGTTTTCATTTTGTCGCAGATCATCTGGGGGGCGGGCGTCTATATTGGCCTGTCTGTGGCCGGGGATAAATCCCTGAACCGCTGATACAAATTTTCTGATTGTTCAAAAAAAGAACAGGCGTGGTGGCGTCTGTTCTCCCGCGCTTCTCCGTCGTTTGCCTTCAGGATATCCACAATCTTAAGCCCCGGATTTGTGGACAGGTATGCCGGTAATTCCCCGTTCGCCTGGAGTTAACGCCAGCCTGCCGCCCGCTGCCAGTGTCTCGCGTCCGGTCTGGTACGGGACGGGCGGTTTTTCCGCTCCGGCCCGGCGTCGTTGAGAGTGTGCGCCAGTCCCTCGCCCTTTTAAGGAACGCCCTTCAAGCCGCTTTCGCGGCATATCCTTGCCGTCGAAAAGACGGACGGCTGCGGTATTCCACGGTCGGCCTGACCCGTGACCGGACGCGATGAACAGGCAGCGTGCGGCAGGGAACGGTATCGCGGTGATGCCTCCTGCCCCCTCAGACTACAGGAGTGCTGCCATGTCCAGATTCATTCTCGGGAACTGTATTGATGTGATGCGCGGATTCCCCGACCGTGCCGTGGACCTTATTGTGACCGATCCGCCTTACCTCGTCGGTTTTAAGGACCGTCAGGGCAGACAGATTGCCGGGGATGTGACGGACGAATGGCTGCAACCGGCCACGCTGGAGATGTACCGCGTCCTTAAAAAAGACGCACTGATGGTGAGCTTCTACGGCTGGAACCGTGTGGACCGCTTTATGGCCGCGTGGAAGGCGGCAGGATTCTATGCCGTGGGCCAGCTTGTGTTCACCAAAAACTATGCCTCCAACCGTCGTAACGCCAGGGCCCGACGCGGATTTGTGGACTACTGCCATGAAGGGGCTTATGTCCTTGCCAAAGGCCGCCCCGTGCCGCCCCTTAAACCGCTGCCGGATGTGCTGCCCTTCCCGTATACCGGTAATACCCTGCATCCGACGCAGAAACCGGTGGAGGCGCTACAGCCGCTGATTGAGTCATTCAGCGCCCCGGGCGCGATTGTTCTCGACCCGTTTGCCGGAAGCGGTTCGACCTGCGTCGCTGCATACCGTGCCGGACGCCGCTATATCGGCATCGAGATGCTGGCGCAGTACCACCGGGCCGGAACCGAACGACTGGCCGCCATGCACCGGGCCGTAAATACCCCGGCGGCGAACGATGAATGGCTCCCGGAGGCCGCGTAATGAATTACGACGGACACGAAGCCCTGCGCCGCGATATGGCCGGGCTGGCGAACAATCTTTGCGACCTGAAAACCACCCTGAAAGTGCTGGAAGACACGTACCACTACCGGTACGACGGACTGGCGGAACGGCTTGCCGGTATCAGTCTGCGACGTCTCAGCGTCCTGATGGATGAGGCGTTCAATATTGCACTGATGCTCGATGAAAGCTTTCTGGATTGAGGAGAGAACATGTACGGAACCCGTGAAGATCTTTGCAGGATGCTGAATGAGCAATATCCCGCAGAAACCCCGCTGAACCTGATTATCTGGACCCCGGCGGATATTGAGGCGCTGGCTGACGGGATGGAATATTCCTTTTCAGAACATGACGTAAGGGCAGTACTGGAACGCATGGACGCTATACCAGAAGAACAACGGCTTGAGTCGGGCGTGTCAGCCGGCCTGGTGATGGCACTGATAGACCAGGTGAAAGAGAACGGGCAGAGGGTGACTGTGCCGGTTGACCTGCTTGAAACCCTGCTGATTACCGCCGAACAGGCATTGTGGGACAGGGAATGGACCGCACGGGATCGCAATCTCCCGGTGCCGGAAAGCGTAATGCGCCGCCTGGCGGATACAGCAAAAGTGCGGGCATTACTGAAAAGCTGACAGCAGATCGCCCCGCCACGCGGCGGGGTGATATAACCCGGACAGAGACGATAATGATGAAAAAAGAAACCCTTAACACGCTTATTCTGCGTCACGGCGACCGGATGCTGCGCCAGGCTGGCTGGCCCGACACTGTTGATATGGCGCCCGTCGCCCCCGAAACCGTACCCGGCTGGCTTGCCGCCTGCGGCTCTCTCAGTGGCGTGGAAATCCTCACGCTTACGGAACAGCTTTGTCAGCCGCTGACGTATGGCCGGGCAGCGTTGTTGCTCGCCAGCGCCCGGCGGCTGGCGGGAACCCCGGCCCGTCTGCATCTCTTTCCGGTGCAGGCATATCCGCATCCGGAGCGGCTGGCTGACTGTCAGGTTATCCGCCTGCCTTACGCTCAGGAGTGGCTGACAGCGGCGGAATGTGACGATCTGCTGGCCTTCCTGAAAGCCTCCCTCACGCAGATATCGGAAATCGTCCACCGGGATACGAAGCGCATCGCCGCCGCGCTGACGCCGTCCGTCACTCCCCGTCTGATGGACAGGCGGATCGGTGACTGGCGCTTGCTGGCCGTGGAGTATGATCATGATAACTGCCTGGACGAAGACGAAACCGACAGGCTGGATCAGGTCCTCGATGCCATTCTGATTCGCGATGCGCGATTCTGCCCGGTCCTGCTCACCCTGGTTAACGAGCGGGAGGAAACTATCAGGAGCGCAGGGGTTATCGCTGATCAGCTGCGTTTTACGGACACTCCGGTCCGGCGCTGGTTTGATCGCCGGGTTTTAAGGGAAATGGTGAGAGAGGCCCGCGCCAGCAGAACTCAGGAGTGACAGCCCGGAGCGTCAGGGGAGGGGGACCCTCCCTTGTCAGCCTGCCGGCACAGGAGGTGTGGTGCGATAAGGATGTCGCCGTGCCGGCTCCGCGTCCACCCGGCCCGGTTTCCGGGCCTTTTGGGTGAACACAACCCTCTGTTATCGCCGTGCCGTGTGCTGGCTGTGCCGTGCCTTCACTTTAGCCCGGCAGCCGCAGAGGCTGGAGTTCGCTGG
>NZ_JBMEZS010000028.1:0-9835 GCF_048822555.1 Klebsiella sp. C283
GTTAGCCACTTTAATGTCAGGAAGCTTAAGCTCTGTTAGTGTTTTGGCTATTCTCTCTCCTCTTGGAAGACTGGTTGAAAGAGCCAGGAATATTTCCAATAACCCATTAAGTCAATCCCTCTACACTGGGCGCACCGATGAGTTTGGCCAAATAGAGTTTGCTTTACGAATGATGCAAGCTGAAACAGGCGCCATAGTAGGTCGCATAGGTGATGCATCAAATCGGCTTAGCGAACACACCCGAGGCCTACTAAAGGATATTGAGTCAAGCAATGTACTTACAGTTGAGCAGCAGGCAGAGACAGATCAAATAGCAACGGCAGTAAACCAAATGGTGGCAAGCATTCAAGAGGTTGCGAGCAATGCACAGCATGCTGCAGATGCGGCCGGAAGAGCAGACACTGAGACGGCATCTGGCCAGCGTCTGGTAGCCCACACAAGCCAGTCAATCACTGCCCTTGAAGGTGAAATTAGGCAAGCCACTCAGGTTATTCATGAGCTTGAAGGTCAAAGTAACGAGATATCAAAAGTTCTTGACGTTATACGAGGGATCGCCGAGCAAACGAATTTGTTGGCACTCAACGCAGCAATTGAGGCCGCGCGTGCTGGTGAGCAGGGGCGTGGTTTTGCTGTTGTCGCCGATGAGGTTCGCAGTCTTGCTGCTCGCACACAGCAATCGACAACGGATATTCAAAGCATGATCAGCGCTCTACAAGAGCGAGCGCAATCCGCTGTTACAGTCATGGAGCAAAGTAGTCGGCAAGCGCACACGAGTGTAGCTCACGCAGAGGAAGCAGCTACAGCTCTTGATGGAATTGGCCAACGCGTTAACGAAATTACCGACATGAACGCGCAAATAGCGACTGCGGTCGAGCAGCAGGGAGCAGTAAGTGAAGACATAAACCGCAGTATTATCAATATACGCGATGCTGCTGATACCAATGTACAGACCGGGCAGAATAATTTGCAAAGTGCGAAATCTGTCGCTCAGTTAACTAGCGCTCTGAGCGAACTGGCAAAACAGTTTTGGGAAAAACGAGGATAACGCTTTTCAGTATCTCGACAGGGATAACTTACTTTACCATCGGTTATCCCTTTTAGCCGCACAAATTTTAGCCATGGCTTTTCAGGAAGTCAGGGCTATCAGAATGGCCTTAGAAAGCCTAGTCAAAGAGCTGTCACGAGAACACCGTTAGCTTAGCGTACGATTTTTTCCGAATTCTGCGGTTCCCCCAGTATAGCCATCAGCGGATATGCAGGGCCGGAGGGTGGGGAGGATGGTACTCCCGCAGGAACCGTGTGGTTTGCGTGGAATTTCCGCGGACAGATAATAACAAAACGTGAGTGTTTTTCCGGGGATTGCCAGGACGTCATTGAAAAGGCGGTACGTTTTAGCCTGGCGGTATTGATTGAAGAAGTGTCAGCCTGGAAGAACAAATAAATAAACCAGGACTTATCCTAGGAAATATTTCAATGCTATGTGAAGTTATCGTCGTGAGAGCCAGGTTAATATTAGGAGAAAATTAAGTGGTAGGTAAATTATAAAGACCATGTCATTCATTTTGTTCTACGCTTATTAGTCTTTGCGATGAATGATGACTCACGAGAGGTGATTGAATGACTGACCTAAATAAAGGAAAACAGACCACCAATAAAACTAATTCAGAGCGTTTTCCGCAGCCGCCTTTTCCACATCAAAAACAACCTTTTCCGGGGCTCGCCGGAAAAATGCAACCGCGCCCCGATCATGGCGAACAAAGCTATCAGGGAAGCGGCAGGTTAAATGGTCGCAAGGTATTAATTACCGGTGGTGATTCAGGTATTGGGCGTGCTGTTGCCATTGCCTATGCCCGCGAAGGCGCCGATGTCGCGATTAATTATTTACCTGAAGAAGAGGACGATGCTCGTGAGGTTGTTGAGTTGATAAAAAAAGCTGGGAGAAAAGTTGCGGCGATTCCCGGCGATATTCGTGACGAAACTTTTTGTAACCATCTGGTAAAACAGGCGGTAGACGCGCTGGGAGGGTTGGATATCCTGGTGAATAACGCAGGCCGTCAGCAATTTTGTGAATCGATCGAAGACCTCACCACAGAAGAATTTGATGCGACATTCAAGACCAATGTCTACGCCATGTTTTGGATCACCAAGGCGGCTATTCCCCATTTCTCCCGAGACAGCGTGATTATTAACACCTCATCGGTACAGGCTTATGAGCCGAGTGAGATCCTGCTTGATTATGCTCAGACCAAGGCGGCGATAGTGGCATTTACTAAATCGCTGGCGAAGCAACTGGCCCCTAAAGGGATCCGTGTAAATGCTGTCGCGCCTGGGCCGTACTGGACGGTATTGCAGTGCTGCGGCGGCCAACCACAGGAAAAAATTGAGAAATTTGGTGCAAATGCGCCGCTTGGTCGCCCTGGCCAACCGGTAGAAATTGCTCCGCTGTATGTCACTTTAGCGGCTGAAGAGAACAGCTATACATCCGGTCAGGTATGGTGTTCTGACGGGGGGACCGGAACCCTCTGACGTTTATGCCCCCGAAGTCGAAACGTCTGAGGGGGAAAGCCAGCCCGGACAATATTGTATAAGGGCAGGGGGCGGCATATACCGCTCCCTGAACATTAACCCATGACAGCGATACCAAGACGTTCCAGGAGCAACGATGCCTGGTAGCTGTCCAGTTTGACGCCTTGCAAATCAACCCCGCGGATATCTAAATCGCCCAGTTCCGAATTGGTCAAATCACAGTGCGTAACGTTTGCTGCTCGCCAGTCGAAGGATGAAAACTCGCCGCCAGAGAGGTCTGATCCACTGAACGTTGCGCCCAGCACCTGAGTACCCATCCAGCGGTTTTCCCACAGCTCGCACTTTTCCAGTACGACTTTTGAAAAGTTGGCGTAGCTTAAGTTGGTATTGGTGATATAGGCGCTACAAAACCAGGTGCGGGTGGTGATCATATTCATAAAACTTGCGCCGCGAAAATCTGACCCTTGTGCCCGGCAGTGGCGAATTTCGATTCCCAGCGCATTGATATTCCTGAAATCAGCCATGGAGAGATCACAACTTTTGAAAATGGCATCTTTCAGGTTAGCGCGACTAAAATTACATCCTTTCTGACTTTCTCGATCATAAAACTGGCAGCCAATAAATTCAGTGCCGCTAAGGTCGGCACCCGAAAAATCACAGTTGAAAAATGTGCTATTTTCAACTTTTTCACCGGTGAACCTGTTTCTGTCAATTTTTTCGCCAACTAACGCCAGAGTCATCATGATTAACCTGTTTTTTTATACAGTGATTGCAACATGGTAAACTGTTTTAACTCTCGCGTCCAACGTCTGCCCCTGCACGCTAAATTTGGTGTTTCTTCAGTAATGCGCGGAGTTGATGGTAGGTCAGACCTAATAATTCAGCGGCTTTTTTCTGATTAAATTTCGCCTGCTGTAAGCTGGTTTGCAAAAATTCCTTCTCCTGCTGCTGTTGGAATTCACGCAGATCCAGCGGTAGGGTTACTGATGTATGTCTGGTTTCTTGCGCCAGCGGCGGTGCGGCGTGACGCCTGAACGGGTCAATCACAATCTCATTCAGTGGGTAATCGCTGGTCCCGTGTCGGTATACCGAACGCTCCACGACGTTTTTCAGTTCACGAATATTGCCCGGCCAACGGTAGTGGAGGAGCGTTTCTTTGGCCTCATCGGTGAACCCAGGAAACAACGGTAACCCGATCTCACGGCACATCTGAATGGCAAAATGTTCAGCCATTAACATGATATCGCTTTGACGTTCGCGTAACGGGGGAAGTTGCACCACGTCAAAGGCCAGACGATCCAGCAGGTCGGCGCGGAACGTGCCTTCACTCACCATGCGTGGCAGGTCGGCGTTGGTTGCGCAAACCAGTCTTACATTGACCTGCAGAGGTTGGCTACCGCCTACGCGTTCCAGCTCTCCGTACTCAATAACGCGCAGCAGTTTTTCCTGTACCAGCATCGGGGCGGTTGCCAGTTCATCAAGAAACAGTGTGCCGCCATCGGCGCGCTCGAACCGACCTGGGTGACGTTTCTGCGCGCCGGTAAAGGCGCCCGCTTCGTGCCCAAAGAGTTCGGAATCAAGTAAATTTTCGTTGAGCGCGGCGCAGTTAAGTGAAATAAACGGGCCTTGCCAACGGGTTGAGAGGTAGTGCAGGCGGTTGGCGATAAGCTCTTTCCCTGTTCCTCGTTCCCCAATGACCAGCACAGGTTTATCCAGCGGCGCGAGACGAGAAACCTGCTCCAGCACTTCAATAAAGCTGTTCGCTTCGCCCAGCAGATTATCTTTGTATCCTGCCATGATGAAATTCACCATTTGTTAGTGTTATTCACCAATTTACCCTATTTATCCCGACAGGTAAAATTAGTTATTTTCAAATATTTCAATGAATTAAAAAGTTGGCATGCGAAGTGCATTAGAACAGCAGCAGGGCATTGCCCGATATCAGAACAGTAAGTGAGGATTACATTATGGGTATTTTTTCTCGTTTTGCCGACATCGTGAACGCCAACATTAATGCGTTGCTGGAAAAGGCTGAAGATCCGCAGAAGCTGGTGCGGTTGATGATCCAGGAAATGGAAGACACGCTGGTTGAGGTGCGCTCCAACTCCGCACGCGCGCTGGCAGAAAAGAAACAGTTATCGCGTCGTATTGAACAGGCCAGCGCCCAACAGGCAGAGTGGCAGGAAAAAGCAGAGCTGGCGCTGCGTAAAGAAAAAGAAGATTTGGCGCGTTCTGCGTTAATCGAAAAGCAGAAACTGACTGACCTGATTGCCTCCCTGGAGCATGAGGTGACGCTGGTTGACGATACGCTGGCGCGTATGAAAAAAGAGATCGGTGAACTGGAAAACAAACTCAGTGAAACCCGTGCTCGTCAGCAGGCATTGATGTTGCGCCATCAGGCGGCGAGTTCTTCCCGTGATGTTCGTCGTCAACTGGACAGCGGCAAACTGGATGAAGCGATGGCTCGCTTTGAATCTTTTGAGCGTCGTATCGATCAAATGGAAGCTGAAGCTGAAAGCCATAACTTCGGTAAGCAGAAGTCTTTGGATCAGCAATTTGCTGACCTGAAAGCAGATGATGAAATCAGCGAGCAGTTGGCGCAATTGAAAGCCAAAATGCAGCAAGACAAGCAATAATAATATCTGGCGGTGCCCGAACGCGCCGCCGCTCATCACCTGTAAGGAGTACTCATGAGCGCGCTATTTCTGGCCATCCCGTTAACCATCTTTGTGCTGTTCGTCTTACCGATTTGGCTCTGGCTGCATTACAGCAATCGTTCCAGTCGCGGCGAGCTGGCGCAAAGTGAACAACAGCGTCTGGTAGAACTTAACCAGGACGCACAGCGGATGCGTGAGCGCATTCAAGCGCTGGAAGACATCCTTGATGCTGAACATCCAAACTGGAGGGACCGCTAATGGGGGGCGTTAATCTGAATAAAAAACTGTGGCGTATACCGCAGCAGGGCATGGTGAAAGGGGTTTGCGCGGGTATTGCGCATTATCTCGATGTTCCTGTGAAACTGGTGCGGATCCTGGTGGTGCTGTCCATCTTTTTTGGTCTGGCCTTTTTCACCTTTGTCGCCTACATCGTACTGACGTTTGTGTTGGATCCGATGCCAGACAACGTGGTTTCCGGAGAACAGCAGCCATCAAGCGGTGAGCTATTGGATGCTGTCGATCGTGAACTGGCTGCAAGTGAAAAGCGTTTGCGTGAGATGGAGCGTTATGTAACGTCTGATACTTTTACATTACGCAGCCGCTTCCGCCAATTGTGAGGTTAGAAATGAATAATCGCTGGCAACGTGCCGGGCAAAGGGTTAAGCCGGGCATTAAAATAGCAGGTAAGCTGGTGCTACTGACTGCGCTGCGCTATGGCCCGGCTGGGGTAGCAGGGTGGGCGGTGAAGTCCGTGGCCCGACGTCCGCTAAAAATGTTGCTGGCGTTAGTATTGGAACCTTTGTTGAGCCGGGCAGCGACAAAATTGTCGAAACGCTATTCAGGTAATCAACCCTGATATCCGAAACAACAAAAGCAAGCAACATTTAGTCAACATTCCCCCAGTTAATTTGCGGCAGAGTAGTCTCTTGTGTCATGGGATCGCTACCAATAGAAATGAAGGTGAAAGCGACAGACTCCATTATGCAGGTATCGGTGTGAATTACGCATTCTAAAATGCACTGGGGCATTGTTATGCCCCAGTTTTTATACCAGTGAGTCGGCTAACGATATTTGTGTACCCACGGTGATATTTTGTAAACCTTTCTCACCGGCAATCAGGCTAAATAATAAATTACAGCTTTGTTCGCCGAGCTGCTGGGTTGGGACATCAATGCCTCCCGGCACGGGCGTCAGCATAAATGACAACAGTTCATTACAGTGACGGTATACGGCACCGGCTTGCCGTCACGGGTCATAGACAGACGCGATTCCAGATTTTTGACATCAGCGGGGGCATTGAAGGTCAGGCCGATAATGGCGTGTTTTTTCATCGGATCTTGCGGATCCTGATAGAACTCCGCCCGGCCGCCGCGATAATAAAACTCAGGGGTGGTAAAGGTTTTTTGTTTCTCTGTTAACGCCACCTGCGGAGCCAGCAGTGTTTTGGCATCCATATCGACGGTGTAGGTTTTCCCCATCGGGAAGGTTTTTTTCGCCGTGAATACCAGCTTACGGTCATTACGCCACTGCCACTCACCTTCCATTGCGGGGGTCAGGGTAATACCGGCGGTGACCGGTTTACCGATCAGCGTTACCGGTGCGGCAGAGCGGGAGAATGTCACCACCACAATCTGCGCTGAATTATCATCACGGTTATAATTAACCGCCGAAGGGCGCTGCACAGACGCGGAAATATCCTGCACCACCAGCGGCGCAACATCCACCGGCTTCGGTTTGTTCTGATACCAGTGCCAGGTGTAATAACTGCCCGCTGCCACCGCAGCAGTCAGTAATAATAAGGCAGATATGGTTTTCGGATAGCGGTTGCCCCCCCGCTCCAGCCGGGCAAGCTGATTACCGGCAAAGGTCACCCAGCCCGGCACCGCCCAGCGGATCCGTCCGGTGAACGGGCGCAGCAGAAAACCCAGCAGAGTAAAGAGATAAACAAGACTGCGAGCCGCCAGACGCAGCAAAATAAAAGGTAAGCGGAGGATAAAACGCAGAACGTCCATGACAACATTTTCCTCTGTGTGTTGAGACTGACATCAGTTTGCCGCAGCACACAGTGAAATCCGGTTCAGCCGGAAGCTGTCAGTGCCCGATACTCTCATCCTCCATAAAACAGCCCATAAAGCAAATTATTGCATAAGGAATAATCTTAAATTACGGCCCCGGCGTATCCGCAGGGGCCTGTTCAGGAAAAAAATTATTCCAGTGCACTCAAAATAGCCTGTGCAGCTTTGACTCTTTCGGTATTCGGGTAGTTTTTATTCGCCAGAATCACAATCGCCACCTGTTTTTCCGGAATAAAGGCGACATAGGCGCCGAAACCAGTTGTTGCGCCCGTTTTATGCACCCAGGAAGCACGGTTATACGGCTGAACCTGGTTGTCTGTTACCGGATGCGGCTGCAATGCGACCTCGTTGGTCACACCGTTAATGATCATATCTTTCTGCTGCGGCCAGTCATACATTTCCCAGCCCAGCCCCTGGTTAATCGCGGCGGTTTTATAGTAGCGGGTCTGGGCGAGATACATTGCCATTTCCAGATCCGCATTACCGGCCCGTGACGGCTCCATATTCATTTCCGCCCAGCGCAGCATATCTTTTGAGGCGGATTTCACGCCGTAAGATTCCGCATCAAGCTGTCCCGGCGACACGCGGACCGGTTTTTTGTTTTTATAACCGTACGCATACTGGCTTTGCGCACTTTCCGGCACAGTAATAAAGGTGTGAGATAACCCCAGCGGTGCCAGGATCCGTGCAGTCAGCAACTGCTCATACGGCATCCCCGCCGCGTTTGCGGTCAGAGCACCAAACAGGCCGATACTGCTGTTTGCATACAGACGCATATCGCCCGGTTTCCGGGACGGCTGCCACTGCTGATAGAAATTCAGCAGATCCGCACGGCTTTTTACCGCATCCGGCACCTGTAACGGCAGTCCGCCTGCGGTATAGGTAGCCAGATCCAGCAATGTGATCCCCTTCCACTGCGGCAGAGCCAGCTCCGGCTGGTATTTTGCCGCCGGATCATTCAGCGCCATCTCTTTTTTCGCCACAGAAACCGCACCCAGCACACCTGTGAAAGTTTTACTTACAGATCCGAGCTCAAATAGTGTATTTTCAGTGACCGGCTGTTTTGCCTGAATATCGGCAAAACCATAATTGAAATAATAGGGCTTACCCTTTACGGAGACGGCAACCGCCATCCCGGGAATATCCTGCTGTGCCATCAGCGGTTTAATGGTGCTGTCCACCACCGCCGCGACATTATCAGCGGCAGAAAACCCCGGGGCGGAAAACGCCAGCAGAGCGGAAATCAGTGTTGCAGATAACGATTTTTTCATCAGAATTAACCTTCCGTGTGTGAGTAACGGCGGCAAGTATCGTCAGATTCACCGGACAGAACAAACGGTTATTTATAACAAGAGCCTAAAGAAAAACTTACAGGTGGATTATGGTCAGACGTTATCTCCCCCTTAACCCGCTGCGCGCCTTTGAGGCCGCCGCCCGTCATCTCAGTTTTACCCGCGCGGCGATTGAGCTGAATGTCACCCATGCCGCCGTCAGCCAGCAGGTCAGGGCGCTGGAAGAACAACTCGGCTGTGTGCTGTTTACCCGCGTCTCGCGCGGGCTGGTGCTGACCCATGAAGGTGAGGGATTACTGCCGGTGCTCAATGAGGCGTTTGACCGGATTGCGGATACTCTGGAGTGTTTTTCTCACGGGCAGTTCCGTGAGCGGGTGAAAGTCGGTGCGGTGGGAACATTTGCCGCAGGCTGGCTGCTGCCGCGTCTGGCCGGATTCTATGACAGCCATCCGCATATTGATCTGCATATCTCCACCCATAACAATCATGTGGACCCGGCGGCGGAAGGGCATGATTATACGATCCGTTTCGGTAACGGCGCGTGGCATGAGTCAGATGCGGAACTGATTTTCAGTGCACCACACGCTCCGCTGTGCTCACCGGCCATTGCAGAACAGTTACAGCAGCCGGATGATGTTCACCGCTTTACCCTGCTGCGCTCATTCCGCCGGGATGAATGGAGCCGCTGGCTGGATTGTGCGGGCGGCACACCGCCTTCCCCGTCACAGCCGGTAATGGTGTTCGATACCTCACTGGCCATGGCCGAGGCGGCACAACTGGGTGCCGGGGTAGCGATCGCACCGGTATGTATGTTCAGCCGCCTGTTACAGTCAGGCGCACTGGTACAGCCGTTTGCCGCAGAAATCACCCTCGGCGGCTACTGGCTGACGCGGTTACAGTCCCGTACGGAAACCCCGGCCATGCAGCAATTCGCCCGCTGGCTGCTGAATACGGCGGCGGCGTAAAACTCACTCACCTTCCAGGCTTTTTACCCGCAAATCATCACCTTCACTGATGCGCAGCCGTTCACTGCCGCAGTGCGGACAGCATCCGGCGTGCTGCATGATTTCGGCCTCACGGCTGCAATCCCAGCACCATGCCTGTGCCGGGATAACATCAATATGCAGTGTGCAGCCCTGCGCCACGGTATCACGGCAGGCGATATCAAAACAGAAATGCAGTGCACTCTCCTCAACATCCGCCAGTGCGCCGACTTCCAGCCAGACATCCGTTACCCGCGCAATGCCGTGCTGTTCAGCCTGTTCGCGGATAATGTCCGCCGCAC
>NZ_JBMEZS010000029.1:0-8635 GCF_048822555.1 Klebsiella sp. C283
TAAACACAACCCGCTACGGGGGAGACTTACCCTAAATCTGATTTATTCAACAAAGCCCATTCCGTCCTGATAAGTTGGTCGGATAAGGCGCTCGCGCCGTATCCGACATTAATTTCTTAAGCGACTTCATTCACCTGGCGACGCAGCAGAGAAAGTGGGCCGGGGCCGCTAAGCGTGAACACGGAAATTAAGGTGAAGCCCAGCGCCACCAGACCCAGCACCAGGTAAGCGCCCTGGAAACCGATGCTTTCATACATATTGCCCGCCAGAATAGACATAAAAATCATCGCCAGTTGCTTAAAGAAGCAGAAACAGACCAGATAAATCGTCGCTGAAAAACGCACTTCAAACTGGCTGGTAATATATTTAAAGCAGCCCACCAGCAGGAACGGTACTTCAAACATATGCAGCGTTTTCAGAATAACCACTTCCAGTGCTGAGGTAGCGAACGATGAGCCAATAATACGTACTGACATAATAGTGCCAGCCAGCAGCAGGGCGTTTTTCCCACCGATGCGATTAATGATCAGTGGCGCAAAAAACATAATCGAGGCGTTAAGTAATTCGCCCATTGTCGTTACGTAGCCAAATACCCGCGTACCCTGTTCACCGGTAGCAAAGAACGAAGTAAAGAAATTAGCAAACTGTTGGTCAAAAACATCGTAGGTGCAGGAAACGCCAATAACATACAGTGACAAAAACCACAGTTTTGGCTGTCTGAACAGTTCCAGCGCCAGCTTAAGGCTAAATGCCGAATGGTTGGCACCTACCGCATTGGCAACCGTGGCAGAAGAGGGCGCATCCGTTTTGGCGAAAAAGAGTAAAACGGCGAGGATGAATGCACAGCCAGAACCCAGCCAGAAAACAAACTGATTATTGATGGTGAACATGATGCCGACAATCGAGGCACACAGCGCCCAGCCAACACAGCCAAACATCCGCGCGCGACCATATTCGAAATTACTGCGACGGCTGACTTTCTCGATAAATGCCTCTACTGCTGGCGCACCGGCGTTAAAACAAAAGCCTAGATAAATACCACCAACAATCGATCCTACTAAAATGTTGTATTGTAACAGTGGCCCGAAGATAAAAATAAAGAACGGCGCAAACATCACTAACATGCCGGTAATAATCCACAGCAGGTATTTGCGCAGCCCGAGTTTGTCAGAAAGCAGACCAAACAGCGGTTGGAATAATAGCGAGAACAGAGAAATAGCGGCAAAAATAATACCCGTATCACTTTTGCTGATATGGTTGATGTCATGTAGCCAAATCGGGAAAAACGGGAAGTAGGCTCCCATGATAAAAAAGTAAAAGAAAAAGAATAAACCGAACATCCAAAAGTTTGTGTTTTTTAAATAGTACATAATGGATTTCCTTACACGAAATACGGGCAGACATGGCCTGCCCGGTTATTATTATTTTTGACACCAGAGCAACTGGTAATGGTAGCTACCGGCGCTAAGGTGGAATTCCGCCGACACTGACGGGCTCCAGGAGTCGTCGCCACCAATCCCCATATGGAAACCGTCGATATTCAGCCATGTGCCTTCTTCCGCGTGCAGCAGATGGCGATGGCTGGTTTCCATCAGTTGCTGTTGACTGTAGCGGCTGATGTTGAACTGGAAGTCGCCGCGCCACTGGTGTGGGCCATAATTCAATTCGCGCGTCCCGCAGCGCAGACCGTTTTCGCTCGGGAAGACGTACGGGGTATACATGTCTGACAATGGCAGATCCCAGCGGTCAAAACAGGCCGCAGTAAGGCGGTCGGGATAGTTTTCTTGCGGCCCTAATCCGAGCCAGTTTACCCGCTCTGCTACCTGCGCCAGCTGGCAGGTCAGGCCAATCCGCGCCGGATGTGGCGTATTGCTCGCCACTTCAACATCAACGGTAATCGCCATTTGACCACTTCCATCAATCCGGTAGGTTTTCCGGCTGATAAATAAGGTTTTCCCCTGATGCTGCCACGCGTGGACCGTGGTAATCAGCACCGCGTCGGCAAGCGTATCTGCCGTGCACTGCAACAACGCTGCTTCGGCCTGGTAATGGCCCGCCGCCTTCCAGCGTTCGACCCAGGCGTTAGGGTCAATGCGGGTCGCTTCACTTACGCCAATGTCGTTATCCAGCGGTGCGCGGGTGAACTGATCGCGCAGCGGCGTCAGCAGTTGTTTTTTATCGCCAATCCACATCTGTGAAAGAAAGCCTGACTGGCGGTTAAATTGCCAACGCTTATTATCCAGCTCGATGCAAAAATCCGTTTCGCTGGTGGTCAGTTGCGGGATGGCGTGGGGCGCGGAGGGGAGTGTCACGCTGAGGTTTTCCGCCAGACGCCACTGCTGCCAGGCGCTGATGTGTCCGGCTGCTGACCATGTGGTCGCGTTCGGTTGCACTACGTGAACCGTTAGCCAGAGTTGTCCGGCGCTCTTCGGCTGCGGTAGTTCAGGCAGTTCAATCAACTGTTTACCTTGTGGAGCGACATCCAGAGGCACTTCACCGCTTGCCAGCGGCTTGCCATCCAGCGCCACCATCCAGTGCAGGAGCTCGTTATCGCTATGACGGAACAGGTATTCGCTGGTCACTTCGATGGTTCGCCCGGATAAACTGAACTGGAAAAACTGCTGCTGGTGTTTTGCTTCCGTCAGCGCCGGATGCGGCGTGCGGTCGGCAAAGACCAGACCGTTCATGCAGAACTGGCGATCATTCGGCGTATCGCCAAAATCACCGCCGTAAGCCGACCACGGATTGCCATTTTCATCATATTTAATCAGCGACTGATCCACCCAGTCCCAGACGAAGCCGCCCTGTAAACGGGGGTACTGACGAAACGCCTGCCAGTATTTAGCGAAGCCGCCAAGACTGTTACCCATCGCGTGGGCGTATTCGCAAAGGATCAGCGGGCGCGTCTCTCCAGGCAACGAAAGCCATTTTTTGATGGACCATTTCGGCACAGCCGGGAAGGGCTGGTCTTCATCCACGCGCGCGTACATCGGGCAAATAATATCGGTTGCGAAGGTGTCGGCTCCGCCGCCTTCATACTGTACCGGGCGGGAAGGATCGACAGATTTGATCCAGCGATAGAGTGCGTCGTGATTAGCGCCGTGGCCTGATTCATTCCCCAGCGACCAGATGATCACACTCGGGTGATTACGATCGCGCTGCACCATTCGCGTTACGCGTTCGCTCATCGCGGGTAGCCAGCGCGGATCATCGGTCAGACGATTCATTGGCACCATGCCGTGGGTTTCAATGTTGGCTTCATCCACCACATACAGGCCGTAGTGGTCGCACAGCGTGTACCACAGCGGATGGTTCGGATAATGCGAACAGCGCACGGCGTTAAAGTTGTTCTGCTTCATCAGCAGGATATCCTGCACCATCGTCTGCTCATCCATGACCTGACCATGCAGAGGATGATGCTCGTGACGGTTAACGCCGCGAATCAGCAACGGCTTGCCGTTCAGCAGCAGCAGACCATTTTCAATCCGCACCTCGCGGAAACCGACATCGCAGGCTTCTGCTTCAATCAGCGTGCCGTCGGCGGTGTGCAGTTCAACCACCGCACGATAGAGATTCGGGATTTCGGCGCTCCACAGTTTCGGGTTTTCGACGTTCAGACGTAGGGTGACGTGATCGGCATAACCACCACGCTCATCGATAATTTCACCGCCGAAAGGCGCGGTGCCGCTGGCGACCTGCGTTTCACCCTGCCACAAAGAAACCGTCACCCGCAGCTCATCGCGCAGCTCGCCGTACATCTGAACGTCTGCCTCCAGTACAGCGCGGCTGAAATCATCATTAAAGTGAGTGGCTACATGGAAATCGCTGATTTGCGTGCTCGGTTTATGCAGCAACGAGACGTCACGGAAAATGCCGCTCATCCGCCACATATCCTGATCTTCCAGATAACTGCCGTCACTCCAGCGCAGCACCATCACCGCGAGGCGGTTTTCTCCGGCGTGTAAAAATGCGCTCAGGTCAAATTCAGACGGCAAACGACTGTCCTGTCCGTAACCGACCCAGCGCCCGTTGCACCACAAATGAAACGCCGAGTTAACACCATCAAAAATAATTCGCGTCTGGCCTTCCTGTAGCCAGCTTTCATCAACATTAAATGTGAGCGAGTAACAACCCGTCGGATTCTCCGTGGGAACATACGGCGGATTGACCGCAATGGGATAGGTCACGTTGGTGTAGATAGGCGCATCGTAACCGTGCATCTGCCAGTTTGAGGGGACGATGACAGTATCGGCGTCAGGAAGATCGCGCTCCAGCCAGCTTTCTGGTACCGCTTCTGGTGCCGGAAACCAGGCAAAGCGCCATTCACCATTCAGGCTGCGCGACTCTTGGGAAGGGCGATCGGTGCGAGCCTCTTCGCTATTACGCCAGCTGGCGAAAGGGGGATGTGCCGCAAGGCGATTAAGTTGGGTAACGCCAGGGTTTTCCCAGTCACGACGTTGTAATACGACGGCCAGTGAATCCGTAATCATTGTCATAGTTGTATCCTGCGTGAATTGTTATCCGCTCACATTTTCGCATAACATACGAGCCGGACACATAGAGTGTAAAGCCTGGGGTGCCTAATGAGTGAGCTGACTCACATTAATTGCGTTGCGCTCACTGCCCGCTTTCAAGTCGGGAAACTTGTCGTGCCAGCTGCATTAAGGAATCTGCCAACGTGCGGGGAGAGGTGGTTTGCGTATTGGGCGGTAGGGTGGTTTTTCTTTTCACCAGTGAGACGGGCAACAGCTGATTGCTCTTCACCGCCTGGCCCTGAGAGAGTTTCAGCAAGCGGTCCACGCTGGTTTGCCCCAGCAGGCGAAAATCCTGTTTGATGGTGGTTAACGGCGGGATATAACACGAGCTGTCTTCGGTATCGTCGTATCCCACTACCGAGATATCCGCACCAACGCGCAACCCGGACTCGGTAATGGCGCGCATTGCGCCCAGCGCCATCTGATCGTTGGCAACCAGCATCGCAGTGGGAACGATGCCCTCATTTAGCATTTGCATGGTTTGTTGAAAACCGGACATGGCACTCCAGTCGCCTTCCCGTTCCGCTATCGGATGAATTTGATTGCGAGTGAGATATTTATGCCAGCCCGCCAGACGCAGACGCGCCGAGACAGAACTTAATGGGCCCGCTAACAGCGCGATTTGCTGGTGACCCAATGCGACCAGATGCTCCACGCCCAGTCGCGTACCGTCTTCATGGGAGAAAATAATACTGTTGATGGGAGTCTGGTCAGAGACATCAAGAAATAACGCCGGAACATTAGCGCAGGCAGCTTCCACAGCAATGGCATCCTGGTCATCCAGCGGATAGTTAATGATCAGCCCACTGACGCGTTGCGCGAGAAGATTGTGCACCGCCGCTTTACAGGCTTCGACGCCGCTTCGTTCTACCATCGACACCACCACGCTGGCACCCAGTTGATCGGCGCGAGATTTAATCGCCGCGACAATTTGCGACGGCGCGTGCAGGGCCAGACTGGAGGTAGCAACGCCAATCAGCAACGACTGTTTCCCCGCCAGTTGTTGTGCCACGCGGTTGGGAATGTAGTTCAGCTGCGCCATCGCCGCTTCCACCTTTTCCCGCGTTTTCGCAGAGACGTGGCTGGCCTGGTTCACCACGCGGGAAACGGTCTGATAAGAGACACCGGCATACTCTGCGACATCGTATAGCGTTACTGGTTTCACATTTACCACCCTGAATTGACTCTCTTCGGGTGCTATCATGCCATACCACGAAATGTTTTGCGCCATTCGGAGGGGGCACGCCGAAGTGAGATTCAAAATGCCGACGTCAGTTCACAGGTGGGTAATGATACCAACGTGTTGATTTCGTATTTTCACTGACACCAGGATCATCCTGATGTTACAAGGATTGAATGACTACAGATTAA
Organism: Klebsiella sp. C283; assembly: GCF_048822555.1. Classification (NCBI taxonomy): domain Bacteria; kingdom Pseudomonadati; phylum Pseudomonadota; class Gammaproteobacteria; order Enterobacterales; family Enterobacteriaceae; genus Klebsiella; species Klebsiella sp. C283. Next base: position 5,907 of record NZ_JBMEZS010000029.1, read on the forward strand.
AATAGTCATCAACAGGTTGACAGCATTACCCAGCGCCCGCTTTCCGCGTATTTTTCGATTTGCACTGCCGGGGGCACTGGCGGGTATCGCGTTCCGCACACTTTTACATTTATTTATCTGGTGACTGACCTTTTTAAGGAGACAGAATGAAAGCCGTTGGTTTCTGGCAACCCGGGAAAGTACATCCGTTATTGAAGATTTGTCGCTTCCCCACCCATCCATGCCCAAGGGGCGTGATCTTTTGATCAGAGTCAGGGCGGTCGCGGTTAACCCACGGGACCTGAAAAGCCGGCGAAACATCAGTCCCTCTGCAGGCAATCCGGTAGTTATGGGATACGACGCTTCCGGTGTTGTTGAAGCAACCGGACCAGATGTGACGCTGTTCAGGCCAGGTGACCACGTTTTCTATGCCGGTGTGCTCGATCGCCAGGGAGCCAACGCAGAGTTTCAGCTGGTTGACGAACGCATTACGGGGATAAAGCCGGCAGCACTAAGTTTTGAAGCTGCAGCGTCGGTTCCTCTGACCGGTCTGACAGCCTGGGAAATGTTATTTGATCGTCTGCAGTTGTCAGTGAACGGAGATGCTGATCAGACCCTGTTGATGCTTGGCGGTGCGGGCGGAGTCCCTTGTATGGCTATACAGCTTGCCCGCACTCTGAGTCGGGTGAACATCATCGGGACTGCCTCCCGGCAGGAGAGTGTCAGAGCGGTTCGCGGGTTTGGTGCGCATTATGTCCTGGATCATTCATGTGCGCTTGCGCCACAGGTTGCCAGCCTTGCTGGACTCCCTCCCATTACCCGGATTTTCTCAACGTACACCACGCCATCTGCCTGGGAAAATATGGCCGAAATTATTGCCCCACAAGGCCGTATCGGACTCATCGACGACCCTGAACCACTGGATCTGCGTTTGATCAAATTTAAGAGCGTTTCTGTTCACTGGGAGGCAATGTTTACCCGCCCCATGCATGCTACTGCGGACATGTCTAAACAGCATGATATTCTTAACAAACTCTCATGCATGCTGGATTCCGGTAAGCTCAAACCTCCGTTGCTGGCAGAGTATGGCAGGCTGAATGCTAAAGCACTTCGCCGGGCTCATGAGGACATGGAAAATAAAAATGTGAACGGGAAAATTGTTTTTTCAGGGTTCTGATGAACAGGCCTGTCAGAGTAAAAAAAGATTCGGGTTCAGCACAATGCTGAATTCTGTCTGGCTATAGAGTAAGAATCGTACCGGAATTGAGCATTTACCCTCAGTACCTGCGGATGAAAAAGCAGTCTGCCCTGACATACTGAACAATCCCTTCTCATAAGATGCCTCTCTTTTGCTGTTTAAAGAGCTGAGCAGTCCGGGCGGAGACTGACCTCGTTCCGCTTTCCAAGCGACCCCCTTGTTGAAAGTGCGACAAAAGAGATAGGGCGAATGACTATACTTCGCTCATAGCTGCCCGCCATGCCAGCTCAAAAAACAGGCTTAACGTAGGATATTTTCCGTTTTCCAAGCGGCCCCCTTTTAGGGTGAGGGGGCATGCCATAAACCAGATCGCCAAAAGGGGATGCTGCTGAAGGGACACTGTTATCCAGCGGGGTAATTTTCACGCCTTTATCCGATATATCAACATCGGGTAAATCACCGGCCAGCGCCATCGCGTTAACTTCTTCCAGACGCGATGCAAGAAGCGTCAAACGGCTCTTGATGTATTCATGGCAATCGGCCGGAACAGCAAGGGGTAACTGGTTATCCCGGAGTGATTTTTCAAAATCGTCTGACGGGATCAGATAATCATCGAAATTCCTGTAGCGGCGTGACCCCTTTACCCAGGTGTCACCTGAACGTAAGGCTCCCTTCAGTTCATTCAGCACGCAAAATTCGTAATATTTTCGGTCAATGCCGGTGGGGGTGATCACAACCTTTCTCCAGCTTTCCGGGATGAACCCGATTGGCGCGGAAGGCGGTACTTTTCGGAGTTGTTTTCTATACATATCTCTGACGGTATCCAATGCGTCACTGAGCTGCATTGCGGCGGGTGCAGCCCTGAACTGCAACACGGACAGCATCCGGGGGGCGTATTTACGCAGCGTACTGTATTTTTCTGTGATCAGATGCAACGGGTCGAAGTTGTCCTTACGTGACAGGAACCGCGTCTCTTCCACGCTGTTGATGAATTCCTGCCAGGGAAGGACGTCTTCTATTGCGGCCCAGGGATCTTCCCCGGACTCTCTGGCGTTAAGTAATGCCTGTCCGACGGTAACGTATTGCTTCAGTTTACTCTGAATCAGCTTTCCCGTTTGCTGGAGCCGCTCGGCCTGAGTACGTTTTGCCCTGCTGAACAGACTACTCAGAATACGCTCGTGCAGATCAATAACTTCGTCAGTCAGGGTGGATCTGGCCTCCGATATGATACAAACCAGCGAGGCATAACGGCGAACATCCGTGAATCTTGCCAGATCCCGGCTACTCATTTTCCTGCCTTCGCGTGCGAGTTTCAGGAGTCGGTTCTGGTGAACGGAAAGTGCAATGCCGTCAGGGAGTGCCAGCGACTCAATCGCATTTAACCGGTCGATATGTTGCAGGACATTTTTACCATTAATTTTTCCCGGAGGCTGGAGCAGCCAGGCCAGCCGTGAAGGTTGCTCACCCTCAGATACCAACAGACGGTCCAGTGCCGCTTTATGCCCTGGTTCAAGCTGCGCGGTAAGCGCAGAAAAAACCGCCCTGTTGGCAA
>NZ_JBMEZS010000030.1:0-8523 GCF_048822555.1 Klebsiella sp. C283
AGAAAAACATCATCATCCGCCAGGCCATTATGTGCCGCTCGTGCCTGTGATAGCATATCCGGGTCAATTTTCAGAGCCAGGGCTGATGAAGAAGAAAAACAGCACACCCACTCCTCACGATGCTACGTTCAGGCAGTTTCTGACGCAACCGGATATTGCCCGGGATTTCATGGAGCTGCACCTCCCGGCAGAGCTGCAGGCCATCTGCGACCTCAGCACACTGAAACTGGAATCCGGCTCGTTTATTGAGGATGATCTCCGCCAGTATTTCAGCGACGTTCTCTACAGCCTGAAAACTACCGCCGGGGATGGCTACGTTCACGTGCTCATTGAGCATCAGTCCTCACCCGACAAACATATGGCTTTTCGCCTGATACGCTATGCGGTGGCCGCCATGCAGCGACACCTGGAAGCTGGCCATAAGAAGCTGCCACTGGTGATACCGGTCCTTTTCTATACCGGTAAACGCAGCCCGTATCCGTACTCCACCCGCTGGCTGGATGAGTTTGACGACCCGATTCTGGCCGGAACACTCTACAGCAGCGCTTTCCCGCTGGTAGACGTCACGGTCATTCCGGATGATGAAATCGCCGGGCATCGCAGTATGGCTGCCCTGACCTTGCTGCAGAAACATATTCATCAGCGCGATCTCGCTGAACTGGTTGACCGCCTGGCGCCCATTTTGCTGGCCGGATATCTGTCTTCATCACAGGTAGTATCGCTGGTACACTATATCGTGCAGGCAGGTGAAACATCGGACGCCGAAGCCTTTGTACGCGAACTGGCACAGCGTGTGCCGCAACACGGAGACGCCCTCATGACGATCGCACAACAGCTCGAGCAAAAAGGTATTGAGAAGGGTATCCAGCAGGGGATCGAGCAGGGCATCCAGCTGGGTGAACAACGTGGTATTGAAAAAGGCGAGCGCGAAGCTACTCTTAAAATTGCCCGTACCATGCTGCAGAACGGCATTGACCGCAATACTGTCATGAAAGTGACCGGTCTGACGGAAGAAGACCTGGCGCAGATCCGCCACTAATCCCCCTTTCCTGGCACTCCCTGTCCGGCCATCAGTGAATACTGGTGGGGCAGGGAGGCACCAGACTCAGGCTCTGCCTGCCAGCCACAGCGATTTAACAGCTTCATTACCCCTGCTACGCTCCCTGTCAGACGTGCTGTCAGCGGATTTGTCTGCTGGCCATTGTCGTCAAAAGCGGCATCGAGGTTTGTCCGTAAGAGATAAACGCCGTTTACTCCAGGATTGAGTACCAAGGCATATCGCCCGGCCCATTCTCTGTCGCTCATTACGCGGTAATTCCAGCCCATGTCTTTCGCTGTTTCCAGCGCATACGTCAGCCGGAACATGTCGTTCTGTTCAGTCAGCTCGCCGCTGCAGGAGCGCCAGACATAGTCCAGTTTGTCGGCCAGTTTTGCTCTCACACCCAGCAAACGCCCCTGATTCAGTAACCATTCGATATCGGGTGTAACATCGCGCGGAAATCGCCGCTGTTTCAGCGCTGTCGCCAGCCAGCGGGTGAGAAAAAGGTTTTCCTGTGCAGGAGACAGCTCTCCCTGCTCCTTTCTGGCCAGTGCCAGCGCGACAAGTGCGCACCATGCCAGATGCCCTGTTTTGTGTGTCAGCGCCACGCGGACTCACTCCCTTTGGTCTTATAGTGGTCAGTCAATATAGTGACAATTATGACAGGTAAGCCTGTTCAAAAGACAGGCCTGACTGTCATTACGGGAGGGACTGGCGCGCCATACAGCGTTCTGAAGGGACCGTGCCTGATTGCATAAAAAAAGCCAGCGTGAAAGGCTGGCCGGACACAATTGTGGTTCGTCAAAGGGAGCAAATCCCCGGAGTGTGGGACAGACACAATGCATCCGGTGAGAAGACTGTAGTCGTGGACTGCAGGAATGCCACTGCTGAAATAAAAGAATTATTTCAGCAATTCAGCCACTCATCACACGGACCCGGCTCTCAGCTGCCAGGTTACCCCACCAAAACAGGTCACGCCGACCACCTGCTCCCACGTTTCCTTCTGCTCCAGCTGCTTCTCCAGCGCATGAAAGTCTGCATGACTGAGCACGATATCTTCCCGCTCCCCGGGTGACTCCAGAATATACCCCTCGGGTATCCGTGCTGACGATTCAGCGGCCTGTCGTGACGATATACGCCAGAAGGTTTTGATGCATCCTCCGCGAGTGAGGGCATCGAGGATGATATGTTCAGCAACGCGCATGCAGAGCTCCGGTTAACAGTATTTCAAATGCCGGCATTCAGCCGGAGGGCCTCATCATGGCGCGTAATTCCTCAACGGACAACGGCTTTGCCTCATTGCCCCGATGAATCATGGCATGGCAGTTCGGGCACAACGGGACCAGCTCGTTGACCGGGTCAATCTGATAGTCAGGTCCGAGTGTTCTCAGCGGCCGGATATGATGAACGTGGATAAATCCTTTCCCGTGCTCACCCCAGGTTTTCTCAAAATCGAATCCGCAGCACTGACAGACGGCACCATGATACGCGATACAGGCCCGCCGTGCGGCCGGGTCGCGTTCATACGCGTTGATGGTGATGGATTTTGTGGCGCCCTCAATATAGCTACCGGCGACGGACAGCTCTTCGGGATAAGGACTGGCAGTAAAGTCAGCGTACCAGACGGCGCCCTCTTTTCTCAGAAAGCGTTTTTCCAGCCGGCGTTCGAAATCCTGAATGACCGCGACGTCCGGCGCATCCGGACTGGTGGCCTGCACCATGTTAAAGGTGTACAGGTCGTATCCCCCGAGGATGTAGCCGATATGCTCAACCGCCTGGGTGTAGCCGGGGTTCTTCCTGAGCCTGGCGTTGTATTCCCACGCTTCACGCAGGATAACAGCGCGCTCCTGATCACGCTCAACGTCCCACGCCCCGAAGATGACCAGCTGGTCGTCATGGTTGATAAAAGACCAGCTCCAGGTCCAGTTACGACAGGTGGCCCCCCGGCTCTGGATGAATTGTTTGCGGTTCATTATCTGCTCTGTTTCCGTTCAGCTCCAGGCACGTATTTTACATGCTTAAGTCTGATATCCCGACTCTGGCGTCAAATAATACATGGTTCTGAACAGAAAATGCGAATGAGATAAACGAAAATGTCACTGATATTTTAACAAAAATCCAACTCATTCCAGAGTGATTGAGAAACTCACATTAAACGCCGGACTGAACGATTGTAGTCAGCTTAATTCAGCTCGGCGGTATTGACTGACTGCTTTGAGTGAGGCGCGGAAGCTGTGCGTCCGACGAATAAGATTGATGACGACAGTTTAAACACTTGTCACATATAGATGACTGACGCCACCGACCTCTCTTGTTTCCGTCTTTAAATAAGTTAATGATTTAACTAAACCACCTAATTTCTCATAGCCATATGTTCTGGAATCAAAGGAAGATTCGTTCTTATTTATATAAGACCCAACCGCAGACAATAATGACCAGCCATCATCTTTAGATGTTGCGGACAGAGCATTACTTATTAATTCTTTAAGGTCCTTATCATCAGAGAAATCTTTGGCAGCTTTTGTTTTTCTCAAGTTTTCTGTTTTTATAAATAAATTGCATGCAGAAATGAAAGCATCAGGAGTTTTCTCCTCGCCAAAGCCATATACAATGATGCCGCTTTCCCGTAGTCTATTGGCTAACCGTGTGAAGTCACTATCAGATGAAATTAAGCAAAATCCATCTAAATTCCCATCATGAAGTAAGTCCATCGCATCAATGATCAATGATGAATCAGTAGAGTTTTTGCCAGTAGTATAGCTAAATTGTTGTATAGGTTGAATTGCATGTTTGTGAAGATGTTCTTTCCATCCTTTTAGATTTGTTGTTGTCCAGTCCCCATATGCTCGTTTTACATTAGCCAATCCATATTTGGATACTTCTGAGAATAATTCATTACACAAAGATGCTTGTGCGTTATCAGCATCAATTAAAACAGCCAGTTTCTTACTTGTTTCATCAGACATAGCATATAACCTTTTGAAAATCATAAACCTAATAAAACGTACAGTTTAATATGAAGTGCTTTCAATTTCATATGTTAACACCAAAATGCACAAATAAAAATATTTACACATAATTATAAGAATAACATAATGGTAAATTCAGTTTACTTCCATCTATTTGCGTTAAGTCAAATGTCCTGTTACGTATTGATTAACACAGGCTATTATAGCAACGTTTCCCTTGATTAAGGATAGCGTTGCATCGACCTGGTGAAGTTACACCACATAGAGGCCCTGTTTAGAGAACAATGTCACCGATTTTTTTAATAAAAAAACTAACGGTTGGTTTCTGGCATTGCCGCACAGGCGCCTTTGCCCGGCATGAGCGTGCGTTATTTTCAGGGTACGCCAGTGACGGTTTTTTGATGCGCGTCAGCGCATGGGAGGCGCTTTGCGCCGGAGACCCCCGCAGCGAAGCGAGGACGAAAAAAGCATTACGGCTTCAGCCGTAATAATCCCCCACCCTGCTAAGCCCAACCAAACCCGCTGAAAACGATTCAGAAGCTGCTGTGCGCGGTCGGAGTGGTCACGACAAGGCGTGAGCCGCAGTCGGGGCGTATCTCCGCGTTAGCGGGCCGTGAGGGCCGCTTACGAGCGTGTACACCAGAACCCAAAGCCACGCCACCCACAGCAACCACGAAATATAGTTACAACATCCGTCATTTTAAAGCGATGCATTACCCCGGCCGTTGGCCGGGGTGGGGCGCCGCTTTTCAGTGACGGTCAGGTGGGCACTGATGTGATTGAAGCGTGAGCGTTCTCCGGTGGTGACAGGCGAGGTTTCTGGTGTCTCTTGTGTCTGATGCGATGCAGAGGACAACACTGGCGCGGTTTTGTGAGGATTTAACCGAATGATGTAACTAAATAGTAAGGGGTTGCTGACTCGCCCGCCGTATAGCGGCGGGAGGTACCTAATTTCTGAGCGGCGCGAACGCTTGCGGTCGCTGCGAGCGAAGGCATTAATGTGATTGTTCACGGAAGTAACACAGATAAAGGATCTCCCTGCTGCTTGTTATGCAGGGGATTAATAACTGGGTTAAGACTGTTTTGCAGATTTCCCGTTATACGTTTCCGGAATCTGTATGTTATCTGTTTGCGGATTTATGTGGATAAGTATTCAGGCACATGCGCGCTGTGGCCATGACGGCAGCAAAATCATAAGAAAAAGCGTGAAATCAGGTCGGAGACAGACTGAATTGACAACAGTGACTGAAAAAAACCAGCACGAAAAGCCCCGGAGGGGCCGTTTTTAACGCAAATTGTGATTTGCCTGACTAATGAGGCGGAGAAGGGTTCAGTGACAACTCCAGCTGGTACAGATGCCGGACAGCCAGCTGCTCAAGTTTATCTTTAGAATAACCATAGAGCTCATCTGCCGGCAGCGTTTTCTTCAGCCAGCAGGTCATTTCGTAGACCTGACGGTCGCGGGGCATTCTGGCCAGACGGTTTGCACGCTTACGTGCGGCCCCTTTTGCACGGCGATACTGCAGGGCTTCACGACTGCGCTGCTCATACCAGCGTTTACGCGCCCTCAGAACAGAAATCTCCTCATGCTCGCCTAACAGCCCCTCTTTAATGAGCGCCTGACGTTCCTCGCATTCACGTAGTTTTTTCAGCTGCTGCTCCTGCAGCTTCATCAAATCAACACCCAGCATTTTCCAGCCAACGGGCGTGATCCAGACGTATTTAGGCAGTCGCTTCCGTGATTCCCTGTCCCACAGAGTTTCTTCTGATACGCCAAGTACACCAAAGCGGACCTGCTCGGCAATTAATGCCGAAATCCGGCGTACCGTGACTTCCGTACCGGAAATCACTTCCCCCCGGGCATCTTTCGGGCTGAGTTCTCTGGCCAGTCTGGACACACTCATTCCTACCGTGTGTTTACCGGCATCGCAGAAGCTGACCAGTACCGGCCAGAGCGCATCGAGAAGACGTTGTTTTTCCGGGCGGAAAGCATATCTGCGCCCCGCGCGCTGCCGTTCCTGGACGTAGAAAGGATGCAGTGACATGTGCATGCGAAGCCTGCACTGACCCGTGGCCGGATCTTTTTCCACCAGACGGTTATAGGCGTGCCCCAGCTGGCCACCCAGCGCCTTATAGTGAGGCGGCCGGAACCAGGACGGGTTTTCGCATTTGGGTTTAGTGGAATGTTCACCGCGACGGCGACGGGTACGTTTCTTCTCCGGAGAAACCAGAAAAGACCCGACGTGACCATTATCAATGCCCTGCCAGAAACGGATCTGTTCTTCCGTATCCAGCTGACTCCAGTGTTGCGGATTGTGCTGTTCAGTCACACCTTCCCGCGCTTATGTTGCACGGAAGGAGTAAATGACACAGAAACAGGTATTGAACTTTTCTGAGCATAAAACTATACTCCCTGCATAGAGCAACAGCTTCTATACAGTTTAAGTAGGCCCCGTTAATCTTCTTCAGTCGCCAAACTAGGTGAAGATTATCGGGGTTTTTGCTTTTCTGGTCCCGGGTAGACACCTCATCAGAACCAGTTCCCTGCCACCTTACGGCGTGGCCCACCATCAAAATTTGCTAAACGATCAGTAATCTAGCACTTGGATTAATTATTAGCAATAATTGTGACTTGTTGCTATTTGTTCCGTTGCTCTGATTCTCGCTCAATTAGTAACTCAATGATTTCTGCCTGAGTCATATTGGATTTCGAGCAAAGATCGTCCAGCATCGCCTTTTTAGCATTCTGTATGAACACAGTAACGGCTTTATGCGTATCCCTTTTTCTGGATACAGAGCGCAATTTTCGCTCGCTTACTGATAAAGGTTGCCCCTTACGGTAAGGCCTTTTGGGTTTCGAAGAGGAAGTTACTGCATTATCAATCTGCGACATCTCTGCCTCCTCAAGGATCTAAAAAAGGATCGTTCGCAGAGAATACTACAGATATCTTAAATCAGCGACTGACTTTATGGACGTAACCCGCGTTGGCGCACGGTTTACGTCCGGGGAGCGTTTAAGGCGGTATCAGTACGTCTGTTTCCAGTCCGTTCCCTTCGACCAGCGGGATGACCAGTGCTGCAGATAGCGTTGAGCAACAACAGGGTCATCCCACACGACGAGCACGTTCTCTGAATTGGCGCGATCGGCCGCGCGACTAAAGTTGAACGAACCGACCTCAGTGTTGCGGCCATCGGCGATGATCACTTTGTCGTGGAGGATCTTGTAGGTATCCACCGTCCGGACCGGTATACCCGCGCTGACCAGCAGGTTCATGGCGGCCCGACTGGCCTTGTTGCGCTCGCCGGTATTGGCTTTGTGGTCCAGTACCACCTTCACATCCACGCCCCGCTGCCTGGCCCTGACCAGCGCGCCGGCCACCTCCGGAGACGTAAACGAATAGCCCATCAGCCGGATTTCCTGTTGTGCGGTCGTAATGGTTTTCAGAACCAGCTGCAGGCCCGTTCCTTCCGGGGAAAACCCGGTCTCGATGCTTGCGGCATACACGGCCGGTAAGGGGGCGAACAGGCTCAGGCTGACCAGCCCGGGCAGACACCATTTGCGGAGAGTACGATTTGTTTTCACAGTATTTCCTTCACTGTTTTTGAGAAACGCCGGGGGTGGGGGAAACTGGTTTTCTCCCGCCTCCGGGGTTGGACAACGACGCCCTGCGGAGGCGTCAGGCTTTTGTGGTATGACGGAACCAGTAGCACTCCGGCCCCTCCTCCCGTGGATGTACTGAACCGAGAAACCAGCCCTTTCCGGGCGGAGGAACCAGCTCCCATGCAGAAGCGTCTGGCGGGCCATCATCCCATCCGGCACAGAATGCTTCTGTAGCCTCGTCACGCATACTCATCACGAAGCACTCCAGCTTCTGGACGCGCAGCCACCACATCAGCTGTGGCGTGGTCTGGCAGCAACTCCGGATTAACGCCGGGTGTGTCCAGTAGCCCCGCGCATCGCGATCAACCTCTACGGGCACAATCATTTTTCGTCCTCCCTGCGTTCAGTATGCGCTGTCGGTAAAGCTGTGCCGGATGCAGATATTTCGTCGGTTTCAGCTTCACGGTATTTCAGAAACTCACTGACTCTCCTGACCAGTTTCTCTGAGTCCCGGTCACGCAGCAGCGGGATACCCGCCTGCCTCAGAACCTCTTCCAGCAGGATATCGCGCCGGATACGCTGTTTTTTCAGATGTGAGGCGTCATCAAGTTCAATCGCGCCAACGATAGCAAAGGTGCGGATATCAACGATGACCACGTCGCAGTGCCACTGAGACGCCATGCGGAAGAGTTGCCACCAGGTCCGGGAACGTGGCCGGATGTGGGGAGCGAGTGTGGCAATATCCGCCACCCGGACCTGCGGGCATAACAGCCAGCGCTTACGGCTGGTATGCCTCAGCAGTGCCCGGTAAAAGTGTTGTTCCCGTGGTGTCATCAGCGTGTCATTTCCCACCCAGACCCGCTGGCGACACAATCGCTGTTCGGCCTCTGAGGGGCGAATCCCCAGGGCTTTCA
>NZ_JBMEZS010000031.1:0-8155 GCF_048822555.1 Klebsiella sp. C283
GGCTATTTGCATTCTAGGGTTGGAATTCATCCATTCTAACCCTTAATTCTTAGTCGGACAAAAAGCTGCTTCTGGTTGGATTTTTCTGCTTTTCACCACCCTGCGAAAATCTAACATTGGTTGGATTCTCAGACGCGCCCTCTCTCGCGTTAATCCAACTCTCCACCTTCTGCCTGCTTCAACAATGTCGGAATGTGCGGTCCATACTCGACCTTGCCTCGTCCTGCTCGAATACCACTGCCAACCTTGCGGGCTTCTTTGGAGTACAACGTCTTTGCACGGATGATCTCATAGCTATAACCCCGACCTAACCGGTTGGACATCTTGATCAAGCCGTTGAGCCCTTCGGTATAGCCATTGGTGATTGAGAACGGCGCATCCCAGTAGGCAAAGATGTCGTCGTAATGGTTGTGTACCGTTTTTACCAGTTTTTTGAAAGGCTCCATGCCATAAGGCGGCAGGCTGTTCTCCCAAGCCTCAAAGGCGTTCTGAGCGCTCTGCTTGTCGGGTTCGTCGTAGATGCAGAAGAAGGCTTCCTTGAAGTCATAGGCCATGGCAAGTGCTGGGATTGCCTGCTTTACAACCTCCAGCGCCTTTTGCTCTGCGGGCGTTAGGTTGCCGGGTCGCTTCAGGGTGAGCCAGCGAATGGACTTTTTGACGTAAATGCGATCTTCTTTGCTTAACTGTGCCTGATAGTTCTTGCGCTCCGCTTCCAAGGCTTCAGAGGCCATCTTGACGACATGGAACTTGTCGATCACCAGTTTGGCGTTGGGCAGATACTGAGCAAAGGAACGTTTGAAGGGTCGCCACATATCCGTACAGACCCATTCCACCTTGTCAGCATCCGGCAAATCCTTGAAGAAGGGCTTCAAATGCTCTTGAGTACGATGCTCCAACATATCAAAGACGTTGTTGGTTGCCAGATTGGTGATTACACAGCGATACCCTCCGGCTAGGTTCACTTCGTCAATACCCATGATGACCGGGGTTTCGTAACGAACGGTTTGGGAGAGTTCCTCAATGAGATCGCGAGCGATGTTCTTGACGGTGTTCACCGCCACACCGGTTTGCTCGGCTAAAGCATGGAAGGTGGTTCCCAGGCACTGTTGCCGAATAACATCGACCAGCCGTTTGGTGGCTCGGCGTTTGTCATCCAGAAAACTCAACTCCGGCATGGACATTTTTCCGCACGACTCACAGCGAAAGCGCGGGCGCTGAACTTCAAGGCGGACGGGCTCCATGTACAACGGCGTGTCCATGAACTTGTTTTTGCGCGTACCGTGTCTGTGCATAGGGATGTTGCACTCCCCACATAACGGCACCTCGACCGTTACCGGCTCAGCAACTATCACAAGGCACTTGCCTTCGTGGCGCATATCGACCGGCTTGATGCCTGGCAGATTCAGCAGGTCAAGCATCGGCTTAATCCATACCCAGATCGATGTCTTTGCCTTCGCGCAGCAGGTCATACACCATATCAACCAATGCGGTCATGCCCTGACGGTCAGACTTGAGCACTTGGGTTGCCAGCTTCTGATGACTGGACAAAGCACGAACCACCGCTTGCTGAACAGCGCCGGGCAAATTGCCTTTCATGGCCTGTTCGCGGGTGTTACTTTCCACCTGAGCCATCACCACATCGCTTTCGCCGGCGATTGAAAAGATCTGATTCACGAAGGCCACCTGATCCTGGATCGGCGTTGCCTCACCAAACAGGCTGTTGAGTCGCTCAATAATCTCTTTGACGAATTTCGGCTTGTCGCCCGCCACACCACCACCGCCTGCACCTACCGGTTGCAGTACCGGGGTTTCGCCTTCGTCCTCCGCGTTATCTGAACGAGCATTGATGTCAAAACCGGTGAGCACCAGGCCGGTCAAGTCCACGGTTTCAGGTGCTTCGTGCTGAAGGCGCTTTTGCAATAGCTTGGCGAAGGCGGCGAAGTTCTCCAGCTCCGGGTCGCCAAAATCAATCAGTTGGGCGATATAGGAGTAGGTACGACAAAAACGCCCCAAATCCGACTTGAAGCCAATCAGTGCCTTGATTTGCTCGGCGTACTCATCCTGATGGTGGTCAGCAGACTTCATGCCCGCCTCATCACCCTTGGCGCGGGCCTTCTCAAAAGCCGCCTCCCAGGTCGCCATGCCATCGCGCAGCATCTTCATCTTGTCGTTATACAAGGCCGTCGCTCCAGCAGTGGCGGCATACAGCGCCTTGTGCTGTGGCGATTTGGTATGGGTGATGTCGCGGATGGTCTTGAAGCGTGCTTCCTTGAACGCAGCCAAGTCCTTCTCGTCGTACAGGCCGTGCTCGTCCAAGCGCTCCTTGATCTCGTAGACCACATTGAGGTCTTGCACTTCGTCGATGTGAGCACCCTTGTCATAGGTGGTAAAGGCCTGACGCACGTTCTCCGGGTCGTTCACAAAGTCGATGATAAAGACCTCATCCTTACCGGGCGCCGTCCGGTTGAGACGGGAGAAGGTCTGCACAATCTCCACATGGTTAGCGATTTTCTTGTCTACATACATGGCGACCAGTTTGGGTTGATCAAAGCCAGTCTGGAACTTGTCAGCCACCAACATCACCCGGTATTCAGGTCGGTCAAAGGCAAAGCGCAAATCCTGCCCTTGGACATCCGGGTTCATGCTCTGCTCGGTGAACTCTTCGTTCTCATCGACGATAAACACATCATCCTTGAACTCGCTGTCATCCTGGTGCATCACCTGCTTACCGGTCATCTTGCCGGAGAAGGCCACCAGTGAATGAATAAAGCCGTACTCGCTGTGCTGCTCGATATAGCGGTCAAACGCCTTCTTGTAGCGAATGGCAGCGGCGCGGGAGCTGGTCACGACCATCGCCTTGGCCTTGCCATCCAGCCGGTGGGCGACGTTTTTGGTGAAGTGCTCAACGATAAACTGTACCTTCTGGGTCACATTGGTGGGATGCAATGACATCCACTGTGCCAGGGCGCGTTTGGCGGCCTTGCCGCTTACCCGCTTGCTGTCTTCAAGCTGCTTGGAAAGGTTGAAGGCCGTTTTGTAGGGCACATAGCCTTTCAGCACATCGAGAATGAATTTCTCCTCAATGGCCTGGCGCATGGTGTACAGGTGGAAGGCTTGTGGAGGGTTATCGTTAGAGGCTGGCTGGCTCGGGTCTGTTGGGCGACCGAACAGCATCAAAGTGGAGTGCTTCGGCGTACCGGTAAAGGCGAAATAGCTGATATTGTCCGGGCGAGCCCGAGATTTTTGCAGTTGTTCCAGCAATTCATCCACCGTCATGGTGGACATCTTGCCTTGCCCACTCATCCCCAGCGCGGCTTGCAGCTTAGCGGCGGTAGAGCCTGTCTGCGAGTTATGCGCCTCATCAATGATCACAGCAAAGTTTTTCCCTTTCAGGGCCTTGTCAGTGATGATGGCTTCCATCGCGTAGGGGAAGGTCTGGATCGTGACCACCACAATCGGCGTGCCAGACAACAAGGCCTCCGAGAGTTGCTTGCTCTTGGACTTGGATGACTTCTGCCGGTCAATGGCGGCGATCACCCCAAACTGATGGTCAATCTGCTTCACCGCGTCCTGAAGCTGGCCGTCCAGCACATTGCGGTCGGTGACAATGATCACGCTGTTAAATACCGAATCGCCGTTATCTTCGCGCAGTTTCACCAAGTCATGGGCCGTCCAGGAAATGGTGCTGGTCTTGCCGGAACCGGCGCTGTGGTCACACAGGTAGGTCATGCCTGCGCCGTTTTCGCGGGCATCGGTCAGCATCTGGTTCACTGCCGTCCATTGGTGGAAGCGCGGGAAAATCAGGGTTTCTTTCTTCGACCAGTTGCCCTGAATATCCACAACGTCCTTTTTCTCGACGTAGACAAAGCTATGGAAAATCCGCAGCCAGGCATCCGGCTGGCAGACCGCCTCCCAGAAGTAGGCTACCGGGTATTCCTGGGTACCATCGGCCTTAATCTCACCTGGCGGGTTACCCGCATGTACCGTGCCACTTTCGTCCTTGCGCCCCTTATTGAACGGCAGGAAAAAGGTGTTTTCTCCATCCAGCTTGGTCGCCATCATGATTTCAGAGTCGGACATGGCGAAATGCACCACCGCCCCACGCTTGAAGGTCAGCAATGGCTCCCGGCGTTTGGTCTTGGCGTCATACGGCAGGCGATCATTGCGGTACTGATCCATGGCCGCTTCGCAGGACTGGGTGAAGTCGGTCTTCAGTTCGACGGTTGCCACCGGCAGACCGTTGATAAACAGCACCAGATCAATGGCAAATTCACGGGCCGGGTGATACTTCAGCTCCGGCACCACGCGCAGGATATTGGCCTGGTAGCGCTCAATGACTGCTGCATTGCGCTTGTCTTCCGGTGCAGCCTCGGTCATCTCGATCAGGCCGCAACCGGCAATGGAAAAACCCTGGCGCAACACCTGCATGGTGCCTTGTTTCTCCAGTGCTTTATCCAAGCGATCCATCAGCACTTCAAGGGTTTTGGCCCCGTTGAGCCGTTCCAGCTTGTCCCATTTTTCCTGCTGGCCGCTGGTTTTGATCCAGCTTTCCAGGTCTTCGGGGTACACCGCCCGCTCGGTGTCGTAGAACTTGGAATCACCCAGCTTCCAGCCCTGCTCTACCAACCGGTCGATGATGTATTGCTGGAAGTGTTTTTCCTGATGTGCTGCTGATTGCATTTATTGTTTTCCTCGCAAATCAATCTGGCCGGTGACAGCGGCGGTGATAAAGGCAGCGCGACGTTCTTTGAGCAGGGTGATACTTTGTTCTGTTTTCTCGACTAGAGCATCAATGCGAGCAGTTCCTGCATTAATTGTATTGGTAATTTCACTCTGTTCACCGACTGGAGGGATAAGTACAGGAAGCCTTCTGACGTCTTCAAACTTCAATGACTGCCTCAATCCTCCACCCATTGCATAAAAGACTTTACAAAGGTCATATGAACGCATCAACCATGCAAAATATGTAGAACCAATACTGTGCGGTTTCACGGCCATATACGCAGAGGTAATGATTCCTCTTTGCGTAACCTGGGCTGAACGCAAGCTACGTTTGTCGTTTTGCAGATCGGTGAACCTAAATACAACTTCGCCAGACTCTACAATTTGATAGGTTTCATAAGACTCTGGTGTTAATCCCATATTTCTGGTTTCAGGCTTCTGGATGATGTTTCCGTAGCTGAGGGACAGTATATTGGTTTCAGCTAGGCCCACATTCTTTCGGTTCAGTTCTGACACCAACGCGAAGAAGGGTTTAACCTCCCAGTGCTCCGGCACCTGCCCAATCCACTCAACGCCGGAATCCTTCATCTTCACGTTGGGGTCTAGGCCCTTGGTGACCGCATGGGTAATCAGCGCCTGGCGCTTTTCCTTCAGTAGCTCGATAAAGCGGATTTTCTTCTCGACAAGCGCATCAATACGGGCGGTTTCGCGGTCGAGGGTGGCCGCGATGGTGGCTTGTTCTTCTGGTGGAGGGAGCGCTACTGGGGCATTACCAATAGTATTTTGATTCAGGCCATATCGGGTTATTCCTGGCGACTCAACAAAGAAGTGAGCTCTTGTATGATCCGACTGGATCGAGCGATGGATATAGCTTCCATAGTTATCATTTAAGGCACGAATCATAGTGAGATGATAGCCACAAACCACTCCGGGCATATCATGTGGAACAAAGGCAGGAATCCCTATGTCGGATGGGTCTTCTGAATCCTTCGTGATAATGACATCGCCTTTTTTCAGAGTGAACTGCTCAATCTCGTGGGCGCTGGCAGTAGCCTGCATGAAAGGCATATCATCACTGATGAACTCGTTGTAATAGACATCCGTGTAGTTACAAAGCTCAACCGTCTGCTGGTCTTCGTAGCTCTTCTTGTCAACGCCACTATTAGAGTAACGCCCGACATGACGTAACCTTTTCACCTCCCAATGCTCCGGCACCTGCCCAATCCACTCAACGCCTGAATCTTTGTATGAGGTATACGCTTTGTACTGACTCATTCGCTGGCCACCTCCGCCAGTAGCGCGGCAATCTCGGCTTCTACCTGCTTCAGGTCTTCATCAATATCATGCAGCTTGCGCGGCGGCTGGTACTGGTAGAAGAAGCGGTTGAAGTTGATCTCGTAGCCAACGCGGCCCAATTGACCATCCCTGGCATCGGTAAAGCTCTCATCCAGCCAGGCATCCGGCACATGAGGAAGCACTTCGCGGGCAAAGTAGTCGTCGATGTCCTCCAGATAGGGGACGTTCTCGTAATCAGTTAAATCTGTGTCTGGCACCAGCTCGCCGTTTGAATCCGTGACTGGCTCGGCTTTCGGGTCTTTGTGACCAAAGGCGTTGATTAGCGCGGTGATCAATGTCTTGTTGGATTTGACCTTGAGCTGCTTGGCTTCATCGGACTTGATCGAGTTGCTAACAAAGGTTTCTGCCCAGCTATAGGGCTGCGTTTGCCCGATCAGCGGCTTGAGGGCTTCGCGCCAGAATGTCTGATGCGCGTCAGAGAGCTTTTCCCAGGCAGCTTCGGCTTCCAACCGCTCCATACCCACCTTATCCAGCTCTAGGGTCATGCGCAGCGGGCGCAGGACCCTGATACGGCGGTAGCCAAAGGTACGGTAGTCCAGCATCCGGGAAAGCGCACCGGTTTCGCCTGCTGCGTAGATGTCCAGAATCTGGCGGCGCTGCTCATCGCTGACAATACGGCGCTTGTTGCCCTCGTTGCGGATTGAAGTCCACAGGTCGGTGGCGTTGATCAACTGCACCTTGCCTTTGCGCTCCTGAGGCTTCTTGTTGGACAGAATCCACAGGTAGGTGGCGATATTGGTGCGGAAGAACAGATCCGTTGGCAGAGCTACAATGGCTTCAATCAGGTCGTCTTCCAGCAACCAACGGCGGATTTCCGATTCGCCAGACGCGGCACCGCCGTTAAACAGTGGCGAACCGGACAGCACAATAGCGGCGCGGCCACCGCCGTTGATCGGCAGTTCTAGCTTGCTCGCCAGGTGCATCAAAAACAGCATGGAGCCATCGCTAATTTTCGGCAGGCCCGGACCAAACCGGCCCAGCTCGCCTTTTTTGTGTTCCGCTTCGACAGCGGTTTTGTCCTTCTCCCATTTCTTGCCGAAAGGCGGATTGGACAGGCAGTAGTGGAAACGCTCACCGGCAAACTGGTCGTTGGACAGCGTGCTGCCCTGACGAATGTTCTTCGACAGATCTCGGCCAGGGTCCGACTCCAAACGGCGGATCAGCATACCGGCCACACAAACCGCATGGGTTTCCGGCTCCAACTCCTGCCCGTGCGGCACCAGCACTGGCGGGATCTTGTCGCGGTTACCGTAGTCCCCCACATGGTTCATAGCATCGGTGAGGAAGCCACCCGTGCCACAGGTCGGGTCATACAGGGTACGAATCAAACCTGGGCTGGCCTCAAACAGGGCATCATCCGGGTCAAGCAGCAATGCGGTCGCCAGGTGAACGATGTCACGCGGCGTCATGAAGTCCTCGGCTCCTTCATTGACCTCAGCACCAAAGCGGCGGATCAGGTGTTCGTAGATGTTACTCATCACCCGATCCGGCACCACGTCCGGGTGCAGGTCGATCTTGGCGAAGTTCTGGCAAATCTTATACAGCAAGCCCGCTTTCTCCAGCCGGATCACCGTATTGCCAAACTCAAACTCCTCGAAGATAGCGCGGGCGTTATCCGAAAACAGGGCGATGTAGTCTTCCAGATTGCGGCGCGTCTTGGTGCTACCCAGGGTGCCGAGGGAGTATTCAGAGGTGTTGTAGAAGGGGTATTCAGCGGTTGAGCGCAGAATGGTATCCAGCTCAACATCGGCATCCTTGAAAGCGTCATGCGCTTCTCTCACCGCCTCGCGGGTCGGCTCCAGCGCACACTCCAGACGGCGTAGCAGGGTAAACGGCAAGATGATCTTGCCAAAGTCCGTATGCTTGAAGTCACCCCACAGGTCTTCCGCATTCTTCCAAATAAAGTCAGCCTGTGAAGCTGCCGATCCCGTAAATTCGTTCATTCTGGCCTCCAACCACCTTTTGCACAGAATGGTACTGTAGTCAATCTGCGAATGTCAACCAGATTTTGCACAAAAGGGGATGGATTTCAATTCTTGGCTAAATTTGCGATCCTACCTCAGAATGCAAATAGCCC
>NZ_JBMEZS010000032.1:0-8003 GCF_048822555.1 Klebsiella sp. C283
ATATAAACTGGTTGGGCAGGGAGGCATTCAGTGCTGACTTTGCCAGCCAGCCACAACTTATGTGGTCACAATAATATTACTTTAAGTGGAACACATAGAGCATACAATATGGGATGTACAAAACCGACCGGTTTCGTACATGTAAGATATAGTATGTCCGAAAGTTAGTGTTTTTAGTTTCGGACATGCGCTATAATAAGTACATCCATTTCGTACATAAAATAACTATATGTCACGAGTTTTTGCCTACTGCAGGGTATCGACCCTCGAACAGAACACTGAAAACCAGCGTCGTGAGATCGAAGCGGCCGGCTTTTCCATCAGACCCCAGCGACTGATTGAAGAGTACATAAGTGGTTCAGTCGCGGCTGCTGAACGCCCTGGATTTATGCGTCTCCTTGATCGAATGGAAAACGGGGACGTTTTAATCGTAACGAAGCTGGATCGCCTCGGGCGAAACGCCATGGATATCAGAAAAACCGTTGAGCTACTTTCTGCGTCAGAAATACGGGTACACTGCCTGGCGCTGGGAGGGGTAGACCTCACCAGTCCGGCCGGAAAGATGACAATGCAGGTAATCTCGGCGGTTGCTGAATTTGAGCGCGATCTGCTACTTGAACGTACACATGCTGGTATTGCGCGGGCTAAGGCATCCGGAAAGCGTTTCGGCCGCCCGCCGGCTCTGGATGACGAACAAAAGAAAGCGGTGTTCTTGCGTCTTAGTGAAGGGAAGAGTATCAGCGCGATCGCCCGCGAATTTGACACCACACGGCAGACCATTTTAAGAGTGAAAGCGATAATGGAGGACGCTGATGCTCGTTCATGAGTTGCTTTTCTGAGTATGTCTGCTTTGTGCCAGGAGCAGACATTAACGACCAAGCATTGGCGGCAATTGAGCTCAGCGCAATTGCCGTTCAAGTGCAACTCCGTTCTATGTGATTGCTGCATTGATTCGTTTATATCTTTGGGTAAAGGCCTCTCTGCCACCTTCCATCACTCTGCATATCTCATCGCGTATGGAAGGTTCTTGAAGACCCCCTTGCGTCACAATTCTGGTTTGGCCAGACCGAATATCAAGGGCAATGACGTTTTCCGCATCACCATTCACGACGATGTTAGCGTTGTGCGTGACTACTAAAACCTGCCGTTTTTGTTTGATCTCACGCAATTGCGTTACGATCAGATCATAGATCAAGTGGTTATCAAGATCATCCTCAGGCTGATCAAGTATAAGAGGCTCATTGCCATATGAAAGGATAAATGCAAGGAGAGCCGCCGTTTTTTGCCCCGGAGATCCTTGCTCTACGGGTTTGAAACTCTCGCCGTTCTTGAGGCTATATCTGATATCCAGAGAATCACCAGGAAACCAGCACTGAATTCGATCTATCTGTTCCGGAGTTAGCCCCTGAATGTGGGATACAAAACGTCGATCTTTGCAGGAATCCACCGCCACAGTATCGTTTTCATGGATTGCAAGTAGCGATGATTTTATTTTCTCAATTTTATCATCCATAGTATTGGATTGGTCTTGCGTTAAATAAGCCAGCAAGCCCTCATCCCCGTCAACAACTCCAATGTCGCGGTCAAATCCGCCACTACTGCGGCCGATCAGGTTACGGAATTCTTCCTCAACCGTAAGCTTGTTTCCAAACGGAATGACATTGATCTGTACATATGAATTGCCGACGAGGGTATCCTTGAGAAAGTCCTCACGGAGCTTGGTTATCAATGCTCGATGCTCATGGAGCTTGACCAAGTATTCTTCCGCGCTCTTCTGATGCTGCGCAAGAGTTTCTCTCTTTTTGTCGAATCCCTTGAGCTTATCTTCGAAATCTTGTCGCTGCTTAACCAGAACACCATATGCAGATGGATCACCTGCGTCTGCTGCGCTGAGTTGACCGAGGAGGCCGGTGTATTCATGGCTCGCCGCTGTAATTCTTTTCGATATTCCCAAGTCTGACCGAGTTTGATTCCATGAGTTCTTTACATCATCAATCCGCTGCGCGATCGAGTTCATCTCTGTCTGAAGCTTCTCAAACGTCGCACGGATGCCCTTGATGGTATCGAAGAGTTCTTTGTCATCCGCATTCCCAATGTCGAAATATTGTAGATCCAATTCTGCTGGCAGCAGTCTTCCAGAAATATCTCGGACCTGTTCGGCGGAACCCTCCCAAGTCGTTACCCAAGAGTCCATAGCCTTACTCTGGTTCTGTCTGAGTTGGTAAGCCTTAAGGACATCCGCGTGGCCCGCCTTTTCAAAAACATCGAGTTTGCGTTTGACGTCTTCAAGCTGACCTTTGGTTACCGATTCCTCCTGAAGCCCGGTCTGAACTTCACGCTCTTGGGCGCGAAGCGAGAAATATTTGGAAACCAGTTCATCCCACTTAAGCTGCCAATCACGATGATTGACCACCGCGGCATCATCGACAACTTGCAAGAGTGCTTGGGGATGCTTTGCCAATTCGAATATCTGTTTCTGGCTGTAAATCCTGACAGGAAATCGTTGTGCTATGTCTCCCTCGGAAGCACACCAGACTCCGGGAGCGGTCTCTTCCTCGATGCTGTATATGTCGTCGGTATTAGACCAGGTGATTCGGAAACGGCCACCGTCTTTTCGAAAGCCTACAGTTATTTTCGTGGAATCTTTTAACAGCCCTTCATCTTGGCGGTCTTTCGAAGTTTGACTGTATTTGGTAAATTCCTTTTCAAGGCTCTTGGGGATTTCTCCCTTTCGTTTAAGAGCAATCCGCAGGAATTCCAACGATGTCGATTTCCCAGTGCCTCGTCCACCAATGATAGTGTTGAGCCAGGGGTTCAGTTGACAAGATAAAGATTGCCCTCGCCCTAAGTACTTCGCATCATCAACCACGATACTTTCGATGGCAAGTTGTCCATGGATATTGGGGTCACCAGTGAAGTTGTCCGACCGCTTCAGTGAAAGAGCACCATCAATGAGCGCCAGCCGTAATCCGTCATAAGATGGCTCCGACATTTTTACCCAAGTGAAATGGCTACCCGGATAGCGTTGATTTCCGGTACCGGACGGATGATGGGAATCGGTTCCAAGAATCTCTGCCCAATTCAAATTCTTGCTAATGTAGAGCTGCGGTTTTGCTTTAGCAAGGTCCGTTACCTCCATAGCAAAAACACATTTGTTGTCAAGCACCTGCTCTAGTGTGTTGCCCGTACAGACCGTAAAAAGTCCGCTAACCTGATCTACATGAGCAGGTATTGCAAGCCCTCCTGACCTAGCAATTTCGTCGATCACCTCAACTGCCGAGCATTCAGAGCAGCCGTCGCTCTTTCCTTTGGTGGCGCGATACCTGACCGCACCAAGCAGTGAGTCGATATCAGAGGTTGTCTTGTCTTCTCCGAAAATGGCCAGAATATGGATATTCCCCTGAACAGTAAGCTCAACACCAGGGAATAAGTAGAGTGGTCGATAATCTTCATGACTCTCAGATGCCAGTTCCTTGAGTGCATGCTTGAGCGGATCAATCCAAGCGCCTGAATTATGGTCCGTGACAGCGACACAATCGATGCCTTGTCGCATGTAGTTGAGCAGCCAATCTTTATGAGTGATCTGCATATACTGGGCCTGATTAGGGCCTTTTCCATAATCGTCCGATGCCGGAGTGTGATTATGGAAGTCGAATTTCCACCACCGAGAACCAATCCAGTTCATTTGTACCGTTCCTATTCTTTTTATTAGTGCGGCTGCGCGAGGTCGCTAACTTTGCAAACTAGATTACCTTGTAAGGTTGGGAAGTCCAACGTCCGCTGTTCGCTCATAGCGGACTTTAGCCAGCTGCAGGATTTGACCTTGCATTGCACCATCAGAATCTGGCGAGCCGTAGGAGCCCAGAAGGATACTTTTCTTTTTTCTGATTACAGTCGGTTTCAGCTGCAGGCAGAGCATCTACAAAAGCCTTCCTAGCAGCTTCTGTCTGACTGTGGAAAAATGACGAGTTGAATTTCAGGACAACAGAGGGATATGTATGTCGGCTTTTCATAACTGGCTACTTGAGATCGCAGGCGGGAATTACTTCGTTTACATTAAACGCCTTTCCGCCAATGACACTGGCGCAACAGGCGGTCATCAGGTCGGGCTTTATATCCCTTCTGGTATCGTTGAGAAGCTATTTCCGTCTATCAACCATACCCGTGAGCTCAACCCTTCAGTCTTTATCACAGCACATGTGTCATCACATGACTGCCCGGACAGCGAAGCCCGGGCAATTTATTACAACAGCCGTCATTTTGGTAAAACCCGAAACGAGAAGAGGATTACACGCTGGGGAAGAGGCAGCCCGCTTCAAGATCCTGAAAATACCGGAGCCCTGACTCTTCTGGCTTTCAGGCTTAATGAGCACGGCGGGGACAGTACGGCTGTCGACATCTGGGTCTGCGTCAGCCCTGATGAAGAGGACATTATTGAGACGGCTATTGGTGAAGTGATCCCCGGAACGCTTATATCCGGGGCTGCCGGGCGAATCCTAGGCGGCCTGTCTCTGCAGCAAATGCCCGTTAATCATAAATACACTATCCCGGAGGACTGGCAGCAGCGCTTTCCGTCCGGAAATGAAATTATTGAGTATGCCGCCGGCCATTATGTGAAAAATTCCCTTAATCCGGATGAGCAGCTTATTGACCGTCGGCGCGTCGAGTACGACATTTTTCTGTTGGTTGAGGAACTCCATGTTCTGGACATAATCCGGAAAGGATTTGGCTCCGTGGATGAATTCATTGCGCTGGCCAACTCTGTCAGTAATCGTCGTAAATCCCGGGCCGGAAAGTCACTGGAGCTGCACCTGGAGCATCTCTTCATTGAGCACGGGCTACGGCACTTTGCTACGCAGGCAGTTACGGAGGGCAATAAAAAACCTGACTTCCTTTTCCCTTCCGCAGAGGCTTACCACGACGCCGAATTTCCCGCAGAAAATCTGCGTATGCTGGCAGTTAAGACCACCTGCAAAGATCGCTGGCGCCAGATACTGAATGAAGCCAACAGAATTTCTCCGGTTCATCTGTTTACGCTGCAGGAGGGCGTATCACAGGCACAGTACAGAGAAATGCAGGCGGAAGGGGTCAGGCTGGTCGTGCCGTCGTCAATACATAAAAAATACCCGGAAGCGGTAAGGGCAGAATTAATGACGCTGGGCGCCTTTATTGCCGAGCTCACAGGGCTTTACGCCGATCTTGCTTAAATAATCTCCCGGCATACCCTGCCGGGAGGTGCACTCAGATGTTATCCACCTTCCCAGCACCGGCAGAAACGGCTTTCAGAATGTAAGGCTCCAGCAGTCTCGCAACCGCTTCAAACACAGGAACCACTACGGAGTTACCGAACTGACGGTAAGACTGCGTGTCCGACACCGGAATACGGAAAGGCCTGCCGTCGGGCTTCTCGAAGCCCATGAGGCGCGCGCACTCACGCGGCGTCAGCCTGCGTGGCCGATGCGCCTGATTTTCTTCGTTCGCGAAATCTGTTTCACCCGTAGCCATATCCCAGCCACGATCAATCAGAATTTCAGATCCGTCTTTGTGATAGCGGGCAGAAAGCGTACGGGCAACGCTTTCCCTGTTTTCAGGGTTTACCAGGCCAAAACCGAAGCCGTTCCCCTTAGCCGCGTGCTTTTTGGCGTAGTTGTAAAGGTACTCCCAGAGCTTTGGCGTCAGGATATATTTGCTGTCCACCACTGGCTCCAGTAGTTCGCCAAATGACGGCCGCTGTTCCGGATAAAAACGACTGACATCCCGCAGGGTAAAACCCTGGTGAATATTCAGATCGCGGCGGAAACCAACCAGCACGATACGTTCACGGTGCTGAGGCAGGAAATGCTTTCCGTCGATGACTTTAGGATCGCTTTTGCCCATGTCAGCCGCATCCGCCACTTCATAACCCAGCTCGTCCAGGGTCTCCATAATGACTTTAAAGGTTTTACCCTTGTCATGGCTCTTCAGGTTTTTAACGTTTTCCAGCACAAAGACAGCCGGCTTTTTGGCGCGGATAATGCGCGCGACATCAAAGAAAAGGGTTCCCTGCGCTTCACATTCGAAACCGTGCGCCCGGCCGAGTGAGTTTTTCTTACTCACGCCAGCAAGGCTGAACGGCTGACAAGGGAAACCAGCCAGAAGTACATCATGATCCGGCACATGCTCGTCAATGTAGGCATAGGCATCAGTTTCTGGTACTTCAGGTTTGTCACTGAGCGTAACTTCCCGGATATCGAGATTAAACGTGTGTGCCTGCTCATCGTTAAACCAGTTGGCTTTATACGTGCGCACAGCCTCTTTATTCCATTCACTGGTAAAAACGCACTGGCCACCGATGGCTTCAAAGCCTTTTCGTATACCGCCAATGCCGGCAAACAGGTCAATAAACCGGAAAGCATAGTCCGGGTGATGCGCTGGCGCTTCCGGCAGCATTTTTCGCAGAAGAGCCTCTTCGGCTGACGTCAGCGACTTAGGTGAACACTTACCATTAATCCAGCGATTAAGAGTCTCGCGAGTCCACTCGTTTTTGCCGACTTTCCTAAGTAACTCGGCCACGTACTTCTGATCATAGATTTCCAGCACCTGCTCAATTAGCTTTTTATCATTTTCCTGCCGGAGCTTTTCGTCTATCTCTGCTTTCTCAAGCAGATCCTGCGCCAGTAATTCAAATTCAGACATAATGCCTCCAATGGGTCTTATAGGTGAAACTTTATCACTCATCTGACCCAGAGGGAAAGGTTTAATCTGGATATTTAAACAGTACCAACCATCGATAGCTGCTGTTTCTAAAAAGCACCTTAAGTGAGGCTTGGAACGGGAAATGGCTTCTTTACATAGTGATATGAGATTTATTAAGAGGGGAGTTAAGCGATCTTTACAATCGATCACGCTACGTGAATTCTGCTTAAAATTCGGCAGGTATGGCATAAAGCGGAGAAAATCGGCCCAGTATACTTTATATGTACCACCCAAAAAGATACCGGGTAATTTTATTGTGACTACTTAAGTGATACCATGATGAGCAGTACCACTTAAATGTTACCATCAGGACAAAAAATGTTCGTTTTTGGGTATCTCCGGGCATCCACTTCAGAGCAGGATGCCAGCCGGGCAAAAAATGTACTGAAGGCGTTTGCAAACCAACATGGCCACCGTATTGCTGGCTGGTATATCGATAATGTCTCCGGTACGACAATGAACCGCCCTGAACTGATCAGGCTTCTTGGTGATGCGGAACCTGGTGATGTGATCCTCATTGAACAGGTCGACAGGCTCACTCGCCTGGATGATGCAGGCTGGGAGACACTCAGAAAGCAAATTACAGACAAGCAGCTGGCCATCGTCAGTCTTGATCTACCGACCAGCTATCTGGCGCTATCCAGCACAGTAAGTGATGACTTTACCCGAAGCATGCTGAAGGCCGTAAATGGCATGATGCTGGATATGCTGGCCGCTATTGCCCGAAAAGATTACGAAGACCGTCGACGTCGACAGTCAGAGGGTATCAGTAAGGCGAAAGCAGAAGGAAAATACCGGGGCAGGGTGGCCGATGCGCAGAAACACGAACTGATTCGCACTCTGCGCCTGGTCAATGGAAAATCGCTGCGAGAAACAGCTCGCCTGGCTGGCGTTTCTAAAATGACTGTGATCCGGGTCTGCTCCAGCGCTGATAAATAACGTTTACAAAGGAAGTAAGATGAAAACAAAAAAGATACCCCTGGTAATTTATACGGTAATCGTTGCAGGACTCACTATTCTGGGAACGCGACTCTACGACTCCGTTTCGGACACAACAGATCCTGCCATTGCAAATGGTCCCTTCTGGGCTGGATTGTGTGTGAAAACGGACAGTAAAGATGGAATGAATGAATTAATTTGTTCGAATATCAGGATTTTCGTGAAAGCCGAAGATTATGATCGCTCTGTTCGCAAACGTGAGTTGTCCGGCATCCTGAATGATTGATATGCGAGAAGACTGACTGAGCGGCCTTACAGGAAAGAAAAAC
>NZ_JBMEZS010000033.1:0-7475 GCF_048822555.1 Klebsiella sp. C283
GTGTACATCGAAATACGGCTTATCAGGCGTTAAAAGATGCTTGCGATGACTTGTTTGCAAGACAATTCAGTTATCAGAGTCTTAGTGAAAAAGGTAACACTATTAATCACAAATCAAGATGGGTGAGCGAGGTGGCTTATATTGATAATGAAGCTGTCGTTAGACTTATTTTTGCCCCTGCTATTGTGCCTTTAATTACTAGGTTAGAAGAACAATTTACAAAGTATGAAATACAACAAATAAGTAATTTAACAAGTGCTTATGCTGTTCGTTTATATGAAATATTGATTGCATGGCGTAGTACTGGAAAAACGCCTCTCATAACTATGTATGATTTTAGACAAAAAATAGGTGTACTCGAGACTGAATACAAACGAATGTATGATTTTAAAAAATATGTTTTAGACATTGCATTAAAACAAGTAAATGAACATACCGATATTATTGTCAAAGTTGAACAGCATAAAACAGGTAGATCTATTACTGGTTTTTCATTTAGCTTTAAACAGAAAAAATCAGCCACGCATTCAGTCGAATCTAAAAGAGATCCGAATACATTAGACCTCTTTTCAAAAATAACAGATAAACAACGCCATCTATTCGCCAACAAGCTCTCAGAGCTTCCTGAGATGAGTAAATATTCACAAGGCACAGAAAGCTATCAGCAGTTTGCTGTACGTATAGCTGCCATGCTGCAAGATGCAGAGAAATTTAAGGAATTACTTCCTTTACTCAGAAAATTAGGATTTCAATGACATTGTTAATTGAAATTGTTAAGTTAACAGTCAGGTATTAACACAAGTTGAAAACTGGTTTACATAATGAAAAAACTGTCAGTTTCAGAGTTAGCTAAGCTTTATGGATATTCAAGACAAGCCATATATGCACATATAAACAAAGGAAATTTATCTAAAGGATCTGATGGATTAATTGACTTTTCAGAGGCCCTAAGAGTTTTTGGGGAACCACAAAAAAAAGAGGATACAGTCAATCAAAGTCAATCAATTAACAGTCAAAACTTGACAGAAGTTGACTTACTAAAACGTCAAGTTGACATACTGGAAAAACAATTAAATCAGGCAATACAGAGAGAAAATCAATCTTTAGAACGTGAATCGTTTTATCAAGAACAGATTGAAGCTATGCAGCGCTTACTAGAAGCACCAAAAGCCAATATGACTACCTTTACCGATCAGAGCTTTAAACAGGATATAGCAACGGATCCTCGGTCGGAACTAGCAACGAACTATGACGAATTGACTACTCCTCAGCAAGACAATAAGCGTATTCCTATCCCGGAGCATGTTGAACCAGAACAGAAGAAGAGAGGCTTCCTAAGCCGCTTTTTCCTTCCATATGGTTAGCCAAGACTCCAGTTTTTTGAAGAGCCAATTTCAGTGCAAGCACTTGAAATAATGACTCCTCAAAAAACCGGATGATGTTTATTAAAACTGAATAAAACCGTGGAACATCGCTCAATTAGTGATCGTGGAACATGAATAATCAATAAAAAGCCGTTCTGGTGCCCTATACTCCAGAACGGCTTACGTTAATATAATGATATTTAAAGAGAAATATCAAGCATTTCGTATAAGAAATTTTATGTTAAATGATTGTTAGAAATGCCCCTTGATCGAGGCATTTTCTATAAAGAATACTAAAAACTAATTAAAGCCAACCAAGTTTCAAAACAAGGCAGTTCTCAGCAATCATATTTTTAAATTATATAACTCCCAACTGAGCTTTTGCTCCAACGATAAGGCTTTCATTTTGAGTTTCTAAGGCAAATAAACCATACATCAAAGGAGAGGCCGCTGCTCTTTCTAAAGTCTGTTCATATAGTTTATTCCAAACTTTACCCCCTAGTTTTTCATACTCGATGATTAGAGTTTTGAGGCTTTCTTCTCCAAACAAAGTTACATGCCCAGCAAAATCAATCGCTGGGTCATCTATATGGGCTGTTGACCAATCAATAACGCCTGAAACAGCTCCATCCTTTGAAGCTAGTACATGCCCAGCATATAAATCGCCATGTATAAATTGGGTGAAATCTGCCCATAGAACATCATTATCCAACCATTTTCTGTAGCGGGTTTCCAATTGCTCACTTATACCAATTTCAGATTTTACTAACTGCAAATTGTTTGCTATTTCAGGTCTTAAATCTGAAGGTTTCATAATTTTCAAATCATTTTCCCGAACTTCTTTTTCAGGAATACTATGGATTTCAAATAAGGTTTTTGCCAAAGATGTTATGTATTTCGGGCTATCTTTGTCCATATTCCAAATTATTTCATAGGTTTCAGCATCCAAATTTAAAACAGGATTATCTTTAAGTATGGGATAAGCCACTAATTCTGTAGATGAAATTCTCCAATCAGGAACCTCTACAGAAAGATGTTTTTTTACCAATTCTAAAATGCGTTTTTCTTTCTTGATTTGTTCCCTCATGCCATCACGACGAGGAATACGCAGCAACCATTGTTGCCCCTTTGTATCAAGAGCAAAAACGACCTTAAAATCAATGCCCATTTCATTGAAATTCATTTTGTCCGTAAGCAACAAGCCGTGTGCTTCAGCAAGTGATTGAATATCTTGAATTGTCATTTTTAATTTCCTTTAAAGAGTTCAATAATTAATGTTCGGATTAGATTGGCTATCATTAACAATCTCTCTCAAAAGTCTTGATGATTTTGTGGTCTTTGATCTCGTAGATAATGTCAGCAATATTATCGACCAATTGCTTGTCATGAGATACGAAGATAATAGTTCCTGCATAGGACTTCATCATTGTTTCTAATGCGGCAATACTTTTTAGGTCAAGATAGTTTCCTGGTTCATCCATAAGCAAAATATTATATTTTCCTAAAAGCATTTTGGATAAAAGCAGTTTGATGATTTCACCTCCCGATAAGTCGGATAAGTTTTTTTGAATATCATTCGCTCCGATCCCCATTGAAGCCAATACTGCACGAATTTCCGCAACTGTGTACTCGCACTCTTCCTGCATAAAGGAGAGCACAGATTTATGCGTGTTAAATTTATATCCTGTTTGTGTAAAGTAGCCAATTTCAGCTTTTGGAGATATGGTTAATCCATCAGCACGTTCTGATATCATTTTTAACAAGGACGTTTTCCCTGTTCCATTCGATCCAGTTATAGCGACTTTAGCGCCAAGCGGTATTATAAAGTTAGCGTCATCAAAGATAGTACGGCTACCAAATTTTAAGCTCAGACCATCTGCCGTAATCGGGAACTTATTGTGCAGTTCTAGGGCTGAACTTTGACGAAAACGAATAGAACGCAAATGCTCTGGTGCTTGAATATCTTCTAATGCAGCCAAACGCTTTTCCATACTCTTAGCTGCCTGATACAGTTTTCTTTGCTTGGTGCCAGTCATTTTTGCATGCCCAAGTCGTCCAGCACTTTCGGTAGAGTTTTTGGATTTTTCTCCTTTTTTCTTATTGTCTAATCGATTAGCTTGCTGGCGTTTTTCTTGCACAGCAGATTCTAATCGCTCCCGTTCCTTCATCATCAGCTCATATTCTACGGCTTGGTGTTGTCGCTCTTCTTCTTTTTGACGCAAGTAATCCGAGTAACCACCCCAATATTCCGTAATTTTACCGTCTTTTAACTCCCATATCTTGTCTACAACCATATCAAGAAAATATCGGTCATGACTGATAACAAGTAATGCTCCATCAAATGCTTTAAGTTGACCAATAAGTAGATCTATTCCATTGAGATCAAGGTGGCTGGTTGGTTCATCCGCTAGAATGCCATGTACTTGTTGGGAAAATGCGGCAGCAATTTTTGCACGAGTTTCCTCTCCGCCACTCATTGTGTCGTTTTGTACATTGGAAACACCAAGGCGAGATAACATTGCCCGGTCTTCGACCGTTTCTATTTCGATTCCGCCCAGTTGGCTGATATGTGCAAAATCACCAAAACGCTGTAATGTCGCTTCGGCTAAAACAATTTCGCCATTAAGTACTTTGAGTAAACTACTCTTTCCTGCTCCGTTATCACCCACAAGACCAATACGGTCATAAGAGTGAATTTCCAATTCATCAATATCCAAAACATCACGCCCAGCATAATCCAAGCGTATGTTTCTCGCTTTAATAATTAAACTCATTTTTATTTACTCCTGTTTAGCTCTTGAAATTTTTTATGCAGCAAACAGGATTTAGGTGAAAACAAAAGCTAGCATCACAGTGTCCTCCCAAAAAAAAAGCTATTCATCCACAGGGTGGACAAATAGCTAGTCAATTAAGTTATAACTGGAAACTATGCACTAAAAGCATACTTATAAATTAAGCATACTTTTACTTTATATATCCGCATATATTCTTAAAGACACAACAAAAGCCCACCATTATAAAATAGTGTCACTATGCAAATAGTTGTGTCTTAACGAATGCGGATAGAATGCATAAACTTACCTAAAAAATAAAATTCAGTTTTATGATAACTTTACTGTTAAAAGAAGTCTAGACAACCTGAGGGATCCCCACAAAATTTCCATTCATACAATCAGCTATCAGCCTGTTTGATTACTGCCCAGTCCCACTGAACCACCCACTGTAGTATTTGTTTAAGTCCCTGCTGATAATATTGCCTGCGTATTCGCTGTTTGGGTTCTTTGCAAAGTAATATCCCAAGGAAATTCAGGGCCAATACCCGCCTATTTTTAACGGTGTTAGCTTGATAACGCAGGTGCAAACCCGCTTTCTCCGCTGCGCTACCTAGCAGGTAATGAAACCAATTAACCAATGCGGCCAGTAGTAGCAGTATCTCTAAGCGAGATTTCTTCTTGGTACCATGCAAATCGCTACCCAGGCCATAGCGGTGACTTTTCTGATCACGGAAGCTTTCTTCAATTTGCATTCGGCTACTGTAGCACTTAGCAATTTTATCCGCATACCCATGGCAGTCAGCTAAGGATGACACCAACAACCATGGTTCCTTATACGTCTTATTTTTATCGCGTTTCAATAGCTTATAACCTTTGCCAACCAGGACGGCCTGCGTTTCATAGTGTTGTGTTTGGGCAAGCATGATTTTTCCTACACTTTTTGGATCCTTCTTCGCTTGCCGATAAAGCTGATTAACACTGATAAACTTGTCCTGCTCTGCCAATTTAAGCTTCACATTGCCTCGAACTCTAGCTACATAATGCCATCCCAGCTTACGCACTTGTTTCAGCCATGGAACTTTAAACCCCGCGTCAGTGACAATTACGGGCTTACAGTCCTTGGGTAGCATGGCTTTAAGCTGCTTTAAAAACGCCCCGTGTAGGTGTGGGCAGGTATAATCTTGGGTATAGGAAGTATAAACCACCTTTTTGCTCCTCATCCGAAGTATCTTACCTGAAATTCCCTCACTCGTTTACCGCTCAAGCCCCAATTTTAACTGCCGGTCCAGCCTAAACCGCTCTAATAAGGTTCGATTTGGCGGTAAAATCTCTAGCCTGATAGCTCGAGAGATACAAACTGCCCCACCGCCCCGTTTAAAAGTTGGCAGTGTTGAGCAGTGTTGGATTTGGGGTCGTCAGTCAAAGAGACGACTCTGTGATGGATCGAACAGGCTGGGAGTCAGTGGCGGCGCTCGTTCTGGTGGCAGCTCACGCTGCTTGGCGGCATTCGCCTTGGCTGTTTTCTGTTTCAGATGCTTGAGAATCTGCTCAATGACCTTCGGATCTTCGATGCTGGCAATCACTTTGACGTGACCGCCGCAGTGTTCGCAGACTTCAATATCAATATTGAAGACTCGCTTGAGGCGTTGCATCCAGGTCATGGCGCGGTGGCGCTCTGCAGGACTCTTGTCACGCCAGTTAGTATCGAGACCTTCCGATTTGTCGGGCTTCTTGCCCCGCTTGGCGGGTGTTACTTGAACTCGGTGTTTGCTGTTCGGTGCAAAGACGCCGTGGAAGCGTGTGAGGTTGACTCGCGGCTTAGGTACCAACGCAGCGAGTTTGGCGATGAAGTCCAGCGGCTCGAAGATCACATGGGTGGTGCCATTGCGGTACGGAGTTTTGAGCTCGTAACGCACCTGCCCATTGGCGGTTAATGCCAGACGTTTTTCTGAAACCGCTGGCCGACTAATGTAGCGACACAAGCGCTCAAGCTTATCCCGCTGATGCGCTTCGGCCATCACACCGGCGTGTAGCGAGAAACCAGCATGGTTGGCTACTCGACTGCTTGAGTCGGCTTTATCCTCACGCCCTGGCAAGGTTTGCAGGGTGAAGACTTTGCGCCCTTGCTGGGGGCCGACGGCAATGCGATACGTAACCGAAGCACCATGTAATTGAGTCAGCGTATCGTCTTCGCCCTCTTCCAGTGTCAACCACGTATTCTCGGCATCACGCTCCAAAATCCCACGCTTTTCCATGCAGCGAGCGATGCGATGGCTGAGGGTGTGAGCGAGCGTATTCAGCTCATCGTAAGTGGGTGCCTTGACACGATGGAAGCGTTGCTTGCCATAGTCATCTTCGGCATAGACACCATCGAGAAACAGCATGTGGTAGTGGACATTGAGATTTAGCGCGGAGCCAAAGCGTTGGATAAGAGTCACTGAGCCAGTTTGTGCAGAGGCTTTGGTGTAACCGGCTTTTTTGATCAGATGAGTTGAGAGTGTACGATAGACGATACTCAAGACCTGGCCCATCAGCTGGGGATGGCGAGCCAGCAAAAAGCGTAGCTGGAAAGGAAAGCTGAGCACCCACTGGCGAATGGGCTCCTTGGGGAAGACTTCGTCTATCAGCAGCGCCGCACTCTCGGCCATCCGGCGGGCACCGCAGCTAGGGCAAAAGCCGCGTCGTTTACAGCTGAAGGCGACCAGACGCTCGTGATGACAATCCTCGCAGCGAACCCGCATGAAACCATACTCCAGACGGCCACATTGGAGGAGGTCGTTGAATTCTTGTTGGATGTAGCGAGGCAGGTGTTGACCTTGGGCTTCGAGTGAGGCTTTGAAGGCTGGGTAGTGCTGCTCAACCAGCTGGTAGAGCAGCGTCTGGTCGGGTTGGTGGCGTTCGTAACCGTTTGTTTGAGTGGGCGATTGACTCGCCGTGGCGTTCCTTGCCAGCGACATGGGTATCCTCCGCTGATACTGTGGTTATGTACAGTATCAGCGGCTTGCGTTCAGACGTCCAGTCTGGCCCTAGACATCGCTAAATGCTTAACCCGCAATAGCCCTCACGAGTTGTTATCAGCCACTACCGGTTGAGCGAGAAGGTTTTGGGTTCAGGGTGCTATTGCTCCACCAATCACAATACTGAAGCCCCAACTGTTATCAGTTGGGGCTTTTTCTTGTCTGTTTGCGGCGGTTGCGTTTTATCGGTAGTCGTCGAGCTCTGCACCATCCCACATAAGAGCTTAACGGTGCGATCTTCAACGCCATCACACAAAACTTTCTTTTTCACGCACAGTCAACTTATTGGATGTTTTATTAACAACCCAAAAGGAGATATT
>NZ_JBMEZS010000034.1:0-7141 GCF_048822555.1 Klebsiella sp. C283
GTAAAGCCCGCTCACCGGGGTTAAAAGGGATTACTTTGACTTCTTCATTGCTGTTCGCAAGTTAAGGCTAATCAGGGCCGGGGGTAGGGTGGCAGAATTTATAGCCCGGCAACCGGCTACGCCGGGCTTTCGGCGCCATTTGACTCCACAGACACATGTAACCTCATCTGGCGCCTCCATGCCGCTGACGCGGCATCCGAAAGCATCCCGATGCTGTAGGCTTTAACGTCTGCTTTGTACCATGAACGGACATTTCGAATTAGCCTCACCATGGACATCTGAACCTAGCTTTGACAAGCAGAGTGGACTGACCCAGTAAGCCCAAACCAGTTCAAAAAGCACTTAAAGCTGCTATAAGGAAAAATTAAATTCATTTATTAGTATAGGACATGTATTATTTATATGAACCTTTTAGCTTCAGACTTTTTTAATTATGGTATTGTGATGGCACAAATAAAATTTGTAATAAAAGATACGTTTGATAGCAATGACCCCGTATTTAAGAGTCTAACGGATACTATCTCTAACTATAACAACGTAAATAAACTCAAGTTAATAATCAATATAACTTATAATGAAGGTGGTGAAGTTGCTATTATGCTCGCTTTTGTAGCAACAATTGAGAAAGCGGTGTTGAATAATTCAAACCTTAGTATCGAACTGAGATTTGGTGGTTTTGCTATGAGTGCCGCCGCTTTTGTTTTTTGCTATTTTGTATTTTATGCTGACATTCCAAGAGTGAGAGTGCTATCCAATACACGACTATCTGTGATTTATCATAAACCCCGGATGAAACAAAAAAAAGTATCAAACTTTATTTTTGCTAATGATCCAATTAAAATGAAGAAGTTAACTAAGAAACAACAGACAGATCTAATAAGTTATACAAATCAGTTTGATGCTGTCTGGGATGCTGTAGTAGCAATCTATGAAATGGGTGGGGGAGCATTTGATCCTTCCTTGCTTAGTTCGTATAATGGTAATGGTGACTTTGCATTCACGCTCTCAAATCGAGTGTTTAAAGGAGGGTATTAATGAACTTAGATGCTAAAACGCTTAAACAGCTTCAACTGAAACGAGCTAAGCTGATTGCTTCTGGTGATCTTAGTAAGCCCCGCCTACTCAGTGATATCATCGATATGGATGAAGTTGCTAAGCGAATGAAAAATACAGAAAAAAAGAAAGCCAAACCTAAGTATTTAGTAGTTTAAAGCCGACTGTAGTCGGCTTTTTGTTAAAACTTACCTCTCAAGAACGTTCATCCATCCTTGAAAACATGATATGGACAACATTGGGGTGATACTCCGCGATTTTGAGTAATTCCTCATGCTATGGCGTCAGCTTCTCGCTCAAGGCAGATCTTCAGCGTCACGTACTTTTCTGCTATGCGCCACATTCAGGCTTTGGGGCTACTATCGTTTTTGCTCTGATAGTATTTGATTCGGCCTAAAAATTTTCCCAAACCTGGCCATTCGACATTATTCTTTCGGTTTTCCGGTTTCTTGAAGAACGCATGAAAATCTTTTCTTTCTTTTTCAGACATTTGTGGCATAACTTCCTGTAACAGTGGTGGAATTCTCCAGCCCTGGATTCTCATTTTGTCCCCTCGTATGCCATCATTAAGTTCCAGGAACATCTTGTAGGTCACCACCAATTCCTCTCTTGGTGGGAGCAACCACTCTAGCGCTTCAAATCGAATTCCGTTGTCCGGCACAATGGACTTGTTATGGATTATGCAGTGCCGGATTTTGCGTAAGTCGCCCATTAAAGGGCATTCAATATACTGAGCATCTAAGCCAGTAACTTTAGCGAGCCGGTGGCGATAAACCTCATCCCACAGGGAGTACATGATACTTAGCAAGGATTTTGCTAACTCGTTGGAGAAATAGCCATCTTTCTTGCATTTCTCAATACACTCCACCGTGTCTATTCTTGCGTACATCTTTGGATTTGTTGCTACATCCGACCCGATCCAGATACGGTGCCCCTTTTCATAGGAGTGTTTTGCTAGTTCTTCCCCCTGTTTCGCGATGCCCTTAGTCGCGAACGAAAAACAGACGACATACTCATCAAACGTATTGATGATGTCCTCCATCACCGCCAACACGGCATCGTCATTGTTTTTTTTATGTTCCACTTCATACATCCTTATTTTGAGTTACAGGGGGGAGTTTCGAGATCCGACTTGATTGTACCCTAAGCCTTATTTTTGAACAGGCTTGTCTATAGCAATAGGGCGTACTCGCGTCCTATACACCGTTTTCCGCGGATTTTGTTTAATATGACCCGCGCTCTTTTGATTAACAAGCCGTGAGGTTAGCAATGTCCGCTCCTCGCTCATAGCGGACTGCGCTCACTTATTGCAGTGAGCGTTACCTTGAGTTTAATGCCAGCCTGGTATCGTCAGGATGACAGTACCGGTTTCAGGCCTTCGTCATTAAAAACGGTTCCGGTCTTCAGGACGCCATAACACCAGTGCACCAGTTTCCGCATCAGCGCGCCAATGGCCACCATTTTAGGTTTACCCCGCAGGCACATCTCATCGTAAATATTACGCATTCGCTTATTGTAGATTTTTCCGCACAGGGCGGACATGTAAAGCTTCGCTCTCAACTGAGGGGGGCCGATTTTCGACATCCGCGGTCGGCTCCGGACCGATGTGCCTGAGCGTTTCTCGATCGGCACCACGCCCAGAAAGGCGGCAGCCTGCTCAGCCGATACAAAGTTATGGCTGCGAAGCACGACCAGCATATGCATCCCCAGCTGGGGACCAACCGATTTAATTGAGGTCAGCAGTGTATAATCACGCCTCAGTGCAGGGCTGGCTTTGATATGTGCTTTTATCTGCCGCTCGATATTACTTACCTCCTCGCGCAGAAGCTGCGCCATACGCCTGCAGGAACTGATAATATCTGCAGGTGTGTCTGTCGACAGGTATTTTTCCAGCCGGTTCTCCTCACGCAGGGCATCACCCAGCAGAACATCCCGCCGTCGCAGGAGTGCACCGAGATATCTGATTTCGGGTGCCGGCGGCTCCCAGCGGTGTGGCTTCTTAAGGAATACGTAACAGGCCAGCATATATGCATCCACCTTATCCGTTTTTGTCATGATTCCCATGCCACGTGCAAACTCCCGACTACGGTGAGGGTTGGCCAGTGAAACCTGGAAACCGGCATCATGTAATTCAGTGGCCAGCCGTTCGTGATAAACACCGGTAGCTTCCATTACCACATGAACATCTTCCGGACTGCAATGTTGAAGCCTGAGCCAGCGAAGAATATTTTCAACTGAATGCCTGTTATTCTGGATGTTACGGGTTTTTATGCGTCCTTTGATACCGTCATAAAGCATGCAAAGATCCAGGGTGTTTTTACTTACGTCAATGCCGACTGGAAATATGGTCAAACTCCTCTCACATAAACCGTCACGCCTGTTCGCCTTGTACATACGGAGTCGAGCTCCCGGTAACCGTTCAACCTGATGTGCTGGCGTGAAAGGTGAAGCGGAGGGCCAGGCGCCCGCGCTGGCGCCGGTCGAGGCGACGCGACCGTTGCTCAGCGTCCGCGACCTCAGCGTGCGCTTTCCGGTGCGCGGCGACGGCCTGCGCGTGCGTCGCGAAGTCCATGCCGTCGACGGCGTCAGCTTCGATCTTTTCCCCGGCGAGACGTTGGGCATCGTCGGTGAAAGCGGCTGCGGTAAATCGACGACGGCAAAAGCTCTGATGAATATGGTGCCATTTAGCGGCAGCGCGCAGCTTAACAGACAGGAGCTGCACGGCCTGAAGGACGAGGCGTTAAGAGCGGTACGCCGCGATTTGCAGATGGTGTTTCAGGATCCCTGGGCGGCGCTCAATCCGCGCAAAACTATTTTCGACCTGGTTGGGGAGCCGCTGCTGATTCATGAGCAGATGCCCGCAGTACAGCGCACGGAGCGGGTGGCGCAGCTATTGCAGCAGGTCGGCCTGCCAGCGGAAGCGATGCGGCGTTATCCGCACCAGTTTTCCGGCGGCCAGCGCCAGCGCATTTGCATTGCCCGCGCGCTGGCGCTGAACCCGAAAGTGATCATCGCCGATGAATCGGTTTCCGCGCTGGATGTTTCAGTACAGGCGCAGGTGCTGACGCTGCTGGAAGATTTGCGTCAGCGCTATCGGCTCAGCTATCTGTTTATTTCCCATGATATGGCGGTGGTGGAGCGCATCTGCCACCGGGTAGCGGTGATGTTTGGCGGCCAGCTCGTGGAGATCGGCCCACGAGATCGAGTGTTGCACCATCCGCAGCATCCTTATACTCAGCACTTGCTCAGCGCCGTTCCTATACCTGACGTTCAGCAAAGACGGCAACCCCGAGCCCCCAGCGCAATGCCGATAAGACCAGAACCGATCAAACCCATCGGCTATCAGAGAGTACCGCAGCGCTTTACCGATTTTGGCGACGGGCACCTCGTCGCCTGCTGAACAAAATTTTAGTAAGTAGATTTATTGATAATCATGTGATTTTCTGCCTTTAATATTTGAAAGTAGAAAAACAGAAAGAAAAAAGCAACTTATTTAACTCTTTAACTCTTTAACTCTTTAACTCTTTAACTCTTTAACTTAAGCAATGGAAAATAAGATGATCTTTAAAAGATTTATTATGCTTTTGACAAATCAAGGGGAGTGCTGATGGCGTCATTGAGGTATAAGAAAACCGAAAGATCCGAGCCGGAAAGATTGAATTTCCGGCTTAGGCTTACTGCATTCGGAAATTTTATTACCTTAAGCCATTATTGCCAACCAAAGGGGATGTAAATGAATACCCCCCTTGTTTTTTCTGTCTTTTGTTAACATTTCTTAATTGTTCCTGCCTTACTATATCTTGAATCGAACTGTTGAACTCATCTATATTATTGTGCAAAACAATAGACAATTCATTTATTTTATCCAACTCATCAGATTCAATGTTGCTTTTTTTAAGAATTTGCTCAAGGTTATGATGAAAGCCCCTGATCAGGTCTAAAAGTCGTTGCGAACTATCATTGTGTTTTATTTTTTCACTTTGATAATAATCGTTTTCAAGCATAAGATTTTCAATCTCTTCCTGTAACTCTTCATTTCTTTGAGCAACACCAAAAGCTTTATTTTTCTCTAATGTTAACTCACTTTCCACGGAGGAGACTTTTTTAATCGTTTCTGCCTGAATTACACTTGATATTTCGGACTTGATTTTATCTTTTATAACACCAAGTTCTATCGAGTGCCTTTTGTTTTGTCTTGATAGTAACTCTAAATATATTGTTCTAATCCCTTTCTTCTCATTTTCTATTTTTTCGTTAGTTTCTGATTCAGTGAGCTTAGATGAGATATAAATACTTACTAGAACCACGATTGGGTATACCAATTGAGCGGCTGAATTATCTATAGATGGTACATATTTGTTTAGCAAAAATATAATGAGTGATGGAATCGCATATTGTAGTAATGTTATGAATTTCATTTTTATTACATATTTTCGTTAGATATGTTTTTATGCCGAATGCCATACTTTGTCATCATTTCGCTGAATAATGAAGGTGCATTACTGAGGATATTTAAGCAAATAGTAAATGATCTTTTTGTTTCTTCTTTAGATAGGTCTGTATGACGATAAAAAACCAAGTCAGTGTTGAAGGTTACTGAAAGCGTATCGTTCATATCTCGCTTAAGACTCAAGCCAATAATACTTTCATCCTTCCTTTTTTCTAATACGAATGCCTTGTATCCCATATATGTTGAATTGAAATCATTCACCATTTTAAATAATCTGGTATCGGAATATAAGCCAATTGTGTCATACTCGAAACTGTTCGATAAAGTTACTAACTTTACCTCATTTCTTGTTTGTATGAGGTAGGTATAGGACATTATACCGACTTCATCATTGTAATAGTCTAGCGAACCAAAAGAGTAAGCCACATCGCTATCAGTTTTTTCCTCTTTGACGTTGGTTATGTTTTCTATTGTCTTTAATACGCCACCCAACTCAGAAATACTCATTTTTTAACTCATTTAAATATCAACACTACCACTACTATACCCTATTTGCGATGGATGGTGTATATGATAGCAGCATCTGCCAGAGATTTTTTTCTACCATGGTCACAAGCATCCTGATGTCTCCATGGCCTGAGGATTTGCTCCCTATGCCAGAAACAGTGACATAAATGGGTTCAAAAAGTGACATCAGAATATTGCAGTTACATAATCACTACGCATAACAAAGATTATGTTAAATATTGAAATAAATAATATGATAATCAATATATTATGTCGGTATCAGTCACCTCCCCACTCCAGTAACTAGTCATGGAAGTTTAAGGAACAGAGTCCGCTCATAAGTTTGCGATGCCTTAAATCCATGGTGAGCATAGAAACCTTTGGCTTCTTCAGTAAGCGCGTGAACCATTATCGCACGAACGCCAATATTCTCAGCTACGCGATAACAGCGTAGAACCGCATCGTGAAGTAAATCGGCGCCAACCCCTTTTCCGTGCAATGAAACATCTACCGCCAGGCGAGCGAGTATAATCACCGGTATAGGATCTGGCATGTTACGCCGAAGACTGCCTGTCGCTTCCGTATGGTTAACGCTACCGGTGGCCAAAGAGTAAAAACCAGCTACTTGCTTCGTACCCGTCTTGCAAACAACGAAAGTTCGTGCAGCGCCAAGAGCTTGATTTTTTAAACCTCTCTGTTTTAACCATTCATCGAGTACCGTTTCCCCACTGACGAACTCTGCCAGTTGATGGGCGCTGGATAACGGCTCGGGCGCAGTTATACATCCCACTGAGGTTTCCTTGCCAGTAGTTTATTAATGGCAGGCTCATCCTCGACTGGTGCATCGAGCATATCGATGAACTCTGCATACTGTTCGTCGTTAAAATTGAAAACACGACGATCAAGGATCACGTTCTCCGCAGCCTTGCAGGCCATCTCAAGAATGAAGTCGGTTCGCGATTTATGAAGGATTTCTGCAGCGGCATCGATGAGTGCCCTCTGAGACTCTTTAGCTCTTAGGTTGAGTTGAACATCTGATTTCATACACACCTCTCTTGTATAGCAATTGATATACAAGAATAACACAACACGAATGTATAGCAAATGATATACACATCAAAGTGCCAACAA
>NZ_JBMEZS010000035.1:0-6971 GCF_048822555.1 Klebsiella sp. C283
CGGTAAAATTTGGAGTGGCAACAGCCTGCAAACAGACTGGCAAACGGTGTGTCCAAAGGGCGCTGATGATGAAGTTTATATAATTGGTAATCCACCTTTTTTAGGAACATCTGGACGTTCTGATGAACAGCGTGCTGATATGCAGGCTGTAT
Organism: Klebsiella sp. C283; assembly: GCF_048822555.1. Taxonomy (NCBI): domain Bacteria; kingdom Pseudomonadati; phylum Pseudomonadota; class Gammaproteobacteria; order Enterobacterales; family Enterobacteriaceae; genus Klebsiella; species Klebsiella sp. C283. The sequence goes on from NZ_JBMEZS010000035.1 coordinate 153, forward strand.
TTAGCGGTTTCAAATCATTGGGTGGTTTGGATTTTGTTGCCTGTTGGTTTTGGAAAGGGGCGCAATATATCCAGAATAGTCGTGCTGAGTTGGCACTGGTGGCTACAAACTCCCTATGTCAGGGGGAGCAAGTAGCAACATTATGGCCTTCTATATTTGAGCTGGGGCTGAGTATTCACTTCGCTTACCCCACCTTTAGATGGGAAAACAATGCTCGTGATAAGGCTGCGGTGCATGTGGTCATTATTGGGCTATCAGGGGTGAGTAAGATTCGCCAACTTTATCAACAGGTTGACGGGAAGTGGCACAGTAAGCAAGTTAGTAATATCAGTCCTTATCTGGTTGAAGGTAGCAATGTTGCTGTCGAGGCGAGAATCAAACCAATTGTGAATGGCGTTCCTCCTTTATTATTTGGTAATAAACCTACTGATGGTGGACACTTGCTTATGACTGGTACTGAACGTGATGCTTTACTCAAGCAAGAGCCACAGGCTGCTCCTTGGATTAAAAAAGTGCTGGGTGCAGATGAATTCTTGAATGGGCAAGAACGTTGGTGTTTGTGGTTAGTAGATATAAACATCACTGAGCTTCAGTTGATGCAGCATGTTTACACGCGGGTTCAAAAAGTGGCTGAAATGCGCAGGAAAAGCGCAAAGATAAGCACACAAAAAAAATCAAACACTCCCCATCTTTTTGATGAAAACCGTCAGCCAACATCCGGCGATTACATCTTGATCCCTAGCGTCTCATCGGAGCGGCGAACCTATGTGCCTATCGGTTTTTATGATGCCAGTGTAATTTCAACTAACCTGAATTACATTCTTCCCAACGGCTCTTTATACGAGTTTGCAATATTAGCTTCGATAATGCACAACGATTGGATGCGATTAGTTGCGGGGCGTCTTGAAAGTCGCTACCGCTATTCCGCTAAAGTGGTCTACAACTCCTTTCCTTGGCCTGATGTGACGGATGTACAACGTAAGAACCTTATTAGCTTGGCCAAAACAGTGTTACTGATGCGTGAGAATTACCCAGAAAAAACGCTTGCAGAGTTGTATGACCCGTTAAAGATGCCCATAGATCTTCTGGAAGCCCATCAGGCCTTAGATAAGGCAGTTGATCGTCTTTATCGTGATAAACCATTCAAGGACTCAAGCGAGCGCTTAAGTTGCCTGTTAGAGCGCTATGAGTTACTGACTAAAGTATAAGGTTTGGTTCTGACAGCCATGGCATACGGAGGATTGCATTGTGGAAAATATTTTACAGGTTACGTACGGGCAGACCGGGCAAAGTGCGCGTCTTAATGATTTTGGTATGCGGGAAATGCAGGCACGAGCCTTTGAACAGCGCAACAACCCTTATCTACTTATCAAAGCTCCGCCAGCGTCTGGTAAATCGAGAGCATTAATGTTCCTTGCACTGGATAAGCTTGTTAACCAAGGTTTACGCAAAGCTATTGTCGCGGTCCCTGAAATGTCTATCGGAGGTTCGTTTAAAAATACTGAACTTACGAATCATGGTTTCTTTGCAGACTGGAAGGTAAAACCTGAAAATAATCTGTGCATTGGCGGTGGAGAGGCTGGGAAGGTTGAAGCCTTTAAACGATTTATGGCGAGTCCTGACGACATTCTGGTATGTACTCATGCCACCCTACGTTTTGCTTTCGATAAGCTGAACGTTGAATCGTTTAATGACTGCCTGGTTGCAATTGATGAGTTCCATCATGTCTCAGCGGATGAAAACAATCGTTTAGGCAATCTGATTGATGCTCTGATGAAAGGTTCTAATGCACATATTGTTGCAATGACTGGTTCTTACTTCCGAGGGGATACCGTACCCATTCTGCAACCCGAAGATGAAGCCCAATTCACGAAAGTAACCTATACCTACTATGAACAGCTAAATGGATACCAGTATTTAAAATCTTTAGGCATTGGCTACCATTTTTATCAGGGTCCATACATCAAGGCACTACCTTCAGTGCTGGATGCAAGCAAGAAAACCATCATCCATATTCCCAATGTTAATTCCGGCGAATCAACAAAAGATAAACATGCCGAGGTTGATGCCATTCTGGATGCGCTGGGTGAGGTGCAACAGCAAGAGCCAGATACCGGTATCTATCGAGTGAAACGCAAAAGCGATGGCAAATTGTTGCGCGTAGCGAATCTGGTTGATGATAACCCGGCAGAAAGACCGAAAGTACAGGCGTATCTGCGCAATATCCACTCTGCCGACGATATGGATATCATTATTGCGTTAGGTATGGCGAAAGAGGGGTTTGACTGGCCATTCTGTGAACATGTGCTGACCATTGGTTATCGCAGCTCTATGACAGAAATTGTGCAAATAATTGGGCGTGCGACACGGGATTGTGAAGGCAAAACTCACGCACAGTTTACTAACCTTATTGCTCAGCCTGATGCTCAAGATGATGACGTTAAAGTATCAGTAAACAACATGCTTAAAGCCATCACCACCTCGTTGTTGATGGAGCAGATCATGGCTCCAAATATTCAATTTAAACCACGATCTCAATGGACTGGCGAGCCGTTACCTGCCAATACGGTTCTAGTTGATGATCATGCATTACCAGTATCAGACAAGGTTCTAACAATCCTTAACGGCGGTAAAAACGAGATCCTGGCGGCGCTAATGGCGAATGAGCAGGTGGTTAAAGAGGCTATTACCGAGTCAACACCGCCTGAGGTAATTACTCAGGTAGTGTTGCCATCGGTGATACAAACGCTTCACCCTAACCTGACTGAATACGAACTAGAACAGGTTCGTAGCGGTATTTTGCAGAGTCTTTTTGTAGGCCAATGTGGTGGGTTAGTTGATGAAGCCGATTTGCCGTCGGATGCCATCATTGATAACGGACAAGGTCAGCGTTCCGGCAATTCGAATGATTCATTAAATGTAAACAATCAGTTTATAAAAATGGGTGATAAGTTCATCAATATTGAAAACTTGAATATTGACTTAATTGATGCGGTAAATCCTTTCCACGGTGCTTATGAGATTCTATCAAAATCAGTCACCGCGACGATGCTAAAAACTATTCAGGAAGCAGTCAGAGCGAATCAGGCGCAGGTATCTGAGGAAGAAGCTGTGATGCTCTGGCCAAGAATTAAAGCGTTTGCCAGTGAGCATAAAAGGGAGCCATCGCTGAATGCCAGTGACGCAATAGAGGTTCGTTATGCAGAAGCGTTAGCTTACATCCGAAAAATGAAACAACAGCGTATTGTGCGACAGGAACCGTAACTTATGCTCAGACTTTCACCTCTTCAAGTTCGTCAAAAAGTGACAATTGATGACATTTTTTCTGAACCAGACGATCTTGGTTTACTTATAGTCGAACCACTAAAAATATATTCCTCTACGGGTAATCTGCCTGTAAGCAGATTAGAAGAGATTAATGCATTTTATGTGGTTCATGGGCGTCCACCTCTACCCGATTCGGAGGAATTTAAGGAAACGTTGCTAGCACAACGTTTGAGGGCACTCAAGGATAACAAGCAGTATCGCGAGATGTTGCAACCATTTGATATTCATGGCTTACTCTCAGGTGAAAATAACGAGAATACCCTCGAATCATCTGTATCATTCTCTGTTCCTCCCGTCGAGGTTGATAGGTCGGAGTTGGTTACCTCTCTGGACGATATCTTTGCTGATGATGATGATGGATTGCTCTCGTTTTCTGAGCCTGATATTTTCACGTTAAAACATGTTCCTATTGAAAAGAAAACACAGCCTGACGAAATTGCCAAACGACAGCCGTGCCCTGATTTTTATCGATTTTCCCCACTGTTTGAGACAGTCCAAAATGGTCTGAAAACAGGGGCGTTTTCATTTGTTCGCTTTCGCCATGAGTTAAAAATTCATGAAGGTGATTTTTTTATCCTCAATGGGGTTATGGGCTATGTAGATAAAGTTGGTGAGCGATTGGAGGAATATGGACCTTGGAATGCCCGTTTGCATTTGGTGTTTGAAAACGGAACTGAGATGAATATGCTTTTTCTCTCGCTTACGCATGGTCTGGTACGAGATACAGAAGGTCGTAAAGTTGTTTTGAATGGACAGTTAATACGTCCTGATGAAGCTCCGGTTCCGACAGGATATGTCTATGTCCTCGCCACGCATAGCGACCAGCCAGCTCTTCAACGTTTTAAACCTGATTTGTATAAAATTGGCTTTACTGAAGGAACTATCGAAGAGCGCATCAAACACGCTGAAAAAGATAAAACATTCCTCGAAGCACCCGTTCGTGTAGTCATGACTACGCAATGCTTCAATATCAATACTCACAAATTTGAAACGCTTATTCACGGTTTTTTAGGTAAGCAACGGCTCAATATCACACTACGGGGTTTAGATGGACAAACTTATCATCCCCGCGAATGGTTCCATGCGCCTTTAGCGACAGTGCTCTCTGTGATCAAGTACATTCTTGACGGTACAATTTCGCAATATCGGATGGACAATACGACAGGGAAGATTGTGGCGAAGAAAGATACAGGTCATTCGTGAAACTGGTGGTAACCAATTGCCAAATGATTCGAGCATTCTGATTCTGTATAAGTTTTCTCCACATAACAAGTGTTGCTCTAGGAGATTTAAGCTGACACTACCCTAGGAATTGTAGCGTCAGCCTTCATCGGTAATCTCAGCGCAGCATCTGTTATTTAAGATTTGCGAGTGAATAAATCAATAACATTTGATTTTTCATCTTCTCTTACTGCAGGTGTCAGACTATTCTTGAGTTTAATTTTTGAATTAATATCAAGTAATGGTTTATCTGCTAAATATCCGCGCGGAAGAGAAAGAATATCTTCGGCATCAATACGTGACATGCTTAAAGTTTCAAGTAAGGTTGATTTAGAGAATGTGTTTGTTTCAAACAACAAATTGACACATCGAGGCAGTAATCTCACTGACTCTGGTTTGCGAAGATCATCAAGTGGCTCACCTTTTCTCCAGCCTCGAGCAGAAACGCTTTTATATAGGCGCTGGTATTCTAGCGGAGAGATGAGTTCCAATGATTTAGCTCTATGAATCATGGATTGAGCAGACATTCCCCAACGAGTTTTCAATGAAATAAAGTTCTCAAGCGTTGGGAACGGAGGTAATTCTACCGAAAATGCTTCCTCTGGTAACATCAAACATGCTGCAAATTTATGAGCTTGTTCCTCAATTGGTTTAAAATTGACAGAGTCAAGTCTTTCGACATATCTGTGCAACACTACGTGCCCAAGCTCATGTGCAGCGTCAAAACGACTTCTGTAATAATTATCTTTGTCACTAGCAAGAATAATGTAAGGACGATTCTCAGACTCATTCCATTGAGAATATCCATCCATCATTGCGCTTCCCTGTTCAAAACGAGAACATACAACTCCGGCATTTTCAATAATCAAAAGCAAATCGGTAATAGGGGCTATACCCAATCCCCACTGCTGACGGCATTTTGCTGCCATCAATTCGATCATTTCATCATCAATTGCACGATAATCTGTAACCTCTAAATGAGGAACATCTACTTCAGGATAATCAAGGTATTCCTGTAAAGTTGCAGAAACTTCCTGCAACCACCCCATGTAACACTCAGAAGCATTGCACAGATCTTTCGCTGTGTTTGCCATAGTTCTGAAGAAAACTGGATTGTTCTCTTTTTTCACCGCTGGTTTGATAAACCATGTGACAGGGCAGTTCAGAACCTGTCCCAAGATCGCAATGACTTCTGCATCGGGAGAATGGCTGCCATTCTCCCATTTTGTAATCGTAGAGGGGGAACGGTCAACCAAACGACCCAAATTAATTTTAGATAACCCTCGCGCTTCACGAAGCTGAGTTAACCTTTCCGGCTGAAATCCCGTTATACCCACTCTCATAATTTCACCACGTTAGCCTTCCTGTTCTTTCAGGCGTTTCTTCAGCTGTGGAATAACCTTGTCTGGTATGACCACAGCTTGTTCAGTATGGTAAAGCTCAAGTAACTCGCTTACTGAACGGTTAAAGTGATACCCCTTCATATTTGTAAAGGGAACGACAATTCTTAGGTCCAACATGTTATCTTGCGAATGACCGTGAGGTGGGTTGATATTTAAGACCAACATTCCTAGAGTGCCAACTCCACCTTCAGATTGATCACGTTCGCTAAATAAATCTGGCGTATATCCTTCAAAACTCTCGTTTAATTCTGCTAATAAAGAACGATGTTTTGCACCTCGAATGCACTTTTCATCATAGTTCAGTCCGATTCGACTAATCTTCACTCCTGCAGAATTTACTATGATGTAGCTCTCACCTTTAGGTGTCGTGTCCACGTCACAACAAACAATACCCGAGTTTTCTGCAGCTCTTCGAAAAGCCGCATTCAGTACATAATGTCGTGCTTGAGGGCGAAAGCGTGATTGTTCTGGCTCACCTAGTTTTGCGATGCTTCCCATTGTAAGCGCATTCGCAGCCACGTATGCGGTATGGAGTTCTTCTTGGATGTTAAGCCAGAATTCTCGCTGAAAAGCATTTACGATCAGTCCGCTAATGTCCTTTTGTACGTCATCTTTACTCATTTAGATACCCTGATTGCGTTAAGCAGATTTAATCATAGTTTTTTTTCGTTTTGACAGCAAGAAGAGATCATCTCTATGAGGTGCCTGAACTATTCGTAGAAAGAATGAGCCCAAGAAACTTGGGCACAGAGACGTTGCTTTCGCTCGCAATAGTGAATGTTTAGCTACGTGGTTTTGGGTATGTTGCGTTAGGCTTCATCTGTAGGGTAGCTGCTGCAATATGAACGAAACAGGCGTACGATTATGC
>NZ_JBMEZS010000036.1:0-6823 GCF_048822555.1 Klebsiella sp. C283
TACAAAGTCAAAACCTCGGCCCCGGCAACTCAACGGGTGATGGTTTTAAAAGGCAAAACAACGGATTAAGGAGATTCATCATGGCAGCACGTGGCGTTAACAAAGTCATTCTGGTTGGACATCTGGGACAGGACCCGGAAGTGCGTTACATGCCCAACGGGGGCGCAGTGGCCAATCTGACGCTGGCCACGTCTGAAACATGGCGTGACAAGCAGACGGGAGAGATGCGCGAAAACACCGAGTGGCACCGTGTTGTCATGTTCGGCAAGCTCGCGGAAGTGGCGGGCGAATACCTGCGTAAAGGCGCACAGGTCTACATCGAGGGCCAGCTGCGCACCCGCAACTGGCAGGACGATGCCGGAGTCACGCGCTACGTCACCGAGGTGCTGGTCGGGCAGAACGGCACCATGCAGATGCTCGGCGGCCGCCGTGAATCCGGAGTGCCTGAGAGCGCCGCGCAGCCGCAGAATCCTGCCACCCCGGCACAACCTGCTCAGGCCGCAGCCAAATCCCCGAAAGCGAAGGGCGGTAAGAAAGGCCGTCAGGATGCCGCCCCGTCTCAGCAACCGCCTCAGCCTCTCCCGGATGATTTCCCACCAATGGATGATGACGCGCCCTTTTAAACCACGATGAAGACGCCCCGTTCAGGCGGGGCAGAAAAGGAGAAACACATGGACCATAACGTTTTGTCCCCGCTTGAATCCCTGCCGGATGGCACGTTTACCCGCGAGCAGGCTCAGGTTGTCGCAGCGCAGTATCAGAATGTGGCGATTGAAGATGATCAGGGGACCCATTTTCGCCTTGTCGTCCGTCATCAGGATGACGGCAGCATGATCTGGCGCGTCTGGAATTTTGAACCGGGCGGCGAGGACATGATGAACCGCTACATCCGGGACTACGGAGTACGCAAAACGAAGTAAGCAGTAAGAAGAAGGCCGGACAGGTGGGCTGTCCGGCAGACATTCATCAATAGCTAAGAGGTATCAATTATGTCTGCAACAGAGTCTAAGGTAAAAACTGCACCGAAAACCAGCAAAAAAACGCTTAAGTCTGCCGAAGCTGAGGCGCTTAAAGTGGCTCTCGATGCCGCACAGGTCGAGTATGTCCCGGTGACGGCACTGGTGAAGTCTCCCCTGAACGTCAGGACCATTCCCTATCCGGCGGAGAAAGTCTGTTCAATGGCAGATTCCATTGAAGCCATTGGCCTGTTGCAGAATCTGGTCGTGCATAACCTCCCGGATGGTCGCTGTGGTGTGGCTGCCGGTGGTCGTCGCCTGAAAGCGCTGCAGCTCCTGCAGAGTGAAAACCGTATCGATGCCGGATATCAGGTGATGGTGAAAAAGGTACCTGATGAACTGGCTGTTGCGGCATCAATGGCAGAAAACGAACAGCAGATGGCAATGCATCCGTCTGAACAGATCGCCGGGTTCCGCACACTGGCAGAGCAGGGGAAAACCCCCGCGCAGATTGGCGATTTGCTGGGGTTCGGTACGCGTCATGTTCAGCGCATGTTGAAACTGACCGAACTGGCTCCCGAAATTCTGGCGGCGCTGGCGAAGGATGAAATCACCACCGAACACTGCCAGGCACTGGCGCTCGAAAGCGATCAGAAACGCCAGGTGGAAGTGCTGGAATCCGCCCGCAAACGGTCCTGGAATAATGAAGTATCAGTTTCCTCGATCCGTAACCTCATTACCTCAGAAGAGGTTTCCACAAACGGCGACAAATTCCGCTTTGTGGGAGAGGCCGCATTCAGTCCGGATGAAATCCGGGTTGATCTCTTCAGCAGCGAAAACGGCGGCTATGTCAAAAGTGCATCGCTCGATACCGCCCTGCTGGAAAAACTGCAGAACATCGCGGAGCACCTCCGCGAAGCGGAAGGCTGGTCATGGTGTGATGGTCGTCTTGACCCGATTTCACACTACGGGAAGGACACTAAAATCTGGCGCCTGCATGCTGTCCCACCTGTGGAATATACCGAAGCCGAATCAGAACGTCTTGCGGAACTGGAAGCTCTGGAAGCTAAGTATGAAGACGAGAACCCCGGCGTGAATGATGACGTCTTGGCCGGGGCTCTGGAAGCTGTCTGGGAAGAACAGCAGACCATCGCGCACCGGGCAAAACACCGGGCATGGACGGATGAAATGAAGCAATCTGCCGGAGTGGTGGTTTCCTGGACTGGCCAGGAGGTGAAAGTACAGCGCGGTGTGGTGCTGTGCGCCGATGAAAAAATGGAGGAGAAGGATGCATCCACCGATCAGGCCCCTGAAAAAGTCGATCCGCTGGACGCCGTCAGTGTCCCGTTGCTGACCCGCCTTTCTTCTGAACGCACACTGGCGGTTCAGGCGGCCCTGTTGCAGCAGCCGCAGAAAGCCGTCGCGCTGATGGTCTGGAAAATGTGTAACTCGGTTTTCCATACCACAACGTCCGTCAAAGAGCCGTTCTGCATTAGCGTGAGTGTGTCGCATTACGCGCTGACCCGTGAAGCACCTGACGGTGAAAACAGCGTTGCGTTTCAGGCCATCCAGTCAGAAAAAGAACGTCTTGAAGCCCTGCTGCCGGAAAACTGGCGAAAGGATATGACCACCTTCTTTACGCTCGATGGCGCAACCCTGATGGCACTGATGGCTTTCTGCACCGCCTGTTCCATAGATGGTGTACAGGGCAAGGATGAATTTGGTCGTAAACACCAGAGTTCGCTGGATGGGGTGGAAAACGCCATTCAGTTTGACCTTCGTGACTGGTGGAAACCGACGGCTGATAACCTTTTCTCGCACATGAAGCTGCCACACATTGTACAGGCACTCTCTCAGACCGGACTGGCTGGCGCAGCACAGGACGCCGCGAAGATGAAGAAAAAGGATGCCGCTGAACATGCAGAGCACTTCCTCTCAAAAATCCGTTGGGTTCCGGAATGGATGACCAGTGCTGACAACCAGAAACAGCTTGCCGCAAAGTCTGAACTCAGTCTGGCAACAAGTCAGAACGATACCGACGTTGATGCCGGCGACGTCACCGACCATAACAACCCGGCCTGCGCCGCCTGATAACGGAGACGCCGCCCTGCGGGGCGGCGATAAGGAGACTGAAAATGAAAACGTTACTGACTCTGGATGTCCTGAAAACCATGTCTTCTGATGAGCTGGAAGACTACCGCGCCGCCGGTGAAGACTTTCGCCGGGAGCTGAGTCACGCTGTCATGCGCGATCTGACCTCACCGTCCAGCTGGTCCGTGAATGCCGAATACCGGTGCGAATTTGGCGGCTTCTTTCCTGTCCAGATCCGTTTTACCCCCCCTCATGGTCACTTTGATGTGGCGGTATGCAGCCCGGGGGAGTTGAATCCTCGCTGGATAGTGGTCTTTGTTACCCGTGACGGTCAGCCGTTCTCTGTCGTTCGCGTGATGGATGCATTCAACCCTGAACTCATCACCCATACTCTGGATCTCATCGAGTGTCTTGACGCCGGTGGCTACTCGTTTGCCAGCATCATCAGCACGCTGTCACAGGAGGGCGCACAATGATCCCGTCATCCAGTGCTCTTGTATCCCTGAAACCAGCCCGTCAGGCAGCGCTGCAGGCCATCATGACGGTGGAAGAGGCTCGCCAGCGCGGCGCACGTCTGCCATCGATGCCACACGTCCGGACATTCCTGCGCCTGCTGACAGGCTGTAGCCGGATTAACAGTGACGTTGCCCGCCGTATTCCTGGCATTCACCGTGATCCAAAAGGCCGCCTTTCCAGCCTGAAACAGGTAGAAGAGGCGCTGGATATGCTTATCTCCAGCCACGGGGAATACTGTCCGCTGCCGCTGACAATGGATGTGCAGGCTGAAAATTTTCCGGAAGTCCTTCATACCCGAACAGTACGCAGGCTAAAACGTCAGGACTTTGCCTTCACCCGAAAAATGCGCCGTGAAGCCCGTCAGGTCGAGCAGTCCTGGTTACTGCGTCAGAACCTGCTGGGACAGGCTGTCACAGAACTGAATTTTCAGTCACCGGAAACCGTCTGCACCTGGTACACCCGGTGGAGCGACGAGTTTGACGCGGCAGAGCTTGCAGCACCGTTCTGGCGCTGGCAGTCGCGATTCGCATCGCTGAAGGAACTTGACTGGCTTCGCATCAGCGGTGAGCCGCTGTATGCAGTGATGTACGAAATTCCGTTTATTGTCCGGGAAACACCTGAGCATATTCGTGTTGCTGAACGCTGGCAGGTGCCAAATAAGCTGGCTGATCGGAGTGGTGTATGAAGTGGCGCTATTCTCTGCGCTGGAAACTGCCGCACAGGCCCTGCCCAGGTCCACGGGAACTGATTTCCGTTGTCGTGGAGGCTGGGCAGGCGGCACCTGAAGAGGTGATGTCACGCTGGGTGGCTGGCTCAGGTTACGCTGTATGCGTGGATTTTCTCGGCCAGAAACAGATCCAACGCTGGAGCGATGAACGGAAAGCAGCGGTGAGAAGGCGCAACATGCAGGCACGTATTAATCGTGTTGCCCCTTTGTTTGCCGACGAGTTAATCGAGCGTGAACTGGCTGCGCGTCCGGAGTATTTCAATGGCAAGTCCGCCCGATGAATAAGTACAATGCTGTCTGACAACTCAGATGGCCAAATACAAGGAAAGCAGAACTATGAGGTACTGGTTGCTCGTTATCTTAATGAACGTGCTGTTCTGGTTGATCGTGAAGCATGTTGCTCCGGAATGGTATGGTTCCCCTGGTTATTATGCAGGCCAAATTATCTGCACACTAATAGCTGCGGTCATCACATGGCGTGATCCGCCTGACTGGTTAGATGGAATCCTGCTCGGCGTAATAAAATTCGGCGTTCTGATTGCCGGGATTATATTCTTTGTCTGGGGCATCGGGTACAAGCTGGCATTCTGGGGGCAACATGATCCTAATACCATATATGCAAGTGCAAACGATGTTATTTTGCCTAATCTTGCGCTGGGCACGGGCGTCTTGATCGCGGGATGGGTATACATTAGATATTTAAAGCGCTAAGCAGCATAAAGCGTGGATATACCTGGTAAGAAATAGCACCGGCCCGGTATAATCGACGTGGCGCTTGAGGCTTTTTGCCTCATGACGTGAAGGTGGTTTGTTACCGTGTTGTGTGGCAGAAAGCAGAAAGCCCCGTAGTTAATTTTCATTAACCCACGAGGCCCACTGAATGTCTAGTCAACACCAGTATGGCCTCTTACCGTGCAATTTGCAAGGAGGAGTAAACCATGAAACTACCGCGAAACGCCCTGGTCTGGTGCGTATTAATCGTCTGTTTAACGCTCTTGATATTCACATGCCTGACCCGGAACCGCTTATGCGAAGTCCGGCTAAAGGACGGGAACAGGGAGGTCGCGGCAAGCCTGGCTTACGAATCCAACGGTAAGTAGCAACCTGGAGGCGGGGAATACCCCGCCTTTTCAGGGCTGCGTTGGTCTGACATGCCTGAAGCGCCTTTATGAAGGGGTTGCCGGTTCGCCGGTAGCCCCTTTTTCCTGCTTACAGGAAAAAAAAACCGCACGACAGGCGGGCAAAATGCTTTCACCTACCTACAACACGGATTCAATGAATCGCAAGTCACATTAACACCCTTCATTCACCGTAACACCCTGTCATCAGTGTGAAAAAAAGAGCGATTGATTGTGAACATTTGGGTTCTGGTGATAAGTTCGCTCTGTAGCGTAGCCCTCTTTACGGAGGGGTGGAAACAGCAACGGCAGAGTTAAAAGTCCACGAGTCAGTGAGGCTGTCCAAAGGCTCCCCGGGGAAATCCGGCGCTACATCAGGTTGCATAGCACTTAACCCGCCCTCCGGGCGGGTTTTCCTTCCGGAAACGTGCTGTAATACCTTTTATGTGCAATGCGCGGTTTCTACTTTCCTGATAAATCAGTCGCTCGGTCTGTCAGGTGATACCGCAGTTCATTCCTTGAATGATCCAGTGTTTTTTGCCTGCTATTTTAGCAGGCTTTTTTTTGTTGATTATGTATGACATCTGTCATACAGTTGATTGTGTAATGAACAGCAATTTTTCCACTTAACTCAGTGAGGCGAAGCGCAGTCGCGGGTGAGCCAAAGGAGAGCCAGCATGAACTTCACGATAAAATCCCGTAAAACCGGCGAAATTTTCAGTTTTTACGCACCCGAGAGTGGCGTTTATGTCCACCTGGAGTCCCCGGGACACTCTGGTAACACAGGTGCTCAGATTTGCTGTGGTGGAGGGTTCATGGGGAGTACGCTTTCCTGTGGCGCTTCTGAGGACGATCTGGCCAGTGTTGCCCGTAAATGGTACCGACAGTTCGTGAGGGAACGGCGCAAATTCTTAATGATGTCGGGCCAGTATTCTGAGGATAACCCATGAAAAAAGAAATCTCCCGCAACCCCTCTTTCACGCCTTCGCCTAAGCTGCGAGCACATCTGAACTCCCACAGGGAAGGGGTGACTGAAAGGCTGAATAATATCTTTGATCGCTATGCGCATCTGGTTCGGGTCTGTGCCATTCCTCTCGATGACGACGAAACACAGGTTCTGCTTAATGTGCTGAGTGGCTCCGTTGTGGAACCCGCCTTTATTGAATATCTGGCTCAGGAAATTCTGGACTCGGATGATTATCTGGAAGGGATACCCGCAGCTAAATCACTGTACGAAAAGTGTCAGTCAGCGACCTATCCGCAATTGCTGGCCACCGTCGAACGTCTGGAACGATAAGAAAGGCATAACAACACTGGACCCCTTCGGCTCCTGGCCAGCTGCGCTGTCCAGTCGTCGAGCCACACTCCGCCAGGGCAGCTGCTGCGCACCTGCCGGGCTCCGCCGAACCCGCTAC
>NZ_JBMEZS010000037.1:0-5629 GCF_048822555.1 Klebsiella sp. C283
ATTTGTGGATAACCGAAATCGGCCGTTAAAAGTGACGCCGGCGATAACATTTCTGGCCAGTCCGGCTCAATGAAGGGGTCGTCTCAGAAAACGGAAAATAAAGCACGCTAAGCGTGCGTGGAGGCTGGCACCCAGCGGTACAGCGTCGGAATGGACACGCCGAGGTTCTTGGCCACGTCCTTGGGCGGCACCCCGCTGGCCAGCAGCTTCTTGGCCGACTCGATCTTGCTGTCGGTCATCTTCGGCTTGCGGCCGCCTTTGCGGCCGAGCTGCTTGGCGACTTCCAGCCCGGCGCGGGTGCGCTCGACGGTCAGCTCGCGCTCCATTTCGGCAAGGCTCGCCATGACGTGGAAGAAGAACCGCCCGGATGGTGTGCCGGTGTCGATGGAGTCGGTGAGGCTCCTGAACTGGACACCGTGCTTGTGCAGATCGCCGACCAGATCGACCAGTTGCTTGACCGACCGGCCCAGCCGGTCGAGCTTCCAGACGACCAAAGTATCGCCTTCGCGCAGCATTTCGAGCGTCTTGGCCAAGCCAGGCCGGTCTGCCCGCGTGCCACTCACCTTGTCCTCGAAGACCTTTTTACATCCGGCCTTGCTCAAGGCTTCGCGTTGCAGCTCCAGGTTCTGATCCTGCGTCGAGACGCGCGCATAGCCAATCAACATGGCTTGTCTCGCGCCCGGTCGATGCGTTCCTGCATCGCCTGCATCACTTCTTCGTGGGTGTACGATCTGGCGTTGGCGTCGGTGGCTTGCCGCAGGGCTTCCTCAACCTCGCGCGTCATCCGCTCGTAATCCTCCGGCCACAGCGCTTGCTCCATGCGCAGCGACGCCTGACCCAGCAGGTGCAGCAGGCTGAACAGCCGCATGTCGTTGGTGGCGACGATGCGCTCCCGAATCTGCTCCTGAATAGCTTCGCTAGCCCGATGCGCTTGTGGTGTGGCAGTCCCCTCGTAGTCAGCGGGGAATTCCGCTTCCTCGGCAATCCTTGCCCAGGCGCTGGCCAGCGCCTCGATGGTTGACGTGCTCATTTCCGCCGCTCCTGTGCTCTTTGGCGAATCAACCGGCCAAGGGGCCTCGACGCGAAAACCAGCAGCATCACGCCTATCGGATACCAGGTCGAGAAGACCACCAAGGCATCGAAGGCTGGCCGTCCGGTGTTGGTAGGCAGTACGGCGGTCACAGCCATCAACCCGCCGACCGTCCAGATGATGCGCCACACGTAGGGCATCACGCGGGGCACGTAGCCGTCATCGAAAGCGGTCTGGTAGTAGCGGCGCAGGCCGCGCTCGGCAAGCGCCTGGCGCTGCCGCTCCGACAGCGCATCCGTCCGGCCATACCAGCGCCGGAATGGTGGACAGCGCAGCAGCAAAGGGGTGAAGAGGATCATCACCGCCACGATCGCGACACCCCACGCCATGACGGCGCCGGCATCGGGCCGCTTGGCGTTCTCGATCACGGGCGCGAAGACGCCCGGAGCACCGATCATCCAGAACAGCGCAATGTGCTGATGGAAGGAGAGCTTCATTTGCTCATCCACTTGCGCAGCAGGCGCTTTTTCAGGGAGGCGCGTTCTTGCGGGTTGCGTCCCTTGTGATTGGCGATGCGATCCGCCGTGGCGGCCTGGCGCTTGACGGGCCAGTAGGAGCGGCCATCCTTGCCCATCGACCAGACGCTGCTGGCCTGGTTTTCCAGCAGGGGCAGATGGGCGCTCAGGGCTTCGGGCGACGCGCTGGTCAGCGCCGTGCGCTCACGGGTGCGCCAGCGCTGATGCCAGAGCTTCTTGTCCTCGCGCTCGCTGCCGCAGGTCGTGTGCCCGACGATGGGTGTTTTGCGGCGGCTGCGGCTCATAACGTAGTGGTCTCCAAGAACATTCAGGACTGATCCCAGGCGTCGATGGTCAAGACCTGATCGGCAGGACAGGCGGCTACGCGGTCGGGAACTGGATGGTGTTCAGTCTCATGCCGACCCCATTCGATTGATCGCGTCGCTTGCGGCACGCTGCGACGCAAGGAGGTTTGCGACCTGGTTTAGCAGCCGTGTCCGCTGCATGTCTGTTACCTATCTCCCCGACCGCTCATTGGACCAACTCCAGAGATTGGGCTCTATCGCTCAGCCAATACGAAACCGGCATTGGCTGATGCCACAACCGAGACTAACACAAATGGCTCGGTACCTGTATTTCGCGCCCCGTGCACTTGGCCCGGTCTTGCCACGGCTATCTCACCTTCCCTGAGGGCACGAACAATCCCATTGCCCTGAAAGTAATCAGCCATTCCCGACAAAACAGTCCACGTGTCTTGGCCGTGAGGATGAATGTGAGCCGCAATTTCCTGCCCGGGATGGACATGCCAAACCACGATAATTGAGTCTCGGGTTTCAAGCACAACGGAACGAATAGGCTCGCCTTCGGACGGCTGAACATACTCGGCTACAGAAAATATTCTCGATTCAACAGTCATCGGAGATCCCTCTTTCACAGTTGTCGTTACGGTCTTCATCGTCGGCATCCTGACGCACGGCGGGCAATTGCTGGAGCAACGCCGGCAGCCATTCCTGTACCGTCTCCCACACCACATCGAGGTTGATGTCGAAATAGCCGTGAGCCATGCGATTACGCATATTGCGCATGCTGCGCCACGGCACGTCGGCATGCGCCTGGGTGAACTCGACGTAGCCATCCATCACCTTTGTGGCCGCCTCGCCGATGACGATCAGGCTCATGATGACGGCCTGCTGGGTGCGCTTGTCGGCCAAGAAGTCGTCCTTGGCCATCCCTTCCACGAAGCTGCGCGCATCGGTTGCGGCCTGCTGAATGTGGTCGAGGTAATCGGGCAGGCGGTTCTCGCTCATATCGGTTGCGCCTCCGCGAGCACCTTGGCCCGGAACTTCGGCGGCAGGTCGCCGGGAGTCAGCAGATCGACGTCAACGCCGAGCAGCGATTTCAGTTCTTCTTCCAAATCGCCCAAGTCCAACAACGTGGCACCGGGCAGCGCATCGACCAACAGGTCGAGGTCGCTGCCATCCCGGTCGGTGCCATGCAGCACCGAGCCGAAGACGCGCGGGTTCGCGGCGCGAAAGCGGCCTACCGCTTCACGCACTGCGCTTCGCTTCATGTCAAGCACAACAGACGGTCGCATGCGCATCCTTTCTTATCGAAACTCGTTGAGATGATATGCAATCAAGAATAGAATTTCAAGAACTATTTTCGAGAATCGCAATGCCTTGATTCCCGTGCCGCGCTGTCGTTTTCAGAAGACGGCTGCACTGAACGTCAGAAGCCGACTGCACTATAGCAGCGGAGGGGTTGGATCCATCAGGCAACGACGGGCTGCTGCCGGCCATC
The DNA here is from genome assembly GCF_048822555.1 of Klebsiella sp. C283. Classification (NCBI taxonomy): domain Bacteria; kingdom Pseudomonadati; phylum Pseudomonadota; class Gammaproteobacteria; order Enterobacterales; family Enterobacteriaceae; genus Klebsiella; species Klebsiella sp. C283. Next base: position 3,346 of record NZ_JBMEZS010000037.1, read on the forward strand.
AGCGGACGCAGGGAGGACTTTCCGCAACCGGCCGTTCGATGCGGCACCGATGGCCTTCGCGCAGGGGTAGTGAATCCGCCAGGATTGACTTGCGCTGCCCTACCTCTCACTAGTGAGGGGCGGCAGCGCATCAAGCGGTGAGCGCACTCCGGCACCGCCAACTTTCAGCACATGCGTGTAAATCATCGTCGTAGAGACGTCGGAATGGCCGAGCAGATCCTGCACGGTTCGAATGTCGTAACCGCTGCGGAGCAAGGCCGTCGCGAACGAGTGGCGGAGGGTGTGCGGTGTGGCGGGCTTCGTGATGCCTGCTTGTTCTACGGCACGTTTGAAGGCGCGCTGAAAGGTCTGGTCATACATGTGATGGCGACGCACGACACCGCTCCGTGGATCGGTCGAATGCGTGTGCTGCGCAAAAACCCAGAACCACGGCCAGGAATGCCCGGCGCGCGGATACTTCCGCTCAAGGGCGTCGGGAAGCGCAACGCCGCTGCGGCCCTCGGCCTGGTCCTTCAGCCACCATGCCCGTGCACGCGACAGCTGCTCGCGCAGGCTGGGTGCCAAGCTCTCGGGTAACATCAAGGCCCGATCCTTGGAGCCCTTGCCCTCCCGCACGATGATCGTGCCGTGATCGAAATCCAGATCCTTGACCCGCAGTTGCAAACCCTCACTGATCCGCATGCCCGTTCCATACAGAAGCTGGGCGAACAAACGATGCTCGCCTTCCAGAAAACCGAGGATGCGAACCACTTCATCCGGGGTCAGCACCACCGGCAAGCGCCGCGACGGCCGAGGTCTTCCGATCTCCTGAAGCCAGGGCAGATCCGTGCACAGCACCTTGCCGTAGAAGAACAGCAAGGCCGCCAATGCCTGACGATGCGTGGAGACCGAAACCTTGCGCTCGTTCGCCAGCCAGGACAGAAATGCCTCGACTTCGCTGCTGCCCAAGGTTGCCGGGTGACGCACACCGTGGAAACGGATGAAGGCACGAACCCAGTGGACATAAGCCTGTTCGGTTCGTAAACTGTAATGCAAGTAGCGTATGCGCTCACGCAACTGGTCCAGAACCTTGACCGAACGCAGCGGTGGTAACGGCGCAGTGGCGGTTTTCATGGCTTGTTATGACTGTTTTTTTGTACAGTCTATGCCTCGGGCATCCAAGCAGCAAGCGCGTTACGCCGTGGGTCGATGTTTGATGTTATGGAGCAGCAACGATGTTACGCAGCAGGGCAGTCGCCCTAAAACAAAGTTAAACATCATGAGGGAAGCGGTGATCGCCGAAGTATCGACTCAACTATCAGAGGTAGTTGGCGTCATCGAGCGCCATCTCGAACCGACGTTGCTGGCCGTACATTTGTACGGCTCCGCAGTGGATGGCGGCCTGAAGCCACACAGTGATATTGATTTGCTGGTTACGGTGACCGTAAGGCTTGATGAAACAACGCGGCGAGCTTTGATCAACGACCTTTTGGAAACTTCGGCTTCCCCTGGAGAGAGCGAGATTCTCCGCGCTGTAGAAGTCACCATTGTTGTGCACGACGACATCATTCCGTGGCGTTATCCAGCTAAGCGCGAACTGCAATTTGGAGAATGGCAGCGCAATGACATTCTTGCAGGTATCTTCGAGCCAGCCACGATCGACATTGATCTGGCTATCTTGCTGACAAAAGCAAGAGAACATAGCGTTGCCTTGGTAGGTCCAGCGGCGGAGGAACTCTTTGATCCGGTTCCTGAACAGGATCTATTTGAGGCGCTAAATGAAACCTTAACGCTATGGAACTCGCCGCCCGACTGGGCTGGCGATGAGCGAAATGTAGTGCTTACGTTGTCCCGCATTTGGTACAGCGCAGTAACCGGCAAAATCGCGCCGAAGGATGTCGCTGCCGACTGGGCAATGGAGCGCCTGCCGGCCCAGTATCAGCCCGTCATACTTGAAGCTAGACAGGCTTATCTTGGACAAGAAGAAGATCGCTTGGCCTCCCGCGCAGATCAGTTGGAAGAATTTGTTCACTACGTGAAAGGCGAGATCACCAAGGTAGTCGGCAAATAATGTCTAACAATTCGTTCAAGCCGACGCCGCTTCGCGGCGCGGCTTAACTCAAGCGTTAGATGCACTAAGCACATAATTGCTCACAGCCAAACTATCAGGTCAAGTCTGCTTTTATTATTTTTAAGCGTGCATAATAAGCCCTACACAAATTGGGAGATATATCATGAAAGGCTGGCTTTTTCTTGTTATCGCAATAGTTGGCGAAGTAATCGCAACATCCGCATTAAAATCTAG
>NZ_JBMEZS010000038.1:0-5610 GCF_048822555.1 Klebsiella sp. C283
GAATCGTGCTTTTCCCGGACTCATTGTCCCCGACCAGAATGTTACGGTCATGAGTGAAGCGCAGGTCCAGTTCCGGAAACTTTTTAAAGTTTTGCAGCATAAGCCGCGTGATCAGAGGCATCTTTTATTCCTTTATATACCGCTGACTGAAAGAGTGTCCGGCTGCGCCAGACCGCCTGTTTTGTTTTACAGCGTTATCTTACCCAGTCTTCCAGCACAAGACCCGGTACCCGCTCAAATTCCCGCGTATTATTCGTCACCAGCACGGCACCGGCGGCGATGGCGTGCCCGGCAATGGCCGTGTCGTTCGGGCCGATCGGCGTCCCGGCCATTCGCAGCGCCACCTTAATCTCCGTGGTGGCGTCCACCGCAGCGCGATCCCAGGGCAGGATGGCATCGAGGCGGGCGCAGAACGCGTCGACCAGCTCGACGTGGCGCGGGGAGGCCTTCGGGCCGGTGGCCCCGAAGCGCATTTCAGAATAAGTGATGGCCGAGACAACGATGCGCTGGCCGCGCAGCACCGCCTGCTCCAGGCGCTTCAGGACGGCTTCCGGCTGCTCGCGCATGATGAACGAGCAGATACAGGTGTCGAGCATATAGGTCTTGTTCACAGGTTAAATCGTCCTTCGTCGCTGACAACGTCCTCGCGCTCCGCCATAAAGTCCGGGTCTGCCTTCTCGAACTGCGCGAACGAGCCCCAGGTCGGCCGGACGGGACGCAAAATAATGCTGTCCCCTTCCCGGACGATCTCCAGCTCGCTCACTCCCTCAAAATCCAGATCGCGGGGCAGACGAATGGCGCGGTTATTGCCGTTTTTAAAAATGGATACAGTTCTCATCATTTCCTCCTGGCCGACCGGCCTGTATGACTATGTTCAGTATATGCAGATGCAAAGCATATGTATAGTCATAGCATATGCAGATGGTAAGTATATGCGTATGCCACACCTATGCAGATGCCCGGCATATGGATATGTTGAACCTATGTTGTATTCTCTCTTTTCCCGGTCAGATCCGAAAAAAGGTAGTTCCGGATCTGCTTTCCGCCCTCCGGCGCGCAGCGGCCCAAAAACACAAGATGTAGCGGTGTTACCAGCTGACAGTGACGCTAGATGTTGTGTCCCTCCCCTGCCCCGTGACCGGCCGCTCACCACCCTAAAAGGGCGCTGTGGTTATTCTCTCACCGTGGTACACTTCCGGAAACTTCGTAAAGCGCGAAAAGTCGGATCCGGACGGAACGGCCGTCCTGTAATTTAACGGCGTGGCTATAAGGATGGTTATTATCAGTGCAGTGATAATTGCTCTCATGATGATTGCTGATGGGGTAATTACTCCCTAAACAGTGCCGCGTAAAGCATTACCCTGTCGGTATTATCGGGCGGGGCATTAATTAAAGGGAAGGCATATGCAACCGAACCTATTGCGCTCGTTCTGTACACCGTTCTGGTGGCAGGACTGGCCATCGCCGGAACGATTCTTTACGAAAGCTATGTGTCCGCACCGGATCTGGCTGATGACATTGCCAACGGCCGCAGCCTGACGAACCGGTGTGTGGAAACCTCCCGGACCGGTCATGTAGTGCAGCTGGAGTGCCAGGCGATGAGTCTGCGTGTGACGACGGCGGATTATGCGCGCGCCGTCAGAGCCTGGGAGCTGACCGGTGAACGCCGGGAGACAGCCCCGACTAGCGCAAACTGACAACCGACGGGGCGGGATTTTTAAGCAATTTAAGGAAGCAAAATTATGGGAATGTTTGATACGGTCAGATTCCGGTACCGGATGCCTGACGGAGTCACCGGGACGGACTTTCAGACCGACGACCTGGACTGCGAGTGTGAATTTTACGAGATTTCCGCTGAAGGCCGCCTGCTTCGCTGGATGGGTGACGGTACGCGAACCGATACCTGTTTTGACGGGATGCTGACCCTCAGTGCCGATGACGGTTATCACCTGTATTTTGAGCACGGGACACTGGCGTGGATCGAGGTGTACTCGCAGGGCGACAGGCGCTGGCCTTTTGAGCCTGGCCGTTTTATGACAGACCTGGCCTGACGGGGTTTCTCAATACAAGGAACGCGAATGTGTAATTTATGCAGGGCGGACGGGAATTATTTCCATACGCCGGAATGTGTGTATGACCAGCTGGTCAGTGAGTACCCCGTGATGTGGCTGCGGGATTCGACCCGGATTGGCGCCTGCTACACCCTCCGTGAACTGCTGTCGCCGGAAGGGATGGTGCTGGCCATACAGAACGCGCCTCCCGTGACGGGATGGCGGCTGCGCATGCAGTATAACGAGGCCATTGATGAAGAGATTAACCCGCAGCGCGGGGACTGTACCGAGCTACTCTCCAGGACGGACGCCCTGCTTGTCTTCCGGTCGCTGCAGGATGATACCGCGTCAGCTTAGACGGTCGGACCACGCAACAACCCAGATGAACAGAACCGATGATGAACCACGGACAGAAGCGGACGTGATGGCCACCGCTTTCAGCACCATGCGCAAGTACGGCATGAATATCCTCACCGCCACCCAGCATATGGATATTAATGCTTACGTGAAATCCGATCCGCGGATGCCGAGAATGCGGCTGCGCCGCTACCTGGGCCAGTACGGTCTGCGCGGTGAGGCGCTGAACAGGGAGGTCAGGCGTATAGTTGCCGGACCAGAACGACGCGACAGCACGCTGCAGGTAGGGATTTACTATACGTGGCCCTATGGCTGGGAGCCTGCGGATTTCACGCCGATGATGAGGCGTATTTTTCGCGGCAAGCGCACCCGTCATGTGATGTTGTTTGATGAACTGCCTCAGCTGTTTGGCAAATCAGGATAAGCCGGAATGAACCATGACCTGATGGCTGTTTATGCAGCCAGTGAGATCGTTGAGCTGCTGACGCTGTGCCAGGAACTGCAGTCGGAAAAGGACGGCCGGGAACGACCGGCGCCCGGCGCATACTCCCGCGATGAGGATGCGTTTGCCGAACGTATCCGTTCCGCATGCGGGCACGCCCTGTTGTTGCGCCGCCTGCTGCCGGTAACTACGACCCTGAGCGCTATCGGCGCCGAGATGGAACGCCGGGGAGAAATCAGTGTGCTCCCGGGCGAGGATTACGCGCAGAAGGCCCTGGCACGACTTACAGTGCAATACCTCTCCACCGGGGGCAATAAATAATGATACCGGCAATACCAGGCCAGGGCGTTTCATTTTCGGCCGCGCAGCTGCCGGTGGCCATCGATTACCCGGCCGCGCTGGCCCTGCGACAGATGGCGCTCGTTCAGGACGAGCTGCCTAAATACCTGCTGGCGCCGGAAGTGAGCGCCCTGCTCCACTACGTGCCCGATCTGCACCGCAAGATGCTGCTGGCCACCCTGTGGAACACCGGCGCCCGAATTAACGAAGCGCTGGCGCTGACCCGGAGTGATTTTTCGCTGACGGCGCCCTACCCGTTCGTGCAGCTGGCCACGCTCAAGCAGCGGACCGAAAAAGCCACCAGAACGGCCGGCCGAGCTCCGGCCGGTAGCCAGCCTCATCGTATCGTTCCGCTTTCCGATGCGAACTATGTCAGCCAGCTGGAGATGATGGTGGCCACGCTTAAAATTCCGCTGGAGCGCCGTAATAAACGCACAGGCAGAACCGAGAAGGCACGCATCTGGGAAATTACCGACAGAACGGTCCGGACCTGGATAAGTGAAGCCGTTGATGCGGCTGCCGCCGACGGGGTGACGTTTTCGGTACCGGTTACCCCGCACACGTTCCGTCACAGCTACGGGATGCACATGCTGTATGCCGGCATCCCGCTGAAGGTGCTGCAGAGCCTGATGGGACACAAGTCGATCAGCTCGACGGAGGTCTACACGAAAGTGTTTGCGCTCGATGTCGCGGCACGGCACCGGGTGCAGTTCCAGATGCCAGGCGATGAGGCGGTGGCGCTGCTGAAGGGAAATGGCAGGTAACATCTGTCAGTGCTCACCTCCCGGCACAGGCTGGGGTATTTGTGCAAGAATAATAAATACGACCAAGCAAAATATTTTCTGGACATTTATTCCGATAGTGCCGAAATGTCCAGGGAGAAAAGCATTTTTTGTGTATCTGTTGTTTATTGCAGATGAACCCGATGATGTCTTCTTTTACTGGACAGAATCACCTGATCGTCCAGGTGGGCGCGGGAATTAAACGAGGGGCATAAAAAATGCCGCTGGCACGGTCTGACTGATGAGTTTATGCCTTGCTACAAAGACTGAACGGCATGACCATACTCGTTTCTGGTCTTGCATATCTGCCACGCTTTTTATAGCGGAGATCCCTGTCAGCTATCTTGAATAACGTCCGGTCACGGGGTGATCGTCGCATTAATGGCTTTCGTTGATAACGTTCCGGCCACGGAAGAGAAGAAGCAGAAAGATAACGCTCCTTCCGAGAACAGTCTTCTTTCTGATAAGCAACCATCAACCTGAAAACTGTCGTCATAGGATATTCCTTTTCCTACCAATTCATTAATTTTACCAGGCCAGATCCCGCACAGCCAGCAGAACTGGACGGAATGACCTGAATGTCTAACTGCGCTGGGAATTAAATGAGGAGTAGTAGAAAGGCCACTGGCGCGACATTAGTTCTTTTTAATAAATAGAAAATAGGCAACTATGCCTACACCTATACAGATAGGTGCATAAAACAGAAAATCATTATTGAACATGATTCACCTGATTATGAATGGGGAATAGATATTGTGTGATTAGTATACCAAGCCAGATCCCGCGCTACCAGCAGAACTGGACGCAATCACCTGAATGTCTAACCGCGCGGGGAATTAAATGAGGGGCGTAAAAACAGGCCGCAGACCCGGCCTATTGCTCTGGAAATTCAGGTATGAGATCCATGAAACGTGTTCCGTCAGCATCTCTGTCAGGATTATCTGAATCTCTGGTGAGTTGATACCACAACCAAAATGCACCATTAAAAGCTGCCACCAACGCTTCAGATCTCTCAGGGCTAGCTTGTGCATCAGCTACATACTGATTGAGCAGGCGTTCAGTTGTATCGGTAATAACCTGGTACGAATATATTTCCCCTGGCATAAACAACCTCTCTTCTAAAAAATCAGGTCCATATTACCAGGCCAGATCCCGCGCAGCCAGCAGAACTGGACTGAAATATTTCCATGCCTGGCTATTTTATTCCTTTATGATTCCCAAAGAAGAATCTGATATCACTCTTCTTCCTCTTCCCATTTAGATGGTCAATATATTTTCGAAACTGATAAATTATATTTATGTCTTGACCACCTAAACTCCCATATGTCCTATGAGGTTCGTTTGGTGTTTCGCAGTACTTAGGGTTATCTACTGTGAAAAAGGTTCTACAATTGAAAGGTCGATATTCATATATGGAGCAGATTCCATCAATTAAAAATGGGCAATCTGTATTGGTTTTTAATTTTCTTTGCTTGTTAGATACAATTCTGTGGGATGTGTTTTTTTCTATAAAACTTGCTTCTAATGCCGTCATTTCGACACCTATTTTGCAACAGGCGCTGCAACCTTTCTGACATACTGTAAAGGTTGATGCAAACTCGCCAAAAGTATCAAGAAATCCATAAATCAAACTAATTTC
>NZ_JBMEZS010000039.1:0-5598 GCF_048822555.1 Klebsiella sp. C283
TACTGACGGTCGCCAGAATGGCGCCGCCGCTGTCGGTCTGCTCCTGGTTTGTCAGGCCGCCGTCCAGGCTGTTTATCGCCGTGATGCGATCTCCAGGTACTGTGAACAGATTCGGATCGGTGTTACTCACGGCAATATTTGCCTGACCGCCATTGGTCAGGGGAACCACTGTCGGCGCCAGCGTACCGCTAAGGGTCGCTGACATCGCAGGGGCGACCAACAGCAGACAACCTGAAATAAATAACGGGTTAATTTTTTTCATTATTTATTTCTCCAAAACGCGCCAGCCAGCTGACACCATCGACACGACTGAACTGAATGACATAGCTTTTAATTTCACTGTAGGGTTTGGAATCCCCAATCCACGTTTTCAGCTCACCCCGGATATCCACGCGGTTCTCTGCCGGCCACGCACGGATCGAGGTCATATAAAAGGTGGCATTAACGTTATTGTCTTTAATGCGTTTCGCATCTTCAGCCAGCTGGACCTTTAGGCTGTTCTGCGCAGCGGGTAATACATACCGGAGAAGCTGCTGATGCTGGGCATCAACCGTTTCCGGCGTGACATTCAGACGCAGGGCAACAAAGGACAGGCCCAGCTGCTCAATATAAGAAGCGTCAGCCTGGTTCTGAGACACCGCAAAGGGGGCACGGAATAACATCGGTGTCACCGCCACTTTCTGTTCCGTCTGCAGACGGTAATTATTTATGCCCTGGATAATATTGGTCGCAAGACTGAGGGTCAGGAGTGTCCCCAGACTGATAAATCCCACAGCGATAACGCGAGTGGTATTTTGTCTGGCACCATGTTCCATATGTTATTTCCCCGTTGATTTATTTAATCCACTGCCGGAAACAGGAGTCCGGAACATCATGAAAGAAACCTTTAAGAAGGGAGGTTGGCAGATACCAGTAAATCAGGTCGCGTAGCCAGGAACTGCCCCGCCCTTTTTTCAGTTTCTTGATACCCCAGAAAACCAGTGCCGCTGCAGCCATACCAAAAATGAACTTGCTGGTCCAGAAACCCCAGCCGAGACAAATCACGGCCGGGATAAGTTCATCGAGATATAAGCCAAACCAGCGGGACTGGTTAGTCAGTGTTTCCGGGAAACGGTATCGCTTTAATTCGTCTCCCGTCATCACGTGCTTCCTGTCAGTAACCGGCGACCGACATACCGATGGTGATAAAGGTGGAAATAATCGCGAAGCCAAACAGGAACTTCACGTTTTTGGTCATCATGTACATGATGCCGCCGGCGACAACTTCTGCCAGAACCACCCATTTGACGACGCTGGATTGCTTACCAAACGTGCCTTTAACGGTCGCATCCCCGGACTTCATCAGGTCGGTTGCCGTGGTGGTGGCCATCGCAGCATCCGGGAAGAACGCCGCCACAGCAGCAACCGGCAGCACAACTTTAGCGGCTTTCAGGGCTTTCTTTTTATTGAAAACGCGGGACATAAAAGACGGTTTGGTTTTTTCAGGGACAGCAGAGCCCTGAACACTTAATACAGCATTCATATTTATTTCCTTTTAAATAGATAATGTTTAAATGGTAATACCTTCGGGACTACTTATGTTTCAGATACTGACCTCCTTATCACTTCGACTTCAGAACTATAAAAATCAGGAAATTCGAACAGATGTGCTTTGAGACGAAGATAAACTTCATGCGACTTGCTTCTGTTACTTTTATTTTTAGCTGCAATCAGTTTTTTGTTTGTATCCTCATCAAAGCGGGCCATAACAACAGGACCAAAACTCACACTCTTATATGTTACAGTTGGATAAAAATCTGGATAGCGTAAAAGGTGATCCTTAACCCTAAGCACAACCTCCCCAGCCTTACTACGTCCGCTTCTCTCTTTGGCATTTACCAATTTCAGATGCGTATCTTCATCAAGTTTGAAACTAACGCATGGACCTAATGCCGGACGAGTAGTCATTCGCCTCACTTGCACCTCCACTCTACTTTTCAATAGGAGTAGTCTCACAAATAAAACCCCTTAACACAATAGACAAAAGGTCACTATTTATTTAACAATTTATTAACGCGACTTCCAATTAATTCTGTAACAACCTTACAGAATGAAAAGGCCATTCCACTGGCGAATAAAAAATAAAATACCTCTTCTCTCGTGCGGATTGGTAAAGCAGCAAGAATACGATTCACCCTGTTTTTCGATGTTCCAATTGCTATATTTAAAACCTCTGAAATCTGATTGTGGGAGGCACCAAAAGAATATAGAGCCAGAGTCTCAATCTGAACATCAGTTAAAAAACCGACTGCATTTTTAAATTCGTTGAGTTTTTTTATAAAACCTGAGCGAACAGGAGACAGTAAAAAACCGCCTCGTTGAAGATGACAGAACTTCCACAGAGTGAACTCTGTTCCATCAAATGACATCCGTTCTATTATAAAATCCCATCGGTTCCCATTAATGGGCAAATTTTCCTCAACGAGCATTTTTCGATCGCCTGAGTAAACTTCTGCGTCAAGAGCTGACAGACGTAAAGAAGAGGAGATTTCCAAACGGTTAAACCATATGTTAACGTTAATATTGTGCAGAAAAGTTGTAGCGAAAGAATGATTGAAATGGGAAAAGGATCCATCACGGAGCCTTATACAAGCAGGATGGCTAGAAAGGTTGACAGTTAATTGCATTTCACGAAAGAAATCCAATTGACTACAGTTGGTGTTTTCAATACGATCCATCGAACACATAGGAGCCTCCTCAACAGGATTCTATGGGCAGCTGATGTGAAGGGGGCCAACCCTTCACATCAGCGATTCTCAAATTTTGTGAGACCTGAGCCTCTCAAACTATGATAAATGTAACCCACTTCCCTGTCACTAAAAATACGCAGATCATTCCGCTTTTATTTTTTATATTTTAGTTTAATAATCTAGATAACTTAATGTTGTGTAGTTTACTCTTCGTCACCATCTTCTGATTCTGGAAAGAATGTATCGACCACTTCTTTAGTGTCTTCCAGAATGTTATCAATCATAAATCGCCACTCAAATTTTTGGTTACCTGAGATATGTGGACTCAAACAAGAAATTCCCAAAATTTTGTTGGTTGCAAATTGTGTCTTCAAAACTGTTTCAAGCAAAACCTTATTGAAAGCCATCTGATTAAAGCCGCTTTCTTTCCTTTCCATTTGCGCTTCATAAACCCTCAAGCCTAACTCGACAAGCATCGTAGACACACTGGAAAAACTAACATCTTTCTCCCTGGCGCCCTCAGCTTTCCGTTTCTCCACAATGGCATTAATTTTTTCAGCAACTTCATCGCTAACATATGCCTGTATCTTTGCCATATCCATCCCTTAATATAAAAAGAAATCTTGATACTATTTACAGCCAACCAATTCAGACGATTCACCAACGATTCAATTCGCGATTCGAATCTAGATTCACCGCCTTGAAACTCGATTCATAAGGCGAATCACACCACGAATTGAATCTAGAGTCAATTCGCCAATAAAGCTAGATTTCATAAGGGTTGATTCGTTACTGATTCACCCACGATTTATAAGTGAATCGTTAGCGATTCATCTGCGATTCATATTTATATTACATAATGAAAGATAGTGTAATTTAGTTGACCATAACTCTATGGTTTAAATAATAAATCTGCAAAATTTTAATTTTGCGTGGGGTGTGGTGATTTTGTGGTGAGGAGTGCATATATGTTGAGTCTCGGTCTTGGATGGGTTAAGGTTATTCCGGGATTTGGCACGGAGGGGAATTCATGAAGGGAGTAGCGTTTGGTATCATCCTGTCTTTAATACCATTGTCATCAATGGCAGCAGACTGCTTTGATATGGCTGGCAGGGATTACAAAATTGATCCGGATCTCCTGCGTGCTATATCATGGCAAGAATCACGATTTAAAATTGATGCGATTGGGCGTAATCCTGTTACGGGTTATGGATCAGGCTTGATGCAAATTGACTCGCAGCATTTCAACGAACTGTCGCGATATGGAATAAAACCGGATCATCTTCTTAGCGATGCTTGTCTTAACATCTACACCGGAGCCTATTATCTGGCTCAGGCGTTTAAAAAGTGGGGCGTTTCGTGGGATGCAGTCGGGGCATACAATGCAGGCTTCAAAAAGACCCCGCGCCAGGCAGCAAGACGTTACGAGTATGCGAAGAAGATCCATTACTACTACACGGCTATCAAAGCAAGCAAACGAACTTCTTCTAAAGATCAGAAAATCGCCATGAACTAAAAAGCCTTCTGATATAAGAAGGCTTGAATTTCTTAAAAATCTACGGCATCTATACCTGGATAATAATCGGCATCACTATCAAAATGAAAAAGCAGATACCCACCCTCCCGGTGCATTAGTATAAGATTTTTGCGTAAAAATTTTGACACCCCACCTCTTTTTAGCGCCAGAAGATGGCGTTTGAAATCATACATCCTTATAACACAACCATAAGGTGTATCATGTATCCACTCTAAGTAACTATCGCAAGTTAGATAATTGGTTGTTGATGAAAGCACCTGAAGAACTCTGATATCACCTTCTTCCATATGTGAAATACTGATACAGACAGCTTTAAATTCAAACATAAGTATTCCCACCATCAAAACGCCGGACAGCTGCCCGGCGCTTATAAATAGCCTTTAAGAGTGCGGAATTTCTCCGCAATTAACCACAATGCCTTATTGAGTTTAACATCACCATCGATTGCTTTTACTGGCCGGGTTGTTGTTCTTTTCCCTTTTTCAGTTCGGCCAGGCAAACCGCCTTTAATCAGATTTTCCTGGACCCTTTGATATGTAGTCCAGATGTCATCTTTTTTATCTTCATAACGGCGCGGATGAATTATCTGTTCAATACTGACCGGAGATTTATTTTCATCTTCATATCGGTAGGTTAATGCAGCTTGTCCAAACAGACGCTGTTCTTCCTTGGTTAAGGCAATAGACTTCATGACATCAACGCCTTCAGTTATTTTATCGAAAATTCCCAGAACTTCGTAAGCACCTTCGATAACCCTTCCAACAATATCACCTTTATGAGGTACACGAATCTCACCAAACGACGTACCGCACACAAGGCCATTTGTGCATACAAAACGGAACATACCCGGGATCATTTGATAACTGGACGATCCATCATGCGAGTTAAGAAGAATGATTTCGGGTACTTCTGTTCCTTTATTGGCCCCTTCACGGCGAAGTCTTACCATATGCTTAGTATGCCCCCGTTTATCCTCATCCCTTACTCGTGACTGACAGGCAAAAAATGGCTGGAAACCTTCTTCACGTAATTTATCCAGCAGTGTAATGGTTGGAATATAGGTATAGCGATCACTACGTGAATTATGCTTTTCTTCTGAAAACACAGAAGGTACAACCTTGACTAATTCATCGTTAGTCAGTGGGCGTTCCTGACGAATGGAATGAGTAAGTCCAAATCGGGATGCTAAACGCATATTATTCTCCTTCACCTGTTTAATTTTTTAACCATCACCCGTTGAGTTGCCGGGGCCGCGGTTTTGACTTTGTGCGGGGACCTGCTGAACCTGCCCCCTGGATATAACCTTCACCCGTTTGAGAGCCGTTCGCCGCG
>NZ_JBMEZS010000040.1:0-5046 GCF_048822555.1 Klebsiella sp. C283
GGCCATCATTGAAGCGCGGCACGACCCCGAGACGGCACGCTCGCTGTTCGCGTTGGCTTCCTATGGTCGGCGCGACCCCGCTTCCCTGGAACAGTTGCGCGCCACCTTCGCAAAGGAAGGCATCCCCCCGGAATTCCTGTCACATTACGTGCCTGATGGACCCTTTGCATGTCTTAGACAGAATGACGGGTTAAGTGACAAATTTTGACGACCAGAACTTTCCGGTGCACACTGTCACATAATCGAACGTATATGTGACAGGTACGACATGCTGATAGGCTACATGCGGGTATCGAAGGCGGACGGCTCCCAGGCTACCGATTTGCAGCGCGACGCGCTGATTGCCGCCGGGGTCGATCCAGTACATCTTTACGAGGACCAGGCATCCGGCATGCGCGAGGATCGGCCCGGCTTGACGAGCTGCCTGAAGGCGTTGCGAACTGGCGACACACTGGTCGTGTGGAAACTGGATCGGCTCGGACGCGACCTGCGACATCTCATCAACACCGTGCACGACCTGACTGGGCGCGGCATCGGCTTGAAGGTATTAACCGGGCACGGCGCGGCCATCGACACCACGACCGCCGCCGGCAAGCTGGTCTTTGGCATCTTCGCCGCCCTGGCCGAGTTCGAGCGCGAGTTGATCGCGGAGCGCACGATTGCCGGCCTAGCCTCGGCCCGCGCGCGCGGGCGGAAAGGCGGCCGGCCGTTCAAGATGACCGCCGCCAAGCTGCGGCTGGCGATGGCGGCAATGGGTCAGCCAGAGACCAAGGTCGGCGACCTGTGCCAGGAACTTGGCGTCACGCGGCAGACCCTGTATCGGCATGTTTCACCCAAGGGTGAGCTACGTCCAGATGGCGAGAAGCTACTCAGCCGAATTTGATGCCGGCATGAGGCAACGTAGCGACAGCGTGGTTTGTCTCAATGGGAAGCGCTCATGATCGATCTTTGAAGGCCCGCAGCAGTCGTGTCACAGACAGGACGAACAAACCGGTCAGCGTGAGGGCTGCGATACCCCAGTACTCTCCGATGAACGCGCCGGCCGTCGTGCCGGCCAGCACAATGGCGAGAATCGGCAAATGGCAGGGACAGGTGAGCACGGCCAGCGCGCCCCACAGGTAGCCGGTGATCGGTTTGTGCGTCTCGGACGGCAAGCGCTCGGGGCTGTTCATGGCAGACTCTCCGCGTGCTGTGCCGGCTCGGTCGGCATGGTGGCCAACTGCACCTCCAGATCGGCCAACGCTTCGCGCCGACGCTCGACGAACTGGCGCAGAACGGCAAGCTGCGCGGCCGCTTCATCGCCGTCCGCAGCATCCAGCGCCCGGCACAGCCGCGCCAGCGCGTCCAGGCCGATGCCCGCCTCGAAGGCCGCCCGCACGAAGCACAGCCGTTGCAAGGCGGCATCATCGAACAGGCCATAGCCGCCCGGGGTGCACGCCACCGGACGCAGCAATCCGCGCAGCAGGTAGTCGCGCACGATATGCACGCTCACCCCGGCATCAAGGGCCAGCCGGGACACGGTGTAGGCGCTCATTGAAAACCTCCTTTTTTTATCCAGCGCAGCAGGAAAGCTGCTTCACGTCCTTGTTGAAGGTCTGCGCCGCAAGCTTCAACCCCTCGACCATTGTCAGGTAGGGGAACAACTGGTCGGCCAGTTCCTGCACCGTCATGCGGTTGCGGATGGCGAGCACCGCCGTCTGGATCAGTTCGCCCGCTTCCGGGGCCACCGCCTGCACGCCGATGAGCCGTCCGCTACCTTCCTCGATGACCAGCTTGATGAAGCCGCGTGTGTCGAAGTTGGCAAGCGCTCGCGGAACGTTGTCGAGTGTCAGCGTGCGACTGTCGGTCTCGATGCCATCGTGGTGCGCTTCCGCCTCGCTGTAGCCCACGGTGGCGACTTGCGGGTCGGTGAACACCACTGCCGGCATCGCGGTCAGATTGAGGGCTGCGTCGCCGCCGGTCATGTTGATCGCGGCACGGGTGCCGGCGGCCGCTGCCACGTAGACGAACTGCGGCTGGTCGGTGCAGTCGCCGGCCGCGTAGATGTTCGGGTTGCTCGTGCGCATGCCTTGGTCGATAACGATGGCCCCTTGCGCATTGACAGTGACCCCCGCCGCGTCCAGCGCGAGGCTGCGCGTATTCGGTGCCCGACCGGTGGCAACCAGCAACTTGTCAGCGCGCAATTCACCGTGTCCGGTGGTCAGCACGAATTCGCCGTTCACATGGGCGACCTGGCTGGCTTGCGTGTGCTCCAGCACCTCGATGCCCTCGGCGCGGAAAGCGGCTGTCACGGCCTCGCCGATGGCCGGGTCTTCCCGGAAGAACAAGGTGCTGCGTGCCAGGATCGTGACCTGGCTGCCGAGCCGGGCAAAGGCTTGCGCCAGTTCCAACGCCACCACCGACGAACCGATCACGGCCAGGCGTGCGGGAATGGTGTCGCTGACAAGCGCTTCGGTGGAAGTCCAGTAGGGTGACTCTTTCAGGCCCGGAATCGGCGGCACGGCCGGACTGGCACCGGTGGCGACCAGGCAGCGGTCGAACGTTACCTCGCGCTCGCCACCCTCGTTCAAACGGACGACCAGGCTCTGGTCGTCCTTGAAACGCGCTTCACCGTGCAAAACGGTGATGGCTGGATTGCCGTCCAGGATGCCTTCGTATTTGGCGTGCCGCAGTTCATCGACACGGGCCTGCTGCTGGGCCAGCAGTTTGCTGCGGTCAATCGCAGGCACAGTTGCCGCAATACCGCCGTCGAACGGACTTTCCCGGCGCAGATGGGCAATATGGGCAGCGCGGATCATGATCTTGGACGGCACACAGCCGATATTGACGCAGGTGCCGCCGATGGTGCCGCGTTCGATCAGCGTGACCGTCGCGCCTTGCTCGACGGCCTTCAGCGCCGCCGCCATCGCGGCCCCGCCGCTGCCAATGATGGCGATATGCAAACCGGCGCCCTCAAGTGCATCACGGATTTTTGGTTCATCTTTGAAATCACCAACCCGGATCGAGCCTTGATAACCCAATGCGGCGATGGCGGCCAGCAGTTGGTTGTGGCTCACGGCGGTGTCTGCCATGACTTGCGCGCGGCTTTCTGGATAGGACACCACAGCGGCATTCACGCCGGGAATCTTTTCCAAAGCATCTTTGACATGGGTGGCGCAGGATGTGCAGGTCATGCCATTCACGGTGATTTCGGTCATTTTTTTACTCCATTGAATTTCGGGGTGCAGCAGGCATCGGCTTGGCGTTTTCGTTGGATGGCGTAGATGGTCAAGCCGATGAAAATCGCCAGCGCAGGCAGCAGCACATAGTCCAGATAGCCGGTCAGCGCGGACAAGCCGACCACACCGAGCAAAATGACCAGAACAGGGGTGAAGCAACACAGCGCCACGAGGGTTGTGCCAATGATGCTGACCCGCAGCAGTGTCTTCGGGTCTTTCATGATCAGTTCTTGACTGATGATGGGTAGCCCGCATCCTCGGTAGCCTTGGTCAGTTTCTGCACGCTGGTCTTGGCATCATCGAAGGTGACCACCGCTTCGCGCGTCTCGAAGGTCACGTCAACTTTACTGACGCCATCGACCTTGGAAATCGCCTTCTTGACAGTGATCGGACAGGCCGAGCAGGTCATGCCCGGTACGGACAGCGTAACGGTCTGGGTGGCGGCCCACACGGGGGCAACAACGGCAGCGAGGGCAAGGGCGGAAAGCAGCTTTTTCATGGTGAACTCCTGTGATCAATAGAAAAATGGCACGACGTAGGGAAATCCGAGCGCGACCAAAACCAGCACGGCCACGCCCCAGAAAATGAGCTTGTAAGTAGCTCGCACTTGGGGAATCGCGCAAACCTCACCCGGTTTGCAGGCGGCTGACGGCCGGTAGATGCGCCGCCAGGCGAAGAACAACGCCACCAGCGCCACGCCGATAAAGATGGGGCGATAGGGTTCCAACACCGTCAAGTTGCCGATCCAAGCGCCGCTGAACCCCAAGGCGATCAGAACCAGCGGCCCGAGGCAGCAAGCCGAGGCGAGGATGGCGGCCAGCCCGCCAGTGAAGAGCGCGCCGCACCCGTTTTGAGGTTCAGACATACGTTTGTCCTTTCGAATCTGAATTGGATAGCTTAAGCTTACTTCCGTAGTTATGTACGGAGTCAAGCGATATGGAAAACAATTTGGAGAACCTGACCATTGGCGTTTTCGCCAGGACGGCCGGGGTCAATGTGGAGACCATCCGGTTCTATCAGCGCAAGGGCTTGCTCCCGGAACCGGACAAGCCTTACGGCAGCATTCGCCGCTATGGCGAGACGGATGTAACGCGGGTGCGCTTCGTGAAATCAGCCCAGCGGTTGGGCTTCAGCCTGGATGAGATCGCCGAGCTGCTGCGGCTGGAGGATGGCACCCATTGCGAGGAAGCCAGCAGCCTGGCCGAGCACAAGCTCAAGGACGTGCGCGAGAGGATGGCTGACCTGGCGCGCATGGAGGCCGTGCTGTCTGATTTGGTGTGCGCCTGCCATGCGCGGAAGGGGAACGTTTCCTGCCCGCTGATTGCGTCACTGCAAGGGAAGAAAGAACCGCGCAGTGCGGACGCGGTGTAGCCCGAGGGAACTACGCCTTAGCGTGCTTTATTTTCCGTTTTCTGAGGCGACTCCAACGTCAGAAAAGACCGTGCGGTCGACTTTTGATATTTCGTGCTGTCGCCTTCTGAAAGTGACATCGGGATCCTCGGCCGACAAGGTGCAACAGCCGACGATGCCGTCGCTGCAACTCGCGACTAGGAGCTCGGATCTCAGGACGAAGGTCTCCGCGAATGTCCGGTCGATCCGCGCGACGTCCCAGGCGGGCGTTCCCTTGGCGGACATCCACGCCGCAGCGTCGTGCATCAGCCGCACAACCTCGTCGATATCACCCGAGCAGGCGACCCGAACGTTCGGAGGCTCCTCGCTGTCCATTCGCTCCCCTGGCGCGGTATGAACCGCCGCCTCATAGTGCAGTTTGATCCTGACGAGCCCAGCATGTCTGCGCCCACCTTCGCGGAACCTGACCAGGGTCCGC
>NZ_JBMEZS010000041.1:0-4408 GCF_048822555.1 Klebsiella sp. C283
ACAATAAGCTGCTTATTGATGTATCAGTAAGCATGCCGGCAGCCATTGCGCTTGATATAATACTACCCCATATGAGCAAGAGTATTTTCACGGAAAAGCTAGCAGCCAATTTCGGCCTCGCGGCCTTCCCGCTTCTCAATTGAGCATATAATTTTTCCGCAGCCAAAACCTGCTCAGGTTCAGGCTTGGTCCTTACAGACTGGTATTCAACAATCGAACCATTCTTAGCTATTGGCGTTACATAAGCACTTACCCAATAGTGGTCGCCATTTTTACAGCGATTTTTTACTAGCCCCATCCATGAGCGGCCAGATTTTAATGTACTCCACATATGCTCAAATGCAGCAGGCGGCATATCTGGGTGTCTTACGATGTTGTGAGGCTGGCCTAATAGTTCTTCCTCAGTGAAACCACTGATTTTAATGAAGTCAGGATTAACGTACGTGATATGGCTTTGAGGGGAGGTAGTCGAAAGAATATTGGCATCTTTTGGGAGTTCTAAGTTTCGACCCGTCACTGGTAAATTCTGGCGCATAAGAACCTCAAGGGTTGGCTGTTTTATTTTATTGTTTTCGGCATTAAGCCCAATTTCTTGAGCGTTACGATAAAGCTAGCATGGAAACGATAGGTGCAAGCAAGTTAAGGGTTGCATCGCGCATGTCAATCTAGGCTATACCCTAACTTGATGTCAGGCAGGGCCGCGCCGCTTCGTCAGAATAGAGTCTGCTTTCCCATTTTTTGACACATGCCCGCGAAGGTTATAGATTTCAGCCTGACAGAAATGGGCTTTGAGGCACAACGGAACAGAAAGTGCACTTAAGCCGCCTTCAACCAAGGAGACATCGTGCAGGGGCACCGCATCGGCTACGTCCGGGTCAGCAGCTTTGACCAGAACCCGGAACGCCAGCTGGAACAAACCCAGGTGAGCAAGGTGTTCACCGACAAGGCATCGGGCAAGGACACCCAGCGCCCCCAGCTCGAAGCGCTGCTGAGCTTCGTCCGCGAAGGCGATACAGTGGTGGTGCACAGCATGGATCGGCTGGCCCGCAACCTCGATGACCTGCGTCGCTTGGTACAGAAGCTGACTCAGCGCGGCGTGCGCATCGAGTTCCTGAAGGAGGGCCTGGTGTTCACTGGCGAGGACTCGCCGATGGCCAACCTGATGCTGTCGGTGATGGGGGCCTTCGCTGAGTTCGAGCGCGCCCTGATCCGCGAGCGGCAGCGTGAGGGCATCGCCTTGGCCAAGCAGCGTGGCGCGTACCGGGGCCGCAAGAAAGCCCTGTCCGATGAGCAGGCTGCTACCCTGCGGCAGCGAGCGACGGCCGGCGAGCCCAAGGCGCAGCTTGCCCGCGAGTTCAACATCAGCCGGGAAACCCTCTACCAGTACCTCCGCACGGACGACTGACACATGCCGCGTCGCTTGATCCTCTCGGCCACGGAGCGGGACACCCTGCTTGCGCTGCCGGAAAGCCAGGATGACCTGATCCGCTACTACACCTTCAACGACTCCGACCTGTCGCTGATCCGCCAGCGACGCGGCGACGCCAACCGCCTCGGCTTCGCCGTGCAGCTCTGCCTGCTGCGCTACCCCGGTTACGCGCTGGGAACCGACAGCGAGCTGCCCGAGCCGGTCATCCTGTGGGTGGCGAAGCAAGTCCAGGCCGAGCCGGCGAGCTGGGCAAAGTACGGCGAGCGCGACGTGACCCGTCGCGAGCATGCCCAGGAACTGCGCACCTACCTGCAACTGGCCCCGTTCGGCCTGTCCGACTTCCGCGCCCTGGTGCGCGAGCTAACCGAGCTGGCCCAGCAGACCGACAAAGGCTTGCTGCTGGCCGGTCAGGCCCTGGAGAGCCTACGGCAGAAACGACGCATCCTGCCGGCGCTGAGCGTGATTGACCGGGCCTGCTCGGAAGCCATTGCGCGAGCCAATCGGCGGGTCTACCGCGCCCTGGTCGAACCACTCACGGACTCGCATCGGGCCAAGCTGGACGAGCTGTTGAAGCTCAAGGCCGGCAGCAGCATCACCTGGTTGACCTGGCTGCGCCAGGCACCGCTGAAACCCAACTCTCGGCACATGCTGGAACACATCGAGCGGCTGAAGACATTTCAGTTGGTGGACTTGCCCGAAGGCCTGGGCCGGCACATCCACCAGAACCGCCTGCTCAAGCTGGCCCGCGAGGGTGGGCAGATGACGCCCAAAGACCTCGGTAAGTTCGAGCCGCAGCGCCGCTACGCGACCCTGGCCGCCGTGGTGCTGGAGAGCACCGCGACCGTGATCGATGAGCTGGTCGATCTGCATGACCGCATCCTGGTCAAGCTGTTCAGCGGCGCGAAGCACAAGCATCAGCAGCAGTTCCAGAAGCAGGGCAAGGCGATCAACGACAAGGTGCGCCTGTACTCCAGGATCGGCCAGGCGCTGCTGGAAGCGAAGGAAAGCGGCAGCGACCCCTATGCCGCCATCGAGGCGGTGATTCCCTGGGACGAGTTCACCGAGAGCGTCAGCGAGGCCGAGCTGCTGGCCCGGCCGGAAGGCTTCGACCACCTGCACCTGGTCGGCGAGAACTTCGCCACCCTGCGCCGTTACACGCCGGCCTTGCTGGAGGTGCTGGAACTGCGCGCCGCGCCGGCCGCGCAAGGCGTGCTGGCAGCCGTGCAGACCCTGCGTGAGATGAACGCCGACAACCTGCGCAAGGTGCCGGCCGATGCACCCACGGCCTTCATCAAGCCGCGCTGGAAGCCGCTGGTGATCACCCCGGAAGGCCTCGACCGGAAATTCTACGAAATCTGCGCCCTGTCCGAGCTGAAGAACGCCCTGCGCTCCGGCGACATCTGGGTCAAGGGCTCGCGGCAGTTCCGCGACTTCGACGACTACCTGCTGCCGGCCGAGAAGTTCGCCGCACTCAAGCGCGAGCAGGCCCTGCCCCTGGCGATCAACCCGAACAGCGACCAGTACCTGGAAGAGCGTTTGCAGCTGCTGGACGAGCAGTTGGCCACCGTCACCCGCCTGGCCAAGGACAACGAGCTGCCCGATGCCATCCTCACCGAGTCAGGGCTGAAAATCACCCCGCTGGATGCGGCGGTGCCGGATCGGGCGCAGGCGCTGATCGACCAAACCAGCCAGTTACTGCCGCGCATCAAGATCACCGAACTGCTGATGGACGTGGACGACTGGACGGGCTTCAGCCGCCACTTCACCCACTTGAAGGACGGGGCCGAGGCCAAAGACAGGACGTTGCTGCTGTCCGCAATCCTCGGTGATGCGATCAACCTCGGGCTGACCAAGATGGCCGAGTCGAGCCCCGGCCTGACCTACGCCAAGCTGTCCTGGCTGCAAGCCTGGCACATCCGCGACGAAACCTATTCGGCGGCCTTGGCCGAGCTGGTCAACCACCAGTATCGCCACGCCTTTGCCGCCCACTGGGGCGACGGCACGACCTCATCCTCCGATGGCCAGCGCTTCCGCGCGGGTGGCCGGGGCGAGAGCACCGGGCACGTCAACCCGAAGTACGGTAGCGAGCCGGGACGGCTGTTCTATACCCATATCTCCGACCAGTACGCGCCGTTCAGCACCCGCGTGGTGAATGTCGGCGTCCGCGATTCCACCTATGTGCTCGACGGCCTGCTGTACCACGAGTCCGACCTGCGGATCGAGGAGCACTACACCGACACGGCCGGCTTCACCGATCACGTCTTTGCCCTGATGCACCTGCTAGGCTTCCGCTTCGCGCCGCGCATCCGCGACCTCGGCGAAACCAAGCTGTACGTGCCGCAGGGCGTGCAAGCCTACCCGACGTTGCGCCCGCTGATCGGCGGCACCCTGAACATCAAGCACGTGCGTGCCCACTGGGACGACATCCTGCGCCTGGCCAGCTCGATCAAGCAGGGCACCGTCACCGCCTCGCTGATGCTGCGCAAGCTCGGCAGCTACCCGCGCCAGAACGGACTGGCCGTGGCCCTGCGCGAGCTGGGCCGGATCGAGCGCACGCTGTTCATCCTGGACTGGCTGCAAAGTGTTGAACTGCGCCGCCGCGTGCATGCCGGCCTGAACAAAGGTGAGGCGCGCAACTCGCTGGCCAGGGCGGTGTTCTTCAACCGCCTTGGGGAAATCAGGGATCGGAGCTTCGAGCAGCAGCGCTACCGGGCCAGCGGCCTCAACCTGGTGACGGCGGCTATCGTGCTGTGGAACACGGTGTACCTGGAACGCGCCACCCAGGGGTTGGTCGAGGCCGGCAAGCCGGTGGACGGCGAGCTGCTGCAATTCCTGTCGCCGCTGGGCTGGGAGCACATCAACCTAACCGGCGATTACGTCTGGCGGCAGAGCCGCAGACTGGAAGACGGGAAGTTTCGGCCCTTACGGATGCCCGGAAAACCTTAGCGTACGATTTTTTCCGAATTCTGCGGGCTCCCC
>NZ_JBMEZS010000042.1:0-4254 GCF_048822555.1 Klebsiella sp. C283
GTTTTTTGCTGTGTGGGGTACGCCTCCCCCGGTGGCGCTGCGCTTACCGGGGCTACGGACCTTGCGGGTTCTGTAGCCCGGACCGGTACACCACATCACCACCGTTAGCGCCCCGCAATATTATTGCCTCTGTAATCAGGCAAGCCTTCCCCCGCCAGATACGGTAAACTAACGCCGATTTTGCATCAGGAAGCCACTATGAACCACTCCCTCAAACCCTGGAATACCTTTGGCATTGAGCGATCCGCCAATACGATAGTACGCGCCGAAACTGAACAACAGTTATTAAGCGCCTGGCAAACCGCTGTCGCGGCTGGCGAACCCACGCTAATCCTTGGGGAAGGCAGTAACGTCCTGTTTCTGAACGACTATGCCGGTACGGTGATCCTCAACCGAATTATGGGGATCGAGGTGAGCGAAACCCCGGATGCCTGGCGCTTGCACGTCGGCGCCGGCGAAAACTGGCATCAACTGGTGCAGTTCACGCTACAGCATGCGATGCCTGGTCTGGAAAATCTGGCATTAATCCCTGGTTGCGCAGGATCTTCGCCTATCCAGAATATTGGCGCTTACGGCGTCGAATTGCAGCGGGTTTGCGAATATGTTGACTGCATCGAGCTGGAAACGGGACGTAAACAACGCCTTTCCGCAGCGGAATGCCGTTTCGGCTATCGCGACAGCATCTTTAAACATGAATATCAGGACCGCTACGCCATCGTCGCGATTGGCCTGGCGTTAGAGAAAGCGTGGCGACCGGTGCTGAGCTACGGTGATTTAACACGTCTCAATCCGCAGACGGTCACCCCGCAGCAGGTATTCGATGCGGTCTGTCATATGCGAATGACTAAATTGCCGGATCCAAAGATTAACGGTAATGCTGGCAGCTTTTTTAAGAACCCGATCGTCAGCGCTCAGGTTGCAGAAGCGCTGCTGGCGCAGTTCCCTCATGCACCGCACTATCCGCAGGCAAACGGCAGCGTCAAGCTGGCCGCTGGCTGGCTAATCGATCAATGTCAGCTCAAAGGACAACGCATCGGCGGCGCGGCCGTGCATCGACAGCAGGCGCTGGTACTGATTAATGAAGATCAAGCGACCAGTGAGGATGTGATAAAGCTTGCCCATTACGTTCGCCAGCAGGTGGGTGCGAAATTCAATGTATGGCTTCAACCCGAGGTGCGCTTCATTGGAACGCATGGTGAAGTCAACGCAGAGGAGAGCATTGCGTGAAAGACCATACTATCCCTTTAACGCTAATTTCTATCCTTGCTGATGGTGAGTTTCACTCAGGTGAACAGCTTGGCGAGCAGTTAGGCATGAGCCGGGCGGCGATTAATAAGCATATCCAGACTTTACGCGACTGGGGCGTTGATGTGTTTACCGTACCGGGCAAGGGTTACAGCCTGCCAGAGCCTATTCATCTTTTGGATGAGAAAAAGATCTCCCAACAGATAGAGCATGGCCGAGTGACTGTCCTTCCGGTAATCGACTCCACTAACCAGTATTTGCTGGACAGACTGGATGAGCTGACGTCCGGCGATGCCTGCGTGGCTGAATATCAGCAGGCAGGGCGGGGTCGACGAGGCAGAAAATGGTTTTCCCCCTTTGGCGCGAATCTCTATCTCTCAATGTACTGGCGTCTGGAGCAGGGCCCGGCAGCGGCTATTGGCCTAAGCCTGGTGATCGGTATTGTGATCGCTGAAGTGCTGCAGCAATTCGGGGCCGAACAGGTTCGCGTGAAATGGCCGAACGATATTTATCTGCAGGATCGTAAGCTGTCAGGGATCCTCGTGGAACTGACGGGAAAAACGGGCGATGCCGCACAAATCGTCAGCGGCGCGGGTATCAACCTTGTGATGCGTCGCGTGGAGTCTGATGTCGTCAATCAGGGTTGGATCAGCCTTCAGGAAGCAGGGGTGGTCATCGATCGTAACCTCCTCGCCGCGCGCCTGATTAAAGAGCTGCGCCTGGGGCTGGAGCTGTTCGAGCAGGAAGGGTTGGCTCCTTATCTGCCGCGCTGGGAAAAACTGGATAACTTTATTCATCGTCCGGTAAAACTGATTATCGGTGATAAAGAAATTTATGGCATTTCCCGCGGTATTGACGCCCAGGGGGCGCTATTGCTGGAGCAGGATGGTGTGATAAAAGCCTGGGTCGGTGGTGAAATATCATTGCGCAGCGCAGAATAAAAAAGGGAGCTTCGGCTCCCTTTGCTTTATTTCCGTAAGCGTACCTGATTAACGGAATGATTGGCGCTCTTGGTCATAATCAGGCTGGCGCGCTCGCGGGTTGGAAGGATGTTTTCCTTGAGATTCATTAGGTTAATCTCATTCCATAGCGAGGTGGCAATATCCACCGCTTCTTCCTTCGACAGCTTGGCGTAATTATGGAAATAAGAATCCGGGTCGGTAAATGCTCCTTCCCGGAATTTAAGAAAGCGGTTGATATACCAGCTTTTCAATAATTCTTCCGGGGCATCGACATAAATAGAAAAGTCGACAAAATCCGATACGAATACATGATGCGGATCGTGTGGATAATCCATCCCACTTTGCAGAACATTCAGTCCTTCAAGAATGAGAATATCCGGTTGCGCGACAGTTTTATCGCCGTCGGGAATAACATCATAAATTAGATGGGAATAAACCGGTGCAGTTGCCTGTGGTACTCCTGATTTGAGATCGGAGACAAACTTCACCAGCCGATGCATATCATAAGATTGCGGAAAGCCTTTCTTCTTCATTAACCCACGTTCTTTCAAAACCGAGTTAGGGTGCAAAAATCCGTCAGTGGTAATGAGTTCGACATGGCGATGCTCAGGCCAACGGCTAAGCAAGGCCTGCAGTACACGGGCGGTGGTGCTTTTACCTACCGCAACGCTGCCAGCTATGCTGATTATATAGGGAATTCGCTGACCGTTGGTGCCAAGAAATTGTTCGAGAACCGCCTGACGACGCAGGTTAGAACTAATATAGAAGTTGAGCAAACGCGACAGCGGCAAATAGATCTCAGCAACCTCTTCCAGAGAGAGATCTTCGTTGATGCCTTTTAACCGCGTGATTTCTTCCTCGGTTAACGTCATCGGGACAGAATCACGAAGTGCAGCCCATTGGTGGCGGTTAAATTGTAGGTACGGTGTCATTAACGTCTGCTCTTTTTGGCTCATAAGCATGTTCTTACCATCACCGAATACGTTGAAACGGCGATGCTTCACACGAGTTAATCAGGACAATGGGCAGGAGGGTAACACCAGATTGCCGGGAATAATAAGAAAAAAACTCATTGAATGCTGCTTTCTCGCGCCAGCGTCACAAGAGAGGAATAAGTTTCTTATGCTTTGCAAAGCATGGCCTTTGCTAACAGGATTGTGCTAACGGCCTGTTGCCTTTCAGTCTGCGGTCAGCATACGTTCCGGGTAAACGTGGATGACCGAAACCGCGCCTGCTGTGCTGTTTGCTGGCGATTATTTGCACTCCGTTGTTTGAAATTACACCGTTTTTTCGCGTAAGAGCACAAAATGTGAGCAAGAGAACGTTTTATGCAAATTTTTAGTTGCATGAACTCGCTCCTCTCCCTAGAATGCGCGCTACTTGATGCCGACTTAGCTCAGTAGGTAGAGCAACTGACTTGTAATCAGTAGGTCACCAGTTCGATTCCGGTAGTCGGCACCATAACAATTTGGGTGGGGTTCCCGAGCGGCCAAAGGGAGCAGACTGTAAATCTGCCGTCATCGACTTCGAAGGTTCGAATCCTTCCCCCACCACCACTTTCTGGCGACGCTTTGCGTAGCCGGAGTTGGTTGGGTAAACTAATCAGCTCAATACTACAGAGAGCAGTCTCTTTAGTATTACAGAAAGAACTGGGTAGCCGAGTTTCAGGATGCGGGCATCGTATAATGGCTATTACCTCAGCCTTCCAAGCTGATGATGCGGGTTCGATTCCCGCTGCCCGCTCCAGACGTGCTGATATGGCTCAGTTGGTAGAGCGCACCCTTGGTAAGGGTGAGGTCCCCAGTTCGACTCTGGGTATCAGCACCACTTCTTTTCTCTCCTTCCCTGTTTCTCTTCTGTTATGTTCATTCAACAAGTCGGGCATGTTGCCTGGTTGATGTGGTGATATCACCGATTTATCCGTGTCTTAGAGGGACAATCGATGTCTAAAGAAAAGTTTGAACGTACAAAACCGCACGTTAACGTCGGTACTATCGGCCACGTTGACCATGGTAAAACAACGCTGACCGCTGCCATCACTACCGTA
>NZ_JBMEZS010000043.1:0-4115 GCF_048822555.1 Klebsiella sp. C283
CACCGGCAGTTTGAGCAACCATGGTGAATATATTAACGACAGGTCGCACGAACCCTGTAGGCCGGGTAAGGCGCAGCCGCCACCCGGCAAAAATACGGCACAAGCGCGGCCCAACCGTGTAGCCGGGATAAGGCGTCACGCATCGCTATCCGGGATTCTCCCTGCTGGCGCTATGATCAGCCGCTTCCGTGTTAATCTCCAGGTGTCGCAGGAATGACTGAAGAATCTCCCCCTTAGCATCAGCAGCAGGCTGCCGCTTAGGCCCCGGAGATCACTCTCTTAAGGTTGCAAGCGCAGTAGAACTCGATCAACGAGGTTAAAAGGGGCTTCAGCGCGGAACGCGAGTTAAGGCTAATCAGGGCAGGGGAACCGGCAGAATTTATAACCCGAGAACCCGCTGCGCCGGGCCTTCGGCGCCATTTGGCTTGACTGCCACATGGACATCATCTGGCGCTGTCATGCCGCTGACGCGGTATCCAGAAGCTACTTGATATTGTAAGGGTACGAATGCTATTGCAGAATTTCACGTCTGCTGTGTGCCAAAAGCAGACGTTGCTTAAACAGTATGAATTGATCTCCGGGGAGCAGGTCACAGTATGTAAGGTTATGTGCTTGCTGCAAAAAGTCCCGCTCATGCTGGCTCTTAGCTGATATGGATTATTTAGTCTCACGCGGGTTATAATCGGGCAAGACAATAAACAACGATAGGGAGATGAAGATGAGTTCCGCAGTTACGCCGCAGCTAGTTCAGCGAGTTTTTGAACTGTACTTGGAAAATAAATTGGTCGTTAATCGTCGATACCAAAGAAAGTTGGTTTGGACTATTGAAGAGAAGGAAAAATTTATCGACTCGCTTGCCAGTGGGTATCCGATACCACTGATACTAACGTCTAAACAAGAAGGAAGTGGTGCAGATGTTGGTGTATTAGAGATTTTAGATGGGTTGCAACGACTTAATGCTATTACATCTTTCATTGAATGTGACTTTTCTTTAAATGGAAAGTATTTTGATTTGGAAACCACATCTCTAACAAAAAAACAAAAAGACAGTGGGGAGTTATTGCAAAAAACACCAATATTAGATAATAAAACTTGCTCTGCAATACTTAACTATCAAATACCATTTCTGACAACACATTTAAACACGCCAGCCTTTATAGATGAAACCTTCAGGAGAATAAACACTGGAGGAAGAAGGTTGTCCATGCAGGATGTAAGGCAGGCTGGATCACTAGGAATAGTTCCTGAAACAATAAATAGAATATCTAACTACGTTAGAAAGGATTCATCTAGAACCGATGTGGTAACACTGAGAAACATGAAAAACATCAGCATTGGTGATGACAGGCTAAATTACGGAATAAACATAAACGACATATTCTGGGTAAAAAGCGACATTATAAGAAAAGAAGATATAAGAGAATCAAGAGATGAGGAGTTGATAACTCATTTATTGAGTTATGTATCAGTACCAAGAGAATGCCATACGACATCAGACTATTTAAATAAAGTTTACGATGCTTCAACGAGAGAGCATCAGAACTTAGCTAGCACACTGGAAAAATACAAAGAAGACTTTATCATTAAGTCTTTTAACTATATATTCGATGAATTGAATAAAGTATTCAAGGATGACAGGGGAAATTTTTCAGAAACCATATATTCTGATAGAAAACAAAAATCATCAAGATGCTTCCAAGTTATATTCCTATCTATGTATGAGCTTATCATCAACGATGGAATGGCTGTATCTAACTATAAGGATCTACATACCTCTCTGAAAGGCATCTATGACAAACACTATAAGTCCATCATGGGTAACGGGCGAAAGTGGCATAATGATGAAAGGACGGCTTTAATTGAAGCAACTAAGGGGATCATCTCAAAGCACTTTATCAAATCAAAAGACAACACTTTCGAGCCAGGTAACTGGATAAGAAACATAGAAAATATCATTAATGAATCTAAAACCGAACAGCAGTCTTACGATTTCAAAATGGGATTAATGACCCTATCAAACACCAAGCGAGAATTTAACTTTTCACTTGTTGATAAAATATTAAAAACATTAACGGCAATGACAAATAGTATAAGTGGAGAATGCACTGTTATTGTTGGAGTTGCAGAAAGTGAATCTGACGCCAAAGATCATGAAATGAAATTCAAACGCAGCTATATAAAATATAACAATAAGTTTATAGTTGGTATCGATAGCGAAGCTGATTTTCTTCATGGCGGAATAGAACAATATTTAAAGCAACTAAAAGATTACATCGGAAAAACCAAGTTGATATCCGATGATTTCAAAAAAAGAGTATTAAACAGACTTTCAAATTTCACCTACAAGGAAAAGGAAATACTTATTTTCAGGGCTGAGAGAGGCATTTCACCAGAAGCATATGACAATAAGTATTATGAGAGGCACTTATCTCATAATGCAGAGGTAACGCCAGGTGCAGCAATGAATGACCTATTTAGAAGATTTTGATTTATTTCTAAAGAAAGTGCTTCGGCTAATTCCCATAGCTAACCAAGGAGCGCCCAAAGATGGGCGCCCACCTCCAGAAATTTTTCTGCCTCTTGCCGACTGAATCTCAGATGCGTTGACCTGCTCCCCGTTGATTAATACACCGCGATGTTAGTAATGTCTTCATCAGTCACATGAGGACATCCCCATGAAGAAGCGATTTTCCGACGAACAGATCATCAGTATTCTCCGCAAGGCCGAAGCCGGAGTTTCAGCCCGGGAACTCTGCCGTTAGCATGCTATTTCAGGCGTTACCTTTTACACCTGGCGCAAGAAGTTTGGCGGTAAGGAAATTCGATAACCATCTATAAATCCTGCGTAATGGACATGGAATGTCCGCTCCTCGCTCATGTCGGACCTTTGGCTCACCTGGTTTGTCCGCTTGATGCCAGGAGCGGAAAGCGCTGACATCACCAGGTACCACTCAACGCGGCGCAAGCCAGTCAGATAGCTAGCGAGTTTTTGTAGGCCGGGTAAGGCGCAGCCGCCACCCGGCAAAAATACGGCACAAGAGCGGCCCAACAGCGTAGCCGGGATAAGGCGTCACGCATTGCTATCCGGGATTCTCCCTGCTGGCGCGATGCTCAGCCGCTTTCGTGTTAGGCTCCCAGGTGTCGCAGGAATGACTGAAGAATCTCCCCCTTAGCATCAGCAGCAGGCTGCCGCTTAGGCCCCGGAGATCCCTCCCTTAACGTTGCGAGCGCGGTAGATCCCGAGCACCGGAGTTAAAAAGGATTAGCTGAACGTCTTCAGCGCGGGACGCGAATCCATGCTAATCACTTGAGGGTGTTAGCTCGCTCATGTTCCCCGACGAACCGGATAGCGCTGCCGACAACTGGCAAAAGAGTCGTTGATATAGTCGCTCAGCGCCCATTTGTCCTGATAGCCAAACGTCCTCGGGAATGGATGCAGTACGAAGCGCCAGGTCAGGAGGTCAACGTGATTGCTGCTGAAGACGCGGTGTTCACGGATCATCTCATCTGGTAACCTGTCACGCGCGCCGTTGGTAACGTAAATATTCATGGTGAACTTTGGAACTCAGACAATTTATGAAAACTAGCAGACTATTCACGCTAATTTTGCCATTGTTACTGACACTCTGCGCCAGTACAGAGGCCAGCGCCAGCACACCTTCAGGCAGCATTTCCTCTGCAAACACATCAATTACCACTCGTGATAAGAACGGAAACCTACTGCCGAGTTTCCTGCGGATTCAGTACGATGTCGATTCAGATGGCAGAGTTCAGAATGTAAAGATACTTGAATCGACAACGACTCCGGAGTTGGAACATCAAGTCATTGATAAAATGATTAAAAAATGGCGTTTTGAAAAGGGCAAACCGGGAATAGCTCAAAGATTAGTCGTCAAGATCCCACCCAAATCAGACGGCGGTCCCGCGAATAAGCAGTAAGCACTTTTGAGGATTAATAGCCTGACGCATCATCTACGCCGGTAAAGTCCCCTGGGTGCCAGGAGCGGACTCTACCTATCAATAGAGGGTTCGTTTTACCGTAATGTTTACTCTCAAACCAAAAAAAGCCCCTGCATATCAGCAGGGGCAAGCCATGTCAGAGCTTATTATTTATT
>NZ_JBMEZS010000044.1:0-3851 GCF_048822555.1 Klebsiella sp. C283
CATACGGCGACGCATCAATCAGCTCCCGGATTTCTTCCGGCTTCCCCTGCAGGACGCTGGCACCTTCACGCTGCCGGTCTTTACCCAGAAGATAGTCCACCGGACCGGCGCCCCCGCCGCGACCCCGTGGATGGAATTTAACAATCATCATCCGGCCCTTTTTCCAGTACGGCATGCCGCAACCGTTCCAGACCGGCATCGATCGCCATCAGCGCTGCCACGATCTGCACCCGGTCATGA
Organism: Klebsiella sp. C283; assembly: GCF_048822555.1. Classification (NCBI taxonomy): domain Bacteria; kingdom Pseudomonadati; phylum Pseudomonadota; class Gammaproteobacteria; order Enterobacterales; family Enterobacteriaceae; genus Klebsiella; species Klebsiella sp. C283. The sequence continues at coordinate 241 of NZ_JBMEZS010000044.1, forward strand.
CCGGCACCACCGGCGTTCACTTTCCGGGCGATCTGGTTCAGGTTATTGCCCATGCCGGCAAGCTGACGCAGCAGCGCCGGCGAAATCGAGGGAAGCCTGCCGGCGCGTGTCGGTTTCTCATCAAGGCAGGTCTGGCGCATCCACGCCGCCAGTTGTTTTCCGTCGCACCGCTCAAGCAACCGCCGATGTTCGTCTTCCGTCACCCACATCGTGAGCATCTTGTTGCGTTTATCTGCCAGAATCGCCTCCTGATAACGCCGTGGCGGACGGGAAAGCCTTTCCCGGTCGGCGCGGGGTTGGACAAGCCGCAGGCGCGTCAGTGGTTTTTAGCGGGTTTCGGGGCGCAGCCCTGAACCAGTCACGTAGCGCTAGCGGAGTGTATACTGGCTTAATATGATAAATCGAAGTGGTAATTCGGGAAAGTGCTTCATGTGGCAGGGGAAAAATTCAGCTGCGGGGCGTAAGTGCAAAATGCAGGTGGTGATGACATGACGCCTCCTCGCTCACTCGGTCGCTGCGCTCCTGCCGTGAGACGGCGGCGGGCGTTACCTGCTCACGAATGACAAGATAGAGAGACTGCGCTGAAATCAGGAAGGGCTGGAGAAAGGATGCGGCGTTGCCGTTTTTCCATAGGCTCCGCCCCCCTGACAAGCATCACAAAATCTGACGCTCAAATCAGTGGCGGCGAAACCCGACAGGACTATAAAGATCCCAGGCGTTTCCCCCTGGTAGCTCCCTCGTGCGCTCTCCTGTTCCTGCCTTTCGGTTTACCGGTGTCATTCCGCTGTTATGGCCGCGTTTGTCTCATTCCACGCCTGACACTCAGTTCCGGGTAGGCAGTTCGCTCCAAGCTGGACTGTATGCACGAACCCCCCGTTCAGTCCGACCGCTGCGCCTTATCCGGTAACTATCATCTTGATTCCAACCCGGACGGACACGAAAAAACGCCACTGGCAGCAGCCACTGGTAACAAGGGTGTACAAGATGGTATTTAAAGAGGTCTTGAAGTGGATGCCTGACTGCGGCTACACTGAAAGAACAGTTTTGGTAATTGCGGTCTTGTACACCCAGTTACCTCGGTTAGAGAATCTGCCAGGATCCTCTATCCATCGAAAAAGCCACCGGAAGGTGGTTTTTTCGTTTTCAGAGCAAGAGATTACGCGCAGAAAAAAATGATCTCAAGAAGATCCTTTCTTCGCAGGATCGATATCCATGGGATTTATGATGTTCCTTGTAATGAATCCATCACTGGAATGCATTTATCGGCGGAAGAAATCCCCCTGCGTTACAAAATGATTATGATTAGCAACTAGCCGTTTAACACAGCATTCTGCCACCTGATTTAACATAAGATTTCTTTTTTTACATTTTATCTCCCCTTCCGATGCAGAAGCCAAAACAATGCCTATTATTAGTAAGTTAGATACTAACTTCGCCAGTACTAGGGATATGGGATATCTAAAAAAGCATTGGTTTCTCTTAATAACTTCAGTTTTAACCTTCTCAGTAACCGGCACCTCCTAAAATCAGGCCATTAAAACTACCGACGGACGGACTATCGTCGCAGACGGTAAGCCTCAGATTGATAGTGACACCGGGCTGGTTTCTTACAAGGATGCACAGACAGGAAAAACAGAACATATCAACCGCGACAAAATTACCAACATGAGTGAACTAGATAACTGATAAGGAACGTTCTATGACGAAAGTAATTTATTCAGCGCTAGCTGCGATCATTGCACTTTCAGCTCTGACAGGATGCACAAGGACAAGCTATGCAATTCATACGAATGATGGCCGTACCATTGTGAGCGATGGCAAACCCAAAGAATCGGATGCTGGGTTGATTGGCTATACCGATGCTAACGGCGTGAAGCAGCAAATTAATAAACAGGAAGTCAAAGAAGTCTCAGAGATTCCTAACTGATCATAAAAAACCGCCTAGTGGCGGTTTTTTTTTACATGCTAGTAACCGTCCAATTAAACATAACATCCCTTACTCGCACCGCGCCGGAGGCACTCAGGGCGTTTCTGATGGCTGACGGGCAAAAGGTGGTGGCAAGTACACCGAAAACCACCAGAAACGCACCTGATTTATTTTACGCATATGCATCACTTATTCACATCACTGCATAGCCGGTGATTTCGGTTAAAAAAGACTCTCTGTGTGCTGAAATCGCAGAAAATGGCCATGATCCCCGTCACGCTCAGGCCACCTGAGACGGGCGTTTATCAGTCTCCATACTCCCTGTCACCATGAGATAATGTGCGTTGCCGTTCCGGTACCAGATCTGCTGTCTTCTCTGGTTCCTTTTCCGTTGTTTGCCCGTATCGCTGTTGCTCAATCTCATTCAGCCTGTCGATAACCGGCGCAGCTGCTCGCTCAAACTCTGCACCTGCCTGCTCAAGCCCGACACGCGCTCGCTCAGCGCCGCGTTCTCCCGTTGCATAAGACCAGACATCTTCCGCCATTCCTCGAAGGCGCTCTCCCACTCGTCCAGCCTTCTCGAGTAGTCCTGCTGTAGCTGCTCTAACGCGCTCAGCAATTGTTTTTCCAGTTCCGTCATTCTGCTCTACTCCCGTACCAGCTTCACCGCGTTCCGCGTCTTGTTGTCCACCTTCCGGCCCGTTTCGGCTTTCATCCCCTCCGGCAGCACCAGAAACCGTCCGTTGCGGTTTTCCAGATAGGTCACGCCCCACGTCTGCATCTGCAGTTTCGACAGCGTATCTCTCTGCTGCCTGATTTCCGCCAGGTTCGCCGCTATCCGGTTCCCCTGGTACCACAGCACCCCGCTCAGGCTGGCGAACAGCAGCCCTGACACCATGGTGATGGTCAGCCACGTCCGCCCGACCATTCGCAGCACGCTCAGCCGGTTCGACTGCATCGCCGCGTTCATCCCCTGTTCGTGGGCGCTGATGGCGTCGTTGATTCTCTTCGCGCTTGCGTTCAGTTCCGATTTGACAACGTTCTCGTGCTTGCTGAATGCGGCTTTCAGCCTCTCTTCGGTAAGCTGCTGCTGTGCTTTCGATTTCTCCTCGAAGTCCCTCGAGGCCGTTAAAAGACTGCTCATAAATGGCTCCCCTCAGTCGGATATTTCGCCCCCCGTCCGGGTCGGCAATGCTGATACTGTTTTTTGTGGTTCTGACCACCTCAAAACCGGCCGCTGTGAGCGCCCCTGTGACGTCATCACGCGTTTTCAGCTCTCCTGATGAGGCTAACATCAGCAAACCCCGTGTAATCGTCTCTGCGGCTTCCTGCTTCGTTTCTGGCAGTCCTGACGGCGTGACCAGCGCCCGCCGGTTCTCCGGGTCGTTCGGATCATGTAGCCCCAGCCTGCCGTTGACCACTGTCTGCCACGCATCGATGCGCGGCCGGTCGGCACGATCGTAATACGGCTGGAGGCGTTTCCCCGTCAGTAATTCGGTATTGGGGATCAGAAAATTCAGCTCAAGACGACCCTTGTCTGCGTGTTCCACCCACAGAATGCTGTACTGATCTTTATCGAGTCCGGGCATCAGAACCCGCTCAAAGCTGGCCATCAGTTTTTCACGCTGACCCGGCGGCAGATCCGCCTCCGCGAATGACAGCACCCCGGAGGTATATTTTTTCA
>NZ_JBMEZS010000045.1:0-3328 GCF_048822555.1 Klebsiella sp. C283
GTCCGGTCGTCGAGCCACACTCCGCTAACCGCGAAAAGACGCGGTAAGCTCCGCCGAACCCGCTACGCGGTTTCGGGCCTGGCGGCTAGTGTCTGATGTCTGAAGTCAAGGTCAACGGCAGCGCTTGCTGCGACCGTTCCGGCCGCGCCGCTTTCACCGTGCCGGCGATAAAGCTGCCGGCACTCTGCAGGGCAACGCCGTTTCGCGCCCGCGCTCTTCGTCGTTGCGGCGGGTGCCTGCTCCTTTCCCCTGGTCGTATCACCCGTTTGAGTCCATTCGCCGGGGCTGAGACAAGCACAGTCGCCATCATCCGTCCAGGGTAAATGGCACGCGGTAAACCGCGCCCTGGACAGCTGCCGTCGCCCGTGCTCGTTTATGCCCTTGCGGCGAACGGCTCTCAAACGGGTGAAGTTAATACCAGGGGGCAGGTTCAGCAGGTCCCCGCACAAAGTCAAAACCGCGGCCCCGGCAACTCAACGGGTGATGTTCTTTAAAAATCAGGAAAAAGAAAAATGCAGGATCCTTCATTGCGAACGTATCGGATCGCATTTCTGGGAAGCAATGCCAGCGGCAATCTGCCGATGTTTACCCGGGTGCAGGCCACGACCGGAAAACGGGCGATAAAAGCGTTTATTGAACGCTGTGAACCCGTCAAAGGCTGGTTTCTGGGCGCACCGGAAGACATTACCGATCAGGTTCAGAAGGAGGAAGAAGAGGCGGGAAGCAAACCGCAGGTATGAAAAAAGCAGGGTAAACCCTGCTTCTCCCACGCCGTAAAAATCGCACGAACGGTTTTTCCGGCTTCGTTAACTACCATAAGGAGTCAACTTTATGATCGTTTCTATTTTTTCACCTTCCGCAGGCGCTGTAAAGCCCCGTCGTCATTCGCGCATTCTGCGCGCAGATATCACCGCACCGGAGATTGATCCCGCTCTCAGAGCTTTCGGGCGTCATATCGCCAGAAGTCACCGCAAAGGGCGCGGTGTCCACATCCCCGCGATGAAAAATACCGCCCTCGGGCAGGTACTCCGCACGCTGGAACTGAAACGCGCATTTAACTGATGAGGTGAGCCGCCCCGCGAGGGGCGGCAACTGCAGGAAGGAGAAAACACAATGACACCGACTACCGCACAGATCATGACGGAAAATACCGTCAGCCAGACTTACCGGGCAACCTATTCACCCGATGATAATAAATTGCGACTTTACGCATCATTACGGCTCGATGAAGAAACGTATTCCCTGATCAACAAAGCAGGATTTCGCTGGGCGCCCAAACAGAAACTCTTTGTGGCGCCAGCCTGGACGCCGGGGCGGGAGGATGTCCTGCTTTCGCTCGCCGGTGATATCGAGGACGAGGACAGCACCCTGTTTGATCGCCAGGAGCAGCGCGCCGGGCGGTTCAGTGACTACAGTGACCGGCGGGCGGTTGAATCGGAGCAGGCGCTTGCGCATGTTGATTCGCTGGCATCGGCTGTCCCGCTGGGACAGCCGATCCTGGTAGGCCACCACAGCGAGCGCCGCGCGCGCCGGCATGCGCAGAAAATTGAGAGCGGCATGAAACGTGCCGTGATGCTGTTCGAGCGTGCGGAATACTGGGAACAGCGCGCGCAGGCCTCTCTGCGGCACGCAAAATACAAGGAGCGTCCGGATGTGCGTTACCGCCGTATCAAAAAAATCGAGGCGGAATGACGCAAGTCCCAAAAGCACATTGCCCGGTCTGAAAAGCATATGACGATGTGGCGTGCGCAGACGCTCGATCTGAAAATGGCGTTACTGGTCAGTAATTATGATCATATTCATGCCTGCTTTACGCTCGACAAATACCCCCGCCCGGCAGAGAAAAGCCAGTATGAGGGCTCGATGTCTCTCCATTCTGCCCTGTCGGAGGAGATCATTACTTTTGAACAGGCGCGTGATATTGCGATCCGCTGTCATGAGCGCACGATTAACCACCAACAGCGCTGGGTTAATCATTACCAGAACCGCCTGGCCTACGAACGCGCGATGCTCAATGAAAACGGTGGCGTTGTCACCCGAACACAGGAATTTGAACCAGGCGGGCAGGTACTGAGCCGGGGAGAATGGTTAACCATTCTCCGGGTTAACCGGAGTAAGGGGGAGGTGAGTTCAGTCGAAACGCCCGGTTATCGCTTTCTGGGCTACAGCGGCACGATGAAACTCACGCCCGACCGTATCACGGACTACAAAGCCCCGACAGCGGAGGAAGCCAGCGACGCGAAGAAAGCGGCGAAGCGCCCACCGATCGTCAATTATCCGGGGGAAGGGTTCCGGGAAATGACAAAAGCCGAGTGGGCGAAATTACCCGCTGATTATAAAGGCGTGCGGGGTGCTGCAGAAACCGAAACACACGGCGCCTACCGCTTCCGCCGGTGCATGACGCACGGTTGTACGCTCGTGAATGTGTATATCACAGACATGAAAACCGTTGAAATTCCGAAAAAATAGCAGGAAGGCTCCCCGGCATCTTGCCGGGGAGGTCAGGGAGTACATTCATGCATCATGACCTTAAACACCGTATTCAGGCGATGCGGGTCAAACTGGAAGGGCGCGCCCCTGTCGCTGAAATTCAGGGTAGCTCGCAACTTTTTGTCACCCCCTCCCCGGAATGTCGCCGGCTGGTTGAGCTGGCTGATGTCCGGGAAACCGATCGCATTCTGGAACCCAGTGCCGGAACGGGCGCCATACTGCAGGCGATCAGGGATGCAGTCCCCCGGGCGAAGTGTGACGCCGTGGAGCTGCACGCCGGGTTAGCCCGTCACCTGCAGGCGCATTTCCCGGAGGTCCGGATCTGGTGCGGAGATTTTCTCGAATATCATCCGGAGCGCCGGTATACACGAATTATCATGAATCCGCCGTTTAATCGCGGTGATGATATCCGGCATATCCGGCGGGCATTAACTCTGCTTGAGCCTGGCGGGATTCTGACGGGCATATGTCTGGACGGGCCGCGTCAGCAAAAGGCGCTGGAGTCCCTGGCGGACGTCTGGGAGCCGTTGCCACGGGGAACATTCACGTATACCCAGGTAGCGACCGCCATTCTCAGAATAACCGTCTGATGACACGTTAAGCCGGCGGGGCACCTGTCCCCGTCTGGCCGCGCCTCGAAAGACCGCGCGCCTGCGGCGCCGGGAAAACCGGGCCGCGCTGACGCGCCGCCCGCATTTCCTTTTCGCGTCTTCCCTGTTTGCTGCCTGCTGTTTGCCTGCTTCCTCTTCTTCTCCCTGCTGTGATGCCTCTTTTTAAACCTTAAAGGCTTTAAAAGCACACCCGCACTGGACACCTTCGGCTCCCGGCCAGCTGCGCT
>NZ_JBMEZS010000046.1:0-3240 GCF_048822555.1 Klebsiella sp. C283
CCTGATCGATGATTTCTGCGCTCATGCTGAAACTCCCTTAACGGCCAAAAACGTAGCCATCGCTTTATCAACAATCTTCGCGTTGTGGTATTTGCTGATTGCCCATGTGATGGCGAAGAGAATCCACCGGAAATGGCTGGTATACGTTTTAAATGTCAGTCCATCGCAGACATCCCAAGCGCTCCAGCCAGCTGGCCAATCAGCATCGTAAACAGCCTGATAAGCCTCCCATTCATTGTTGAAACCCGCCCGGCACAAGCCGCGGACGATTTCGCGCACCACTGCTTTGTCGCTATCGGGTGTGTCGTCATCGTCGTCCCAGTCGTCATCTTCTTCTGGCTCCTCGCTTTCGTCGCCCCCCCAGGTAATCACTCAGAGACTCTTTCAGGCTTTTGCAGAACACGTCGTGGTCATACTCTTTTGCCAGCATTTCTCGTGCCGAACATCCCGCGCCAGCCTCCAGCTTTTCAGCCCAATAATGGGTATTGATTCCACCCTCCCAGGCGCCAAAAAAGTCGAACATGTCCGCGATGCGACTGAATGTCCAGGTTCCCATGTCGCCGGTTACGGTCAAGTAACCAGGCCATGTGATAACGTCGTAGTAGTAGCAAGATGTTCCCGGCTGCTGCATGCGCAGGTGGCGATACAGCCCATCGTCACGGATGATTTCCAGACGGTGAAATGCGGTATCAATCAAAAATCGTGAGTCAATTTCGAAGAAGCTCATAACTCAACCGCCTTACTCAGCTTCTCGCCGAGCGCAAAGATGTAGTCGCGTAATTCTTCCAGTGACTGCGCTTCTGATTGCAGAATTTCACGATGGCAAAGTTCTTTCACCAAGTGCTCAAACTTGCTGTAGTAGCCGAGTCGAGCCAGCGTTTCCTGACCGGCGTTCTTACCATCCTTAATGATGCGTTTCTCGTTCAGGATGAGGTCATGCGTTGACCCTGTGACGACGTATTTATCACCGAGTTCGATGTGTAGGTTTTTGCTCATGATTCCACTCCATACCGCCCATTCATGCGGCCAATAACACTGACAAATTTCACCAGGCTGACACCCATCGGCTTTACCTTCTCGTAGTGCTTGCGAAGGATGGGGGGCATACAGCGTTCCATTTCGGTTTAGGCTTTGCGCTCATCGCTTTGGTTATCTCTTCTGCGCAGCGACGAGCCTGGGCGCGGAGAGCGTTTTCTTTTTCTTCAGGAGTCATGCTGCCTCCGTCTTCACAACGTCAATGGCGCAGCCAGGTATCAGCTCAACTGAAGCGGTGGCGCACTGGTTGCCCCAGTGGCTCCAGCCTGGCGCCGCGCTGCGGCTGAACAGCTCAATCCGCGGTACGTCGCCGTAGAGCAGTTCCAGGCGGTGCCGAACTTCCCACGGTTTCTCGCTGTGCGCGCCGAGTGGGCTGTAGACCACCTGCTTAATGCCGGCGTGCTTGCGTTCCAGCCCGGCACCGCGGGTGGCGATCAGTACGTCTTCCGTGTTGGCGCGGGTGTGGTTGCCGCCATTCATGCGCGTCTCGGCATTAAGCAGGGCGAGGAAGTCGTAAAAATCGGTCACATCGCCATCTGCCAGAGCCTTGGTAATGCGTAGCTCGGCCAACTGGTTCAACTTCACCCAGGTGAAGCCCTTCATAGTGCGCACAGTAAATCCCCAGGCCTCGGCCAGTTCGATCGCCTCCTGGTTGTGGGTGCCGGTGTACCACATCGCCAATACGGCGTTATCCGCGGCGAGCTCCCATACCGGGAGCCGCTTCATATCGAGCAAGCTCATGGTGGGGTAGTGATCGACGGCGGCGCCGTTGCTGATCGTGTTCCCGTAAGACCAGGCCGGGTCGGCATAGATAAGTGAGTAGCGGTTCATAGGACTGACTCCATTTCATCGATATAGAGGCCAGATGCGATAAGCCGGCGGCGACGTGCCGCTTTATCTATACATTTCTGACGGTTGCCAGAGGCGGCCTGAGCAATCGAGCGCTTAGTGAACAGGCGCGTTTTACCCTGCGGGGTAATGACCTTTGGCCTTGTGACCAGGTCAAAGGTGCGATCACAGATGCCGTCCTCGTTGAGCCAGGTTTCCGATGCGATCAGCTGCGCAATGCGGCCTTCTCCCCTGGTTATACCGTTCGCAACGCGGTTAAATTCGACAAGCGTCACGCCGAACTTCTCCGCTATTTCGCTGCCGGTTACAGGGCGGCCGCGCGTCTGAATCATCCAGATCACGCGCTCGCGAAGGCCGGAGAATTTCCCTGCTTTTCCGGGCCTGCGGTAAAATGGAGTGCGTTTCATTCGATCTCCAGTATCATTCGCTTAGTCTCTGCCACAAGGGAGAGGAACTCATTCCTTCTCGCGCGAAGGCGGCCTATTTCTGATTGGCACTCAGCGGATGTAAGACGGTAAACAATGAGTTGCTTTCCGTCAGGGAAATCAGAGCAGTAGCTGATGAAGTCAACCCAATCCCGGCCAGAGCAATCAAGGTGGCCTATTAGTTGCCATCTATATGCCGGATCGAAGGCGCCGCGGGTGAGGGTGGCGTAGTGAGTGGCGGCAATTACCGACTTAATCTCAACCAACCCGTCCCGGCCAACGAGGCCGTCTGGACTATCCCCATACGTTTCGTGATCAAAGAAACCGCCGTTATCCACGTCGACGAAGTTCATCTCTTCGTACAGCATGCGAGCGATTGGCTCCTGTTCGTGGCCGCGCTCCATATGGTCGTTTGTGAAGCCAAACTCAGACTTGCACCCTTTAATCTGCTCAAGAGCTAACTGAAGCGCATAACGCTTGGCTGGCTCACCAAACGCCTTGCCATCGTTAGCCATAATCAAGCCGAAGTTTGAAGCGGTAGCCTTCCCCAGGCGAAGAGCATCCCACTCTTCCCCGTTTTGCTCGACGTCATGCCAGATCATGCTGAGCACTCCTGTTCCAGTTGGCGGCGATGCTCTGGAGAAATGTCCATTCTCGCCAGCACTGCATCCAGGTTGCCATCGCGCTTGAAGGCGGCCTTAGCGTTATTCCATGCCTGCGTTTTTTCCGGCGAAAGCACAGGTTTTGAAACGCGCGCTGGGCTTAAGCGGAGACCTTCAACCGATTCCTTTCCGAACCTGACATTTTTATCGACGTAAACAGTGACTTTCACGCCGACCCAATCCTCAAGGAATGGCGATCCGGTAATGCTTTTCAGCATCTTGCTGTTGGTGGCATTCAGGATCATTGGCTTAAGCTTTTCGCCAGGGCG
>NZ_JBMEZS010000047.1:0-2887 GCF_048822555.1 Klebsiella sp. C283
AAACTAACTACACCAGCAAGAAGGACGCTTGCGTCACTTCTTGCCTTCCTTTCCTTCCCGTTCTTGTCTATAAGTCTAAAATTTTGCTTGTAGTCATCTACAAGCATTTCTACCTCATCCAAATTTAAGCCATAGAGCAACGCAGGTTGCTCTGGCTCTTCAACGTGAGAACAAAAGCCATTAACCCTTCTTGCTTCGTTTAAAACTCCTTTTCTACTGGTAGATCTAACATCTGAAGATCGGTTTAATTCTTTTACTGTTTTTTCTCTCTCAGGTATATCAGCATAAGTTTCTATATGAATAAATTGTGCAGTTTTTGCCATAAAATAACCCTTATTTTTATAGTTTTTCTCATATATTTTTAATAATAAATTTTGCAAGAAAGTCAAGGTTTTCAGGGGTTGCGATTAAGGCATAGGAACCGACTATGCCTAAGCTTCGCTTAGACGTCGGCCCCATAAATGGGGAGAAGGTCAAAAGATAAAAAAAAAGGAAAAATAGAAATCCTAATTTTTATAATTTTACATTATAAGAATTAGGATTTGAACAAGCGAAGCGCGTTAGTTTTGTTCATCAAAAATTAAATCAAAATTTTCTTCCGTTGCTTCTTTCAACTCTGTTTTTAAAGTTTCATTGAAAGACTTTAAAGTTTTATCTTTCTTTTTTTGTTCTAACTCTTCTTTTTTATCTTTTATTTTTTTAATGTTACTTTCATATGTTTTTATAAATTCAGCATCAAAAACCTGATCAAAGTTTTCTTCTTCTGTTAATTTATATTCAATAGATTTTAAGAAATGCTCTCTGTATTGAATGAATAATTTATGCGGTAAGCCTTTCATAAAGACCACGGAATTTATATATAAATTCCCATTCTCATTTTCAATGAGAACTTTTTTAGCCCTTAAAGATTTAAAGACTTTCGACATAGTAGATTTATTAATTTCTGTAAGTTCGCAAAGTCTAGCCTGCGAGAAATTAATTAACATATTACCATGAGACATCATAGAGTCTAAAATTTCCATAGTCACTAAAAGCTCATTACTTGTTAAATTGTACTCTTTTATTATTTTTTTTAAATTCTTCGGAAATAAATGCACATACTCAACTTTATCTGCAATTGACTTATAATTATTAGTTTTCTCAGCAGAGATTGTAATGGCTTTTTTCTGTTTTACGTTTTCATGGTAAAACGTAAAAGCCGCTACTTTTTCTTCTGGGCTTAAATCATATTGATTTAAATAATCGTTAAAATTCTCATAACTTATATTTAAGCTATCATTTAATATTTGTTGTATATTCATAATTAAAACCTCCATTAATTTTATAGTAACTTAATAAACGATCTAAAATATAAGTCAATAGAAAAAGTAGAAAAAAGTAGAAAAAGTTTCACTTTTTCAACTCTTGTCTACTATGTGACACCAGAAAAACTAGGTTAAAAAATGAACTAAAAAATTACTAGTTGACGTTTTTGACAACCCTAGTTGACGTTTTTGACAACCCTAGTTGACGTTTTTGACAACCCTAGTTGACGTTTTTGACAACCATGATTTTTAAAAAGTGAGTAATATCAAGGGTTAGAGAGTAGAAAAAAAAGCCCTAAGATAATCTAAGAGATTCTAATACATATAAGGGGGATAACTTCGGCTCGCCGCCCGGCCAACCCCTCACAGTCCACCAGGCAAGCTGGTGAACTGCTCGCGGTTTTCAAAAAACCCAGGTCAAAACCAGAAATCTGAAGATTTTTTCTTTTGGCCCTTTGGGCAATTGCTTCGCAATTTTGCTATCGCACTCGTTCGAAGAAGTGAAGAGCGTTAGCGAATGAACAAAATAAAAAACTTTCAGTTTTCGGTTTTAGATGTTGAATTTATCACCAGAAGGCTTAATTTTTTTAAACAGATCTTTTTTGAAATCGTTAAATTTATCACCCATCTTTCTTTTTAACCTGTTTAAAAAATCGGTAGCAAATTTTGCTTGTTCGTTCTCAGCTTTTAATCTTTCGTTCTCTAATGAGAGATAATTATTATTCTCTGCTAACTCTATATTTTTACTATTCACAACGTCTAAACGCTGCTCAACGCGTCTATTAAAGTCTTTACGTAGCTTTTGCTCTTTCTCTTGTATTTCAAGGAAGCTATTTTTATAAAAATTCTTTCTTTCTTCTATTTTTTTGCTTTTATCTAATAAAATATTATATTTTTTAACCACCTCATTACTTTTGTTTTTCAGACGTGAAATCTCATTTTTAGGATATGTAATAGAAACAGCAATTTTTCCCAAGTAGCTTTTGTTGTTAAAGTCTTTTATTGCATAATTGAAGCCTTGGCTTTCAGCACTAATTAAAGCCTTTTTTCTTTCTCTCTCTGTTTGTATTCTTGCTTTTTCTTTTTGCTTCTCAATCTCAATTTTGCTTTTTTCAACGCGATCTATTATTTCTTCGTTTGTTGAAATTAATTTTTTTTCTGCTTCTTCGATTAATGCTAATCGCATTAATCTTTCAGCTTCCATTTTCTTAAATTCAGGCGTTGAATAAATTCTCGATCTTGGCTCTTCGCCTGTTCGAGAAAGCCCATAATTTCTTGAAACTTTCATATAGAAATCATCTTGAAAAGCGATCATAGCATTTGAATATAGACCTTTTTGTTTTTCTTTGTCTTGCTTGTTTATTTTCTTTCTGTTTTCTTTTCTTGTGTCAGAAACTGCCTTTTTTCCATCATGTAAGTCGTTTAAAACCTCGTTGCGATCAGCAACGACATAGAAATGAATATGAGGATTTTTTTCGTCTGTATGCTCTATAACACTTTTAAGCTTATCGCCGTATTTTTCTATCAAGTAAAAAATAGCGTCTTTCTTGTAATCGTCCCAAATGTCTTGATCGCTACGCTGT
>NZ_JBMEZS010000048.1:0-2823 GCF_048822555.1 Klebsiella sp. C283
TCCGCCAAAACATCTTCGGCGTTGTAAGGTTAAGCCTCACGGTTCATTAGTACCGGTTAGCTCAACGCATCGCTGCGCTTACACACCCGGCCTATCAACGTCGTCGTCTTCAACGTTCCTTCAGGAGACTTAAAGTCTCAGGGAGAACTCATCTCGGGGCAAGTTTCGTGCTTAGATGCTTTCAGCACTTATCTCTTCCGCATTTAGCTACCGGGCAGTGCCATTGGCATGACAACCCGAACACCAGTGATGCGTCCACTCCGGTCCTCTCGTACTAGGAGCAGCCCCCCTCAATTCTCCAGCGCCCACGGCAGATAGGGACCGAACTGTCTCACGACGTTCTAAACCCAGCTCGCGTACCACTTTAAATGGCGAACAGCCATACCCTTGGGACCTACTTCAGCCCCAGGATGTGATGAGCCGACATCGAGGTGCCAAACACCGCCGTCGATATGAACTCTTGGGCGGTATCAGCCTGTTATCCCCGGAGTACCTTTTATCCGTTGAGCGATGGCCCTTCCATTCAGAACCACCGGATCACTATGACCTGCTTTCGCACCTGCTCGCGCCGTCACGCTCGCAGTCAAGCTAGCTTATGCCATTGCACTAACCTCCTGATGTCCGACCAGGATTAGCTAACCTTCGTGCTCCTCCGTTACGCTTTGGGAGGAGACCGCCCCAGTCAAACTACCCACCAGACACTGTCCGCAACCCCGATAAGGGGCCCACGTTAGAACATCAAACATTAAAGGGTGGTATTTCAAGGTTGGCTCCACGCAGACTGGCGTCCACGCTTCAAAGCCTCCCACCTATCCTACACATCAAGGCTCAATGTTCAGTGTCAAGCTATAGTAAAGGTTCACGGGGTCTTTCCGTCTTGCCGCGGGTACACTGCATCTTCACAGCGAGTTCAATTTCACTGAGTCTCGGGTGGAGACAGCCTGGCCATCATTACGCCATTCGTGCAGGTCGGAACTTACCCGACAAGGAATTTCGCTACCTTAGGACCGTTATAGTTACGGCCGCCGTTTACCGGGGCTTCGATCAAGAGCTTCTCCTTACGGATAACCCCATCAATTAACCTTCCGGCACCGGGCAGGCGTCACACCGTATACGTCCACTTTCGTGTTTGCACAGTGCTGTGTTTTTAATAAACAGTTGCAGCCAGCTGGTATCTTCGACTGGTCTCAGCTCCATCCGCAGGGACTTCACCTACACACCAGCGTGCCTTCTCCCGAAGTTACGGCACCATTTTGCCTAGTTCCTTCACCCGAGTTCTCTCAAGCGCCTTGGTATTCTCTACCTGACCACCTGTGTCGGTTTGGGGTACGATTTGATGTTACCTGATGCTTAGAGGCTTTTCCTGGAAGCAGGGCATTTGTTACTTCAGCACCGTAGTGCCTCGTCATCACACCTCAGCCTTGATTATCCGGATTTGCCTGGATAACCAGCCTACATGCTTAAACCGGGACAACCGTCGCCCGGCTAACATAGCCTTCTCCGTCCCCCCTTCGCAGTAACACCAAGTACAGGAATATTAACCTGTTTCCCATCGACTACGCCTTTCGGCCTCGCCTTAGGGGTCGACTCACCCTGCCCCGATTAACGTTGGACAGGAACCCTTGGTCTTCCGGCGAGCGGGCTTTTCACCCGCTTTATCGTTACTTATGTCAGCATTCGCACTTCTGATACCTCCAGCAACCCTCACAGGTCACCTTCGCAGGCTTACAGAACGCTCCCCTACCCAACAACACATCGTGTCGCTGCCGCAGCTTCGGTGCATGGTTTAGCCCCGTTACATCTTCCGCGCAGGCCGACTCGACCAGTGAGCTATTACGCTTTCTTTAAATGATGGCTGCTTCTAAGCCAACATCCTGGCTGTCTGTGCCTTCCCACATCGTTTCCCACTTAACCATGACTTTGGGACCTTAGCTGGCGGTCTGGGTTGTTTCCCTCTTCACGACGGACGTTAGCACCCGCCGTGTGTCTCCCGTGATAACATTCTTCGGTATTCGTAGTTTGCATCGGGTTGGTAAGTCGGGATGACCCCCTAGCCGAAACAGTGCTCTACCCCCGAAGATGAGTTCACGAGGCGCTACCTAAATAGCTTTCGGGGAGAACCAGCTATCTCCCGGTTTGATTGGCCTTTCACCCCCAGCCACAAGTCATCCGCTAATTTTTCAACATTAGTCGGTTCGGTCCTCCAGTTAGTGTTACCCAACCTTCAACCTGCCCATGGCTAGATCACCGGGTTTCGGGTCTATACCCTGCAACTTAACGCCCAGTTAAGACTCGGTTTCCCTGCGGCTCCCCTATACGGTTAACCTTGCTACAGAATATAAGTCGCTGACCCATTATACAAAAGGTACGCAGTCACACCCGAAGGTGCTCCCACTGCTTGTACGTACACGGTTTCAGGTTCTTTTTCACTCCCCTCGCCGGGGTTCTTTTCGCCTTTCCCTCACGGTACTGGTTCACTATCGGTCAGTCAGGAGTATTTAGCCTTGGAGGATGGTCCCCCCATATTCAGACAGGATACCACGTGTCCCGCCCTACTCTTCGAGTTCACAGCCTGTGCATTTTGGTGTACGGGACTATCACCCTGTACCGTCGGACTTTCCAGACCGTTCCACTAACACACAAGCTGATTCAGACTCTGGGCTGCTCCCCGTTCGCTCGCCGCTACTGGGGGAATCTCGGTTGATTTCTTTTCCTCGGGGTACTTAGATGTTTCAGTTCCCCCGGTTCGCCTCGTTAACCTATGTATTCAGTTAACGATAGTGCAACGAATTGCACTGGGTTTCCCCATTCGGACATCGCCGG
>NZ_JBMEZS010000049.1:0-2628 GCF_048822555.1 Klebsiella sp. C283
ACCTAGATTCTACGTCAGTACTTCAAAAAGCATAATCAAAGCCTTGATAAATATGCATTCCTTCGAAATTCAGCTTTCACCCATTGGGTGAAAGAAAAGTGCTCAAAAATATGTTAAATTATCAGCTTTTATGACTCGATATATGGTAAAATAATAGTAAGAAAAGTAGTAAAAAGGGGTTCTAATTATGATTAATAAAATTGATTTCAAAGCTAAGAATCTAACATCAAATGCAGGTCTTTTTCTGCTCCTTGAGAATGCAAAAAGCAATGGGATTTTTGATTTTATTGAAAATGACCTCGTATTTGATAATGACTCAACAAATAAAATCAAGATGAATCATATAAAGACCATGCTCTGCGGTCACTTCATTGGCATTGATAAGTTAGAACGTCTAAAGCTACTTCAAAATGATCCCCTCGTCAACGAGTTTGATATTTCCGTAAAAGAACCTGAAACAGTGTCACGGTTTCTAGGAAACTTCAACTTCAAGACAACCCAAATGTTTAGAGACATTAATTTTAAAGTCTTTAAAAAACTGCTCACTAAAAGTAAATTGACATCCATTACGATTGATATTGATAGTAGTGTAATTAACGTAGAAGGTCATCAAGAAGGTGCGTCAAAAGGATATAATCCTAAGAAACTGGGAAACCGATGCTACAATATCCAATTTGCATTTTGCGACGAATTAAAAGCATATGTTACCGGATTTGTAAGAAGTGGCAATACTTACACTGCAAACGGTGCTGCGGAAATGATCAAAGAAATTGTTGCTAACATCAAATCAGACGATTTAGAAATTTTATTTCGAATGGATAGTGGCTACTTTGATGAAAAAATTATCGAAACGATAGAATCTCTTGGATGCAAATATTTAATTAAAGCCAAAAGTTATTCTACACTCACCTCACAAGCAACGAATTCATCAATTGTATTCGTTAAAGGAGAAGAAGGTAGAGAAACTACAGAACTGTATACAAAATTAGTTAAATGGGAAAAAGACAGAAGATTTGTCGTATCTCGCGTACTGAAACCAGAAAAAGAAAGAGCACAATTATCACTTTTAGAAGGTTCCGAATACGACTACTTTTTCTTTGTAACAAATACTACCTTGCTTTCTGAAAAAGTAGTTATATACTATGAAAAGCGTGGTAATGCTGAAAACTATATCAAAGAAGCCAAATACGACATGGCGGTGGGTCATCTCTTGCTAAAGTCATTTTGGGCGAATGAAGCCGTGTTTCAAATGATGATGCTTTCATATAACCTATTTTTGTTGTTCAAGTTTGATTCCTTGGACTCTTCAGAATACAGACAGCAAATAAAGACCTTTCGTTTGAAGTATGTATTTCTTGCAGCAAAAATAATCAAAACCGCAAGATATGTAATCATGAAGTTGTCGGAAAACTATCCGTACAAGGGAGTGTATGAAAAATGTCTGGTATAATAAGAATATCATCAATAAAATTGAGTGTTGCTCTGTGGATAACTTGCAGAGTTTATTAAGTATCATTGCAGCAAAGATGAAATCAATGATTTATCAAAAATGATTGAAAGGTGGTTGTAAATAATGTTACAATGTGTGAGAAGCAGTCTAAATTCTTCGTGAAATAGTGATTTTTGAAGCTAATAAAAAACACACGTGGAATTTAGGGAATACTGATGTAACACGGATTGACCGTATTGGGAGTTTGAGATGGTGACAAAGAGAGTGCAACGGATGATGTTCGCGGCGGCGGCGTGCATTCCGCTGCTGCTGGGCAGCGCGCCGCTTTATGCGCAGACGAGTGCGGTGCAGCAAAAGCTGGCGGCGCTGGAGAAAAGCAGCGGAGGGCGGCTGGGCGTCGCGCTCATCGATACCGCAGATAATACGCAGGTGCTTTATCGCGGTGATGAACGCTTTCCAATGTGCAGTACCAGTAAAGTTATGGCGGCCGCGGCGGTGCTTAAGCAGAGTGAAACGCAAAAGCAGCTGCTTAATCAGCCTGTCGAGATCAAGCCTGCCGATCTGGTTAACTACAATCCGATTGCCGAAAAACACGTCAACGGCACAATGACGCTGGCAGAACTGAGCGCGGCCGCGTTGCAGTACAGCGACAATACCGCCATGAACAAATTGATTGCCCAGCTCGGTGGCCCGGGAGGCGTGACGGCTTTTGCCCGCGCGATCGGCGATGAGACGTTTCGTCTGGATCGCACTGAACCTACGCTGAATACCGCCATTCCCGGCGACCCGAGAGACACCACCACGCCGCGGGCGATGGCGCAGACGTTGCGTCAGCTTACGCTGGGTCATGCGCTGGGCGAAACCCAGCGGGCGCAGTTGGTGACGTGGCTCAAAGGCAATACGACCGGCGCAGCCAGCATTCGGGCCGGCTTACCGACGTCGTGGACTGTGGGTGATAAGACCGGCAGCGGCGACTACGGCACCACCAATGATATTGCGGTGATCTGGCCGCAGGGTCGTGCGCCGCTGGTTCTGGTGACCTATTTTACCCAGCCGCAACAGAACGCAGAGAGCCGCCGCGATGTGCTGGCTTCAGCGGCGAGAATCATCGCCGAAGGGCTGTAACTGGTTTTGTTGAATAAATCGAACTTTTGCTGAGTTGAAGGATCAGATCACGT
>NZ_JBMEZS010000050.1:0-2493 GCF_048822555.1 Klebsiella sp. C283
GCCAAGACCAATGTCGCTCCCGATGCGGTAGACTTTGCCGGCCACGGCGTCCAGCACCGGCGCGAGTCGGGCAAAGGCGGCATCGCTCCCGGAGGCCATCACCGTCATGTCGCCGGCGGCCGCTTTCACGGCGCCGCCCGATACCGGCGCGTCGAGCATCAATAGCTGGTACTCCGCCAGCGCCTCGGCAATGGCCTGAGCATCGGCGGAGGCGATGGTGGACGACACCATCACGACGGTGCCCGGCTTCAGATGGGCGGCGAGGCCGCTCTCGCCGAACAGGATCCCCCGCACCTGGGCGGCATTGACCACCAGCAGCACAACTGCATCCAGTTCCGCGGCGAACGGCACCGCGCTGGGGCCCGCGCCTTTGGCGCCCGCCGCCAGCAGTGCGCGACAGTTGTCGGGATTGATGTCAACGCCCCAGGTGTTCAGGCCCGCCTGCAGGCAGGCGCGGGCGGCGCCCATGCCCATTGAACCCAGTCCAATCACGCAGACGTTAGTGTGTGCAGCCATGCTGGTCTCCTTGTGAACATTAGTTAATTAATGTGATTTAATGATAGAATAAAGCGTTATCATGTGAATTTATGTGAGAGTTATCACGAATAACCCACATGAATATAAAAAATTCACAGGCGGAAAGAGGCTGCACAGCGGCGATTCTTGCCCTAAAATAGCGTAAAAAACAGCGGCAAAGCGCGATAACAACACCGGGTGTCGCCAGGGCCGTAGCCTGGGTGGTGACGCCTGGTGTGAAAAAATGGTAAGGGGAGAGCGGTGATTCCAATAGAACGACATCAGCGTATTTTAGCCCTGGTGGAGCAGCGTGGGGCGGTAAGCATTAACGAGCTGACGGAGATCCTCGGCGTGTCCCATATGACCATCCGTCGGGACGTCAGTAAACTGGAGGAGCAGGGGCTGCTGGTCAGCGTCTCGGGCGGCGTACGCGCCGTCAGCCGGCTGGCCGCGGAACCCAGTCATCTGGTGAAAAGCACGCTGCAGAGTGAGGAGAAACAGGCGATCGGCGCGCTGGCGGCGAGTCATATCGCTAAAAACAGTTGCATCTATCTGGATGCCGGGACTACCACCCTGGCGCTGGCGCGGGCGATCCTCGACCGGAACGATCTCCAGGTGGTCACCAATGATTTTGAGATAACCCAGCTGCTGATCGATGCCAGCCAGTGCGGCGTGATCCACACCGGCGGCACTCTGTGCCGGGAGAACCGCTCCTGCGTGGGCGAATCGGCGGCGCGTACGTTACGCCACCTGGCTATCGATACGGCCTTTATCTCCGCCAGCGGCTGGGACAGTCGCGGGATATTCACCCCTGATGAGAACAAGGTTACCGTCAAGGAGACCGTCAGCCAGGTCAGCGCGAGAAGCATCCTGCTGTGCGACAGTTCGAAATACAATCAGGTGGCCACGTTTATGGCGTTACCTTTGACCCGGTTCACCACCATCATTACCGACCGGCATCTTTCCGATGCCGCCGCCAGTCATATCGCCCGGCACGCCTGCGAGGTGCTGCGGGCCGGATAACGCGCGCGGCCACCGCCGGCTTAGCGTTGCCAGTGCTCGATCAGCGCCGCGCCGATCCCGGCGATTTGCTGATTTCGCTCGGCCATGCTCGCCGGCGTATCCCGCAGATAAATCACCACAATGCGCTCTGCTTTGTTATTCGGGCCAAGCAGGGCGACAATCCCGCGCGCACCCCGCTTGCTAGCTCCGGTCTTATCGGCGATAAACCAGCCCGCCGGCAGCACGGAGCGGATCAACGGTCCGGCGACCCGATCGTCCACCATCCACTGCAGCAGCTGCCGTTGCGAACGGGCGCTCAGACGCTGGCTGGTCAGCAGCTTGCGCAGGGTCGCGGCCATGCTGGCCGGGGTAGTGGTGTCGCGGGCGTCGCCGGGAAGCGCCTCATTCAGTTCCGTTTCCCAGCGGTCAAGGCGGGTGACGTTGTCGCCGATCTGGCGCAAAAAGGCAGTCAATCCTGCGGGGCCGCCGACGGTGGCCAGCAGCAGATTGGCGGCGCTGTTATCGCTCATGGTAATGGCGGCGGCGCAGAGTTCGCCGACCGTCATGCCGTCGGCAAGGTGTTTTTCGCTGACCGGCGAGTAGTCCACCAGATCCTGCTGGCGATAGTGGATCTTTCGCTCCAGCTGTTCGTCACCGGCATCCACCCGCGCCAGCACTGCGCCGCAGAGCACTACTTTAAAGGTGCTCATCATGGGAAAGCGTTCATCGGCGCGCCAGGCGGTCAGCGTGCGGCCGCTGGCCAGATCCATTTCTATCATGCCTACGCGGCCCGACAGCTGGCTTTCGCTTTGTTTAATTTGCTCAAGCGGCTGCGGGCTGGCGTGTACCGCCAGCGGCAGGGTGGCTAACAGGGAGATAATACACAGGCGAATATAACGCATAACCACAATACATCCTTGAGTGAAGGCCGATAAAGGCGAGTAAAGAAGCGACAAATAAGAATAACCCGGCGTT
>NZ_JBMEZS010000051.1:0-2436 GCF_048822555.1 Klebsiella sp. C283
TGTGGAGTACTCCAGAACCACGCGTGAGAGAAACGCGCTGGTTGCCAGGGCGAAAAGCACGAGAGCAACGATGACAGGTATCCGGCGAAAGGTATGAGAGTTCGTACTGACCGGCTGTTCGGTGTTGTTTTTCATCACTGTTTATCCTCCATGTCATTCACCGGTATTCGGGATTCAAGCTCTGCCATTTCGTCTTTAAAGTTGCGACACGCGAGGCCGTACACCGCATCGTGGATATCGACCCCCTCCTGCCGGCGAGCTTTCATGTACTCAAAATCCGGGCCTTTTGAGGAGTACATCGCCCGGCTGAGCGGGTCGACGAACAGGCGGTGCCAGGAGCAGTTCGCTTCCACCTGCAGCATAAAAGAGCTGAACCACTGCTCTTTGGCCGAACCGAAGCCGTTAATCATGTCTTTCTCCAGCTTGCTGAACTGATCCGGGTACAGCTGGTTATACTTGGCAAATTCCTTCGCTGACTGTTTCAGAATGGCCTTGTATGACGAGTTCCCCCAGGCAGCGCGTGCAGCGCTCGATGCGGTCGGGGAATCGAAGTCCACGATATTTTGCGTGATGGTGATGTATGCGCCGGTATGTCGACGCGCGGTACGGTAGCCTTTCTCGATGAACTGACCCACTTTTTCATTCTTGAAATCAAGGAGCTTCCAGCCTTCATCGATGACGTTCAGTTTTTTCAGGCCACGCGGTGACTGATACATCCTGTTCTCGATGTAAATAATCAATGAGAACATCACAGCGATAAGCAGAGATGGCCGCGACTCCAGGCCACCGAGCTCCAGTACCACCATCCGGGCATCATCGTGGAGTGTTGGTGTATCTGAGTTGAAATAGTCCCCGTAGATCCCATTTACCGTGTACTGATCGAGCAGGATTATCATCTCGTCCAGACGGCCCCGGATTGTTGGGGAATCAGCATATTCATCGCTGTCCTTCGCGTCCTGTAAAAACTGCACTACGTCATCAACGCGTGCATGATTACGCTTGCTTAACCAGGCCGCCTGCACTGCCTGCAGAAGCAGGCCTTCATGGACTTCATCGAGGTTGCCGTTCGGACTGGCCATGACAGACATCTGATCGCGTATACGTTCTGCTGACATGTCGAAGTGAGCATCATCCAGCACGTTGGCGAACGGGTTAAACTTGAGGGTATCGCCATCGAGGTATACGCCCCCCATGTTTTCACACAGGGACTTATAGCCATCGCCCATGTCGAACACCCAGGCAAACCCGCCGGAGTCGAGCACACTGCGAATGAGGGGCTGAATCAGACCGGTTTTACCCGCCCCGGACGTCCCGCAGACTGCCATGTTGAAATTGGTATTGTTCATTCCCTCGTAGAACAGGTCGATGAACGCCAGCTGATTTCGGTAGGTGGGCGCCAGGAGTCCCGCCGGCGCCAGCGGGCTGTCAGCGACGATCGGCAGGAGGTTAGCCACCTGGAACGTCTCCGCCCGCTTCACCACGCCTGCCGCCTGCAGCTCTTTAAACAGGCCCTCACCACACTTGAACGGCATCATGGCCAGAAAGTTACGCAGGTGATGGTAGCGGGCCGGGATCAGCTGGAAACCGCCTTTACGGTAGCTGTTGAGCACCTGCTGTTCAGCGGCGAGAGAGGCCTCTGTGCTGTCTGCGGTGTACGTGGTGATATTAAAGAAGTAGGACACCAGGGAGGTCTGGTTGGTCGCCAGTCGCTGGCGGATATCGCCCCACTCCTGCATTTCTTTTATCACGTTCGGAAAAAACTTCGCGTAGGAGGTTTTGCTTTTCTTCTCCACGTCCATGAATTTCATGTTGGCTTCATTCTGGGTCTTCACCTGGTCCTCCACCATCAGCGTCAGCGTAATGACAAAGGGGCAGGAAATGGAGAGCTCCGGGTTAAGCAGGTTGGCGTAGTTATCCGCGGAGGTCCAGAGGAAGGCCATTTCCGGATCACTCTCCAGATGGTAGCTCGTCACCCGGGTTACGCACTCTTTCCCGTCACGCCCCAGGCGGCCAATTTTCAGATGACCGGCGGTGACCTGCATATCAAAGCTGTCATCGACACACTGATAGTTCAGATCCTGATAGGGGTCCAGCTTATACGGTACGCGGTACATCTCGTGCGGGTCCGGGTTTATAAGCTCGCGCATCAGTTCGACCAGCCCGGCAGCATCAAGGATACGCGTCGGAATATAGGCACCGCCCAGTGACGCCCGCAGGATTTTAATCTGGTTCTCCATCTCCACAATTTGCGTGGTGGAGTTTTTCTTCCGGGGCACGCAGCAGGAGATGTACACGCGGTAGTTACGCAGCGTCAGGGGTAAATCCAGTGCAGGAGGCAGGGGGAACTTCGTCTCCGCTGCCCGGAGATAGTAGGCCTGGGTGATGGCGTTAAACTTTTTAGCCTGTTTACCGCTCCAGCGGAATTCACGCAGACCG
>NZ_JBMEZS010000052.1:0-2436 GCF_048822555.1 Klebsiella sp. C283
CGTGGAGTACTCCAGAACCACGCGCGAGAGAAACGCGCTGGTTGCCAGGGCGAAAAGCACGAGAGCAACGATGACAGATATCCGGCGAAAGGTATGAGAGGTCGTACTGACCGGTTGTTCGGTGTTGTTTTTCATCACTGTTTATCCTCCATGTCATTCACCGGTATTCGGGATTCAAGCTCAGCCATTTCGTCTTTAAAGTTGCGGCACGCCAGTCCGTATACCGCATCGTGGATATCGACCCCCTCCTGCCGGCGAGCTTGCATGTACTCAAAATCCGGGCCTTTGGAGGAGTACATCGCCCGGCTGAGCGGGTCGACGAACAGGCGGTGCCAGGAGCAGTTCGCTTCCACCTGCAGCATAAAAGAGGAGAACCACTGCTCTTTGGCCGAACCGAAGCCGTTAATCATGTCTTTCTCCAGCTTGCTGAACTGATCCGGGTACAGCTGGTTATACTTGGCAAATTCCTTCGCTGACTGCTTCAGAATGGCCTTGTACGATGAGTTCCCCCACGCTGCACGTGCGGCGCTGGAGGCGGTCGGGGAGTCGAAGTCGACGATGTTCTGCGTGATGGTGATGTATGCGCCGGTATGTCGACGCGCGGTACGGTAGCCTTTCTCGATAAACTGCCCCACTTTTTCATTCTTGAAATCAAGGAGCTTCCATCCTTCATCGATGACGTTCAGTTTTTTCAGGCCACGCGGTGACTGATACATCCTGTTCTCGATGTAAATAATCAATGAAAACATCACAGCGATAAGCAGAGAGGGCCTCGACTCCAGGCCACCGAGTTCCAGTACCACCATCCGGGCATCATCGTGGAGTGTTGGTTTATCTGAGTTGAAATAGTCCCCGTAGATCCCATTCACCGTGTACTGATCGAGCAGGATTATCATCTCGTCCAGACGGCCCCGGATTGTCGGGGAATCAGCATATTCATCGCTGTCCTTCGCGTCCTGTAAAAACTGCACTACGTCATCAACGCGTGCCTGATTACGTTTGCTTAACCAGGCCGCCTGAACTGCCTGCAGAAGCAGGCCTTCATGGACTTCATCGAGGTTGCCGTTCGGACTGGCCATCACCGACATCTGATCGCGTATACGTTCTGCTGACATGTCGAAGTGAGCATCATCCAGCACGTTGGCGAATGGGTTAAACTTGAGGGTATCGCCATCGAGATATACGCCCCCCATGTTTTCACACAGGGACTTATAGCCATCGCCCATATCGAACACCCAGGCAAACCCGCCGGAGTCGAGCACACTGCGAATGAGGGGCTGAATCAGACCGGTTTTACCCGCCCCGGACGTCCCGCAGACCGCCATGTTGAAATTGGTATTGTTCATTCCCTCGTAGAACAGGTCGATGAACGCCAGCTGGTTTCGGTAGGTGGGCGCCAGGAGTCCCGCCGGCGCCAGCGGGCTGTCAGCGACGATCGGCAGGAGGTTAGCCACCTGGAACGTCTCCGCCCGCTTAACCACGCCTGCCGCCTGCAGCTCTTTAAACAGACCCTCACCACACTTGAACGGCATCATGGCCAGAAAGTTACGCAGGTGATGGTAGCGGGCCGGGATAAGCTGGAAACCGCCTTTACGGTAGCTGTTGAGCACCTGCTGTTCAGCGGCGAGAGAGGCCTCTGTGCTGTCTGCGGTGTACGTGGTGATATTAAAGAAATAGGACACCAGGGAGGTCTGGTTGGTCGACAGTCGCTGGCGGATATCGCCCCACTCCTGCATTTCCTTTATCACGTTCGGAAAGTACTTCGCGTAGGAGGTTTTGCTTTTCTTCTCCACGTCCATGAACTTCAGGTTGGCTTCGTTCTGGGTCTTCACCTGGTCCTCCACCATCAGCGTCAGCGTGATGACAAAGGGGCAGGAAATGGAGAGCTCCGGGTTAAGCAGGTTGGCGTAGTTGTCCGCAGCGGTCCAGAGGAAGGCCATTTCCGGATCACTCTCCAGATGGTAGCTCGTCACCCGGGTCACGCACTCTTTCCCGTCGCGCCCCAGGCGGCCAATTTTCAGATGACCGGCGGTGACCTGCATATCAAAGCTGTCATCGACACACTGATAGTTCAGATCCTGATAGGGGTCCAGCTTATACGGTACGCGGTACATTTCGTGCGGGTCCGGGTTTATCAGCTCACGCATCAGTTCGACCAGCCCGGCAGCATCAAGGATACGCGTCGGAATATAGGCACCGCCCAGTGACGCCCGCAGGATTTTTATCTGGTTCTCCATCTCGACAATTTGCGTGGTGGAGTTCTTCTTCCTGGGTACGCAGCAGGAGATGTACACGCGGTAGTTACGCAGCGTCAGTGGCAAATCCAGATCAGGAGGCAGGGGGAACTTCGTCTCCGCTGCCCGGAGGTAGTAGGCCTGGGTAATGGCGTTAAACTTCTTAGCCTGTTTACCACTCCAGCGGAATTCACGCAGACCA
>NZ_JBMEZS010000053.1:0-2337 GCF_048822555.1 Klebsiella sp. C283
ATATACAGTATTATTTTGCGGAGGCCGTTTTTTTTCAAGTCATCTTGTTGCCGTTGTCTGTAACCATTTGCTGTTCCTGCAAAAACAGGGAAATTTCAGAAGGATCGCTGCCAGTCCGGAGAATCGTTATCTAATAAAATGTAATATACTGAAGTACAGTGCATTTATTCTGAGTGGAGTGATTATGAATACGGGTTTAAGGCAGGTTCTGCGATATGCAGGCGTCCCGGTTGACGCCGCTGAACCGGTGCGCCGGCAATTCGGTAGCCGCCTGATTTTAATCGTGACGGTTGCTCTTCTTCCGCTGTTGATTGTTGACGTCCCTCAGTGGCTATTTGTGCTCTCTCAGATTATCTGGGGAAGCGGTATGTACATTGGTATCTCCGTGGCCAGTGATAAACCAGATCGCCGATAAGCTCAGAACGAGAGGTCTCCCGGGCCGCCTGGTGACGGGCAGCTGATAAACTGGCGCCATGCCATCAACACCGGATAAGGACGTCGCCGGCTTGTCTTTGCCGCCGGCTCCGCTTTGTCCGGCCCCCTCCCTCCGGTCTGCGGCCTTTATACGCAGCCATCGCGTCGCGATGCCAGCTTCTGCTTTTCTCCCTGCGCTCGTAAACCGCGACAGGGGAGCTCATGTTGTATCTCCTGCATCGCTTCGGGTAGTGCCGTGCCTTCACTTTAGCCCGGCCGCTGCAGATGCAAGGGTTCGCTGGCGCCGCCATCCTCGCCCGGTCGCAGTTTTTTTATGAAGCTCGCCGTTCTTCCCGTCGTTTTCTCGCTCAGGTTTCGCTCTAAAACCGTCCAGACCAGCTTCGTGCTTTATCTGCGCTGCGGCCTCCGGTGTCGCCCTTGCATCTTCCGCTTTCCGCCGGGCTGTCGTGTCGGCACGGCACAACCCGGTGCCGCAATCTTATGAACCTGTGGAGGTTGCTATGTATCATGCCCGTCAAACCATGCTGAATGTAGAGGAGTCCGACCGTCTCTCGTTCCTGCCGGATCTGTTTGGTAACGATTTTCTGGCCGGAGAGATGCAGGTCTATGCGCTCGCTGAGAAACACATCACCGATTACTGCGGAGGCTTCTGGCATTTCATCCGTATTCCGGAGGGCGGCGGCTACATGATGCCTGACGGTGACCGTTTCCCCGGATAACTGGTTTGATCGGTCCGTCAGCGCGGATGCGGCCGGAGTTATCATTACGGCGCTGGCGATCAACCGCCGTATCTGGCTGCACCATGAACGCGGTGATGCTGCCCTGACACGCCACCTGATGCTGCGGGAATCGCAGCTGTGGAATTTCATTGACTCTCATGACGAATGCGCTGCTATTTACGCGGCTCTGGACTGATACTATATCGGGGCGCCCGACGCCCCGTTTAAGGTCTGAGACGGCACGATCTGTGAGGAGCTTACCCGGCTTCGCAGATCGGTGCGGCCGCGCGAAAATCCTGGCAGGCTTCGCCTGCCGGTGAGGCGGTTCGCCACACCTGCGGCGCTGCGTACTGGCCTCACCTCAACAGGTCGCCAGTTAAGGATTAAGAGCGTAATATCTGCGTACCTTTTCTTCTTTTGCTGAATTTGCGTATGTCGCAGTGGAATATTGCCTCTTTTTCAAAGGAGGAGCAGGACAAAGTTGCCGTCGATAAGGTGGCTGCTGATGTTGCCTGGCAGGAGCGCATGAACAAGCCCGTCATGCCGGAACTTGTTGAACGGGAACAGCCTGAACACCTGCGCGAATATTTCCATGAACGGTTCCGCGTACATCGACTGAACAGTCAGCAGCTGCCGCGCGCAAATGCACCCGAATATAATAAACCGGGCGATGATCAGCAGAATTGATTTTCTTACTCAGTGTGTCCAGGGAGGGTAATCTGTGCGTATGTCTCTGATGTTTGCTGCCGTGACGCTTTTAACAGGTATTAACCTGTTTTTTATTCCGTTTCAGCCTGTTCCGGCTCTGTGGGGGGCTATCCTGGCCGTTGCTTTTGTTCTGATTAATGTCGTGGCGGATAAGCTGCGCCTCTGGAGTGGTATTGCGTGGATTATCGTTGCCGGCATCATCATAACGCTGATGCTGAAGGGGAAAGAGCCGGGTGACGAATTTCGTGTCCTGATCACCGTTTTCGCTTTCCTGGCTTCAATCTGGTATAGCGTTGCGCAGTTCAGGAAGGAAAATAAGCTCCGTTCCTGACGCCCCGTCTGGTATGCCGCCGGTTTCTCATGGCTTCTTTCCGGCGGCATGAAAAACATATTCTCTCCAGCCTGCATCTTTACGTTTCCGGCTTGCTCCCTGCTGTCTGTCTGCTTTCTCTTCTTCTTCCTGCTGTGATGTCTC
>NZ_JBMEZS010000054.1:0-2244 GCF_048822555.1 Klebsiella sp. C283
TAAGTTTACATTTCTGAATTATAACGAGTGCCCTCTGCGTTGAAAGGGATGGGCGGTAGCGTGTGAACTTAAAACTGATTACGAAAAATGAAAGGATTTCGAAAGTGACTGAGTCAATTAAATATCTCTGGATGCTTTTGTGCGAGGAATCGTCATATATTTTTATGTTGATGCTGATTGTTGGCACTGCCGCAGTTATGTCTTTCTTTTTACAGCGGTTGTTTGTGTCCTGGTGGGGTAAGTCAATCATTCTGATAATGTGTATTGTCGTCGCGATAACAGAAGTGTTTGTCTTTATTGAGCCTGAGTCAACATACAAACAGATTCAAACCAATAAACAGAATGTCATCTATACCCTGAAAAACTGCAGAGTCTCCGCATTTGAAGCACAGCAGGCAGGGTTTCTGGCTAAAGCAAAAGATGCCTGGTCTTGCCCGGATGGCGTAACACGGTATATGGATGTGAAATACAGGGATAAGACAGAGGTTAATAAACTTCGCACGGAAGGTAAGTAACGTTATGGATGAATTATTCAAATGGAAGATGGCGCTGTTATTTTTATTGGCAGTATATACCCGATTAACCTGAAGTTGCATTTTTCAGCGTCTGGAAGTTGTCATTAATACGACGCGCCAGTACCCCGGCAAGTCCCGGTAATATTTCGCTGAAGAAGCGGTGTATTTCTTCCCGGAACACCTTTGCTGAGGTGAAGTAACGGTTATTTCTCACCTGTTCATTCATCACTTTCCACAGCCGCTCTATGGGATTCAGGTTCGGGCTGTAAGGAGGCAGGTAGTGCAGGTCGATATTCATCAGATAAGCCCACTCTTTCACCTGTTCGCTGCGATGGTAGCCCGCGCCGTCAAGAATGATGTGGAGTTTTTGCTGTATCGGGTATGTTTCGCGGATGGCGATGAAGAACCGGGCGATATTGTGGCTGTTGATTTTGTCGTATTCCCTGATAACCGTTTTATCCAGCGCTGTCAGGTTGATAGCTCCCATCAGGTTCAGCCGGGTACGGCTGCCGCTGGTTTCCACCTGCTTTGCTCCTTTGCCGACGGGCATCCAGCCATACGCCAGCTTCGTCCCCTGTGTGGGGTGAACACCGTCGATAAACAGGACGGGTTCATCATCGCCTGCATCCCGTTTGAGCTGTTCATAAGCGGCCACGAACGCCTGCTGAGCTTCAGCGCTGAACTTATGAGGGACGCCAACCGGCTTTCGATAACTGAAGCCATGTTTATGCAGCCACTTATTCAGGCCCGGCACGGTATAACGGATGCCCCACCATTCTTCGATAACGTTGATGATGGCCGCCGTCGTGGGCAGAAGGTTATCCGTTAAATACGCAATAAGCTCTGCAGTCTGCGTCTCACTGAGGTGGCTCTGAGTGCCGCCATTTTCGGGCTTCAGCTTTTCCTCGTTAAGCCAGTCGTTGAGGTGACGCCGGACAGTGGTTTCATCAATGAGTTGAGATTTGGCAATCATAGAGGCATTCCAGCCATCCGCAGCAAGGAGAACACATCTTATTCGGTCGCATACACGGCTATCCCTGCTGCTCTTATGCAGTAGTTTCAGGGCGGTACACTGTTCCGGAGTCAGATGTATTTTCATGTTGACTATCCTGATCTTAACCGTCTTGAAAATCAAGCATCTTCAATGATTACGGGTATATAGCCTGCTTTTTTCTACTGACAAGTATATAAATAAAGGCAATAAATTATGCATGCATATATTTTTCTGGTGCTGATGACGCCGAGTAGTGGCGGTGGGATTTGGGATATTACTCCCATGCCTAATACAGATGTCTGCATAAAAATGCTACGGGTACTCGAAGCACGTGGGGGCAGAGGTTACGGAAGTAATACAGGAGAGTGCATTGAAATTAAAACCCGCGAGCCTTTGAGCAGCGTGATAGAAACATTGAATGAGGGTGGGTAAATGGCTGAATACCAGTTAAGTCTTGATGGTTTTGTTCGACTTTTTTTTGCAATGGCAATCATTATCTGCGGTTACGGCTATGTAATTATTGGTGTTTTTATAAGAGATACGCTTGCCTGTATTTTAATGTTGTTTGGGCTTACAGGTCTCAGTGCTTTATTTTCTTTCATGGTGTTTAAGGATAAAAACATGTGGGCGGACTCTCCTGATTTGACGCTGTCAGTAATAACGGGGTTTTTTACAGCCACAGTAATCTTTTATATGTTTTATGTCTTGATTTATTACTTTGAACGGATGGGGGCA
>NZ_JBMEZS010000055.1:0-2214 GCF_048822555.1 Klebsiella sp. C283
TAGGCATCACAGCAGGGAGAAGAAGAGGAAGCAGGCAGACAGCAGGCAGCAAACAGGGAAGACGCGGAAAGGAAATGCGGGCGGCGCGTCAGCGCGGCCAGGTTTTCCCGGCGCCGCAGGCGCGCGGTCTTTCGAGGCGCGGCCAGACGGGGACCGATGCCCCCTTCGCCTGCTCTGTTCCCGAATCAGTCAACAAACATCGAGACCGGGATTTGAAATCGATTTGCCAGCGCCCGCATGTGATCAAAGGTCAGACTGCGTTCACCACAGAGGAACCGGCTGACGAGCGATTTA
This sequence comes from Klebsiella sp. C283, assembly GCF_048822555.1. NCBI lineage: Bacteria > Pseudomonadati > Pseudomonadota > Gammaproteobacteria > Enterobacterales > Enterobacteriaceae > Klebsiella > Klebsiella sp. C283. Next base: position 295 of record NZ_JBMEZS010000055.1, read on the forward strand.
TTACCTATCTCGTTTTCGAAATCGGACTGAGAAAGCCCGTATTGCTGCATAAGAACCCGCAGCAACGATACACCGTTTTTGCCTGCTTCGAAGCGCGTATTAAATTCTTCAAATTCCACCGCGTTATCTTCCCAGGCATCGATGCGGGCAGTCAGCATATCAACCAGCGGGCTGTCCGGATCATGTTCCAGAAGATATTCAACGAGTTTACGTGCCTCTTCGTAATCTTTGCGGGACGAACTGCCGCCCAGCAGAGGGACAATACTCGCCAGGTCATTCACCGCTTTATTGGCATCGCTAATCATTCAAACCTGCTGAATTTTAAAGTTAACACCGCAGGCTCTGGCGTACCGAACCAGCGTCTGAATACTCATTCGCGAAGCGTTCTTCTCCATACGTGAGATAGTAGGCGCTTTGATGCCCATACGTTCTGCAACCTGTGCCGACGTCAAACCCGCTTCTTTTCTCCATGTTGCTAAGGTTTCCCGAAGTAGCTCCGAGGCTTCTTCTGCCTCGAATGCCGCGCTGTACTCATGATCGTTCATTGCTTCGGTATGAACCTGGCTAAGGGTTTTATATTTCATTCTGCATTTCCTCCAGTCTGCGAAGTGCCTGATCTATTTCTGCCGGGGGCGTTTTTGGCGATTTTTTGATAAAGATCCGAAGTAGAAAAATACGTTCACCACTCTGATATACCCAGATTCCGCGGGCGATATCTGCCCCCATTGTACGTATTTCGAAAAGGCCGTTTCCAAGCGGCTTGGTATCTGGCTCGCGTAGCTGGCGAGGGTTTGCTTCCAGCTTCATGAGTAGCCTGGCCATTTTTGCACGAATGGCAGCAGGCAGAGCCGTAAACTCTTTTTCAGCCTCATCATGAAAGATGACTGTGAACATGAATGTAATCTCTGGTCCGTATGTGCACACATTAGCTCAAAAGCTAACTTAGCTCAAGAGCTAAGTTAGCTGGCTTCTCACTACCCGACCTTTACGACTTCAATGCCCAGGATCAGAGCGATGAATTCTGCTTTGTTCTGAAGCAACCAGGTGCGTGCTTCGGGTGCCTGAGCTTTGCTGATATCGATATCAAACTGATTAAGCGCTGCAGCATCGGCGTGTCCAAGTGTAATACCGCGCCACTGCATCCCTGCAAAATAGGCGTTCCCTGCCCCCTGCTGGATTTTTCCTTTCACGTGTTCCATTGCCCAGACCTCATTTCACACCCAGACGGCGGAACATATCGGCGATGATATTCCGGCGCGTATATGAAGCACCTGCGGCTTTCAGATCGGCCAGCACGTTATAGGCGTAACTGGCATCCTTTCCATGAAAAGCGATCACCTTTTCCGCTTTTGGTTCAAAACAGGATGGGGAAGTTTCCCGAAAGAAAGCCTCTGATGAGTGTTGATGGCCGTATACTTTCATTTTGCGTTACCTCTGGTCTTTAAGGGATGGCAGCGATACGCCGCCATCCGTGTTTATTTCTCAGCAGTCGTTTGCCGCCAGTTCACTCATCAGTACATCCCGTGCTTCCAGCGCGCGTTCCTCTTCGGCTAGCGTCAGCAGATAGCCGCGCTTTGCCGCAGCGCCCATTAACACCGGACGGTCTTTCAACGGCAGCGCATCCAGATAATCCAGCGCACCACCCAGCAGATGGGCCTGATACAGCTCGTAATGCATACCGCAGCTCCGACCAGCCTTTTTCTCGATACGTTCCAGCACTACATCGGCGCGGATAACATCGAACGGGTTTCGGGAATGAATGTTGCGCACAAAACCGTCAGTCCGGAGGGTTGTGCTTTCTTTGGTGGAGGGTTTTTCGTTGACGTTTTGTGTGCTCATCCAGCTTTCTCCTTTGTCTGTTTTTCTGCCTTTTAAAACCATCACCCGTTGAGTTGCCGGGGCCGCGGTTTTGACTTTGTG
>NZ_JBMEZS010000056.1:0-1662 GCF_048822555.1 Klebsiella sp. C283
ACTTCGTTGCCGGCACCAATCGGAATGACCGGGTGATACTGCTCGGCCCTTTTGATGTAGTACTCGCTCAGCGTCTGCGCAGCTTTAGATGCACCACCGCCGACCCCCATTTTCAGAACGTCACCGGCGCCAACAGATGCGGTTGCCCCCAGGCCAACAGCCGGCTGTGAAGCCCGTTCCATGCCCTGACCAATCCCGTCAACAAAACCGGCCCCCCATGCCCAGCCGAGGATTTTTCCGTTACGCATCACCACCTCTCCCTTAACCCCGTTTTTCCCCATAAAGGAAACGTGGCCGTTAATGGGCTGATCGATGGTTTTATCACCTTTGATACAGCTGATATTGCGGGTACGGACAATGGCGCGTTCGCTGGAGACATCGCCCCAGGCTTCAAGGCCCACAAAACACCCTGTCAGGTCGTAGGTTTTGCTGTTTGGCATTTCCACGCGACCAGTGATACGCAACTGCATCGGTACAGTTGATTCATTCCCGGTAACAGACGCGTTGGCATCTGCCCCCTCGATAAGCATACTTTTTGCAAAGCTCCCCGACGGAATGTACGGCAATGACTTCGTTTTTTTTCCTTTGTCGTAACTGAACGTTTTACGCTGTATCTGGTTTGGTACCGGTACAGACTGGTAGCTGACCTGCGGCGGCGGTGTCATACCATTCCCCGGATAGAATGCCGTCGGAGGCGGTACCGCGGCGCCGGTTTGCGGCGGATAACTGGCTGGCTGCGGCTCCCCTTCCGGACCGGGTGGCGGTGACGGAGGAGTCGGCGCGGGCTCGCCACCAGAGACAGCCGGTTTCACGCCCAGCGCCTTCAGCTGAGTCTGCATGGCTTCATTGTCACTGCTGAGCTTGTCGATACGTATCTGGTCGGCGGTTCGCGCCTTACTCAGTAGGTCCACTTCCCCCTGCAGGGAGTCAAAACGCTTGTTGAGATCAGCGGCAGTCGCCTGCATTTCTGTTGTCGCGTGCTGCTCCACCTTACTGTTGAAGCTGCTGTCGACCACCCCGGTCATATCCGGTGCGGGTTCGCCCTGAGCCGGGGCTTCCTCATCAGAGCTCATGTTCAGATCTGACAGATACAGCCCGCCTCCGACTGCTGCCGCGCCGCCCGCCAGAATGAGTCCCAGCCAGATATATTGCTTACGTTTGATCAGCGTGTTGAAGTTGGCCATCAGCGCTTCACTCCTTCATCTGACGTCGTGACCCAGATCTGCATGCGACCACCGGCAGTCAGCAGGCCCGCCGGGGTACTGAACATGACGGCACGTGTTCCGGGCTGCCAGAAATCGCTTTCACGCACCATACGGGGCGACCGGGAGACGTTATCCAGACTGTAACGGACGACTTTCAGGTGGTGGCCGACCCAGACCCTGTCGGCAGTGGCGCGCAGACCAGCCGGCACCTGCAGCACTTCAGAAGTGACGGGGACAGACTGATACTCATCGGGTACGCTGCCCTGGCGCACGGCGCGATTAAGCGAAACCAGTAACGATTCATAGGGGTTCGACTCTTCCCAGGCTTTTGCCGGACCGGGGGTACCCGCCAGCTCGCTGACCAGCTGAATTGTCCGGCCTGAGCCCGCACGGGGCACGGCACGAATGGAGAAGTTCAGCCCGCGTTCGGTTTCCACAATGAAGGTGAATGGTTTTT
>NZ_JBMEZS010000057.1:0-1595 GCF_048822555.1 Klebsiella sp. C283
ACAATCTGTGTGAGCACTACAAAGGCAGGTTCTTTAAGGTAAGGAGGTGATCCAACCGCAGGTTCCCCTACGGTTACCTTGTTACGACTTCACCCCAGTCATGAATCACAAAGTGGTAAGCGCCCTCCCGAAGGTTAAGCTACCTACTTCTTTTGCAACCCACTCCCATGGTGTGACGGGCGGTGTGTACAAGGCCCGGGAACGTATTCACCGTAGCATTCTGATCTACGATTACTAGCGATTCCGACTTCATGGAGTCGAGTTGCAGACTCCAATCCGGACTACGACATACTTTATGAGGTCCGCTTGCTCTCGCGAGGTCGCTTCTCTTTGTATATGCCATTGTAGCACGTGTGTAGCCCTGGTCGTAAGGGCCATGATGACTTGACGTCATCCCCACCTTCCTCCAGTTTATCACTGGCAGTCTCCTTTGAGTTCCCGGCCTAACCGCTGGCAACAAAGGATAAGGGTTGCGCTCGTTGCGGGACTTAACCCAACATTTCACAACACGAGCTGACGACAGCCATGCAGCACCTGTCTCACAGTTCCCGAAGGCACCAAAGCATCTCTGCTAAGTTCTGTGGATGTCAAGACCAGGTAAGGTTCTTCGCGTTGCATCGAATTAAACCACATGCTCCACCGCTTGTGCGGGCCCCCGTCAATTCATTTGAGTTTTAACCTTGCGGCCGTACTCCCCAGGCGGTCGATTTAACGCGTTAGCTCCGGAAGCCACGCCTCAAGGGCACAACCTCCAAATCGACATCGTTTACGGCGTGGACTACCAGGGTATCTAATCCTGTTTGCTCCCCACGCTTTCGCACCTGAGCGTCAGTCTTTGTCCAGGGGGCCGCCTTCGCCACCGGTATTCCTCCAGATCTCTACGCATTTCACCGCTACACCTGGAATTCTACCCCCCTCTACAAGACTCTAGCCTGCCAGTTTCGAATGCAGTTCCCAGGTTGAGCCCGGGGATTTCACATCCGACTTGACAGACCGCCTGCGTGCGCTTTACGCCCAGTAATTCCGATTAACGCTTGCACCCTCCGTATTACCGCGGCTGCTGGCACGGAGTTAGCCGGTGCTTCTTCTGCGGGTAACGTCAATCGACAAGGTTATTAACCTTGTCGCCTTCCTCCCCGCTGAAAGTGCTTTACAACCCGAAGGCCTTCTTCACACACGCGGCATGGCTGCATCAGGCTTGCGCCCATTGTGCAATATTCCCCACTGCTGCCTCCCGTAGGAGTCTGGACCGTGTCTCAGTTCCAGTGTGGCTGGTCATCCTCTCAGACCAGCTAGGGATCGTCGCCTAGGTGAGCCGTTACCCCACCTACTAGCTAATCCCATCTGGGCACATCTGATGGCATGAGGCCCGAAGGTCCCCCACTTTGGTCTTGCGACGTTATGCGGTATTAGCTACCGTTTCCAGTAGTTATCCCCCTCCATCAGGCAGTTTCCCAGACATTACTCACCCGTCCGCCGCTCGTCACCCGAGAGCAAGCTCTCTGTGCTACCGCTCGACTTGCATGTGTTAGGCCTGCCGCCAGCGTTCAATCTGAGCCATGATCAAACTCTTCAATTTAAGTTTGATGCTCAAA
>NZ_JBMEZS010000058.1:0-1361 GCF_048822555.1 Klebsiella sp. C283
GAAGTTCTCATTTCTGAATTAAAACGAGTGCCCTCTGCGTTGAAAGGGATGGGCGGTAGCGTGTGAAATGAACGTCGATAACGAAAAATGAAAGGATTTGAAAAGTGACTGACTCAATGAAATATCTATGGCTGCTTTTACGCGAAGATTCGTCATATATTTTTATGTTGATGCTGATTGTTGGTTCTGCCGTAATCGTGTCTGCCTTTTTTCAGAGAGTAATCACATCCTGGTGGGGTAAAACCCTCAGTGTGATACTGTGTATGGTGAGTATGATTACTACAGCAACAGGAGTTCTTGATCCTGAGTCAACATATAAACAAATTATAAACAGGAAAGAAAATATCATCTATACGCTGAAAAACTGCAGAGTCTCCGCATTTGAAGCGCAGCAGGCAGGGTTTCTGGCTAAAGCAAAAGATGCCTGGTCTTGCCCGGATGGCGTAACACGGTATATGGATGTGAGATACAGGGATAAGGCAGAGATTAATAAACTCAGTACGGAAGGTAAGTAACGTTATGGATGAATTATTCAAATGGACGATGATGCTGGTATTTTTATTGGCAGGTTATAGCCTGCTGTTTTCTACTGACAGTAATACAGTGCCCGAAGCTCTTTCTCATCACTGGAAAAATGACTGCCGGTTGCTTGAGACCAATATTGATAAAGGGTTTTTCTCTCCTGCGCAAAATCGACTTCAGTGTGGTGATGTTATTGAAAATGTAAGCAAGTCTGATTATGACAGAGCGATGAGTGGCGATAAGCAAACAACTCTCGCAGAGGCAATGAAAGAAATATTCATTCGTTAATATATAAACAGAGGCAATAAAGTATGCATGCCTTTATTTTTCTGGTGCTGATGACGCCGAGTAGTGGTGGTGGAATTTGGGATGTTACTCCTATGCCTAATACAGATGTCTGCATAAAAATGCTACGGGTACTCGAAGCACGTGGAGGCAGAGGTTACGGAAGTAATACAGGAGAGTGCATTGAAATTAAAACACGCGAGCCTTTGAACAGCGTGATGGAAACATTGAGTGAGGGTGGGTAAATGGCTGAGTCTCTGTTAATTTTTGATAGTGATGGTTATGTACGACTGTTTTTTGCAATGGCAATCATTATCTGTGGTTACGGCTATGTAATTATGGGTGTTTTTATAAGAGATGCGCTTGCCTATATTTTAATGTTGTTTGGGCTTACAGGTCTCAGTGCTTTATTTTCTTTCATGGTATTTATGGATAAAAACATGTGGGCCGGTTCTCCTGATTTGACGCTGTCAGTAATAACGGGATTTTTTACAGCCACAGTGATCTTTTATATGTTTTATGTCTTGATTTATTCCTTTGATCGGATGGGGGCC
>NZ_JBMEZS010000059.1:0-1346 GCF_048822555.1 Klebsiella sp. C283
TATGGTTGCCATCCCTGAAAAATTCAATCTTCGAGTTAACAGAGGCGATACATTCATATACTGTGCGCTTATAGCGGTGGTTGGGTTTTCCGGGATGTTCGTTATCTCCATTCACTCATTTTCGATGGATGAACTTGAAGCAGGTAGACACTGGAAAGATGACTGCCGGACACTTGAGGTAAACATGCCGACAGGCGCTTTTACCAGCCCTGTTAATAAACTGGACTGTGATGGCATCATCATTAATGTGCCTGGTGGGCAGTATTATTCCTATATCCATCAGTGGGAATTATATAAAGCTAACTCAAAATGAAATGCTGATTAACAAACTGGATTGACCGGTAGGGATGGAACAATGGAAAGACAGCAAGAAATTGGCCAGCAATTTGGTTTTTTGATAGTTCTTCTTTTAATTGTGTTAACTGGGTATTTTTTTTGTGCAGTATATTGAAGATTCTCGCGATATGCAGCCCGCCACTCCAGAACAACTGCAAAGTATTATTCATTAGACACCTTGTGCAGGTGAGGCGTTACGTTTAGCAATTCAAACTAACACAGGCACTTCGTCAGAGCCATTAACTTTCGGTGACGCAAAAAAGATGGTATCAGAATGCAAGTATAAAGAAGAGATTAAAGCAGTACGTGAAAAAAACTTAACGCACTGAACGCTATGAGCAAATAATCAGGGGATGGATATGATGCTGTTTCTTCGAAAGTACGGATTTTTGTTTATACCTCCAGTCTACTGGCTCATCTATCTGGGAGCCAGACTGACTTACAATGGACTGGCAGGAGAGTTTTCTCCTGATTTCTTTCAGGGTATTCGACATGAAGGCGTCTATATTATCTGTAGTTTGTGTGTATTTTATTTTTTCTGCTTAGAGGTGGAAGTTGGTGATGGGGAGTTCTCAGCGAACATTCTGTTCCTGATTGTTTTCTTTCATGTGGTTTTATTATTTATCACTCTGCTTGTTTGTCTGTGGCAAGGGGAGGTGTTGTTGGATTCGATCTTTATGGGTCAGATTATTGCCTCCATGTGTTTATTGTTTTTTATTCCAGTGCTTTCCATTATAAGAAGGAGTTTCTAGTGCGGATATGAATATTCTTCTTGCCATTTATTACCCTTGTTATTTTGAAATGCTCTTAAAGGAACGCCCGCATGAGTAATAACATCATCGATGCCGTCACCCAGGCAGTGAATTCACTGGTATCAGCACTGAAACTGCCCGACGAATCCGCGAAAGCCAATGACACGCTGGGCAGCATGAATTTCCCCCAGTTCAGCCGTATTTTGCCCTATAAGGATTATGATTCCGCGACCGGGCTGTTTATTAATAACAAAACCA
>NZ_JBMEZS010000060.1:0-1322 GCF_048822555.1 Klebsiella sp. C283
ATATGGGTCTTCCCTTGTTGTGGTGGCTGAAGGCATGATAATGGTGTATTTAATCGCCAGAGGTCACCGCCATGGACGAAAAGTCCCTCTACGCTCATATTCTCAACCTGTCCGATCCGTGGCAGGTAAAGTCCCTTTCTCTCGATGAAAATGCCGGTTCTGTTACTGTCACTATTGAGATCGCTGAAAACACCCGGCTAGCCTGTCCGACCTGCGGTAAATCCTGTTCTGTTCACGATCACCGTCATCGTAAATGGCGCCATCTTGATACCTGCCAGTTCACCACTATTGTTGAAGCCGATGTTCCACGAATTATGTGTCCGGAGCATGGCTGCCTGACGTTGCCTGTTCCGTGGGCTGGCCCCGGAAGCCGGTATACGTTGCTATTCGAATCGTTCGTTCTCTCATGGCTGAAAATCAGCACCGTTGATGCTGTCAGGAAGCAACTTAAGCTCAGTTGGAATGCGGTTGACGGCATTATGACCCGGGCAGTTAAGCGAGGTCTTGCCCGGATAAAAAAGCCATTATCCGCCCGTCATATGAATGTGGATGAGGTCGCCTTTAAAAAAGGACATCGTTACATAACGGTGATCTCCGATCGCGATGGTCGGGCGCTGGCCTTAACGGATGATCGCGGCACAGAGAGTCTTGCCGGCTATCTTCGCACGCTCACTGATGGGCAGTTGCTGGCTATCAAAACGCTCTCAATGGACATGAACGCGGGCTATATAAGAGCAGCGCGTATCCACTTACCCAGTGCGGTTGAGAAAATCGCCTTTGACCGCTTCCATGTGGCGAAGCAACTGGGCGAGGTAGTTGATAAAACCCGTCAGAATGAACATCCGCACCTCCCTGTTGAAAGCCGACACCAGGCAAAAGGAACCCGCTTCCTGTGGCAGTACAGCGATAAGTGGATGACCGAATCCCGGCAGGAAAAGCTGATGTGGCTGCGTGCACAGATGAAGCTGACGAGCCAGTGCTGGGCGCTGAAAGAGCTGGCAAAGGATATCTGGAACAGGCCATGGAGCGAGGAAAGACGGAGTGACTGGCAGAGATGGTTGGCGCTGGCGGCTAACAGTGACGTTCCCATGATGAAAAATGCCGCGAAAACGATAGGAAAAAGGCTGTACGGGATCCTGAATGCGATGCGACACAGTGTCTCAAACGGAAATGCGGAGGCACTTAACAGCAAGATCAGGCTGCTGAGGATAAAAGCCAGGGGATACCGAAACCGGGAGCGCTTTAAACTGGGGGTGATGTTCCACTACGGAAAGCTGAATATGGCGTTCTGAGCCTTCCCACCATGATCGGGGAAGACCCAT
>NZ_JBMEZS010000061.1:0-1264 GCF_048822555.1 Klebsiella sp. C283
AATGGTTGCCATCCCTGAAAAATTCAATCTTCGAGTTAACAGAGGCGATACATTCATATACTGTGCGCTTATAGCGGTGGTTGGGTTTTGCGGGATGTTCGTTATCTCCATTCACTCATTTTCGATGGATGAACTTGAAGCAGGTAGACACTGGAAAAACGACTGCAAGACACTTGAAGTAAACATACCGACAGGCGCTTTTACCAGCCCTGTTAATAAACTGGACTGTGATGGCATCATCATTAATGTGCCAGGTGAGCGGTATTATGCGTATATCCATCAGTGGGAATTATACCAGACGAATAAAAAATGAAAGTAAACGTCGCGAACGCGGTTAAACACATTGTTAACTGGGCCTTTCCACTCTTTTTTTGGGGTGGTCTGCTGTATCTTGTTTACGATGATTACAGAGATAACGGTACAGCGACTGAAGAACAGTTATTAATGATTTCTCATGAAATACCCTGTGCCGGTGAGGATTTTCGAACGGCACTCCGTAATAGCCCGGGACCATTAACCCTTCACGATGCGAAGAAAATTGCCGCTAAATGTAACGAGAAACATAAACAACTTAACGCACTGAACAATGTGAACAAATGATCAGGGGATGGATATGATGCTGTTTTTTAGAAAGTATGGGTTTTTGTTTATCCCTCCAGTCTACTGGCTCATCTATCTGGGAGCCAGGCTGACATACAATGGACTGGCAGGAGAGTTTTCTCCTGATTTCCTTCAGGGTATTCGACATGAAGGCCTCTATATTATCTGTAGTCTGTGTGTCTTTTATTTTTTCTGCCTGGAGGTGGAAATTAGTGATGGGGAGTTCTCAGCGAACCTTCTGTTCCTGATTGTTTTCTTTCATGTGGTTTTGTTATTTATCACTCTGCTTATTTGTTTGTGGCAAGGGGCGATGTTGTTGGATGCGATCTTTATGGGTCAGATTATTGCATCCATGTGTTTATTGTTTTTTATTCCAGTGCTTTCCATTATAAGAAGGAGTTTCTAGTGCGGCTGTGAATATTCTTCTTGCCATTTATTACCCTTGTTATTTTGAAATGCTCTTAAAGGAACGCCCGCATGAGTAATAACATCATCGATACTGTCACCCAGGCTGTGAATTCACTGGTGTCAGCACTGAAGCTGCCCGACGAATCCGCGAAAGCCAATGACACGCTGGGCAGCATGAATTTCCCCCAGTTCAGCCGTATTCTGCCCTATAAGGATTATGATTCCGCGACCGGTCTGTTTATTAATAACAAAACCG
>NZ_JBMEZS010000062.1:0-1248 GCF_048822555.1 Klebsiella sp. C283
GGCTATGCCCGCTATGGCGCCCATTTCCAGACCGGCGACCAGAAATATGTCGGCGTCGACGGCTCCTATAACGGCGCCTCGGCGATCGGCCGTCTGGGCAACGAAAGCAACGGCGGCGAATTCCAGATCAGCAAAGCCTTCAAAAGCGCGCAGGGGGCTATCTGGGATCTCAACGTCATGTTCGACCACTGGAGCGACGAGGTTAACCTGAAGAAGGCCTACGTCGGCGTCACCAACGTGCTGGAATCCAATCCCAACGCCTATATCTGGGCCGGCCGCGACTTCCACCAGCGTCCGCAACAGGGGATCAACGACTACTTCTGGATGAACCACGACGGCCAGGGCGCCGGGGTGAAGAACTTTGATATCGGCGGCGTGCAGTTCGACGTGGCGGCGGTGTCGCAGGTGAAATCCTGTAGCCCGGAAGTGATGGCCGATGAGACCAACCCGTCGCGTATCACCTGTACCGGCAGCTCCGACACCGGGGACAACGGCCACTACGCGCTGACCACCAAAACCCACAACATCAAGGCCGGGCCGATCGACGTCGAGGTGTACGCCAACTACGGCTTTGACTCGAAGGCGGTGGACAGCGACGCGCGTCTCGAAGCCTGGCAGGGCGGCCTGGTGCTGAGCCACACCAACGACAGCGGAGTGAACAAGGTGATCCTGCGCTACTCCGACAACTCGGATAACAGCGTCTACAACAAAACCGACGACCTGACCACGGTCTACGCCAGCTTCGAGGGCAGCCATAAGTTCACCCAGCAGGCGCAGGTGGAATATCTGCTGGCCTTCCACGACTACGACAACGGCAAAGATAATACCGACAACCGCAAAAACTACGGCGCTATCGTGCGGCCGATGTACTTCTGGAACGACGTGCACTCCACCTGGCTGGAAGCGGGCTACCAGCGCGTGGACTACGACCAGGGCGGGGATAACCACGGCTGGAAGCTGACGCTGTCGCAGAACATCGCCATCGGCATGGGGCCGGAGTTCCGTCCGATGCTGCGCTTCTACGTGACCGGCGGTCAGGTGGACAACGAGCATACCGCGAAGGTCAACAGCACCAAAGACCAGCAGCTGGATTCGCTGAACGTCGGCGGGATGTTTGAGGCGTGGTTCTGATGCGATAGCGTTGTCGAAGGAGCGTTCCCGGCTGGCGCTACGCTTAGCCGGGCTACGACTGGTGCGCTCCATTTATGCCGGATGGCGGCATACATGCCTTATCCGGCCTACGTTCCT
>NZ_JBMEZS010000063.1:0-1224 GCF_048822555.1 Klebsiella sp. C283
AAAACACAACCCGCTACGGGGGAGACTTACCCGAAATCTGATTTATTCAACAAAGCCACGCGCTGGACACACCACGATGACAGCGGTTTTATCCCTTACGCCATCACCACCGGCCTTGATTACGAGGCGATGACCGAACAGCGCAAAGGCTATGAGAACTTTGTTTATCAGAACGGCGTTTACGATCTCGGCACCAAAGGTGATATGCGACGTAACGAACGTAACCTGATGTGGAACCTCGATCCCTACATTCAAACGCACTGGCAGCTCACCTCAGCCCTGGGGCTGGACGCCGGGGCGCGCTATAGCTCGGTATGGTTTGATTCCAACGATCGTTATGTTGTAGGTAAAAATGGTGATGATAGCGGCGAAGCGAGCTATCACAAGTGGCTTCCGGCGGCAGCGCTGAAGTATGCCATGACGCCGCAGTGGAACGTTTACCTCTCTGCCGGGAGGGGATTTGAAACGCCGACCATTAACGAGCTGTCCTATCGTCCCGATGGTCAGTCCGGGCTTAACTTTGCTCTGCAACCGGCCACTAACACCACCGTTGAAGCAGGCAGTAAATGGCAGGTGGGCACCGGGATGGCGAGCCTGAGCGTCTTCAATACGGACACGAAAAATGAAATTGTCGTTGCCGCCAGCGACAATGGCCGTACGTCCTATCAGAACGCGGGCAAGACGCGCCGCCGCGGGGTCGAACTGGGATGGGATCAGCAATTTGCGCCCGCCTGGCGCGCCAAACTGGCGTGGACGCTGCTGGATGCGACCTACCGTGAAAACGCCGGCGATGCTATTCAGAGCGGCAATCGGATCCCGGGGATTGCACGTAATAGCGCCTATGCCTCCTTTGGCTGGGTGCCGGAAGAGGGATGGTACGCTGGCGCTGAAGTCCGCTATATGAGCGATATTCAGGTCAACGATGCCAATAGCGAGCAGGCTCCAGCCTATACGGTGACGGCACTGAATACCGGCTATAAATATGTGCTAGATAACTGGACCGTCGACCTCTATACGCGCGTTGATAACCTGTTTGATAAGCGCTACGTCGGCTCTGTTATCGTCAACGAGAGCAACGGACGCTATTATGAACCGGCGCCGGGCCGTAACTATGGCGTTGGGCTATCGGTCAGCTATCAGTTTGATTCGCTGTAACAATACGGCTGCCGGAGAGTGCTATTGAGGTGAGGCTCCGGCAGCGGGTAAAGGCGTTGATTCCTGGTA
>NZ_JBMEZS010000064.1:0-1207 GCF_048822555.1 Klebsiella sp. C283
TGTAAGCGCACCCGTTTTAGTTCCACGCACTTTTTGAGATTTCCGCGGTTTCAGCCATCAGCCGGTATTCTTCCGGCGTCAGGTTATTCAGGGATTCGTGGGGGCGCTCGCCGTTATATTCAGCCAGCCAGCGCTCTGTAATTTCCCGTGCTTCATTCAGTGTTCTGAACAGATAAAAATCCAGTATTTCTGTTCTGTATGTCCGGTTGAACCGTTCGATAAAGGCATTCTGCGTTGGCTTGCCGGGCCTGATAAACTCCAGCATCACACCATGCTCTTCTGCCCATTGTGCCAGCGTCAGCGAGACCAGTTCCGGACCGTTATCCATCCGCATCTTTAGCGGATATCCGCGGTTTGCCACGATCCTGTCCAGCACTCTCACGACTCGCTGCGCCGGGATATTCAGGTCAATTTCGATCGCCAGTGCTTCGCGGTTAAAATCATCTACCACGTTGAAGGTCCGGAAGCGTCTGCCGCACACCAGCGCATCGTGCATAAAATCGATGGACCAGCTCTGGTTCATCGCCTCTGGCGTCACCAGCGGAACCGGATTGCGCACTGGCAGGCGCTGTTTTCCCTTACGGCGAAAATTCAGTTTCAGCAGGCAGTAAATCCGGTGAACGCGCTTATGGTTCCAGCTTTTGCCCTGCCTGCGCAGCACCTGAAAAAGCTTTTTAAATCCGTATTGCGGATAGCGTTCAGCCGCCACGGTCAGCGCCATAATGACTGGCTCATCACGTTGCGTATCCGGCTGATAACGAAATACCGTCCTGCTCAGCGACAATATCCTGCATGCCTGACGTAAGCTCATGGCAAACTGCGCGGTCAGATAGCTGACCAGCTCACGCTTTATCGCTGGTTTTAAAGCTTTTTTTCAATAACGTCTTTCAATGCGCGGCACTCGAGGCTCAGGTCCGCAAACATCTGTTTCAACCGGCGGTTTTCATCTTCGAGGTCCTTCATCTTTTTGATATCAGAGGCTTCCATACCGCCGAACTTCGCTTTCCAGTTGTAGTACGAGGCCTCGGAAACCCCGGCTTCGCGGCACACATCTTTGACGGTGCGTCCGGCTTCGACGGACTTCAGAACGGCAATGATCTGGTGTTCGGTGAATCGGGCTTTGCGCATGGCGATCTCCTCCAGGAACATAATCAGTATGCAGGAAGATCTCTAAATGTGAATGGTCCGCTTTACCGGGATACTTACA
>NZ_JBMEZS010000065.1:0-1134 GCF_048822555.1 Klebsiella sp. C283
CGAGGGCTTTACTAAGCTTGCCCCTTCCGCCGTTGTCATAATCGGTTATGGCATCGCATTTTATTTTCTTTCTCTGGTTCTGAAATCCATCCCTGTCGGTGTTGCTTATGCAGTCTGGTCGGGACTCGGCGTCGTCATAATTACAGCCATTGCCTGGTTGCTTCATGGGCAAAAGCTTGATGCGTGGGGCTTTGTAGGTATGGGGCTCATAATTGCTGCCTTTTTGCTCGCCCGATCCCCATCGTGGAAGTCGCTGCGGAGGCCGACGCCATGGTGACGGTGTTCGGCATTCTGAATCTCACCGAGGACTCCTTCTTCGATGAGAGCCGGCGGCTAGACCCCGCCGGCGCTGTCACCGCGGCGATCGAAATGCTGCGAGTCGGATCAGACGTCGTGGATGTCGGACCGGCCGCCAGCCATCCGGACGCGAGGCCTGTATCGCCGGCCGATGAGATCAGACGTATTGCGCCGCTCTTAGACGCCCTGTCCGATCAGATGCACCGTGTTTCAATCGACAGCTTCCAACCGGAAACCCAGCGCTATGCGCTCAAGCGCGGCGTGGGCTACCTGAACGATATCCAAGGATTTCCTGACCCTGCGCTCTATCCCGATATTGCTGAGGCGGACTGCAGGCTGGTGGTTATGCACTCAGCGCAGCGGGATGGCATCGCCACCCGCACCGGTCACCTTCGACCCGAAGACGCGCTCGACGAGATTGTGCGGTTCTTCGAGGCGCGGGTTTCCGCCTTGCGACGGAGCGGGGTCGCTGCCGACCGGCTCATCCTCGATCCGGGGATGGGATTTTTCTTGAGCCCCGCACCGGAAACATCGCTGCACGTGCTGTCGAACCTTCAAAAGCTGAAGTCGGCGTTGGGGCTTCCGCTATTGGTCTCGGTGTCGCGGAAATCCTTCTTGGGCGCCACCGTTGGCCTTCCTGTAAAGGATCTGGGTCCAGCGAGCCTTGCGGCGGAACTTCACGCGATCGGCAATGGCGCTGACTACGTCCGCACCCACGCGCCTGGAGATCTGCGAAGCGCAATCACCTTCTCGGAAACCCTCGCGAAATTTCGCAGTCGCGACGCCAGAGACCGAGGGTTAGATCATGCCTAGCATTCACCTTCCGGCCGCCCGCTA
>NZ_JBMEZS010000066.1:0-1037 GCF_048822555.1 Klebsiella sp. C283
CCGCCTTCACGGATTGCGAAACGCAGACCATCGTCCATCGCGATCGGGTGGATCAGGGTAACAACCATTTTGATGTTGTCGCCCGGCATTACCATCTCTACGCCTTCCGGCAGTTCGATGGTGCCAGTCACGTCAGTAGTACGGAAGTAGAACTGCGGACGGTAGCCTTTGAAGAACGGAGTATGACGGCCGCCTTCGTCTTTGGACAGAATGTACACTTCAGATTCGAACTTGGTGTGCGGGTTGATGGTGCCCGGCTTAGCCAGTACCTGACCACGTTCGATTTCTTCACGTTTGATACCACGCAGCAGAACACCTACGTTCTCACCAGCACGGCCTTCGTCCAGCAGTTTGCGGAACATTTCAACGCCAGTACAGGTGGTTTTCGCGGTTTCTTTGATACCAACGATTTCAACTTCTTCACCCACTTTGATGATACCGCGCTCTACACGACCGGTAACAACGGTACCACGACCGGAGATGGAGAATACGTCTTCGATCGGCAGCAGGAACGGCTTGTCAATCGCACGCTCTGGTTCCGGGATATAGGTATCCAGGTGGCCAGCCAGTTCGATGATTTTCGCTTCCCACTCTGCGTCGCCTTCCAGCGCTTTCAGAGCAGAACCACGAACGATCGGAGTGTCGTCGCCCGGGAAATCGTACTGAGACAGCAGTTCACGAACTTCCATCTCAACCAGTTCCAGCAGCTCTTCGTCATCAACCATGTCGCATTTGTTCAGGAACACGATGATGTACGGAACGCCTACCTGACGACCCAGCAGGATGTGCTCACGAGTCTGCGGCATCGGGCCGTCGGTCGCAGCAACAACCAGGATCGCGCCGTCCATCTGCGCAGCACCGGTGATCATGTTTTTAACATAGTCGGCGTGGCCCGGGCAGTCTACGTGCGCGTAGTGGCGAGTCGGGGTGTCATATTCAACGTGAGAGGTGTTGAT
This sequence comes from Klebsiella sp. C283, assembly GCF_048822555.1. Taxonomy (NCBI): domain Bacteria; kingdom Pseudomonadati; phylum Pseudomonadota; class Gammaproteobacteria; order Enterobacterales; family Enterobacteriaceae; genus Klebsiella; species Klebsiella sp. C283. The sequence continues at coordinate 957 of NZ_JBMEZS010000066.1, forward strand.
GGTGATACCACGAGCTTTTTCTTCCGGCGCGTTATCGATCTGGTCGAATGCGCGAGCGGAACCACCGTAGGTTTTAGCCAG
>NZ_JBMEZS010000067.1:0-1018 GCF_048822555.1 Klebsiella sp. C283
TCCCGTGGCTTCAGTCTCCGTCTGCTGTCCCTCCTGTTCCGCTACTGAAGGCGTGATGCGTAATGGCAAAAGTACTGCCGGGCATCAACGTTATCTCTGCTCTCACTGCCGTAAAACATGGCAACTGCAGTTCACTTACACCGCTTCTCAACCCGGTACGCACCAGAAAATCATTGATATGGCCATGAATGGTGTTGGATGCCGGGCAACCGCCCGCATTATGGGCGTTGGCCTCAACACGATTTTACGTCACTTAAAAAACTCAGGCCGCAGTCGGTAACCTCGCGCATACAGCCGGGCAGTGACGTCATCGTCTGCGCTGAAATGGACGAACAGTGGGGCTACGTCGGTGCTAAATCACGTCAGCGCTGGCTGTTTTACGCGTATGACAGGATACGCAGGGTGGTGGTAGCCCACGTCTTCGGTGAACGCACTCTGGCCACACTGGAGCGTCTTCTGAGCCTGCTGTCGGCCTTTGAGGTCGTGGTATGGATGACGGATGGCTGACCGCTGTATGAATCCCGCCTGAAGGGAAAGCTGCACGTTATCAGCAAGCGTTACACTCAGCGCATTGAGCGACATAACCTGAATCTGAGACAACATCTGGCAAGGCTGGGACGGAAGTCCCTGTCGTTCTCCAAATCGGTGGAGCTGCATGACAAAGTCATCGGGCACTATCTGAACATAAAACACTATCAGTAAATTGGAGTCATTACCGATCATGTCAGCTTCACACACCAGAACGGGTGATATATGGATCATCATTACCCCTACGGCAGTTTTACACCATGGCTAATATGGATGCTGTCTTACTAAGATAATTGGTTTTTAGCGAGTGACGAGCCAGGTTGTGTCAGTCTGTCTCATGTCGATATTACGGGGATGATGCAAACCTGAATGCTGCGATATTGGCGTGTCAGGGGAGGCATCTTACGGTATCATTTACCGCAATTTTTAAGATGCAATGCCCTTCATCGCAGGCTTTTCTTCAGACCAGGATGATTCATGAACGACAAAA
>NZ_JBMEZS010000068.1:0-930 GCF_048822555.1 Klebsiella sp. C283
TACCGTCGTGTTCCAGGATGGATTCCAGCTGAAAACGATTGAAGAACTGGAAGCGGAAAAGAACGGGCAACAGCAGGCTCAGAATCAGGAGGCGGAGCCGGCACCGCAGGCTGATGCACATCATCAGTCAGGCGGCGGTATGAACGGATTCAATACTGACGAGATGCTGAAGAAGCTGGGCAAACTTGATCCGCGTGAGTTCTCTCCGGGCGCAGCGCCGCAGGGGGAAAATAATGGCTAAGTCTCTCATTACTACTGTTCTGTCAGCACTGCGCTGGGCTCACTGGCTGGTTAAGTGTGCGGTGGTCTATCCGCTGGCCATGATGATGTTACTGGTTGTTCTGGTGTTCCGGACGGGACCGTACACGTTCGGCCAGACGCTGGTGAAAACCGTAGAGTCTGTGCAGCAGGAGGGATATGTCATTCAGGACTGCACGGGGCCGAAAGAACTTAATGGTGATGCGGTGAACGCTCCACTGCCTCCGGTTTTACAGGAAGACTGCACCACCGTCAGTACGGATGCGGCAGGGTATGCAGCATATATCGACCAGAGCTATACGCATAATATTCTCTGGCTCTGGCTGCTGATGGCGGTGGTGTTTACCGGGATGGCTGTGGTTTTCCGTAGGACTCCTGTCCGCAGGGGATTTCTCGGGTGAAGGATGTCAGGGGGGTACCTGCGTAATGAACAGGAAGCAGGAGAAAAGGAGCCTAACACTGTACCTCAATCTGCAAATTATTTAGACCCCAAACTTTATGAGGAGCTTGTAAGGGCTGCTAATAATCTTGCAGAAGCAGTATTCAGGAAGACTGACTGGAAATCGATTTTTAAAAAATAAACAGATTACGGGTGAATATATGAAGGAATTAATGCTGTTAATTCCTCTGGGCAGCGCTTTGCTCTTAACCGGGTGTGCGGGCACAGAGACC
>NZ_JBMEZS010000069.1:0-917 GCF_048822555.1 Klebsiella sp. C283
CGATAGTTTCCAGGTCGATCAACCATCCCCCGAAAAACTCGTGTTTATAGACGAGACTACCAGAGTAAAAACCAGTAACGCCAAATTTGAGGCTGCGGGTCGTCATGTTAGTAGTGAGCAGTGGTACGTTTGCAATGGCTGTCATGGCAGACGCTTTTGTCCCGTCGGTCGCTTCAACATAGAGATGCATCCCGGCAGCGTCTCGGTACACTACCGCCAGGCAAACTTTACCCAGGAAATTAGTTGCCGGGACAGCTACTGTGCGCAGCGCTCCTGCATCAGTGCCGCGAATGGCGTTGATTGCCTTTGTGCCGTTAATGTTAGTGAAGGCAATTCCGCCAAACTCGTTTGCCGGTGTCAGGGATTCCGCCGTCCCGCAGACACCTGAGTAGTTGGTACTGACCGCGACAAAATCATCAGCTGACGGAATACGCACGTACATTCCAAGCGCAAAATACTGGAGTTTCGACGGGTGGGTGGTGGCATCAAATCTGGCCATAAAGTTACTGGCGCTCTGCAGGTAACGCGGTGCGCTTTTACTGTTCATCGCCAGTGATTTACGTGTTCCGTTCCACACGAATGCGGACACGTCGCCACCAAGGGATGCCTGCGCGCTGACCTTATCAGCCAGATTCACGATTGCGCCTTCAGCATTGCTCGTCGGAGCAGCCTGCAGAGGAAACGATCGTTTGTCATCTAGGCGGAACAGGTATACCCCATCAGTAGTCCCCTCTTTCGTCCCGTATCCTTTCAAGAGGTTATCTGGCACCGCATACTGCAGCGCTGGGTTATTGCTTGGAACTGGTGCCTGAAAAATAGTTGTCATAAAAGTACCTTAAAAAGAAGAAAGGATTGCGCGGAGTACAGTTTCAGTAATAACGCATTGCCCGGCGGGATATGTTGGATGGTTTACATCG
>NZ_JBMEZS010000070.1:0-869 GCF_048822555.1 Klebsiella sp. C283
AAAGTTATTGATGCACATTCTTTTTTAATAGAAAACAATGCTTTTCCAGATTCCAAACAGTTCATTGACCAACAAAATGAAGTCATGCATGAAATGGATGATTTTTATGGGAGCTATTTTAGGATTCTATACCATGTCATTAAATATATAGACAATAATGCTGGATACTATCCTTTTGACACTAGTGGAAAAAAGAAATTCACAAGTCTTGTACGAGCTCATATGGATAGTGAGATTACATATTTACTAGCTATTAATTGTGCTCATGCCAAAAATGGCGACCAGTATTATCCTTATAAATTATTAATTGAACGCTACTCACTACTAGAGCATCTAATCTTCAACAAGAATTTTTTACACAAATATAATCATCCAAATTTACAATCTCACTCACAAAAGCAACTAAGAATAATGGATTGTAATAATAAACATACTCCATTGGGTGAGATTGCGAGAAGGTATCATAATACTGCCTTTGGTAGTAATCCTGATCGAGTTAATTTCCTATAACGAATAATAAAAGGGAGGCAACTCCCTTTTTGGAAACATACTTCACTGCTGGGAGTACCACTCTCCACGAACCCATGCTTGGATTTCGGAAAGTCGATACGCGACAGCTGAAGGTCCAATTTTAATACGTTTAGGAAATTTTCCTTCCTGTTCCATGCGCCAACGCGTTGAGTTTGAGAGCGTAGTCATAGCGCGGCATTCAGGTTCGCGAATCATTCGGTCAAGCTCAGGCATGTACTGAAGATCTTCTTTTTTCACAACGGATAACATAGCCATATCAGGCGCTCCTTTTCTTGATCACTTTAATTATGTTTTCCTCACCCACCAGCCCATCAAGGTAATCAACCCATCGGTCCAGC
>NZ_JBMEZS010000071.1:0-850 GCF_048822555.1 Klebsiella sp. C283
CCGCGGGTGGTGGCTTTTGATATGAAGAAGACGCTCGACAGCTTTATGGACAGTGTCAGTCAGAAGCAGCTGACAGAAGCGCAGTCAAAAGCGCTCTCTGACCGGTTTAACGACGCGCTGGAGAAGAGTCTGGCGGAGTATCAGCAGCAGCATCATGTGGTCATTCTGGTTTCACCTGCCGTGGTTCAGGGCGCGCCCGATGTGACCCGCAACATCCAGCACGACATTGCCCGCCGGATGAAAGGAGAACAGTAATGATACGACTGAAAGACTGTCTGCTCGCCGCCTGCCTGGTATCGCCGCTGACTCAGGCGGCTGATCTCGGTACCTGGGGGGATTTATGGCCCGTCCGGGAGCAGGACATGCTGCAGCTCATCACGCAGCGTCTGCAGTCACTGCAATCCTCTGGCCAGTGGGACCAGACGATGGATGCGTTTAAGCAGCGGGTTATCGAGAACAGTCAGCGCCCGGCACCGGTGGAGGGCATTAAGCGTGCGGAGAAATACGAGCAGCGCTGGTTTGATCCCAGCATCCGCCTGACCGAAGACCTGAAGGACAATGAGGGGCGGGTGTTTGCCCGCAAGGGCGATGTGGTGAACCCGCTTAAAACCGTACCGTTTGTCCAGACCCTGTACTTCATCAATGGAGACGATGCCGACCAGCTGGCCTGGATGAAGCGTCAGGTGCCGGAAACCCTGATGAGCAAAATTATCCTGGTGCGTGGCAGTATCCCGGACACCTCCGCAGCGCTGGACAGCCGGATCTATTTCGACCAGAACGGCGTACTGAGCAAGCGATTTGGCCTGACGGCGGTCCCGGCGCGGATCACGCCGGCGCCATCCGGTGAACG
>NZ_JBMEZS010000072.1:0-820 GCF_048822555.1 Klebsiella sp. C283
GGCACTGTTGCAAAGTTAGCGATGAGGCAGCCTTTTGTCTTATTCAAAGGCCTTACATTTCAAAAACTCTGCTTACCAGGCGCATTTCGCCCAGGGGATCACCATAATAAAATGCTGAGGCCTGGCCTTTGCGTAGTGCACGCATCACCTCAATACCTTTGATGGTGGCGTAAGCCGTCTTCATGGATTTAAATCCCAGCGTGGCGCCGATTATCCGTTTCAGTTTGCCATGATCGCATTCAATCACGTTGTTCCGGTACTTAATCTGTCGGTGTTCAACGTCAGACGGGCACCGGCCTTCGCGTTTGAGCAGAGCAAGCGCGCGACCATAGGCGGGCGCTTTATCCGTGTTGATGAATCGCGGGATCTGCCACTTCTTCACGTTGTTGAGGATTTTACCCAGAAACCGGTATGCAGCTTTGCTGTTACGACGGGAGGAGAGATAAAAATCGACAGTGCGGCCCCGGCTGTCGACGGCCCGGTACAGATACGCCCAGCGGCCATTGACCTTCACGTAGGTTTCATCCATGTGCCACGGGCAAAGATCGGAAGGGTTACGCCAGTACCAGCGCAGCCGTTTTTCCATTTCAGGCGCATAACGCTGAACCCAGCGGTAAATCGTGGAGTGATCGACATTCACTCCGCGTTCAGCCAGCATCTCCTGCAGCTCACGGTAACTGATGCCGTATTTGCAGTACCAGCGTACGGCCCACAGAATGATGTCACGCTGAAAATGCCGGCCTTTGAATGGGTTCATGTGCAGCTCCATCAGCAAAAGGGGATGATAAGTTTATCACCACCGACTATTTGCAACAGTGCC
>NZ_JBMEZS010000073.1:0-768 GCF_048822555.1 Klebsiella sp. C283
GGTAATGACTCCAACTTATTGATAGTGTTTTATGTTCAGATAATGCCCGATGACTTTGTCATGCAGCTCCACCGATTTTGAGAACGACAGCGACTTCCGTCCCAGCCGTGCCAGGTGCTGCCTCAGATTCAGGTTATGCCGCTCAATTCGCTGCGTATATCGCTTGCTGATTACGTGCAGCTTTCCCTTCAGGCGGGATTCATACAGCGGCCAGCCATCCGTCATCCATATCACCACGTCAAAGGGTGACAGCAGGCTCATAAGACGCCCCAGCGTCGCCATAGTGCGTTCACCGAATACGTGCGCAACAACCGTCTTCCGGAGCCTGTCATACGCGTAAAACAGCCAGCGCTGGCGCGATTTAGCCCCGACGTATCCCCACTGTTCGTCCATTTCCGCGCAGACGATGACGTCACTGCCCGGCTGTATGCGCGAGGTTACCGACTGCGGCCTGAGTTTTTTAAATGGCGGAAAATCGTGTTGAGGCCAACGCCCATAATGCGGGCGGTTGCCCGGCATCCAACGCCATTCATGGCCATATCAATGATTTTCTGGTGCGTACCGGGTTGAGAAGCGGTGTAAGTGAACTGCAGTTGCCATGTTTTACGGCAGTGAGAGCAGAGATAGCGCTGATGTCCGGCGGTGCTTTTGCCGTTACGCACCACCCCGTCAGTAGCTGAACAGGAGGGACAGCTGATAGAAACAGAAGCCACTGGAGCACCTCAAAAACACCATCATACACTAAATCAGTAAGTTGGCAGCATCACC
>NZ_JBMEZS010000074.1:0-722 GCF_048822555.1 Klebsiella sp. C283
GACGGATACTCATAGCAGACCGCCTTGTCCTTCCCGATGCTCTCCATAATTTGTCCCTGCCGGTGAAGCTTGTACGCCATGCGCTCGCTGACAAGTAACGAGGACTGCAGCGGACTGGACTCGTTGCTTACCCAGCCGCTAAACGGGTACATCGAACCCTGAGAGCCGGCACACCAGAACAGAATATCGAGTGGCATATGAAACGCGCTGGCCATAGCGTCAGCCGCGCACGCCCCCTGTGCGATGGGGTTGGCAAACAGGATGGCTTCCGGATTCAGAATGGTGGTGAGGCTGCTGTCCACCCAGGTCGGGTCAATCTCGGACAGATAGGCTATATCCATGTCTCCGCCTTCCAGACAGCCTGCGGAGGTGATGATGTTCAGCCAGTAGGTCAGCGGGTACTTGTACCAGTGAACGTGATAAAAAGCGCCGTTCACCTGCTTATCGTCCTTTCTCGCGGTCCCCATACCGGTCTTGCCGAGATTGATACTGAAGCCCCCCAGATTGACCATACAGCCAGGCGAACGGCTGACGTCCGTCATGGCCATCGGCTCCCAGTACCCGATGGCCAGGCCGGGGCGAACAAAAATCGGTGGCGGCGCCGGACACAGCTGCAGGGGACTACCCGGATTGCTGGTATCAGGCAGATCGCCTTTACCAACCTGCACGCTGCCGAGTGATAAAGGAAATATGCAGCGCCAGCACACATCGGTGATCGGGTT
>NZ_JBMEZS010000075.1:0-697 GCF_048822555.1 Klebsiella sp. C283
CAGTGTTTGTGGTGGCGAGATAACCAGAACGTCGCTGAAGGCAGAGGCTGACCTCACGCGTGATGCCATCTCCGTTGTGTACCCCGCCTCAGCATCCGCATCGTAGCTGTACGCACCGTTGACGGACTCCAGCAGGATATTCAGGTTTGCCGCAAGAGGCGTGATCCCCTGCACCCAGCCAGCCCGGTTCAGGGTTGTCCATTGCCGCCAGGTAGAGCCGCCAGTCCCTAATTTATTGACACGAACACCCGGGGTACTTTTTTTCAGCTCGATGCCACAGAACGCCAGTGTTCCTGAAACGAGCGTCAGCGTAGCCGTCCAGTTGCCTGTCACAGGCGGTACGGGCAACTCAGTTCTGACTACACCCGTACCAGAAAGGGTAACCTGTGTCTCAGCAGTCTGGTCGCCCGTGACATTGTCCTTGTACTTGATTTTGATTACAGGGCTGACACTGGAGCTGCCATTGTGGTAGATAGCCGCTGAGGTATCACCAGTCAGAGACTGGAATGCCATAGAGGCACCTGCGGTAGAGGTGATCCCCTGCGAGCCAGCCGGGCCGAAGTTTGTAGCTGTTGGTGTCGTAACAGTCTCCTCAGTCCACGTTCCCGATTGAATCGCGAGAAATGCACGTCCTGGATGGGCAAAGTTACGGTTGTAACCAGCAAATCCGGCTCCTGCATCACCGAATCGGTCTTGG
>NZ_JBMEZS010000076.1:0-697 GCF_048822555.1 Klebsiella sp. C283
GCAAGACCGATTCGGTGATGCAGGCGCCGGATTTGCTGGTTACAACCGTAACTTTGCCCATCCAGGACGTGCATTTCTAGCGATTCAATCGGGAACGTGGACTGAGGAGACTGTTACGACACCCACAGCTACAAACTTCGGACCGGCTGGCTCGCAGGGTATCACCTCTACCGCAGGTGCCTCTATGGCATTCCAGTCTCTGACTGGTGATACCTCAGCGGCTATCTACCACAATGGCAGCTCCAGCGTCAGCCCTGTAATCAAAATCAAGTACAAGGACAATGTCACGGGAGACCAGACTGCTGAGACACAGGTTACCCTTTCTGGTGCGGGTGTAGTCAGAACTGAGTTGCCCGTACCGCCTGTGACAGGCAACTGGACAGCCACTCTAACACTGGTTTCTGGAACTTTAGCATTCTGTGGTATCGAGCTAAAAAAAAGCGTACCTGGCATCAGGGTTAACAAGCTGGGAACAGGAGGTTCCACCTGGCGGCAGTGGACAACGCTTAACCGGGATGGATGGGTGCAGGGGATCACACCTCTTGCGGCAAACCTGAACATCCTGCTGGAGTCCGTCAACGGCGCGTACAGCTACGATGCCGACTACGAGGCGACCTATACAACGGAAATGGCATCACGCGTGAGGTCAGCCTCTGCCTTCAGCGACGTTCTGGTTATCTCGCCACCACAAACACTT
>NZ_JBMEZS010000077.1:0-637 GCF_048822555.1 Klebsiella sp. C283
ATCTGTTGTCCATTTCCACCGCGCATTACTCCCGGTCATTCGCTGATTAGCCACTGCACGGTTACGGTCTGCATATTCACCGGGCCAGTAACCCGCACCTTTTCGGGGCGGGATAAGCGCGCTGATTTTCTTACGCCGCAGTTCATCGTGACAGAGCCGGGTATCGTAAGCTCCATCGGCGGCGGCTGACCTGATTTTCCGGTGGGTTTGCCGGATTAACCCGGGGAAGGCCTCTGAGTCCGTAACGTTGTTCAGCGACAGGTCAGCGCAGATGATTTCATGTGTTTTACTGTCAACTGCCAGATGCAGCTTACGCCATATACGACGGCGTTCCTGGCCATGCTTTTTGACTTTCCACTCGCCTTCACCGAAGACCTTCAGCCCGGTGGAATCAATTACCAGGTGTGCGATTTCACCCCGGGTGGGCGTTTTGAAACTGATATTAACCGACTTTGCCCGCCTGCTGACACAGCTGTAATCCGGGCAGCGTAGCGGAACGTTCATCAGAGAAAAAATGGAATCAATAAAGCCCTGCGCAGCGCGCAGGGTCAGCCTGAATACGCGTTTAATGACCAGCACAGTCGTGATGGCAAGGTCAGAATAGCGCTGAGGTCTGCCTCGTGAAGAAGGTGTTGCT
>NZ_JBMEZS010000078.1:0-610 GCF_048822555.1 Klebsiella sp. C283
ACAATGTGCGTAATGACCCCCCTGACCTCCAACCCGTCCTCATCGTCATCAGGTATAGCCCTGAAGTTATCCAGCTTATCGAGTTCCTGGAGACACCGCTTGGGGTGTAGTCGCAATCGCATGATCCTGAATTCTTGTTCCAGGACACAGAGCACCAAAGACCCGTCAACGGGCGTGCCCCCAAAATCTACTATGAGCAGCGCACCAGGCTTTATCCCTTCCCGGAAAGAGTAGGTATCACTTCGAAAAAAGAATACTCCCGGCGCTCCTGTATTACAGTGCTGATCGAGTGACAGCCTGTTTTCCTGGTAGTCGGTTGCTGGCGATGGAAAACCCATTTTTAACGGCCTCCGTTGGGGTTAAAAAGCATGAATGTCCGGTTCTCTCCTTCCTGAGTGGAAATGTCTTTAAAAACGGTCACGTAGGTTTCAATCCACTGATTTGCTTGGCGACAACTCCAGTGAAAATTAATCAGCGCAAGCTGGCTGACAAAGGCTTCTGTCGTAACTGTCTGACGACCGTTCGGCTCACGCTTAATGCTCGCACGCCAGGCTGAGTCAATTTCATAGTGTCTAGGCATGAAAAACCTCCGATCAATATAGCTGTATGC
>NZ_JBMEZS010000079.1:0-595 GCF_048822555.1 Klebsiella sp. C283
AGTGAACGCTATTCCGCCAAACTCGTTTGCCGGCGTCAGGGATTCCGCCGTCCCGCAGATACCTGAGTAGTTGGTACTGACCGCGACAAAATCATCAGCTGACGGAATACGCACGTACATTCCAAGCGCAAAATACTGGAGTTTCGACGGGTGGGTGGTGGCATCAAATCGGGCCATAAAGTTACTGGCGCTCTGCAGGTAACGCGGTGCGCTTTTACTGTTCATCGCCAGTGATTTACGTGTTCCGTTCCACACGAATGCAGACACGTCGCCACCAAGGGATGCCTGCGCGCTAACACTATCAGCCAGATTCACGATTGCGCCTTCAGCATTGCTCGTCGGCGCGGCCTGTAGAGGAAACGATCGTTTGTCATCGAGGCGGAACAGATATACCCCATCAGTAGTCCCCTCTTTCGTCCCGTACCCTTTCAAGAGGTTATCTGGCACCGCATACTGCAGCGCTGGGTTATTGCTTGGAACTGGTGCCTGAAAAATAGTTGTCATAAAAGTACCTTAAAAAGCAGAAAGGATGGCGCGGAGTACAGTTTCAGTAATAACGCATTGCCCGGCGGGATATGTTGGATGGTTTACATCC
>NZ_JBMEZS010000080.1:0-559 GCF_048822555.1 Klebsiella sp. C283
CAGATAGCGCAAGGTACGTCGGGCAGCATCCATACAGGCAATCATCCCTCTTTGTATATCAAATTTGCTGTCATATAAACCAGATCAAGTTAACAAAGTGTTAATGATATAGCGCATCAAGCCCAAAAACCGGCAAGATGCATACCCATTGTTGCAATAAATGGGGAGTAAAGTCCTCAGCGGCGGAAATAATTTCGTAATTTCGCTAACGCATTAATATCCCTAAAGAAGAAGCATCGCTATTATTTCGCAGAGCACAAGATAATAGCGCGGAAATAGAGAGATATTTAATCGTTGCTACAGATAATTATTTTTCGACTCGTATCATTGGATAAATTCACGATACGATCGACCACACCACGCGCGTAATTCTCAGTATTTGGCGAGGCAAAAAGATAGGTATTTTTTCCGCAGCGTTGCAGAGGTTGTTTATTCACCATACCCGTGTTGCAGGTTTCTGACACCACCCGCCTGGAGGGCGTCAGGTTGGCGGATTAGCGAAGCAGTAGCAGGACTTCGGGCGATATTTTTCCCTGAGTCGGTGCTGCATATTTTGTCC
>NZ_JBMEZS010000081.1:0-548 GCF_048822555.1 Klebsiella sp. C283
GCTGAATATTGAGGTGTTTCCCGTCCGTTGACCCGTACGATTCCGAATTACGATTATTTGTCAGGTGATTATATGACTATTACTGAGATTACTCTCGCAGCATTAATTGTTGTTCAGTGGCTTACGGTGGTTCGACAAAATAAAGAAATTAACCACCGACGTGAATGTGAAAGGCTTCTGAAAGAAAAAATTGACGATTATGAATTACAGAATAGTCGGTATTGTCGGTATGTTGAAGGCAAAGCAAGTCATCTCATCAGCGATATGGAAAAGGATTTGGATGAGCTTTTTCTTTTAAAACCACATGATGAGGACTCGTTCTGGCGGAAGGTTTACAGACTGGAGTTTATTTCCAACGTGCTGAAGGATTTCGCTAAGGGACAGGATTTAAAAAAGCAGAAAGAAATAATCGATGGTGTAAACAACATCTGGGAAAAATACAGGGGAAGGGATAATCAATGAGAAAAATATCATTTTTGTTTATCCTCCTGTTTTTTTCGTTAGTCCCTCAGGTACATGCAGATCCGTCGTGTGAAGGTCGATTCGTC
>NZ_JBMEZS010000082.1:0-540 GCF_048822555.1 Klebsiella sp. C283
GAATTTCAATGTAATGCCACGACGTCGGATACCTGTATGACGATGGAGCAGGCAAATGAAAAAGCGAAGCTGAAAGAGGAACGCAGTGATGCAAAGCCGGCTGCGGCCGGGTTGCCACAACTGGCTGAGGGTAATTTCAGAACCACGTCAGTGAATTCGTACCCGTTGCCGCCACAGTCCAACCTGACCCAGGCCAGAGTGGCCGCGGAGAAAGATCGAGCACGTGCAGTGTACCTAAATAATCCAACGGCAAAGAATGAGGCAACATATTTCGAAACCGAGAAAAGGCTCCAGTCTTTGCCGGTAGTGAAAATGTCTTTACCAGTAGTGGCGTCAACGTTTACGTCACCGTCAACACCGCCAGGTAATTTTCCCCGGCCATTAAGAAAAGGGGAGGAGACAACGTCATTGTGGATAGCGCCGTATGTGGATGCAGATGATGTATATCACCAGCCAGCAACGGTTCTTTTTGTCGTGACACCATCGGCGTGGGGACAACCTCGCCTTAATTGATTCACAGCGCCATTACTGGCGCTGCAG